>NZ_JAGGOK010000071.1 GCF_018614615.1 Streptomyces sp. ISL-100 | reverse complement strand
CTGGCCAAGATCAGAGGTAGACCAACGGCGGCACCCGGCCCCTCTTCCGCACCCCCTGTCTACGTGCGTAGCTTCATGCGTGACATGCCCACACCAGTGGCTTTGTCGACAGGTCGCCCCAGACCTGTTCTGTATCCCCCACCGAGCCTTTCGGAGGCACGCAATGCCCGTGCACAGATCCGGAACGGCCCGCCGCCCGCACACCGCGGCGGCCGGGATTCTCCTCTCCTTCCTCTCCGCGCTCGTCCTCGTCGTGACCCTCCCGGGTGCGGCCACCGCCACCGCCACCGCGACCGCCGCCGCCGCCGCCGCCAAGAAGCCTGAACCGGGCTCCGCCCACATGGGCATGGGCGTCATCAAGCACGACGGCCAGGGCGGCCTGCCGCGCGACACCCGCGTCACCCAGACCGAGGGCGTGGACGTCAGCAGCCACCAGGGCAACGTCAACTGGGCATCCCTGTGGACGAGCGGCGTGAAGTGGGCCTACGTGAAGGCCACCGAGGGGAACTACTACAAGAACCCCTACTTCGGGCAGCAGTACAACGGCTCGTACAACGTCGGCATGATCCGCGGCGCGTATCACTTCGCGACACCGAACGACTCCACCGGCGCCAACCAGGCCAACTACTTCGTGGACAACGGCGGCGGGTGGTCGCGCGACGGCAGGACGCTGCCCGGTGCGCTCGACATCGAGTGGAACCCCTACGGCGCGCAGTGCTACGGCAAGACGCAGAGCGGGATGGTCGCCTGGATCCGCGACTTCCTCAACACCTACAAGGCCCGCACCGGCCGTGACGCCGTCATCTACACGGCGACCAGCTGGTGGAAGACCTGCACCGGCAACTACGCCGGCTTCGGCTCCGTCAACCCGCTGTGGATCGCCCGGTACAACACGACCGTGGGCGAACTCCCGCCCGGCTGGGGCGTACAGACCATGTGGCAGTACACCTCCACAGGCCCGATAGTCGGCGACCACAACAAGTTCAACGGTGCCCTCGACCGCGTACAGGCCCTCGCCTACGGCTGACCGGCCGACGACTGGCGGCTGACAGCTGACCGGCCGAACCCGGTCCCGCGGCCACCGCGGGACCGGTGCGGCAGCCGTCAGCCCCCCGGCAGCTGTGCGACCGCCCCGACCACCGCCAGCAAGGACGCGTCGTCCGCGAGCGCGTGCGTCGTCGCGGTGGCGATGAACCCGGCGTCGCTCAGGTGCGTAAGCAGCAGGCCCTTCGCCTTGGCGACCTGCGCCGGATCCGACGGAACGTAACAGAGCACCAGGCTGCCCGACGGGTGTAGCAGACGGGTGACGAGCTCCAGCTCTTGCGTGGCCGGTCCGGTCCAGAAGACGTTGACGTCGACCGCGAGGATCTTGTCGAAGCGGCCGAGCGCTTCGGGGTCCGCGTCGGCGAGCGCGGTGTGGACGAACGTGGCCCGGCCCCCGGACACGGCCTCGGCATTGCGCTCGCTCGCGGCCGCGACGGCCACCTCTGAGCGGTCCAGCCCCACGTACTCGCCGCGCGGCAGACGTTCCAGGATCAGCCCGGCGGCGACACCGCGCCCGCAGCCGATCTCCAGTACGCGGTCTTCGGGACGTAGCTCGAGAAGGCCGACGGCCACCGTGAGCCGCTCAGGAACGCCCATGCCGCCACCTCGCCCTCACTGTCGCCGTCGCTGTCGCCGTCACCTTCGCCCGCCGTTCGCGCCCTACCTCCGTTGTATCCGATTACTTGCCCTTTCGCGCGGAAGCCCCACGCGCGGAAGCCCCCCGTCCGCTCGGCCGAGAGTCGGCTGAGAGGAGCAGGGGGGCCGCCACAGCCGGGCCACCGGCGACGTCCGTCACGCCGCCGCCGGCACCCGTACTTCTGCCGGAGCCAGCGCGATCTCCAGGACCTGGCGGACGTCCGTCACCGGGTGGATCTCCAGCTTGTCGAGGATCTCGGCCGGTACGTCATCCAGGTCGGCCTCGTTCCGCTTCGGGATCACGACCGTCGTCGTACCCGCCCGGTGTGCCGCCAGCAGCTTCTGCTTCAGGCCGCCGATCGGCAGGACGCGTCCGGTCAGGGAGACCTCGCCCGTCATGGCCACGTCCGTACGGACCAGCCGCCCGGACAGCAGCGACGCGAGGGCCGTGGTCATCGTGATGCCCGCGCTCGGACCGTCCTTCGGTACCGCGCCCGCCGGGAAGTGGATGTGTACGCTCCGGTCCTTCAGGTCCGCTACCGGCAGCTCCAGCTCCGCGCCGTGCGAGCGGAGGAAGGAGAGCGCGATCTGGGCCGACTCCTTCATGACGTCGCCCAGCTGGCCGGTGAGGGTCAGCCCCGCGCCACCCGTCTCCTCGTCGGCGAGGGACGCCTCGACGAAGAGGACGTCGCCGCCCGCACCCGTGACCGCGAGTCCCGTGGCCACGCCGGGAACGGCCGTACGGCGCTCCGACGGGTCCTGGGCGGACTCGGGGACGTGGTGGGGCCGGCCGATCAGAGCACGGAGGTCACCGTCCGTGATCGTGAGCGGGAGCTTCTGCTCGCCGAGCTCGTGCTGGGCCGCCACCTTGCGCAGGAGGCGTGCCACCGACCGCTCCAGGTTCCGTACGCCCGCCTCACGGGTGTACTCACCCGCCAGCTTGCGCAGCGCGGAGTCGTCGAGGGTCACCTCGCCGGGCTCCAGTCCGGACCGCTCCAGCTGGCGCGGCAGCAGGTGGTCGCGGGCGATGACTACCTTTTCGTCCTCCGTGTAGCCGTCGAGCCTGACCAGCTCCATGCGGTCGAGCAGGGCCTCGGGGATGGCCTCCAGGACGTTGGCGGTGGCGAGGAAGACGACGTCGGAGAGGTCGAGCTCAACCTCCAGGTAGTGGTCGCGGAAGGTGTGGTTCTGGGCGGGGTCGAGGACTTCGAGCAGCGCGGCGGCCGGGTCGCCGCGGAAATCGGAGCCGACCTTGTCGATCTCGTCCAGGAGGACGACGGGGTTCATCGACCCGGCTTCCTTGATGGCGCGCACGATCCGCCCCGGACGAGCCCCCACGTACGTACGACGGTGTCCGCGGATCTCCGCCTCGTCGCGTACGCCGCCGAGCGCGACCCGTACGAACTTGCGGCCCATGGCGTGCGCGACGGACTCGCCGAGGGACGTCTTGCCTAAACCCAGTTGGGGGAGCTAAATTCCCCCCATGACCACGGAGCGAGTGACCGGCATGGCATACCACGCGGCAGGCTATGACAGGCAGTCCGAGGCGCGAAAGAACCAGAGCGCCACATCCCCCGCCGTACAGCGAGCCAACAACCGGGCCGAGGCGGAACGCAGGGCCAGCGCTGGCGAGGACATTGTATGGGTCGGTCATTTCTCGGAAGCACTCGGCACGTCCGCTTTTCGGTCCGATAAGGAGCGGCCGGAATTCGAGCGACTGCTAACCGCGTGCCGCAGGGGCCAAGTCAACATGATCATCGTTGACTATGTGAGCCGGTTCTCTCGCCTTGAGGTCATGGACGCAATCCCGATTGTCTCGGAGTTGTTGAACCTCGGTGTGGTCATCGTGTCCACCTCGGAGGGGACTTTCCGTAAGGGAAACCTTATGGACTTGATCCACCTCATGATGAGCCTTGACGCTGCCCACAACGAGAGCAAGAACAAGAGCCGGGCCGTCAGCGGCGCGCACAGCATGGCTAAGCGTCTGGGTGGGTTCATGGGTAAGCCGCCGTACGGTTTCGAGCTGTACCCGGTTGAGGTTCCCAACCCCGACAACCCCAAGCAGATCATCGTTATTCAGAAGCTGCGCCATGCCCGCACCAAACTTTCCGGCCCCTTCAAGACCGAGGGCGACGTATTGCGCCAAGCGGCCAATCTGTTTGAGGCCGACATGGGCGGAACGACACAGAACCGCCGAGGAGAGGGCAACCGGGCCGGATCGCTAAACGGCATCTGCGTTGGCTTCCGTGAGTCCAAGGTGCCGACGCGCGGCCAAATCGTGGGCAAGAAGACGGCCGATAGCGAATGGGACCCGGCGGCCCTCAAGCGCATGTTGCGCGACCCGCTGATTGCCGGATTCGACCGAGACCCGATCAAGAACGATGCGGGCAAGGTGACCGGCTACAGGATCAAGCGCGACCCCGTGACCATGCGGCCGATTGAGCTTGAGTGCGGAGCGATCATCCCGCCCGCTCAGTGGTGGAAAATCCAGCCCGGCCTAGACGCTACCGGCCGAGGTAAGGGCCAGACTCGCAGCGCCGAGCAAGCGCTACTTACCGCAATGGATCGCCTTTGGTGCGAGTGCGCCAACGTGATGGTCGGTCACCGGAAATTGGCCAACCCTTCCAAGTCGTCGTACCACTGCAAGCGCGGAAACAAGATCAAGCCGGGCCAGCACGACGGCACCGTAACCATCAACATGATTGGCCTTGACGACTACGTGACGCGTCGGGTGTTCGCACTCATCACGACCGCCGAGGACGACCCCGAAACCGGCGACATCATGGCCGAGGCCGCGCGCCGGTGGGGTGTGCTCCATGAGGCCCCTGAACGGGCCGGTGAGCGCTCCGAATTGCTCGCAGAGAGGGCGGACGCTGTGCGGGCACTAAAGGAGCTGTACGAGGACCGTAAGGCCGGTGGCTACTCAGGCAAGATCGGACGGCGCGCGTTCCTCAGTGCCGAGGCGGAAGCGTCCATGCGAATGGAGGCGGCCGAGGAGCGGCTAGCCGAGTTGGACGAGAGCGCAACGCCCGTCCTCCCCATCGCTGAATGGACAGCGCGGGAGGATGGTTTGGACGGCGACCCCATCGGGGAGGGGACATGGTGGGCCAAGGCCAGCATTGACGACCGGCGCGAACTCATCCGGCTATTCGTTGACCGCATCACAGTGCGTAAGTCCAACGTCATCGGTTCCGCCCCCGGAAAGAAAGCCATCATCGGCCCCCGCGTGGATATCGCTTGGGCCGAACCCCCCGCCGAGGATGCCGAGGCCGAGGACATGGCCGCGTAGGCAAGCCAACATCAGGGCCCCGTTCGGAGTGATCCGGGCGGGGCCCTTTGCTTTGCCCCCAGGAAGCCACAGGAGCCCGCCTAAGCGTCCTGCGGCGCCTCGATGGGACCGCGTACCGGGGAACGCCTGCTAGGCCGTCAGGCGTACACACGAGTATTACCTGACGGTCCGTCAGAAACGCACCGCTTAACCGACTCCCCTAGTGGCCAGTGAGAGCGGCGCTTTACCGGCCCCCTCTCTGCATATCGGAACCCCGCCGAGGAGAGACAGCGAGGAGGCAGCGCGGTGCCGATCACGAACACCCTTGACCTGGAAACGCTTAGCGCCCGAATGGATGCATGGGCGACCGAGGAGCGGAGCAAGCGCGGCCGACTTGTGCGCGCCTTCCGCGCAAACCTCGGGAACTCGGCTGATCTACAGGCAGCCCGGCTAGCGCTGTTGGTCGGTTACACCGAGAGAATCGCTTAAGACTTCCTGCCGCCCCCTCCCAGAAACACCCCCGTCAACGATGGCGGGGGTGTTTCTTTGGGCAACTTAGGCGGACTAAAGCGGAACGCCCTCCCCCTTGCGCGGACTAGAGCGGGGATCACCCCGTGGGCCATACCCCTTACGCGGACTAGCGCGGGATGCTCCATCACTTCCTACGGACATAAGCGGAAACCATTCCGCCCCGGTACCCATTGCGCGGACTAACGCGGAATCGGCTACCCATTCAGCGGACATTAGAGGAGACCTACTCAATGAATAACAACCTTTCCCCCCTCGGCCAGGGAAGCCGTCATATGATCCGCCGTCAAATACAGCAAGCAGAGGAGGCGGCGCGAGAGGCCCTATTCGCAGGCACTCTCACAGCGCCCGAGGTGCACGAATTCATCGTTTCCGCGCTGGAGATCGTTGACGCCCTCCTGTTCCCCGCCGGTGGCTGCGCTGGTCCTGACTGCGTAACGCCCGTACAGGACAAGGGGATTGGCCGCCCGGCCGTCTACTGCTCGCGCCGCTGCAAGGACCGCGCCGCCTACCGGAGGAAGCGATAACGGGCACAGCGGGGAGAGGGATGATTTCTCTCTTTATGTTGAGTGTTGATTCTCGACATCAAAGTCAAGAGCCATAAGAGAACCCTAGAGGCTCGGTAAAACTCTCTTCGCAATCGACACTCAACACACGCTCCACCGAGCACCCCTAAACGTTAAGGGGTGGTTCATGCGTTCGAATTCTCTAACCCCCAGCCGGCTGGAATCTGGGGGTTTTCTCATTTGGAGGTTTCCCGTGTCCTTCTACGGTGCCCACGATTGGGCGTCCGCCGCTTCCCTCCTAGGTATCGAATATGACCCGTCCGCCATGTCCGCCTGCGCCGCTATCGAAGAGGCCGGGTTTATCGTCCGCGACCTAACCGCCGAGGCGGATGGGGAGTTGCATCGTGCGCGGGGACGTGAGGGGGACGAGCCGCAGCCTTACCCCGAGGTCGCTGTACGGGCGTCTGCGGCCCGTTCGCTGCGCGATGCGATGGATGACCCGTGGCGACCCCTGTGGGAACTACACAGCCCGGCTGAACGCCTTACCCGGATCGCTGTCCGGCGACAGTCGCAGACCCTTTCGGTAACCAAGTCTTGGGCGACGGCCGCCGGTTGGGTGGACATGAGCCACGGGCAGAAGCGGTTCACCGGCACATGCCGTGAATGCGCACATGAATTCAGCGTCACCCGTCCCGCTGTCTCGTCTCGGCGCTGGCCGCAGATATGCGATGGCTGCAAGGTCGAGCGGGAGCGCTCACGCAAGCGGGAATGGGCACGACGCAATCGTGCCAAGGCCGCGTAGACGGCTACTTATGAATATGGGCCGGGGAACGTTAACCGGCCCGCCCCTTAGAAATAGCGCGGTTAGTTGGTAACGCCCCCTGGTGGTCATTGCGACTACTGGGGGGCGTTTCATTTTGATTGGAATTATGCATGTCCCCTGACCTCAAGGCTGACGCTCAGTTCGCCTTTAACCAGTATCGCGCGGGCGTGGTCACCGACCCGTACGCCGTCCTTGACGCGCACCGCCTATTCGCGGTCGAGCTGCTTTGCGATGACCTCGTGACCGCTGACGACGTACGCGAGTCGGTTCACGGCCTTATCGCTGTGCTCAACATCGTGACCGATTACCGCAAGGCACAGCCGACGAACACCGTTCTATCCGAGGGGGTCTAACCCATGGCTAACATCTTCGCCGTAAGTGACGTAGTCGCTAAGAATGCCGCTTCGCTGCTAAAGGCTGAGCTAGTTCTAGGTCGTCTCGTATTCCGCGACGCCGAGGCAGAGTTTGCCGGTGGCCGAGGCGACACAGTGCGGGTGCGCGTTCCCCGCGTGATTGAGGCACAGCCGTTCACCGGCTCCACGTCCGCTGTAACCAGTACGCTCAATGAGCAGACGGTTCCCGTAAAGCTCAACACTCACGCGATGAGCGGAATCGAGCTGTCGGCTAAGGACATGACGCTGAATGTCGAGAACTTCAGCGCACAGGTCCTTATGCCGCAGGTTGCCGGTGTGGCTAAGCGTGTTGAGAAGGAGATTGCCGGGGCTATTCAGCCGGTTATCGACGCTGGCACGCTGACGATTGATCCGGCTAACCCTCGTGACGCGATTACCGAGGCTGGCGAGATTCTCGACACCCGCGAGGTTGACGCAAAGTCGCGTGTCCTGGTGGTTGATCCGAAGATCAAGCGCGTTCTCCTGATGGACCCGAATCTCTCGAATGTCGATTCTGCCGGTTCGCCGTCCGCTCTCCGTGACGCGATTGTGGGCCGCCTTCACGGGTTCGATATCTACATGACGCCGTATATCACGGGCGCTGTTGCAATGACCCGTGAGGCTTTCGCCGCTGCTATCAAGGCACCTGCTAAGCCGTATTCGGTTAACGGCGCGTCGGCGACCGATGAGGACGGCCAGAGTTACGCGATGACTTGGTTTGTGGCGTTCGAGGGCGAGAGCCGACAGGAGCGCAGCATTGTTGAGGCGTTCGTGGGCGCAACCGTTCTAGACACTCAGCGTTCGGTGGGTCTCAAGCTGGCGACTCCGCCCGCGTAAGGAGGGTGATTGTGGCTGAGGTAGAGAACACGCCAGAGACGCCACGGGAGTCCGCTGGAAGCCCTGTTGAGGCACCGGAGGTGGAATCGGTCCCCGAGATTGATTCCACCCCGCCTACGGGCACTGAGGGCCCCTCGCTGGATGACCTGCGGGCGGAAGTAGAGCAAGCCTCTTCGGCGCTCCGCACTTCCGAGGATCTGCGCCAGCAACTTAATACGCAGTTGGACGACGCAGAAGCGCGCGTAAAGGCCGCCGAGGTAGCGCTAGAGCGTGAACGCGCCGCCCGCCGTCACGGGTTGCCTGATGAGCTAATGCCGTTCCTGCGTGGCGAGACTGCCGAGGAGCTAGCAACGGAAGCCGCGACGCTGGCCAAGTATGCCGACGCGCGTACGTCGGGTCTCGGAATGGGTGGCCTGGACCCCAATGATTCAAACTCCGGTGGAATCGTCGGCCGGATTATCCGGAAGTCGCGGGAGCTGTAGTGAGTCGTCAATCTGAGTTCAACGCCGCATCGCAGGCGTATTACCAAGCTCAGGTGGACCTTTCCCAATCGCTTGTGGAGCGGGTCGCGTCCTGGTGGCGTGGCCTGTCTCCGCAGCGAGCGGCCGAGGGATCACCGGCCGTGGTCCGGGAGTTTCAGACTCTCGTCAGTGCCTCGCGCAGTCGCTCATATGCCGAGGGTGTGAACTATCACCAGGCTGCCCGCAAAGCGGCTACTGGCGACGCTGGCGACGCTGGCGACGACGACCTATGGGAAAGCCGAGACACTGCGGCGGAGGCCGGTAAGGCCAAGGTGAGTTACTACGTCCACACCGCTCCGCTCCGTGAAGAGATGAAGCGCGGCCGGTTGGACGATCCGGATTTCCTCAAGTCCCTTGACGACACGATGGAAAGCGCCGGACGGAACCTAGCCCTAGACGCTGGCCGACTCGCTGAATCGGGCGGCCGTGACGCGCTGGCCGAGGCTCGGGAGAATGACGCCGAAGTGATCGGGTGGTATCGCATGACGGATACCGACCCATGCGGATTCTGCGCAATGCTTGCCAGCCGAGGGGCGGCCTATTCCAAGTTCATGGAGCCTGACCAATTCCACCGGGGTTGCCACTGCCAGACCCTCCCGCTTTTCCGTGGCGTTTCCATGCCCCCCGAGGATGCCGCAAAGCGTGATGAGTACCTGGCCCGCTTCAAGGCGACGCCCGGTTCTGGATCAAGCCAGGCACGGGCCTTTCAAGAGGCGTTCGATACAGAGCGAAAGGCGCGACGCGATGGACAGTCAGCGTGAGATCAAGTGCGTGATGTGCGGGCATGTTGGGCTGAATCCTGGATGCCCTCTCCGTGGCTTGCGTGAGGGTGCCTGCCGCATGGGTTCGACCATGTCTTGGGACGAATTCCATAAGCGACAGGCGGAACAGAAGCAGCGGCGAACCACTCGCTGAACACCTGGCACCTTGCATTTAACGGTGACATTCCGTAGCCCAAGGGTGGGGTGGGGGATGCCTCTTAATCGAACTTTTTGGGCATCGCAAGCGTATAGCAGCTCTGCTTGGCTACGGGTTTCCAAGTCGCCCAAACGCTCACTGGTCACCATCCGTGGCGTTCTGTGAGCCGAGCACCTTTGATCGAAAGGTGCGACTTTTGCCGGCCTCGGGTCCACGGGTGCCGACTCCCCAACGTCCCCTTGAGATATCGCCACCTGTGATCCGCAGGCGATCCCCCGCGCAAGCCGACCACACCTAAACGTCAAGGGGTGGTGTTCGCCCCCGATGGCTTCCCGCTGTTGGGGGCGTTCTGCGTTCCTAGGTGATTCTCGTGTTCACGCTGCAACTAGCCATATCTGACGGTGCGTCAGATTACCTGACGTACTGCCTCTCGCGGCGTAGCCTCGCTGCATGGCTGAGCACCTGGGCGACCGGTTGGCACGTCTCCGCCGCATCGCTGACCTGACACAGGAAGCGTTGGCGGAGCGGTCTCACGTGTCCGTGGACGTGATCAAGAAGCTTGAGCAGAGGCGGAAGCACAGCGCGCGACTGCCGACGCTGCACGACTTGGCGCAGGGTCTCGGGGTGGAACTGACTGCCCTACTGGGGGACCCGCCCGGAGTGCCCTCTACGGGTGAGGCCGACCCGCCCCAACTCGTAGCCGTCCGCCGCGCGATCATGCCGCCGCTGTTCGCTCCGCTGCCCGAGCCGACGAACACGGAACGGCTCACACCCTCGCTGTTGCGGCGCGAGATTTCCGACGCATGGACCATCTACCACAACGCCGAATTCGGCCGCCTCATGGACGTACTACCGGGCATCATTGCCGACGCTCGCTTTGCTGCCGCCATAGGGAACTCCGAGGAAAGGGCGGTGGGGCAGTCCGCGTTGGGGAAGTCACTGCAATTGGCCGGTCATCTCGCTATCCGTCTCGGCAAGGTTGACCTAGCGCTGTCTGCTCTTGAGCGCGCCATGAACGCCGCCGGGGATTCATCCGATCCGCTGCTGTCCGCAATGATCAGTAATTCCGTCGCATGGAATTATCAGCGGCAGAACCGTTTGGGCGACGCGGAGAACCTAGCCGTTTACGCTGCCGACCAAGTGGAGCGGGAACACCACGACAGTGCCGAGGGCGTACGCGTGTGGGGCGGGTTGGTCATGTCGGCTGCGACCAGTGCCGCCCGTTCCGGCGACTACGACAAGGCGCGGGAAATGATGACCACGGCGGAGAACGCGACAAAGAAACTGGCCGCGCTACCGCCCCCGGCTGACGGGAAAATGGTCTCAGTATTCAGCCGGTCGTCTGTACGCATCGAACGCGTCCGCCTCGCTGTCCAGCATGAGCGGCCCGAGGAAGCGCTAGACCTTGCAAAGGGAATGCGGCTCAGCGCGGACACGCCCCCTTCCTGGCGCACGTGGCTATTGCTCGATGTGGCGCGGGCGCATACGGACCTGGGGAATGCCGAGGGTGCCGTTAATGCCCTCACGCGGCTACGGCAGATTGCGCCCGGCTGGATGCGGCATCACACGCTGGCCGTCGCCATCGTGACGGATCTGTGGGAGGGCGGTGCTCGGCCGGTCGGTCTGCGTCGCCTCGCCGAGTTTTTGGGGGTCGCCAACTAAGGCCCGAAAAGGGGGACGTTCCGTCCCTGTAGCCGCTGGCCGTCCGGCGGGATGCTCGCTGCTCCGACGCAATGCGAGGGGACGGCGAGATGATGGCCAGCGAAACACCGCAACTGACCACAGATGCACGGGAGTTCGAGTATTCGACCTACGCGCCCGCTGGTCAGACGTGCCCGGACTGTAAGCAACCGATCAAGAGTCTTGAGCGC
Organism: Streptomyces sp. ISL-100; assembly: GCF_018614615.1. GTDB lineage: Bacteria > Actinomycetota > Actinomycetes > Streptomycetales > Streptomycetaceae > Streptomyces. Next base: position 80,402 of record NZ_JAGGOK010000071.1, on the reverse strand, counting down.
GTACACCGGGGCTCACTCGAAAGGCAGTCCGGTGCGCCGATCGTCGTCTACCGGCACGCCGTACGGTGCCCCCGGTGAGTGTCCCGGCGAGAGTCAGCAGACAGCAGGAGACGCCGTTACCGGCCCCGGAGCTAGTCAGCCTCATAGACGACCCTGACAGCCCGTACGCAGGCTCTCCCGAGGGCTGGTGGACCGAGTACGGCGGAGCGCGGGATGTGGCGTCTGGTGTGGTCTACCTCCCGCCCGGTTCGCCCCGTCCCCCGTGCCGGATTCCGGAGTGCCAGCGGTGCCGCGCGGACACGTGAGACGGCGGTGCTGGGAACGCCTCGTGACGTTCCTCGGTGTCGCAGTGTGGATCACGACCGTTGCGCTACTCGTGGCCCGAGGTTGGGCCGTCTAGTCCCCCGTCCCTCCCGTTACTGCGGCGGCGCAGGCCGGTAGGGGTGGGTATCGGGGCCCCGTCCGTGCGTCTCCCCCGGCGCATTGGGCGGGGCCTTTTTGCTGCCTGCGCTGGCTTTAAGGTGCCCCCATGCATGTTGCGTGGGAAATCGATACGGAAGACGTGGCCGGAAGCGATGAGCGGCCGGACGGCCAATCGGCCTCGGAATTGATCACTGACGTTCTGCTGAACGTCTATCAGAGCGAAGAGATCATGACGCGCGCTCACGTGATGCTGCACGTTGCTACGCCCCTCCATGAGCAGATCATCAGCGAGGGGGCCGCCGCTGTAGAACGGGGCGAGGAATGGGCGGCCGAGGTGGGGCCGATGCGCGTAACGCTGCGCCCGTAGGGCACGTTTCCGCAGGTCAGGGCGGGTCCACCCAACTGTGTTAGCCTTTGCCGACGCCGGGCGGGCCGACCAGTGCCAGCACCGCGCCGCCCCGACGGCCGCCGACGACGCCGAGGCCACGGTCGGCCCGGCGCTTGCGCACGGCCAGGTATTCGGTGATGCGCTCCTTTACGTCGTCCAGGCCGGCGTGCTCGGCGTCCAGGACCTGCTTGGCGCCCTTGATGTCGTACTGGTCCTCGGTCCGCTCGTTCCACGGCAGCTCGAGGACGGTGTCGAGCCAGGTCCGGATCCAGGAGCCCTCGGGCGACTGGTCGGAGGACCGCTCCAGCTTGTCGACCTCCTTGAGGGCGGCCTCGCGCACCTTCTCGGGGAGGTCGGCGGCCTCGACGCGGGTCCGGTAGTCGTCGGACTCGTCCTCGCCTTCCTTGCCGTTGATCTCGCGCAGTTCCTTGCGTACGGCGTCGAGCTGGCGGCGCAGCAGGAACTCGCGCTGCTGCTTGTCCACGCCCTCCTGCACGTCCTTGGCGATGGACTCGGCGACGTCCTGCTCGGCGACGTGCTCGCTGAGCCACTTCACGGCGAGCTTGAGGCGGACCACCGGGTCGGCGGTCTCGAGCAGCTCGACCTTCTGGGCGGTGGTGAGGAAGGGTGAGTAGCCGGAGTTGTCGGCGAGGGCGGAGACGTCGTCGATCTGCTGGACGCGGTCGACGACCTGCCAGGCGCCGCGCTTCTTCAGCCAGCTGGTGGCGAGTACTCCTTGACCAGCTCGGCGACCGTTCCGGGGAGCGGTTCGGGCACCGTCTCGTCGACGCCCGTGCCCTCGACCCAGAGCGCCGCGCCGGGTCCGGTGGTCCCGGCACCGATCTGGACGCGGCTGCGGCCGCGGATCAGGGCGCCGGGGTCACCGTCGGAAGCCCGACCTGCTCGACGGTGCCGAGGACGCCGGTGGCGGCGTACGTGCCGTCGATACGCGGAACGAGAAGCACCTGCGGCTTGTTACCACTGTTGCCGCTGCTACCGGTGCTGCCGCTGTTGCCACTGGAACGGGCGGCAGCCTGGGCGGCCTCCACCGCGGCGCGTACGTCGGTATCGGACAGGTCCAGGGGCACCACCATTCCCGGCAGCACGACCTCGTCATCGAGCGGCAGCACGGGTAGGGTGAGCGGGTTGGACGTCGATGCCATGATCTCCCCTTCGGCAGTGAACTTGAGCTATGCCGACTCAATGCTTGGACGCGACGGAATGTTCCCGGGCGGGCGTTCGCTGTCAGCGATCAATGGATGGGGCCGTTTGAGGTCCCCCGCGACGCAGACGGTATGTAATAGGTGAATGGAGTCAACGTCTATTACTTCCGGAGTGCCGATGCCGCCACACGACTCGACGCCGCCCTTCGACTCGACCGCCGAGGCTGTCCGCGCGTGGGTCGCAGGATGGGTCGTGTCCCGAGGCGCGGCAGACCCCGTGCCCCAGCCCTGGGGCCTCACGGTGGACGTCGGGCTCCCGCACCACGCCACCCGGCACGTCATGACCGACGCCGACGAGGCGACGGTCCGCAAGCTGGCCAAGGCGTACGCCGCGCCGGCCGTCGCGCTCAAGATGTTCCTGGAGCCGGAGACAGTCGCGCCGTGGCTGGGGGTGGAGTGGGTGTCCGACGGCCCTGGCTGGCTGATGACGGCACCGCTGGACGCGCTACCCCGCACGGACGCCCCGGAGGGCTACACAGTCAAGTCCTGGCAGCGCGGCGGCGTAACCCGTGTGCTGGTCCTCGCCCCCGACGGCGGATTCGCCGCGCGCGGCCAAGTGGCCCCGACCGGCAGGACCGCGGTGGTGGACCAGGTGGAGACGGACCCCGCACACCGGCGCAAGGGCCTGGGTGCGCTGGTCATGCGTACGCTCCAGGGCGCGGCGTACGAACAGGGCGCCACGGTAGGGGTGTTGGGCGCGACGACGGAAGGGCGGGGGCTGTACGAGTCGCTGGGATGGCGGGTGTACGCCCCACTGGTCGGCGTAACCTACTCGGCCGAACCGAGTCAGGACGGCCTCCCCATGACGGCGAACTTCAGCCCGGCGCACCACGGGCGATGAACCGCTTCCACCTCACTGCGGCGCAGAGTGCCGCACTGGAACATGTCAGGGGCATGGCTTTGCGCGCCGCGGGGCGGGTTCCCGCGCCTGGCACCGCCCACAAAAGGCTCCTCGCGGGTGTCCGGGAACGTGCCCGCATCACCCTCAACTTCCACCCGGACCGGCTGCTCGCCGACGGCCGGACCGTGGCCGAGTCCCTGGCGGCGGACGGCCGTTACCGCAGCCAGTACGAGACGGGCCTGTCCAACGGCAGCCGCACCGCGTACCCCGGCGGGCCGAGAGACGAGTGGGAGTTTCACCTCTTCGGCGGGGCATACCGCACGGCCACCGGCGCCGAGCGCCCCAAGTACGGGGCGCTCAACGTCCTCAACCACCCCGACGGCGCCGCGCCGCGCTTCGGTTCCTGCTACGTGCGACTGCGGGCCGAGGTACACGCCCGGGCGACGTACTGCCACCCGGACAGTCACTTCGGCCCGGAGGACGTGGGCACGATCGACGTGTTCGGGCCGGTACTGGCGGCCTGGCTGGCGACGGGCGGGACGATCAGCCCCTTTCCGCCTCCCGTGCCCGTGCAGGGTCGCGCGCTCGACACGTATATCGAGGCGCAGGTGCACGGCGACATCGACCTGGCTCGTGACGCGGAGGCTCTGGTGCTCGACCCGTCGTTCCGGGGCACGAAGACCGCACAGCTGCTGGCGAACACGGGCGTCCCGGTGGAGTGGCACGCAGGGTTCGCGCTCGCGCCGGAGGAGGTGGACGCGGAGTTCCGGGGGCCGGTGATGGTGCCACTGGCGGCACGGGTCTGCCGTTCGTACGCGCGGGAGGGCATCCTCAGTGCCGAGGTACTCGGCCACGCGGCGGCTTCCGTCGTAGGGGAGCCGGAGGCTTGGGCGGAGTGGGGTTCGCAGGACGAGGTGCTCCAGTACGTCAAGCAGTTGTGGCATGTACTGGTGCGGTACGGGAGGGGGTTGGGCGACGTATGAGACGTGGTCGAAGTATGAGACGCAAGGCGCGCGAGGGAGCGGTGGCTGGAGGGCTGCTGGTGGCAGCGACTCTGCTGGTGGCGGGATGTGGAGGCGGAGGTACGCGGGAGAGCGCGACCGACAGCAACTCGCCGCCACAAAATGCCCCAGCTACCCCTACCCCTACCTCATCCCCGAGCGCGCCGACGCGCTCGCCGGAGCCGACGAACCCGGCGGAGCCGACGAACCCGGCGGACAGGCGGCTCGTCACGGCAACGGTGAGCGGCGGAATCGACGGCCGCCACCAGAGCGTCCTGGTCAACGCCGACGGCTCGTACACAACACTGTCGGGCGCCAAGCCGGTTGGCAGGGACAAGATGAAGCCCGACGAACTCACCAAGCTCCGCAAGGCTCTGGCCGAGTCGGACTTCACGAAGCTGCCCCGCATCAACATGCGAAGCCAGCCGATACCCGACGGCCTCACCACGGCTGTCGTCCACCAGGGCCACGAGGTGGTGACGGACGGCTCAAAGCCAGTACCCGCACTGGACAGAATCGTCGCCGCCCTGCCACTGCCGTAACCAAGGCTTGCTTCTGGGAGTAAGCAGACTCGCAGGTTTCACTCCGCCCTCCCGGCGCCCCCCACGTTGCGCATCATCCGGCGCAGGACCTTGATCGTGGTGACGTAGTCCCTGGCGTTGATGCCGTCGTGGATTTTGGCCCGCACGGCCGGTACGTGGTCCTTGACCCGACGCCGCCCCGCCTCGCCCGCCTCGGTGATCGTCAGGCGTCCGGTCGTGGCGTCACGGGTCAGCCAGCCACGTACCACCAAGTCCTCGGTGTCCGGTACGAGGTCGTCCTGCGGCGCCAGGTAGTCCCGCATCGCCTCGGTCAGTTCCTCGACGGTACGACCCTCGCCGTCCTCGGACAGGTCGTTGACGGAAAGATGGCGCAGCGTCCAGTACTGGGGCTGGGACATGCCGAGCTCCGCCAGCTCGCGGCGTATGAAGGCAAGGATTTCCTTGTGCGCCACATCCGTCCAGTAAGCGATCGGCTGCTGCGCCAGTTCGGCGTCCGAGAGTGTCATAGCGGCATCCTCAAATCGGTTCGGACCGGAAGTGACAACTCCCGAAGCTATGACCTCAACTCCACTTGAGGTCAACGACGTCCTGAACCGTTCGCATCAGCGCGAGCGATAGAGAGAACGTGAGACTGATGCGCCCCTCGGGGGGAGACCGGAACGCCGACGCCGACGCCGACAACCACGCCGCCGACGACGCGGCACTGCTCCGCGCCGTCGCCAAAGGGGACTCGGAGGCGCTGGCCGCGCTCTACGACCGGCACGCAGGGTGGCTGCACGCCCGGCTGACCCGGCGTTGCGCTGACCCCGAGACCGTACGAGAAGTCCTCCAGGACACCTTCGTGACGGCCTGGCGGTCGGCCGGCTCGCACCGGGGCGGGGAAGCCGGCGGGTGGCTGTGGGTGATCGCCGCACGTCGGCTGGTCGACGCCCAGCGGGCGCGGACGCGGGCGGAACGGTCGGACCGGGCCGAACGCGCCGAGTTCGTGCCCTCCGGGGCGGCGCCTTCCGCTGAGGAACGGGTGCTGGCGGGGCTGGAGTACGGGGACGTCGGCACCGCCCTCGACCGGATCTCGCCCGAGCTGCGCGATGTCCTGCGCGCGACGGTGATCGACGGGCTGACCACCCGCGAGACCGCCCGCCTGCTCGGCCTGGCGGAAGGCACGGTCAAAACCCGGGCGATGCGGGCACGGCGCGAGTTGCGCGAGGCCTTGGCGGAACTGACCTCATTGAGCGCAATGACCTCAGCGACCGCAGTCACCGCTGTGGCCGACGCAGTCAGCAGGAACAAGCCGTTGGGAGGCACAGCATGACGGCGGAACGGCATTCAGCCGCACCGGGTTCGGCTCGGCACGCGACCTGGCACGTGGACGACTCTCTGGCAGCGCGCTACGCAGCCGGGACGATCGCAGAGCCCGACGCATGGTCGCTGGAGAAGCACGTCGAGGCGTGCGGGAAGTGCGCGAACCGGGTCTCGGCAGCGGTACGGGCAGGCGCAGCCGGCCCCGCGCTCGCGTCCCTCAGGGAAGCGGTACTCGCCGCCGCGACACCAGCAGTACCGAGGCAGCCCCGGCCCAGGCCCGCCCGAAGCTCCGGGGGGCGCTTCGGGCGGGTGGTGTGGAGCGCCGGGCCCGCCTTGCGGGGGGCCTGGGTGGTGGCCGTCGTACTCGTGGGGGCCGGGGCGGTCGGGCTGGCGTACGGCGCCGGGTTCGACGGGGCCCGGCCGCTGCTGCTCGCGCTGGCTCCGTTGCTGCCCCTGGCCGGGGTCGCCGTCTCGTACGGCAGGCATGCCGATCCGATGTACGAGATCAGCGCCTCGACTCCCTCCGGCGGCCTGCGGCTTCTCCTGCTCCGGACGGCCGCCGTGCTCGGCGTGAGCCTCCCGCTGCTGACCGCCGCCGGGGCCGTACTCCCCACTGCCCCGGGCGTTCCCGGCGCGGCCGCCTGGCTGTTGCCCGGGCTCGCGCTGACCATCGGGGCGCTGGCGCTCGGATCGTACGTCGGGTGCCGACCCGCCGCCGGAGCCATCGGCTCCGCGTGGGGGCTGGCCGTGGTGCTGCCGGTGGTGACCGCGCCGGGGCCTGCCGGCAGCCGGCTCCCGGGCGACCTGGCCGCCTTTCCCGTCGCGGATTACCTCGGCGGGCCCCTGACCCAAGGCGGCTGGGCCGCCGCCGCCGCACTTTTCGCGGGGCTGCTCGCCCTGCGCCGTACCTCCTTCGACCGACTGGAGTTCTCTTGAACACCACAGCAGCCACGACAGCAACGGCCGTCGCCGTCGCCGGGCTGACCGTCCGGCACCGCAAGACCACCGCACTCGACGCCGTCGACCTGGACTTCGGTACCGGCGTGCATGGCCTCCTCGGGCCGAACGGTGCGGGCAAGACCTCCCTCATCCGGGTACTGGCCACGGTCGCCACACCGACTGCGGGCAGGGTCGAGCTGCTGGGCAGCGACATGTCGGGGCACCGCGAGCGTTCTGCTGTACGCCGTCGGCTGGGGTATCTGCCACAGGAATTCGGGTACTACCCCGGCTTCACGGTGAGGGAGTTCGTCGCGTACGTCGCGTGGCTGAAAGAGATGCCTGCGGCGGCCACGCCGGAGGCGGTGGAGCGGGCGGTTGAAAGGGTCGGGCTGACCGACCGAATCGACGCGAAGGTGAAGTCACTGTCCGGCGGCATGGTGCGGCGGGTCGGAATCGCGCAGGCCATCGTCAACGAGCCGGACATCCTGCTGCTCGACGAGCCGACCGCCGGTCTCGATCCGGAGCAGCGCGTCGAATTCAGAGCACTGCTCCGCGAATTGGGCACCGCTTCCACAGTGATCGTCTCCACCCACCTGGTGGAAGACGTAACGGCTGCCTGCACGGCGGTCACGCTCATCGAGCAGGGCCGCGTCGCCTACCGCGGCACACCCGAGCAGCTCTCCGGGCTCGCGAACGGCGACGACGACCCCGCCCTGGGCGACAACCCGATCGAACGCGGCTACACCGCCGCCCTGCGCACCCACCGCACGACGGGAGCGGCCCGATGACGACCGGGACAAGCCCCCGCCCGAGTACGGACACCGACACCTCCTCCCGACCCACCACCGCCACCACCACCCGACCCCCGCGGCTGCTTGCGCCCCTGCGTGCCGAGCTGCGCCGTGGCATAGGCCCCTGGCTGGGAATCGCCGTCATGGTGACCCTGATCGCGCCCATGGTCTTCAAGGCGGCCCAGTGGCAAGGCAGCTGGGGCGAGACGCAAAGCCTGCTGCACTCCGCCTCGGCCCTGCTCGGCGGCCCGCTCGCGACCGCCGTCGGATGCTGGCAGGGCGGTCGCGAGCGTCGGCGCGGCATGACGGAGCTGCGCGAAACCAGCGTCCGTACGCCGCTCGCCCAGACCCTTCTCTGCCTCGCGCCGCTGGTGCTGTGGATCCTGGCGGGATACGTCGCCGCCGCGGCCGTCGTTCTCCTCGCCACCTGGCCGTACGCGTTCAGCGGCAGCCCGCTCCTGTCGATCGCGCTGACCGACGCGGCCTGGCTCGGGACAGCCACCGTCCTCGGATTCGTCGCCGGGCGGCTGATCCCCTGGCGACTGAGCGCGCCCGTCGCAGCGGCGCTCATGTACGTCACCGTCGGCTTCCCCTCGTACCTCTCCTCGGACGTCCGGTTCCTCAGCCCGGCCGTGACTACGGACGCCGGCAGCTATCTCCCCGTGTGGTGGCAGGGCCCTGTGACGGTGGTGTGGCTGGGGGGTCTCGGCCTCGCCGCGCTGCTCGCGTACGCCGCACGCTTGCGGGCCGTCGCACTCCTGCCGCTGGCCGCCACGCTCGCGGCCGCCACGCTCATCACGCAGACGGGTTTCGATATGTGGCGGCAAGACCCGGCCCTCAGGCGCGCCATCTGCAGCGGATCCGCCCCGAAGATCTGCGTGAGCGGCCTGGACGGCGCGCTGCTCCCCGAGGTCACCAAGGCCCTGACCGGGGTCACCTCCCGGCTGGAAGGCGTCAAGGGTGCGCCGGTCGCCTACCTGGACAGCCACCAGAAGCCGCGGGCGGACGAGGGCGAGGCGGCGCTGCCGGACGTGTCGCGGGGCTGGAGCGTCGTACGCAACAAGCTGACCGATCCCGACGACTACGCCCTCCAGACCGCTGCGTCGCTGATGCGGCGGCAGTGCCCGGAGACGGCCCTCAACAAGGACAGGGCCGGCAGCGAACGGGTCGCTCTTACCGACGCGGCCGTCCTGAGCTGGCTGGCGCCCCTCGACCACACCGGAAGTAACTTCGCCCCCAATTCCGCCACCACCTCCGCGCCCAGTTCCACGCCTGACGGCACCGCCCGGCTCAAGACGATGGGCGACGAAGAGCGCAGGGAATGGCTCGGGCGCTACCTGGCGACCAGCAAGAACTGCACGCCGGCCGAAGTGCCGGTCCTGTGAGCGCCACCAGGGGCGCCGGCGCCCGGACCCTGACGATCCTGACGCCCCCGACCGCCGCGAAACACCTCCACCCGTACATCCGTTCCCGCGCTGTCCCGCTCACCGTCGCCTCGGTCGTCGGTATCGCGGCGACCGCCGCCTGGACCGCCGACTGGCTGGAGGACCGGCCGTACTTCGACCACACCGCTCGCGTCCCGGTCCTGGCGCTCGCGCCGCTGCTGGTGACCGCCGCGGTCGGCGTCGGCCTGTACTCGCACACCGAGGAGCTGGACCGCACCTCGGTACGCCCCTGGTGGCCGCGCCGCCTGGTGCATCTGCTCGCGCTCACAGTTCTCGCCGGCGGGCTGCTCGCACTGGCCGTGCCCGGCCACCCCGAAGCGTTCGGCGCGCCCGCCATGGTCCGTAACGTCCTGGGCGCCACCGGGGTGACAGCGGCCGCGGCCGCGCTGCTCGGGGCACGGCTGAGCTGGCTGCCGATGACGTTGTACGGGGGCGCCGTGTACTTGGCCGCCCCCCGCGCCCCCGGCGGCGCCGCCGCCGTGTGGGCGTGGTGGATGCAGCCGGGGCCGCAGGTGGCCGCCTGGGTGGTGGCGGGTGTGGCGTTCGTGACGGGAGTGGCGCTGTATGTACGTCGCGGGGCGCGCCCCGAAGACGGACGCGCCTGACGCCCCCGCGCACGAAGTACGACGGAAGGGCCGGGTCCCCCTGGACTCGGCCCTTCCACCTCCGCCGCCCCCGTAATCCGTCCGGGTCCCCCTGCCCGAAATCGTTTGTTCACGCCGTCTTCGCGACGCCAGGATGGCCCCCGACGACCGAAGGAAGCACCGAACCGTCCCCAGGAGGTTCCCCCATGGCCACCCAGGCTCCGCACGCCACCGCCACCGCCACCACCATCGACCGGCGCGAGGGCCCCTACGGCGAAGTCGTTCTGCGGGAGCGCGGAGCGCACTTCGAGATCATCGCCAACGGCTGCTTCCTGATGGACACCTCCGACGGCCGCTCCGAGCGCCTCCTCATCGACGCCGCCCTAGAAGCACTCCCCAGCCCCGACACCGACCGCCCGGCCCCCGCCCTCCTCATCGGCGGCCTCGGCGTCGGCTTCTCGCTCGCCCGCGCCGCCGCGCAGTCGCGCTGGGGGCGGATCACGGTTATCGAGCGTGAGCAGGCGATTATCGACTGGCACCGCGAGGGACCACTCGCACGGATCTCCGGCGACGCGCTCGCCGATCCACGATGCGAGATCATTCACACCGATCTGGTGGATTACGTTTGCGAAAACCGGATCGGGAGCGTTGGTACATACCAGGACAGGTACGACGCGCTCTGCCTCGACATCGACAACGGGCCCGACTGGACCGTGACCGACGACAACGCCAATCTCTACTCCCCGCAGGGGCTCGCGGGGTGCATGAGACGGCTGAGACCAGGGGGAATCCTCGCCGTCTGGTCGGCCAAACCGTCCGCCGCATTCGAGGATGCGTTGCGGAATGCCGGATTCAACTTGGTTAGGACGGAAGAGATCCAAGTTGCCCGGGGCGTTCCTGACGTGGTCCATCTCGCGGTTCGCCCTGCGTAGCCGGGACGCTGTCAGTGCATCTACGCTGCTGCCCTACACGTGGGATAGAAGAGAACTCCCAGGGGCGGGGCAATGGAGCAGCAGACACACACCAGCCACAACGGCCTCGCGGCCACTCCGGGCGCTCAGCGCCGGGTGCTGGTCGTCGAGGACGACGCGACCATCGTCGACGCCATTGCCGCGCGACTTCGCGCCGAGGGCTTTCAGGTGCAGACGGCCGTCGACGGACCCGCCGCGGTGGACGCCGCCGAGGCGTGGCAGCCCGATCTGATGGTTCTCGACATCATGCTGCCGGGCTTCGACGGACTTGAGGTCTGCCGCCGCGTCCAGGCGCAGCGGCCCGTGCCGGTACTGATGCTGACGGCGCGCGACGACGAGACCGACATGCTGGTCGGGCTCGGAGTCGGCGCCGACGACTACATGACCAAACCGTTCTCCATGCGCGAGCTCGCGGCCCGGGTGCACGTCCTGCTGCGCCGGGTCGAGCGGGCCACGCTCGCCGCCTCGACGCCGCGCAGCGGCATCCTGCGCCTCGGCGAGCTGGAGATCGACCACGCGCAGCGCCGCGTCCGGGTGCGCGGTGACGACGTACACCTCACTCCGACCGAGTTCGACCTCCTGGTGTGCCTGGCGAACACGCCGCGCGCCGTGCTCTCGCGCGAGCAGCTGCTCGCCGAGGTGTGGGACTGGGCGGACGCGTCGGGCACCAGGACCGTCGACAGCCACATCAAGGCGCTGCGGCGGAAGATCGGCGCGGAGCGCATCCGTACGGTTCATGGTGTGGGGTACGCCCTGGAGACTCCACCAGCATGACCAGGCCGGGGAACGGGACCAGGCAGGGGAACGGGCTGCGTCCCTTCTCGATCAAGACCAAGCTCGGCACACTCGTCGTCGTCTCGGTCTTCATCACCACCGGGCTCATCCTCGTCGCGCTCCGCACCAAGACCGAGCTGCGCTTCATCACGGTCTTCTCCGTCATCGCGTCGATGCTGATCACCCAGTTCGTGGCCCACAGTCTGACGTCACCTCTCGACGAGATGACGACGGTGGCCAAGTCCATCGCGCACGGTGACTACACCCGGCGCGTGCGCGGTGCGGGCCGCCGGGACGAGCTGGGTGACCTGGCCGCCACGATCAACCGCATGGCGGACGATCTGGAGGCCGTGGACCGGCACCGCAAGGAATTGGTCGCCAATGTCTCGCACGAGCTCAGAACCCCCATCGCGGGGCTGAGAGCCGTGCTGGAGAACGTCGTGGACGGGGTGTCCGCCGCGGATCCCGAGACGATGCGTACGGCGCTGAAACAGACCGAGCGGCTCGGCCGGCTCGTCGAGACGCTGCTCGACCTGTCCCGCCTCGACAACGGCGTCGTACCGCTCAAGGCCCACCGCTTCGAGGTCTGGCCGTACCTCTCCGGCGTGCTCAAGGAGGTCAATGTGATCGCCTCGCAGCGCTCTCTCGCCTCCGGGTCCGGCAGTCATACGCGTACCGACGTGCATCTGCACCTCGATGTCTCGCCGCCCGAGCTGACCGCGCACGCGGACATCGAGCGGCTGCACCAGGTCGTCGCCAATCTCCTCGACAACGCGGTCAAGCACAGCCCGCCGCACGGGCGTGTCACTGTGCGTGCCCGGCGCGGTACGCAGCCGGAGAGTCTGGACCTGGAGGTCTTGGACGAGGGCCCCGGAATACCGGAGTCCGAGTGGCACCGGGTGTTCGAGCGTTTCAACCGCGGCAGCCTGCCGGCGCCGCACGGGCCGGGCAGCGACGGCGGTACGGGCCTGGGGCTCGCGATCGCGCGCTGGGCGGTGGATCTGCACGGCGGGCGGATCGGAGTGGCCGAATCCGCACGTGGCTGCCGGATCCAGGTCACTCTTCCGGGAAGCCCCCGGCCGGCGAGTTGACGTAGGGTCGAACCGGAAGCACACGTTCTGCGTGTCATCCATTGGGGGTGCGGCCCAAAGTGGGCCGTAACCACGGTCCGTCCTACCCGGACCACAGCGGACCACACCGGAACCACGCTTGTTTCCCGCCATTCCATGCGACGAAACCAGCACTCCGATGTGACTTACGCGACGGAAGGCCCGCCCGGCCTGCACCTCTCGGCCGGGGAGGCGTAGCCTTTATTTCCGCTGTCCATCACCTTGCGAAGCGGAAGAGGGCGGTTAACGCCGTGTCGTCTCAGTCCCCCAGTAGCCCGAGCGTCTCGACCGACCAAGACGGGCAAGGGAAGAACCCTGCCGCTGCCTTTGGTCCCAATGAGTGGCTCGTCGACGAGATCTACCAGCAGTACCTCCAGGACCCGAATTCGGTCGACCGCGCCTGGTGGGACTTCTTCGCCGACTACAAGCCCGGATCCACCCCGGCGGCGGAGAAGTCCGCCACCCCCGAAGCCGAAGACGTGACCGGGGCCGCCGCACAGCCGGCCCAGGCCACTCCGGCACCCGCCGCGCCCGCCACCCCGGCGACGCCCGCGGCCAACCAGCCGGTCCCCGCCGCGCCTGCCGCACCCGCTGCGGCAAAGCCCGCGGCCCAGGCCCCGGCCCCCGCGACGGCCGCACCGGCCGCCGCACCGGCAGCTCCGGCCGCCAAGCCCGCCTCCGCCCCCGCACCGGCCGCCGCACAGCAGGCCGGCGCGAAGGCGAAGGCCGAGCCCAAGGCCCAGCCCGCCACCGAGGCCCCCGCGGGCCCCGAGTACGTGACGCTGCGCGGTCCGTCCGCGGCGGTCGCCAAGAACATGAACGCCTCACTGGAACTGCCCACGGCCACGTCCGTGCGCGCCGTCCCCGTGAAGCTGCTGTTCGACAACCGCATCGTCATCAACAACCACCTCAAGCGCGCCCGGGGCGGGAAGGTCTCCTTCACGCACCTCATCGGGTTCGCGATGGTGCAGGCCCTCAAGGCCATGCCGTCGATGAACTACTCCTTCGCGGAGAAGGACGGCAAGCCGACCCTGGTGAAGCCGCCCCACGTCAACCTGGGCCTGGCCATCGACCTGGTCAAGCCCAACGGTGACCGCCAGCTCGTCGTCGCGGCCATCAAGAAGGCCGAAACGCTCAACTTCTTCGAGTTCTGGCAGGCGTACGAGGACATCGTCCGCCGCGCCCGCGCGAACAAGCTGACGATGGACGACTTCACCGGCGTCACGGCGTCGCTGACGAACCCGGGCGGCATCGGCACCGTCCACTCCGTGCCCCGCCTGATGCCCGGACAGGGCCTCATCATGGGCGTCGGCGCGATGGACTACCCGGCCGAGTTCCAGGGCACCTCGCAGGACACCCTGAACAAGCTGGGCATCTCCAAGGTCATGACCCTGACCTCGACGTACGACCACCGGGTCATCCAGGGCGCCGCCTCCGGCGAGTTCCTGCGGATCCTCGCCAACATGCTGCTCGGCGAGAGCGACTTCTACGACCAGATCTTCGAAGCGCTGCGGATCCCGTACGAGCCGGTCCGCTGGCTCAAGGACATCGACGTCTCCCACGACGACGACGTCACCAAGGCCGCCCGCGTCTTCGAGCTGATCCACTCCTACCGGGTCCGCGGCCACGTCATGGCCGACACCGACCCGCTGGAGTACAAGCAGCGCAAGCACCCCGACCTGGACATCAACGAGCACGGCCTCACGCTCTGGGACCTGGAGCGCGAGTTCGCCGTCGGCGGTTTCGCCGGCAAGTCGATGATGAAGCTGCGCGACATCCTCGGTGTGCTGCGCGACTCGTACGTCCGGACCGTCGGCGTCGAGTTCATGCACATCCAGGACCCGAAGCAGCGCAAGTGGATCCAGGACCGCGTGGAGCGCCCGCACGCCAAGCCTGAGCGCGAGGAGCAGCTGCGCATCCTGCGCCGGCTGAACGCCGCTGAGGCCTTCGAGACCTTCCTGCAGACGAAGTACGTCGGCCAGAAGCGCTTCTCCTTGGAGGGCGGCGAGTCCGTCATCCCGCTGCTCGACGCGGTCATCGACAGCGCCGCCGAGTCGCGCCTGGACGAGGTCGTCATCGGCATGGCCCACCGCGGCCGCCTGAACGTCCTGGCGAACATCGTCGGCAAGTCGTACGCGCAGATCTTCCGGGAGTTCGAGGGCAACCTCGACCCGAAGTCGATGCACGGCTCCGGCGACGTCAAGTACCACCTGGGCGCCGAAGGCACCTTCACCGGTCTCGACGGGGAGCAGATCAAGGTCTCGCTCGTCGCCAACCCCTCGCACCTGGAGGCGGTCGACCCGGTCCTGGAGGGTGTCGCCCGCGCCAAGCAGGACGTCATCAACAAGGGCGGTACGGACTTCACGGTTCTGCCCCTCGCCCTCCACGGCGACGCGGCCTTCGCCGGCCAGGGTGTGGTCGCGGAGACGCTCAACATGTCGCAGCTGCGGGGCTACCGCACCGGCGGCACGATCCACATCGTCATCAACAACCAGGTCGGCTTCACCGCCGCCCCGGAGTCCTCGCGTTCCTCGATGTACGCGACCGACGTGGCCCGCATGATCGAGGCGCCGATCTTCCATGTGAACGGCGACGACCCGGAGGCCGTGGTCCGCGTCGCGCGGCTCGCCTTCGAGTTCCGCCAGTCCTTCAACAAGGACGTCGTGATCGACCTCATCTGCTACCGCCGCCGCGGTCACAACGAGGGCGACAACCCGCAGTTCACCAACCCGCAGATGTACACGCTGATCGACGTGAAGCGCTCGGTGCGCAAGCTCTACACCGAGTCGCTGATCGGTCGCGGCGACATCACGCTGGAAGAGGCGGAGCAGGCGCTCCAGGACTTCCAGGGCCAGCTGGAGAAGGTCTTCGCGGAGGTCCGCGAAGCCACCTCGAACCCGGCTCCGGCCCACACCCCGGAGGTCCAGGCCGAGTTCCCGGTGGCCATCGAGACGGCGGTCTCCCAGGAGATCGTCAAGCGGATCGCCGAGTCCCAGGTCAACATCCCCGACCGGATCACCGTCCACCCCCGCCTGATGCCGCAGATGCAGCGCCGCGCGGCCTCGGTGGAGGACGGCACGATCGACTGGGGCATGGGCGAGACCCTCGCCATCGGCTCCCTGCTGATGGAGGGCGTCCCGGTCCGGCTGTCCGGCCAGGACACCCGCCGCGGTACGTTCGGCCAGCGCCACGCGGTTCTCGTCGACCAGAACACCGGCGAGGACTACACCCCGCTCCAGTACCTCTCCGAGGACCAGGCCCGCTACAACGTCTACGACTCGCTGCTCTCCGAGTACGCGTGCATGGGCTTCGAGTACGGCTACTCGCTCGCCCGGCCCGAGTCGCTGGTCATGTGGGAGGCCCAGTTCGGTGACTTCGTCAACGGCGCGCAGACCGTCGTCGACGAGTTCATCTCCTCGGCCGAGCAGAAGTGGGGCCAGACGTCCGGCGTCACGCTCCTGCTGCCGCACGGTTACGAGGGCCAGGGCCCGGACCACTCGTCCGCCCGTCCCGAGCGCTTCCTCCAGATGTGCGCGCAGGACAACATGACGGTCGCGATGCCGACCCTGCCGTCGAACTACTTCCACCTGCTGCGCTGGCAGGTCCACAACCCGCACCACAAGCCGCTCATCGTCTTCACCCCGAAGTCGATGCTGCGTCTGAAGGCGGCGTCGTCGAAGGCGGAAGAGTTCACGACGGGCGGCTTCCGCCCGGTGATCGGCGACACGACGGTCGACCCGGCCGCAGTCCGCAAGGTCGTCTTCTGCGCCGGCAAGGTCTACTACGACCTCGCGGCGGAGCGTCAGAAGCGCGAGAACACGGACACCGCGATCATCCGGCTCGAGCGCCTGTACCCGCTGCCGGGCAAGGAGCTCCAGCAGGAGATCGCGAAGTACCCGAACGCCGAGAAGTACCTGTGGACGCAGGAAGAGCCGGCGAACCAGGGTGCGTGGCCGTTCATCGCACTCAACCTGATCGACCACCTCGACCTGGCGGTCGGCGCCGACATCCCGCACGGCGAGCGCCTGCGGCGCATCTCGCGCCCGCACGGCTCGTCCCCGGCGGTCGGCTCGGCCAAGCGCCACCAGGCGGAGCAGCAGCAGCTGCTGAACGAGGTCTTCGAGGCCTGACCGGCCTGACCTGATCAGCGCCTGTACGCCCCAAAGGGCCCGGCACCGCAGCGATCTTGCGGCGCCGGGCCCTTTGGGTGCGTACGGGCAAATCAGCCGAGGTACGCCTCGAAGTCCCAGTACGGGCGGTTGCGCTGGCGCGCGGAGAGCGTGTGCGGGTGCTGGGCGCCGAGGGTGCGGGTGAGCGTGAGCAGCGCGTCCGCCTCGACCTTGTCGGCCTCCTCCCGTTCCCGCAGGGCCCGCAGGTCGGCGGCCAGCGCGGTCTGGCAGGACAGGGTGAGCGGGTGGTCGTCGCCGAGGACCTGGCGGGACCTGCGCAGCGTGTCCCGGCTCAGCTCCGCCGCGTCCCCGACCCGGCCGTTGAAGTTGCGCCCGCCGGCCGCGTTGAGGGCGCAGCCCAGGACCCACGGGTGGTCGGGCCCGAGGGTGGCGGTCAGGCCGGCGAGCGCGGATTCGAACATGGACATGGCCTCGCTCCGGTCGCCTGCCGCCTGCATCACCAGACCGGTGTTGGCGAGCATGCCGGTGGCGACGGGGTGCGCGGGGCCGAGCAGCGCCCGGTAGCCCGCCTCGGCCTCGGCGATCAGGTCCTTGGCCTTCTCCAGGTCGCCGTGTTCGCGCTGGAAGTTCCCGTAGTCGGTGATGAACGACAGGGTCGTGTAGTGGGTACGGCCCTGCACCTGCTCCATCTGTTCCATCAGGCTGTCCATCAGCATGCCGACGTCCTGCGGGAAGCCGCCCTCGCGGCGCCTGGCGAGCGCCAGTTGCTTGCGCGCCGACAGGGTCTGTGGGTGCTGCGGGCCGAGGATCTGGACATGGAGCCGTACGACCGGCTCCTGGCGGGCAACGGCGTCGCGGTACTGGCCCAGCAGCCGCAGGCCGTGGGCGATCGCGTTGCCGGAGTTGAGGGTGGTGATGTGGCGGGCGCGCAGCACGTTCTCGCGGCGGCTGAAGGTCTCCAGGTCGAGTTCGTACCCTTCCCGGTAGCGCCCGAGCAACCGCAGTCCGACGCCGAGGTTGTGCCGGGCGCTGAGGGATGTGAGTTCGTTCTCACCGAGCAGTCGTTCCGCGTCCGCCAGCACCTGCCGCTGAAGCTCCAGCGCTTCGTCGTACCGGCCGAGGCGGCGCAGGCTGCCGGCGAGGCCGCTGTTGACACTGAGTTCGCCGAGCTCGTCGCGCGGCTGCGCGACCAGCAGCCGGTCCCGCAGGGCGCGCCCCAGTTCGTACGCCTCACGGTTGCTGCCGGAGGCGAGCAGCAGGTTGCTCTGCTGGGCGGTGAGATCCAGCATGTGCTGGGCCAGCGGGTCCATGAATGTCGTCCAGTGGGTCCGGATCTTTTCGGCGAGCCGGGTGCCGGCCGTGGACTCGCCGCTGCGCACGCAGTAGCGCAGGCAGTTCAGTACGGCCGCCTGGACCCGGCTGTTGCGGCTGCTGAGCGCGCCGGACGGCTCCAGGTGGGGCAGCAGCTCGGCGTACTGCGGCCACTGCCTGCTGTCGAGCGGGTTGCCGGGGTCGGCCTCGGCGAGCAGGGTCCGTACGGCCTTGCGGTGGGCCTCGCGGTGTTCGTCGTTGGTGAGCCGGGACACGATGTCGTGGACGAGCCGGTGCATGTGCACGGACTCCTGGTGCGGCCCCATCTCGGTGTTGACGGGGCCCCGGCTCTCCCGGGTGAGTACCGAGTAGTTGACGAGTGTGTCCAGGGCCCGGGTCCAGGCCGGCAGGTCGGTGCTCATCCACCGCAGGTCCTCGGGCAGGTCGGCCTGAGGGTAGGCGCGGGCCAGACCGAGCGGGATGCGGCCGGGCGCGAAGGAGGCGCACAGGCTGAGTACTTCGACGGCCTGCGGCTGGGTGCGGCGGAGCCGGTTGATGAGGATCGACCACGAGGTGAGGGAGGAGTGCGGGAAGCCGTCCCCCACGGGTTCGTCAACCGCGGACAGCCTGCCCTCGCGGACCATGCGCAGGTACTCGGGCACCTCCATCCGGGACTCACCGAGCCAGGACGCGGCCTGGACGAGTGGCAGGGGTACGTCGCTGAACTCGGCCGCGACCTCGTCGGCCTGGGCCGACGTGATGTGCGGGGCGCGCCGCATCAGGTAGCCGGTGGACTCGGCGCGGTCGAAGCTGGGCACTTCGAGTACGTCGGTGTGGTCGCCCCAGCCCCGGTTGCGGGAGGTGACGATGGTGTGTCCGGGGCCGTGCGGCAGCAGGACGTTCGCGCCGTCGGTGTCGTCCCAGCCGTCGAAGATGATGAGCCAGCGGCTGTACGGGTCACCGCGCCGCAGTGCGTCACGCACGGCGCGGATGCGCTCACCCGGTTCGCTGCCGCTGCGCAGGTCCAGTTCGGCGGCGAGCTCGCCGAAGCGGTCGCGCTGGATGTTGCGGTCGTCGGAGTTGACCCACCAGATGACGTCGTACTCGGTGCTGAAGCGGTGGGCGTACTCGGCGGCGATCTGGGTCTTGCCGATGCCTGACATGCCGAGGAGAGTGCAGGCCGAATTGCCGCGCTCGGCTTCCGTCAGGCGTGACTGGAGTTCGGTGAGCAGATCGTCGCGGCCGGTGAACCGGCCGTTGCGGCGTGGGACTTCTCCCCAGATCTCGGGGGGTGTGTTCGGGAAGCGGGAGCCTCCCGCCGGGGAGCGGCGGCCGGTGGCGCGCCGGAATTCGATGCCCAGTCTGCCGAGGAGCCGTTCCTCGGCCTCCTCCTCGCCCGTGCCCCACAGGCTGACGGGTTCGAGGACGGCGGTGGCGGGGGGCAGCTGGCGGTTGGTGAGGTTGACCGCTGCGAACCGCTCCGCCTTGTCGGCGACGTACCCCCGCAGGACGTCGTTCCACTCACCGGGGGCCCGGGGTCCCAGTTCGAAGAACCAGTCGTTGAGGACGAGCAGAACCCGCCCGGTGGACAGCAGAAGGTCGCCGAGCGCTTCTTCCAGCGGGACTTCGCGGGGCGGGTCCCAGCGCTGGAGGGTGACGCGGTGGCCGTGCGCCTCCAGGCGTTGCGCGATCCAGTTGGCCCACGGCCGGTGATAGCCGGGGAAGACCACGAGGAAATGCTCGGGCCCGTTCTGGCCGCCGCGGTCCGCCGCACCGGACCCGCCCGACCGCCGCTGATCCACCATCTGTACGTCTCCCTGTCTCGCGCCCAGTCCCGCGCCCGCCGACCGAACGTCACGGCTGATTGACACAGTGTTACCCAAAGGCCGGTTGCGTCGCGCCGAGGCTCGCGTGGTGCTCCCTCATCCCCCCGGTGAACTGTCGCCCCTCAATGGTCAGTTCATCTGATTCCTGAAGTACGGACAAGGCTTCCGCGACCTGTTCGCGATGCTGATCGAACTGCTCCCCCGCGCGCCGCCGCCAGGCCACCGGTGCCCCGCCGCCGGTCGCGGCCCGCCGCCACAGGTCGGTGAGCGCCAGGTGGGCGTACGCGCCCTGGAACACGCCCGCGACCGGCCGCGGGTCGGGCCGCCAGCCGACCCGGTGCAGACCCTCGCCGTCCGGCCGGTACAGCGGTACGCGCTCGTGGAGCGCGGCCAGTTTGGTGTGGTGGGTCTCGTGGACCAGCACCTCGGCCAGTTCGTGCGGTCCGGCCGGCAGCGAGGTCAGTACGCTGCCGGGCGCCGCCCGCAGGGTGGCGCTCATGGGGCGGCTCCCGTCGTACGCCGCGGTGGTCACGGCCAGGGGCACGACGACCCGTTGCAGGGCCCGTATCTCGGCGGCCCGCCCGGGGTCGGTCGCCCCGATCAGCGCGAAGGCCTGCCGCCACAGGCGCACCCAGGGCTCCCCGGCGACGGCGGTCCGTTCCGCCGCGGGCATGGCGTCGGCGCCGATCCCGCCGGGCGGGACCCGGTAGGGGTCGAGGTCGTCGAGGACGGCGGCGCCGCCGGGCAGGACGCGCAGCCGCGACCAGCCGGGCCCAACGCCCGCGGGCCGGTGCCGGCTGCCGGTCCGCCGCAGCAGGAGGGCGCCGGTACGGCCGCCGCCGGTGATGCGTACGCTCCGGCCGCGGGCGTGAAGTTCGGCCCGGTGGGCCGGGCAGCGCAGAGCGCCGAGACCCGGCAGGGAAAGCAGCCCGGCGGGTGCGTCGAGGACCAGGCGCAGGTCGCAGCCCGCGCGCACGGCGGCGGTGGCGGCGATGGAGCCGAAGTGCGCGAGGTGCCGGTCGAGGGCGGGGCCTTCGGGCGAGGCGAGGGCTCCGGCCAGCCAGGCGCCGGTCATCGGGTAGTCGAGTACGTCCCGGACCAGGGCGGGGTCGCGTCGTTCCGCGTGCTCCAGCAACTGCCAGTGCCGGCCGAAGCGTTCACGCGCCGCCGGCGCCGCGGTGGCGCGCTGCCGGTCGAGGCGGGCCAGCAGGGACTTCAGCAGCAGAAGCCTGCGGGCATGCAGCCCGGCCCGTAACGCGGTGGTGCACGCGGCGTCGGGCCGGGTGCGGGCGAGTCGGGCGAACAGGGCTGCCGACAGGGGAGCCGCGGTCATGCCGCCCCTGTGACGGGCTTCGCCACAGGGGCGGCGCGACCGGTTGGCCCGGCCATCCATCTGACCGGAAAGCGCCGCTGTTCAGCGCGGAGTCGGTTCGCCGTCCGACCACCACGCTTCGGCGAGTTCCCGGGACCGCTCCAGCACATGGCCGACCGCCTCGGTAAGTCCCGGATCGTCCATGGTGCGTAAAGTCCGCAGGTCGAGGTCGGTGAGATCGGGCACGGCCGGAGATCGTCCGGCGTCCTGCCCAGGGCCGGCAACCACGGTGTTCCTGTGCGACACGCTCGACTCCTCCCTGCCGGCACCCGTCCCGCACGGCCGCAGCGGCTGCCCAGTTCTTCCCGACACCGGTGAAACAGAAACATGTTCGACTTCACTCCGGTCAACCGGCTCTCACCCCGGTGAACGGCCGCCAGGGGGGCGCCAGCCGTCGCCGGTCCGCCTCCGGCAGCCGTGGATCGTCGGCCCGGACCTCCGTGCCGCGCTCCCCCTCCGCCAGGCGTGCGATCCGCTCCCGCGGCGCCGCTGCCTCGCGCCAGTCCACGGGGACGAGGGACGAGACCAGCCGTTGCCATCGCTCGTGCGCGTGCTCGTACGCCCGGCGTGCGGCCTCGGTGCGGCCCATGAATTCCAGCGTGCAGCCCTGTGCGTACAGCGCTCGCGCCGCGGCCTGGGAGCCGGGCCCGGCCGCCTGCGTGCCGTCCCGCTGCCCGCCGTCTCCGTGCGCGCTGTCGGCGTCGGTCTGCGCGCTCTCGAACGCCTGCAGAGCGTCCGAGTACAGGGTCGCGGCCGACTGACGGACGAGCTCGAACCGCACCCGGCCGAGCGTCAGCCATGCCTCGGCCCGTAACGCGCCGTCCGTCAGCCGCTTCGCGGCCTCCTCCAGCAGGTGGCGGCCCTCGTACAGGTCCGGCAGGAAGCCGACCCGCTGGAAGCGGAGCGACAGCGCGCTGCCGAGGAGCAGGTGCAGTCTGCTGCGGGACGGTGAGCGGGCGGGCATCCCGGCGAGCGCTTCGCGCAGGACGCTCTCCGCCCTGCCCACGGCGTCCTCCCCGGCGGGCCCGTCCTCGGCGGCGGCACGGCGCAGCAGCGACTCTCCCCATTCGGTGAGCAGTTCGCACCGCTTCGCGCTGTCCGGCGGGGCGGCTTGAGCGGCTGCCTCATACGCCCGGTCGGCCGCCGTGCGGTCGTCCGCCGCGTCGTGGAGGCGGGCCTGGGCGGTCAGGCAGCGCAGGCGCAGTGCCGGTTCTTCACCGACGGACTGTTCGGCGCGGGCCAGGGTCTCGGCGGTGTCGGCGTGCGGGGCGCCGGCGGCCCGCAGGGCGTCGGCGAGGTCGAGAAGCGCGGTGCAGCGGATGCTGTCGGGGACGTCTTCGGTGTCCAGCAGGTCACATCCCGTGCGGAGTTCACGTACCGCCTCTTCGGCCTGGTGCCGCGCGAGCAGCAGCCGCCCCCGGCGCAGGTGCAGCACCCTGCGGGACGCCGGCGGCCACGCCGAGGCGTCACCCGTGAGCGCGTCCAGGCCCGCGGCGAGGTGCTGTGCGTCGCGCGTCTCCCGCCACAGGGCGTGGTGCGCGGCGGCGAGTTCGAGGCTGGCGTCGGCCCGGCCGTGGCTGCCTTCGGGAGCGCGGTCGCGCGCTTCGGTGAGGGTGCGGGCCGCGCGCAGGAGCAGTTCGCGCCCCCGCTCGGTGCCGCGCACCGCCGGAGCCCCCGCCTCTGCCAGCAGCACCCGGCCGAGCACCACGCCGGAGCGCACGACCCCGGTCTCGCTCTCGGGCACCCCGCCGGAGTCCGGGCCGTCGCCGCCGCTCAGCGCGGCCTCCGCGCGTTCGCGGGCGCGGCGGAGCAGGGACGGGTCGCCCTGGGAGTGCCACTGGCCCAGGAGGCGTTCGGCCTCGGCCAGCGGTTCGGGCGTGATGAGGTCGGGCTGGTAGAAGCGGAGCACCCGTGCGGGGATCTCGGCGAACAGCTCGGGCTCGCCGCCGGCTTCGGTTCCGGTTCCGGCCCCGTCGTCCGCCTCGGCCTCCCCTGCCTCCCCGCCACGTCCCTGCTGCCACTGGAGGCCGGGAGCCGCGGCGCCGCGTTCGGAGAGCCTGGCCGCGGCCAGTGCCGAGAAGTTGCGGGCGCCCCTGCCGAAGTGGCGTTCCACGTACGAAGAGCAGTGCTTGAGCACGAGCGCCGCCGCGTCCTGGCCCAGCGAGTTCAGCAGCAGCTCCTGCACCCCGTCGGCGTACACGTAGCAGGGCGACCTGGAGTCCGGTCCCGGCAGCTGCCTGAGCAGCCCGCCGAGCAGAACCTCGGCGAGCTCCATCGGTCCGGTGTCGGGCAGCATGGCGCGCTGTACGAGCTGCATCACGGGCAGGGTGAGGGGCGCCGCCGCGAGGTGGACGGCGAGGCGGACACCGCCGGGCGACGCGTTCGCGCGGAAGGCACGCAGCAGTTCGCCGGCGCCGCGGTCGGGCGGGAGGGGTGGTGGCGGGGCGGACGCGATGTGGTCCGGGAGCTCGTGGGCGGGGGCATTGTCGGACCAGGCCGCCCAGCCGCGCACCGTACTGCCGCCGTGGTCGGACAGCAGCCGCGCCCAGGACGCGAACGCCTCGGGGGTCGGCGGGAGTACGGGCACGGGCCTGGCCGTCGCCTCCACCGGCTCCCACGGCTCCTCGTCGGGGAGGAAGGCCGTCCGGCCGCCGGACGCCGCCGACCGGACCAGCAGCCCCGGCTCGGCGGGCAGTGCGGTACGGGCCCACAGACGCGGCGGCAGCGGCTGCACGACGGCCAGCGGTGAGCTCCGCGGCCACTGGTGGATGAGCCGCTGCGCGCGGCCCTGCTGCCACAGCGGGCCGACGCAGTCGCTGACGACGAGCGTGAGCCTTCGCCCCGTCGGGTCGTGGAACTGGTCTGCGGGGCGCATCCGCGTGTGCCCGCCGGGACCGGTCGTCGTACCGATGAGGGGCGCCTCGCCGTCCCCGGCGTCGTACAGCTGGTGCACCTGCACGTCACGGAAGACCCCGGACTGCTGGCAGGCCTGCCGCAGCTCCTCGACCATCCGCTCCCAGACGGCCATCGCGGGTCCGGTGTCCATGAGCAGCTGGATGTCCACGCGGGGGCGCTCGGAGGGCCGCAGCACCGGGGTGATGACGCCGGACATGGCGCTGCGCTCGGCCGTGGCGTCCTCGTCGAGGCGCCCGTCGGCGGCCGGCCGCACGGCGGTGGCAGTGTAGTGGCGCAGGGGGCGCAGCGCGCGTTGCAGGCCGAGCAGCCCGGGCAGCGCGGCAGCCGCCGGAGCGCGTACGGGGAAGGCGGCGCCGGCGGAGTTCGCGGAGCCTCCCGCGCCCCGGTTCCGCCGGCCGCCGGGTGCGTAGAGCGATATGGGAGCGGTCCCGTGAGGCCCGGGCACGTCGGTGTCGGGTGCGTCGGAGTCCGCGTCGCCCGCCGGGGGACGGACCGCGCGCCCGCCCCGGTCGGCGTCCCGGTCCGCGTCCCGGCCGGTCTCCTGTCCCGGAGCGGTGGCGCCTCCACGCTCCCGGGGGTCGCCGGACGCGCCCGTCGGCGTACGGCCCGACGGCAGCCACTGAGCCAGCCAGACGGCGTCGGCGACCTCCTCGGCCGTGGGGTCGAGGCCGCCGCTCCTCAGCCTGCCGACAAGTTCCCCCAGGTCCATCCGGCACTCACCTCGGGCGGTCGAGTGGTCGCATGAGCATTTCGGCGATGCGTTCGCGCGTGACGCGCTCCGCGCGCGGGGCGTGCTGGGTGAGGTAGAGGGCGTTGAGCAACTGGTCGGCGGCGATGATCTCGCCGGGTTCGCGGCCGAGGAACCGCTCGATCAGGTCCCGGCCCTCGATCGCTGCGTCACTGCCCAGGTGCGCCTCGACCATGGCGGTGAGCTGCTCCTCGCCGGGCGCTTCGAGCTCCAGCTGGATGCAGCGGCGCAGCAGCGCGGCGGGGAAGTCCCGCTCGCCGTTGGAGGTGAGGACGATGAACGGGAAGGTGGTGCAGCGGACCCGGCCGCCGCGCACTGCCGCCTTGCGGCCGTCGTCGGTCAGGACGTCGACGACCGGCTCGCGGTCGGCGATGCGCTCCAGCTCGGGGATGGCGAACTCGCCCTCCTCCAGGGCGTTCAGCAGGTCGTTCGGCAGGTCGAGGTCGCTCTTGTCGAGCTCGTCGACGAGCAGGACGCGCGGCTGTTCGGACGGCAGCAGCGCGGTGCCGAGCGGTCCGAGGCGTACGTACGAGCCGATGGCCGAGGGCGATGAGTGTCCTGAGGCAGCCGCCCCGGCCCCGCCCTGTGCCCGCTCCAGCTGTACGTCCTGGAGGCGGCCGATGGCGTCGTAACGGTATAGCCCGTCCTGGAGGCCGGACCGGCTGACGATCGGCCAGCGCAGGACGCGTCCGAGGCCGAGTTCGTGCGCGACAGCCTGAGCGAGAGTGGATTTTCCGGTGCCCGGGTTGCCAGTCACGAGCAGTGGGCGGCGCAGATAGAGGGCAGCGTTGACGGCGTCGACCTCGGCGGGTCTGGGGTGGTGGTTCTCCACCAGCCGACGCTGTACGCCGAGCCTGCGGGCGGCGCTCGGGTCGGTGGCGTCGGAGCCCTCTGTGCCGTCGGGGTCCGGGCCCACTGCGGCGAAATCACGCCAGGGAGGCGGGCCGGGTAACCGTCGCACGCCGTCGTGCGGCAGTCCCGCGCCGCGATAGATCCGCCAGTCTGTCACTGAGTTTCACCTCGCGGGTAGGTGGTCCGGGGGCTGACGTTACCGTTCAAGTCCCGCTCTGCCGACCCTGATTCAGGACCGGTTCCCGGGATTTGGCCAGGCATTCGACGCGTCTTTCGGCGCATCTTTCCACCCACCTCCTGACGGGCCGTCATGTGCTCGGCCCGGAGAGCTGCGGCGGCGCCTGAAGGGGCACACCGTCGTACGGCGGACGGTCGGGCGGATCGAAGAGTACGGCGACGGAGGCGGCCCAGGCCGCTTCCGACACCGTGTCGGGTGTCGCGTCGGGATCCATCGAGATGATGCGCAGGGAACGTATGTGCCGGTGCAGCCCGTCCACGCCGTCGGCGCGCGCCAGCAGCTCGTCGGCGCGTACGTGGAACTCCCGGCAGTCGCTGTGATCCTGGCCGCACCTGCGCCACAACGCGAGCGGGTGCCCGGCGGCGATGGCGGCGGCCATGGCGTCGAGCCCGTCACCACTGCCGACCGGCCCGCAGTACACGGGCACCGTGCCGTCCTCGGCGTCGGACAGCCTGGCGTACGTGGCCCTGCGGGACTCCCTGCGGGCACCCGGGCCGTGCCCGGACGCGGGGACTTCGCCGCGCAGCGGTACGACGGTGAGCGGCCCGCGGACGGCGGCCTGCCAGCGGCGGCGCCATTCGGGGCTCGCCGGGCGGTCGCGGCGCCTGCGGTCCCGTATGACGACGATGCGGCGCTCTCCCAGCGCCATGCTGTGCTCGTCGAAGAGGTCGTCCTCGGGCGAGAGCCGCCAGGTGTCGAGGGGTTCGTCGAACAGTTCGCGCGGCAACAGGGCCTCGATCGCCGCGAGATGCTCCCCGCTGTCGCCGCGGCGCAGGGCGTCGGCGAGCGGTTCGCGCAGGGTCTCGCGCAGGTCGGCGCGGCGCACACCGCGGTCGTCGCCGGACAGCGGGCTGACGGTGCGCCCCTCGTAGAGGAGCTTGACGCGCCACGGGTAGCGGTCGCCGTAGTGCACCGGGTCGATCTCGACGAGCACGTCGGCGCGGGCGTGGCCGGCCGGCCGTTCCCGTACGGACTGGAACTCCAACTCCACCGCAGGAGTGGCCGCGTCACGAAGGTCCAGCACCTGCGCGATCTCCTCGCGGATCGCCTGGTGCGCGGACTCGCCCTGTGTGGTGATCCACTCGCCCAGCTCGCCGAGAGCGGCCCGCTGGGGACCGTCCGCCCGGCACCCGCCCCGGCCCTGCTCGGCAAGGTGCCTGACGACCTTGGCGGCGTACAGCAGCACCGCGTCGTCGTCGAGGTCGTGCCCGCCCTCCCGGCCGCGCAGGTCGTGCAGCAGTCCGACTCCGTCGCGCCAGGTGCGCGGGTCGTGCTCGATGGGTGACTGGTAATCGCTGTGCAGGACACGGCGTTTGACGTCGTCCACGAGGACCATGACCTCGCCCGGCCCGGTCGGCGGCGGCAGTTCGGCGAACCGGCCGAAGAGGTGGGCGCGCGCGACGGGCAGGAACCCGGGGGCCCCCTTGCGCAGGTCGGCCTGGGCCTTGGTCCAGCCGCCGCCGGCGGCGGAGGTGCTGCGGAACCGGCTCAGGTGGTGGCGGTCGTGCTCGCTCAGAACCGTGTGGAGGATGTCGCCGCCCCGCAGATCGTGCAGCTCGCGCAGGGCCGTGATGGGTACGGCGGCCCCTTCGTGCTCCCCGCGCCCCTTGTTCATGCCGATGACGGCGCCGTGCTTGAGATCGACGACCGGGCCGCCCGAGCAGCCCTCCACGGGCAGGCTGCCCCGCAGCAGCAGCGCCTTGCCGTCGGTGGCGTGGGCCTGGCCGATGCCCTGCCGTATGCCCAGGTCGCCGGTCTCCCTGGACCAGCCGTGCAGGCTTACGTCGGCGGGTATGTCCAGGGGCCGCTCGCTGAGCCAGACGCAGGCGGCGTCCTGCGCGTCCGGGACGCGTACCAGGGCGATGTCGGGGAACTCCCAGCGGTACGGCGGCTCGTCGGGGTCGGCGGGCCGCGGCTTGGCGAGGACCACTTCGCCCGTGGTCACACCGCCCTGCCAGGTGATGCCGAGCGCACGCTCTCCCCTCCACACGGCGGCCTCCCCCTTTCCCACGACATGAGCGCAGGTCAGCACCCAGCCGGGGGCGATGAAGAATCCGCTGCCCCAGTAGTGGGTGCCGTGCGGGTCATACCCGGCTCCGGGCGCGGCAATGCGTACGAGAGAGGGGCGCACGATCTCGTCGAAGGCGTTCATGGCGCGCTCATAACGTGCCGCGGGCCGACGATCCGGGCGCGGGGCCCGGCCCGGCGGCAGGATCCGCGACGGGTTGCGCCCCCGGATCCACTGCCGGATCCACGACCGGATCCGCGACCGGTTCCGTCCACGTCAGCGACACCGAAACGGAGGCCTTGCCGCCGCCGTCCGCGAGAACCCCGATCACCTTGCCGGCCTGGGCGGACAGCTCGATACCGAAGGTGACGGCGACTTCGACGGGGGCGGCGGGCTGCAACCCCGCGCGCAGCGACCGCACCACACCCTGTACGACATCGGTCAGTCCACCCGCCATGGAAACGACCCGGTCACCGATCCCGGTGTCCCGGTAACCGCCGCCCCGGTCGAGCTCCTGCGCCTCGCTGACACGCGCCCAGACGACGGTCCCGTCGTCGAGCCGAACCTGTGCGATCCCATTGGCCACAGCGTCCCCCGCTCCCCCACGCGATGAATGGTGAAGGTTAATCGCTGCAGGGTACGAGCGCGAGGGACTCCGGGATCAGTGCCTATCCTGGCTTGGAACAACCGCTGTCCACCCCCTGTCCGACCCCTGTCCCACCCACGGAGCAACACCTTGTACTTCACCGATCGCGGTATCGAGGAGCTGGAGAAGCGGCGCGGCGAGGAGGAAGTCACGTTCGAGTGGCTCGCCGAGCAGCTGCGTACGTTCGTCGACCTCAACCCGGACTTCGAGGTTCCGGTCGAGCGGCTCGCGACCTGGTTGGCCCGCCTGGACGACGACGAGGACGACGCGGAGTAGGAGGGGCACGGCGGCGCATCACGGGCGCACGCTCGCGGTCGCGGCCCGGCCTCCGCGTCAGGCGCGGGCGCGCAGCCGGTCGTACGCCAGACCGAGCGCCCCCTGCGCCACCAGCACGCCGCCCGCGAACGCCCAGCCGCCGCTGCGCCGCCGCAGTCCCCACAGGGCGAGCGAGACGCCGGCCGCCAGCTGGGCCCCGCTCAGCAGGCGGGCCCTCGGCCCGCGTACCCAGGGGCCGACGGGCCCGCTCTCGACCACGTCGAGCTCCGCGCGCACGGCGTCGCGCCAGCCCGACCACTCGACCGACTCCGTGCCCGGCTGCACCCGCGCCGCCTCCCGCAGCCGGTCGGCCGGTTCGCCGGGCGTCAGGCCCGGGGGGAGCGCGAGGCCCAGGCGGGACAGGACCGCGATCAGGCCGAGCAGCCGGGCCCTGCCGTCCGCGTCGGGGTCGGGGCGGGTGAGCGCCGCGAGGGAATCCATATCGAGTACGGGGTCGAGCCCGAGCCGCGCCGCGAACGTGCGCATCGCCTCGTCCTCCCCCACCGGCGTCCCGTCCGCCAGCCATTCGTAGCCGACCTGCCGCCGGAAGCCCGAAGCGAGCGTGAAGCCGGCCCGGTCGGCGTCCCACCAGAGGGCGAGAACCGGCCAGGTGACGCCGACGGCGAGCGCCGTGGCCCAGCCCGCCAGGACGCGGTCTACCGGTTCGCCGCCGTCCAGCCATGGTTTGCCCTCGGGTACGACCACGCTCCAGCCATCAGC
The DNA here is from genome assembly GCF_018614615.1 of Streptomyces sp. ISL-100. Lineage (GTDB taxonomy): Bacteria > Actinomycetota > Actinomycetes > Streptomycetales > Streptomycetaceae > Streptomyces. The sequence goes on along the minus strand of NZ_JAGGOK010000071.1, from coordinate 50,987 downwards.
GGAGCCACCGGCCGGTGACAGCAGCAGCCGTTCGCGCAGCAGATGCGCCGCGGGCCGTACCGCCTCGGGCTCGGCCCCGCACAGCAGCAGCGCCCCGACGGGTCCGGGACCGGATGTCGCGTTCATGCCCTCACGCTAGGGCACTTTGCCCGCATATGGCGCGTACGAGTGGGCCGCTCGCGCCACAACCCCGTCTTGACTTCCCCCAGCCGCGATATATCGTGTTTAGCGATAGACGCGATATGTTGCGTCGGACCGGCCAGATCGGGGAGGACCACATGACAGAGCCGACATGGGCGGTCGCGGAGCCGCGGAAGCTCACCTTCGAGGACCCGGTGACCGCGCTCAACGTGCGCATCGTCAACGGGACAGTGAATGTCGTCGGCATCGAGGAAGGTCCCGCCCGCCTCGAAGTCTCCGCGATCGACGGCCCGCCACTGACCGTGACCCACAAGGACGGCACTCTCACCGTCGCGTACGAGGACCTGCCCTGGAAGGGCTTCCTCAAGTGGCTCGATCCCAAGGGCCGGCACCGCAGCGCGGTCGTCTCCCTGGCCGTCCCCGTGGACTGCTCCGTCGAGGTCGGCGTGATCGGCGCCGGCGCCGTCGTCTCCGGGATCCGCGGACGTACGGACGTACGCGGCATCACCGGCGACACCACCCTCGTCGGCCTCTCCGGCGCCGTCCGCGCCGACACCGTCGCGGGGAGCGTGGAGGCCCAGGGCGTCACCGGCGACCTCCGCTTCCACTCGGTCTCCGGAGACCTGACGGTGGTCGACGGTTCGGGATCCTCCGTACGGGCCGACTCGGTCAGCGGCGACATGGTCGTCGACGTGGACCCGGCCGGGAAGCCCACCGACATCGCCCTCACCTCGGTCTCCGGAGAGGTCGCCATCCGGCTGCCGCACCCGGCCGACGCGACGGTCGAGGCCAACACGGCGAGCGGCTCCGTCTCCAACGCGTTCGAGGACCTGCGGGTCAGCGGCCAGTGGGGGGCGAAGAGGATCACGGGCACGCTGGGGGCCGGCAACGGGCGGCTGCGCGCGACGACCGTCTCCGGCTCCATCGCCCTGCTGCGCCGCCCGGCGGCCGACGAAGACCTGTACGAGGCCGACGCCGGCACCGCGACCGACGCCAACAAGAAGGTGCTCTGACATGCCCCCCGTATTCGCCCACGGCCGTCTGCGCCTGTACCTCCTCAAGCTGCTCGACGAGGCGCCGCGCCACGGGTACGAAGTGATCCGCCTCCTGGAGGAGCGTTTCCAGGGCCTGTACGCCCCGTCCGCCGGCACCGTCTACCCGCGCCTCGCCAAACTGGAGGCCGAGGGCCTGGTCACGCACGCCACCGAGGGCGGCCGCAAGGTCTACTCGATCACCGACGCGGGCCGCGCCGAACTGGCGGGGCGCGGCGGCGAACTGGCCGACCTGGAGCTGGAGATCCGCGAGTCGGTCTCCGAACTGGCCGCCGAGATCCGCGACGACGTACGCGGCGCGGCGGGCAACCTGCGCCGCGAGATGCGGGCCGCGGCGAGCGAGACCCGCCACAAGGCCGCACCGTCGCAGCCCGGGGGCGGCGACTGGGAGAGCGTGTTCGGCGACAGCGAGGCATGGAACGTGGCGAAGGAGGAGCTGCGCAAGGCCAAGCAGGAGTGGAAGGAGCAGGCGCGCCGGGCGAAGGACGAGAGCCGCCGCGCCCGCGAGGACGCGCAACAGGCGCGCCGCCAGGCCAAGGAGGCCCAGGAGAAGGCGCAGGAGAAGGCGCGCGAGCAGATGCAGCGGATCGCGCAGCAGGTACAGGACCACTTCGCGCGGGGCGACTGGCCGAAGGGGGTACGCGAGGGCCTCGCCGAGGTCACCAAGGAGTTCGGCTTCTTCGGCCGTCCGGCGGCGCCTCCGCAGGAGCCGGCCGACGTCGAGGTCAAGGTCGAGCGCGCGGACACACCCCCCGAGCCCGCGTGGGCCCAGGAGCCCCCGTCCGGCGACCCGGCCCGCGACCTGGACCGCCTGCTGGACCGCTTCCGCGACGACATCCGCGACGCGGCCCGGGACCACGGCGTAACGGAGCACGAACTCCGCGAGGCCCGCCACCACCTGTCGACGGCAGCGGCCCACATCGGCGCACTGCTGCGCGGCCCGAAGGCGTAGCCCCAGACCCCGGACGGGCTGGATTCGGCCGCACCATCCAGCCCCTCCGGCGTTTTGAGGAGTGAGGTCTGCGGCAGCGCCCCTCACGCGGAGCCGCAACATGTCACAGCGGGAAGGGGCGGGCAGGGGACAGCGCCGCAGGCAGCCCGCACCCCGCCCACCCGCACCCGCGACCCCACCCAGGCCCGCGCCCCGTCACCCCACCTCGGCCTCGCCGCCGCCCCCGAACAGCCCCCGCTCCACCGCCCCGTACGTCGCGCCGTACTCCGCCAGTACATCGGCCACCGCACCCGGCTGCGCGACCAGCGCCAGCAGCAGGTGTTCGTCGCCGATGTGCCGGTCGCCGCGCCCCAGCGCGACCCGCAGAGACTTCTCCAGTACCGCCTTCGCCTGCGGCGTGAACGGGCGGTGCCCCGTCAGCACACCGCGCCGGGCGCCGCGGCCGGACTGCATCGCGCCCTCGCCGTGAGCCTGCTCGACCTTCGACACGATCTCCGCGACGTCGATGCCGATACCGGCGAGCGCCTCCTGGTCCGCCTTCGACAGGCCACCCCGGCGCCGCGCGTCGGCCAGCGCACCCGCCACCGCGTCCCGTCGCCCGGCGATCCCCAGCGACGCGAACGCGAAGGACGAGCGCGTGCCCTCCTGGTCCAGCAGGGCCAGCAGCAGGTGCTCCTCGGTGACCGAGTCCGCGTCCGCCCGTTCCGCCTGGACGACCGCGCCCTTCACCACACCCCGGGCACTCTTCGTGAACCGCTCGAACATCAACGCCTCCCGTACTTCTTGTGGACGGCCTGCCGACTGACGCCCAGTTCGGCCGCGATCTCCTGCCACGACCAGCCCTGAGCGCGGGCGCTCCTCACCTGCACGGCTTCGAGCTGCTCCAGCAGCCGCCGCAGGGCGACAACAGCGCGCAGCCCGACCCGGGGGTCGCGATCACCCGCGCGCTCGGCGAGATCCGTTGCATCGGTCATGCCTGTCAACCTACATTGACGAACCCGGGACCGTCAACCGCAGTTGACACGGAGGGAGCCGGACCGACCGTCACCGATATCCGCGCCCCCGGCCGGGCATGAACCCGACCGCCGACCACCCACGCCGCCCCGTCGACCGCCACCCGCCAGTCACGGGCGCGCGACGGCAGCGACAGCTCGGTGGCGCCGCGCCCGGAGGCGACGTACGAGAGGCGGTAGGTCCGCGTCGCCGGGTCGTACGACTCCGATCGCACCCGGCCCGCGACAGCGGACGCGTACGGCGACGCCGTCTGCTCCTTGTTCGTACGGAACCTCCCTGCCTGGTCCACCGCGCAATAGCCACCGCCGTAACACCACACATAGCCCGCCCAGCCGGAGCTGTAGCGGTTCATGGACGCCAGCGCCTCGCGGTAGAAGCGGCCCATGTTGGGGAGGGAGTTGTTGAGCGGGCCCCACTCCCCCACGACCACCGGCACGCGGTGCTCCTTGGGGTACGCCGTGACAGCCGCCTCGTACGACTCGATCCAGCCGGCCGCCGGGTCGTAGTCGGCGCCCGCCTCCATCGCGGTGTTGTAGAAGTGCGGGGCGTACACGACCTTCGGGTCCTTGATCTTCCCGAGGCCGGTCGGCACGCCCTCGCCCACGATCGGCGTCGGCTCGACGAACACCCAGTTGTCGTGGTCGACGGAACGTACGGCGTCCGCGAGGCGGTTGTGCATGGGGGTGATCTGGTCGCGCTCGATCCGGCGTGCTGCGGTGGGCAGGTCCTCGCCCTCCCTCAGCTCGCCCATCGGCTCATTGATCAGGTCGTATCCGAGCACGGCTGGATGGTCCTCGAACCGGTCGGCGAGCACCCGCCACATGCCGGCCTGGGCACGCCGCAGATCCGGGTCCTCGTAGAGGTGGGTGAAGGCGCGCTGCACGGCCGGCTGGAAGTACTCGGAGAACCAGTCGTCGGGGTTCGGCGTGAACGGCAGTCCGTCGGTGCGCGTCGCCCACTCCGGGATGCCGCGATGGCCGAAGGCCGGGCCGAAGACATCCTGGTGGGCGTCGATCAGCACCTGGATGTCGTACGTTTCGGCCCAGTCCAGGATCCGCTCGATCTTGCGGAGGTACGCCGCGCTGTACTGCCCCCGGCGGGGCTCCAGGTCGTCCCAGAAGACGAGCAGCCGGGCGAAGTTGAAGCCGTTGGCGTTCAGGTCGCGGAAATGCCGCTCGGTGATGGCGGACAGCGCTTTGTCGCCGCGGTTCGCCTTGTCCTCGACGTTCCAGCCGCGCAGGGTCAGGACGCGGCCCCGGTCGTCGGTCAGCCGGGGTATGCCGGGGGGTATGCCGCCCGCGCCTTCCCTCGCGCTCGCGGCCGGGGTCAGGACCCCGGCTGCCAGCGCGACCGTACAGACGAAAGCACCAATGCCTCTGAACGTTCGCATGGACACCTCTCCAGCACACGTGGACGCGTACCGGAGAGGCAATCAGCAGAACTGACGGACCATCAAGAGGCCGTCAGCACGATCTTTCCGAAAAGGTCGCCGCCCGCCATCCGCTCGAAGCCCTCGCGGGCACGGTCCAGCGGCAGCACCTCGTCGATGACCGGGCGTACGCCGGTCGCCGCGCAGAACGAGAGCAGGTCCTCCAGCTCGTCCTTGGAGCCCATCGTCGAGCCGACGACCTTGAGCTCCAGGAAGAAGATCCGGTTCAGCTCGGCGGACGGCGGGTTGGGGCCGCTCGTCGCGCCCGAGATCACCAGCGTGCCGCCGGGGCGCAGCGACTTCACCGAGTGCGACCAGGTGGCGGCGCCGACGGTCTCGATCACCGCGTCCACGCGCTGCGGCAGCCGCGCGCCCGGCTCGAACGCCTCCACCGCGCCCAGCTCGACGGCCCGCTTGCGCTTGGCCTCGTCGCGGCTGGTGGCGTACATCCTGAGACCGGCCGCCTTGCCGAGCACGATCGCGGCGGTCGCGACACCGCCGCCGGCGCCCTGCACGAGGACGCAGTCGCCGGGCCGTACGCCGGCGTTCGTGAAGAGCATCCGGTACGCCGTGAGCCAGGCGGTCGGCAGGCACGCGGCCTCCGCGAAGGACAGCTCCTTGGGCTTGGGCAGCACGTTCCACGCCGGGACGGTGACCAGCTCGGCGAAGGTGCCCTGGTACTTCTCGGTCAGGATCGACCGCTTCTCGCGCGGGCCGACGCCGTGGCCGGTCTCGCCGATGACGGAGTGCACGACGACCTCGTTGCCGTCGGCGTCGATACCGGCGGCGTCGCAGCCGAGGATCATCGGCAGCGCCTCCTCGCCGAGGCCGACCCCGCGCAGGGACCAGAGGTCGTGGTGGTTGAGGGAGGCGGCCCTGACCTTGACGGTGGTCCAGCCGGGTTTCACCTCGGGCGCGGGCCGCTCGCCCAGCTCAAGGCCGTTGAGCGGGTGGTCGCGGTCGATGCGGGCGGCGTAGGCAGCGAACATGACCTTGACGATAGGGCGGGCGGGTGCGTGGCGGAACCATGCATCGGTGTGACGCGTCCCTCACGCGGCGCGAGTTCGGGTGACGGGTGCCTGCGGCGCTGCTCGTCCTCAATCGCCGGACGGGCTCCATAGGAGCCCGTCCGGCGATTGAGGACACGCCCGAAGGGCGTCCCCGGGGGCCTGGGGCCCGCCCCCCAGCCTCGGGAAGGGGCGGGCAGGGGACAGCGCCGCAGGCAACCCGCACCACCCGCCACCCGCACCCGCACCCGCACCCGCGCCGCAAACCCCACGGGCCGTGCCGCCCCCCTCGACAGGGGAGCCACACGGCCCGTACAGGTAAAGCCCGCAGCATTTACCGCCGCGCCACACCCTCCGCGCGAGCAGCCGCGGCCACCGCCGCAGTGACGGCCGGGGCGACCCGCTCGTCGAACGGCGACGGGATCACGTAGTCCGCGGCCAGCGCGTCACCGACGACATCCGCCAGCGCGTTCGCCGCGGCGATCTTCATGCCCTCGGTGATCCGCGACGCCCGCACCTGAAGCGCACCGGCGAAGATCCCCGGGAAGGCCAGAACGTTGTTGATCTGGTTCGGGTAGTCGCTGCGCCCGGTCGCGACAACCGCCGCGTACTTGTGCGCGACATCCGGGTGAACCTCGGGGTTCGGGTTGGCCATGGCGAACACGAACGCGTCCGGCGCCATCGAAGCCACCGCCGGCTCCGGCACCGTACCGCCGGAAACGCCGATGAAGACATCGGCACCGGCCAGCGCCGTCTCCAGCGAGCCGCTGAGCCCGGCCCGGTTCGTGATCTCGGCCAGCTCGCGCTTGACGTCCGTCAGATCCTCGCGGTCCCGGCTGACGATGCCCTTACGGTCGGCCACCGCCACGTCACCGAGCCCCGCCGCCAGCAGGAACTTCGCGATGGCGACCCCCGCCGCACCCGCGCCCGAGATCACGGCGCGCAGGTCGCCGAGCGTACGGCCGGTGAGCCTGGCGGCATTGCGCAGGGCGGCCAGGGTGACCACGGCCGTACCGTGCTGGTCGTCGTGGAAGACCGGAATGTCCAGCTCCTCCTGGAGCCGGCGCTCGATCTCGAAGCAGCGCGGCGCCGAGATGTCTTCCAGGTTCACGCCGCCGAAGGACGGGGCGAGCCGCACGACGGTCTCGATGATCTCTTCCACGTCGGTCGTCGCGAGCGCGATCGGAACCGCGTCGACGCCACCGAACTGCTTGAAGAGGATCGCTTTGCCCTCCATGACGGGGAGCGAGGCCTCGGGACCGATGTCACCGAGCCCCAGAACCGCCGTACCGTCCGTCACGACGGCCACGACGTTCGACTTCCAGGTGTAGTCGTTCACGAGCTCGGGCTGCTCCGCGATCGCGCTGCACACCTTGGCGACGCCCGGCGTGTACGCGAGGGACAGGTCGTCCTTGTCGCGCACCGGAACGGTCGCCTGGATGGCCATCTTGCCGCCCCGGTGCAGGGCGAAGGCCGGATCGAAGGGCTCCTCGGGAGCACCTTCCGCACTGTTGTCCGTGCTGCTGTCGCTGCGAGGATTGACGATCTCCGCTGCCATTTGTTTTACCCCTTAAGTCTTCATCAATTGAGGGTGGCCGCTCCTGGTGAGGAGGGGTGGGCGGGCACCGCGTCCGTTCCCTGCACCAGGCGGTTGGCCCGCCCTGACAGAGAGGAGGTACGTACGCGCGGGCGCGCCGCACACGCGCCCTGAGCCCCGGATGAGGGGTGTAACCGTCTTTTCTACCTGATCGGCGGCATCAACGAGAGCCCATATCACCTCGGTGACACGACTCATGCATGCATGTGCGGACAAGTCCGGTTTGTGGCATGAATCGGTTCCAAATGGCGAGACGGGCCGAAGATTTTCCGGCCGAAATGGCAGTGCTCAACAGATGGTCCGGCCCTGATGTACCGGCCTGTTGAGATTCGGGGGTCACCCGTTACCCGATTTTGACATGACTGGAGCCCTGAATGGGCTAGTCCGAATGGCAAGATGCCGTAATCACACGAGGTCGCGATACTCGAAGTAGTGTGCCCGACCTCCCAGGCCACTCCCCTTTTCTCGCCGGAGGAACCAACCATGACCGCACGCACCACCCGCCGTACGACCGCCAACAAGTCCCGGACAGCCGCGGTCGGCGCTATCGCGGTCGCGGGCGCACTGCTGCTCACCGCCTGCGGTGACCAGACCGGCTCCGGCTCGGGCGCCGATGAGACCAAGGGCACGAAGTCGTCCAACGCCCCGCTCTTCGACAAGCTGCCGAAGAAGTACCAGGACGCCGGCAAGATCAAGGTCGGTACGGACGCCGCTTACGCCCCGATGGAGTACGAGGAGGGCGGCAAGATCGTCGGCATCGATCCCGACATCGCCGCGGCCCTCGGCAAGCAGCTCGGCGTCGAGTTCGAGTTCACCAGCGGCACCTTCGACGGTCTGATCACGTCGCTGAACACCGGCCGCCAGGACATCGTCATGTCAGCCATGAGCGACACCAAGGCCCGCCAGGAGGGCCTGGACGACAAGGGCAAGAAGGCCGGTAAGGGCGTCGACTTCGTCGACTACTTCGAGTCGGGCGTCTCGCTGCTGGTCAAGAAGGGCAACCCGGAGAACATCAAGTCCCTGGACGACCTGTGCGGCAAGAAGGTCGCTGTCCAGCGCGGCACGATCTACGAGGACACCTTCAAGGACCAGGCCAAGAAGTGCGGCAAGGAGAAGCTTGAGATCTCGGCGTTCGACACCGACGCCGAGGCGCAGACCCGCGTGAAGATCGGCGGCGCTGTGGCCGACCTCAACGACTACCCGGTCGCGGCCCACATCGCGAAGACCGCGGGCGGCGGCAAGGACTTCGAGGTCACCGGCGACCAGATCGGCGCGGGACCGTTCGGCATCGCCGTCAACAAGGACAACACGGAGCTCCGCGACGCGCTCAAGGCAGCTCTGGACGCGATCATCAAGAACGGCGAGTACGAGAAGGTCCTGGAGAAGTGGGACGTCAAGGACAGCGCCGTCACCGAGGCCACCGTCAACGCCGGCAAGTAAGTCCTGGCGTTCTCGCCTCAAGCTTCACTGAAGGGCAGTCACAGTGACTGACAAGTTCGACAAGGCGCCGGCCGAAGAGCCCCCCGAGGACTCCCCGGCCGCCAAGGTGCCGGCCACCACCGCTTCCACCGCTCCACCCGAGCAGATCAAGGCCATCCCGGTACGGCACTGGGGCCGCTGGGTCGCCGGCGTGATCGTCGTCGCGCTGCTCGGCTCGCTGGTCTACGCGTTCTCGCAGGGCAACGTCCGCTGGGACACGGTCGGAGACTTCATCTTCGACGACCGGATCCTGGGGGGTATGGGCCGCACGATGCTGATCAGCGTGCTGTCGATGGCCATCGGCCTGGTGCTCGGCGTCGTCTTCGCGGTCATGCGACTGTCGAAGAACCCCGTCACGGGGGCAGTGGCCTGGCTGTACATCTGGTTCTTCCGCGGAACTCCGGTGTTCGTGCAGCTGCTGCTGTGGTTCAACCTGGGCCTGGTCTTCCAATACCTCAACCTCGGTCCGATCTACAAGGACGAGATGGTCGACGTCATGACGCCGTTCATGGTCGCCCTGCTGGGTCTGGGCCTGAATGAGGGCGCGTACATGGCCGAGATCGTCCGGGCGGGCATCCAGTCGGTCGACGAGGGCCAGACCGAGGCGGCGCACGCCCTGGGTATGAACAACAGCAAGACCATGCGGCGCGTGGTGCTGCCGCAGGCGATGCGGGTGATCGTGCCACCGACGGGCAATGAGTTCATCAACCTGCTGAAGACGTCGTCCCTGGTGGCGGTCGTCTCGTACGTCGACCTGACGCGAGCCGCGCAGAATATCGGCTCCACGTCGTTCGCCGTGATGGAGCTGCTGCTCGTGGCATCCGTCTGGTATCTGGTCCTGACCAGCGTGTTCAGCGTCGGGCAGTACTACCTCGAGCGCCGCTACGCACGGGGTGCGCTGCGCCAGCTGCCGCCGACTCCGTTCCAGAAGGTCAAGGCGAACCTGCTCTCCCTCAACAGTCCCAGGAGGGCCTGACATGACCGCCATGGTCAAGGCCGAGGGCGTACACAAGTCCTACGGCGCCGCACACATCCTCAAGGGCATCGACCTGGAGGTCGCCCCGCGTGAGGTGTTCTGTCTGGTCGGCCCGTCCGGCTCCGGCAAATCCACATTCCTGCGGTGCATCAACCACCTGGAGCAGATCAACTCCGGCCGGCTCTCGGTCGACGGCCGGCTCGTGGGCTACCGCGAGAAGGGCGACAAGCTCTACGAGCTGAAGGACAGCGAGGTCGCGGCGCACCGCCGGGACATCGGCATGGTCTTCCAGCGCTTCAACCTCTTCCCGCACATGACGGCGCTCGAAAACGTCATGGAAGCCCCGGTCCAGGTCAAGGGCGAGACGAAGGCGGTGGCCCGCGAGCGGGCCCAGCGTCTGCTGGACCGCGTCGGCCTGGCCGACAAGGCGAAGAACTACCCGTCGCAGCTCTCCGGCGGCCAGCAGCAGCGTGTGGCGATCGCCCGCGCGCTGGCCATGGAGCCGAAGCTGATGCTCTTCGACGAGCCGACGTCGGCGCTCGACCCCGAGCTGGTCGGCGACGTACTCGACGTGATGCGCGGTCTGGCCGAGGACGGCATGACGATGATCGTCGTCACGCACGAGATGGGCTTCGCCCGTGAGGTCGGCGATGCGCTGGTCTTCATGGACGACGGCGTGGTCGTCGAGTCGGGCAACCCGCGGGACGTACTGACGAACCCGCAGCACGACCGCACGAAGGCGTTCCTCTCGAAGGTTCTCTAGCGGTTACGCGAAAGGGGCGGTACGGACCATCCGGTCCGTACCGCCCCTTCGCGTATCGCGGTCGTCGCTACTTCACGGCCAGCACCAGCGAGTCCGAGGGCGAGCACCACACGGCCCGCGCCTCCGCGAACCCGCCGGTCTCACGCAACGTCCCCGCGTGCCACTCGGCGCTCGGCGTGTCGCCGTCCGCGTGCTCGCCGTAGATCTCGAACCGCTTGGCGGTCGGCTCTGCGAGTACGGGGTCCTTGGCGGCGAGAGCCCACCAGTCGGCCCAGTCCACCGCGCCCTCGGCCCTGGTCCGGTCCATGTGGGCGTGCCGGTGGGCGTGCTCGGCCGCGTTGATGCGCGGGGTGCTCTCGTCCTTCATGTGGTCGGCGTTCATGAAGACGCCGCCGGCGCGCACGAGGCCGCCCAGCTGCCCGTACAGGGTGGCGAGTGGGTCAATGTGCAGCCAGTGCAGGGCGGTGGCGGTGAGGACGGCGTCGTACGACGTGTACGGCAGCGCACGCGTCCACTCGTCGTCCTTCAGGTCAGCGGTCACGAACGTCACCCGCTCGTCCCCGTCGAAGTACCCCCGCGCGATGGCGAGCAGCGCCGGGTCGAGGTCGACGCCCGTGCTGGTCGCCTTCGGGAACCGCTTGAGCAGCCGGTCCGTAATACTTCCCGTACCGCACGCAAGATCCAGCACCCGCGGCTCGGGGCCGACCAGCGCCTCGACCATGTCCAGCATGACCCGGAACCGCTCCTCGCGGTCGGGCATGTACCACTCCTGCTGCCGGTCCCAGCTCTCCTGCCAGGCCGCCCAGTCCGTCCCCGTCGTCGTCCCCATGCCCGTCTCCGCCATCAGAACTCCTCCACCCCATTCCGTAATACCCTCGAAGCGCAACCAGCCATTACGCAGACTTTAGACCGCCCCCGTAAGGACTACAAGTGGAACTGGCCTATTACTCGGACTACGCCGTGCGCCTGGTCAACAGCGAGGAGCCGGCCCGCAACAAGGACACCCTCACGTCGGTGGAAGCGGTCAGGGCGCTGTTCGGCATCAACGCGTCGGCGGCCCGCCGTGCCACGGACGCGGACGTCACCCGTTTCCGTTCCGTACGGGGCCGCCTGCGCGCGATCTTCGAAGCGGCGGACGGGGGCGACGAGACCCTCGCCGTCGACCTGCTGAACTCGCTCCTGATGGAGTTCCCGGTCAGCCCGCAGATCTCCGGCCACGAGACGCGCAAGGAGGACGGCCGCCCCGACTGGCACATGCACCTCGCCGACCACCCGTCCAACGCGACCGCGGGGTACGCCGCCATCGCCTCGATGGGCCTGGCCTTCCACCTCACCGAGCACGGCGCGGACCGCCTGGGCCTGTGCCAGGCAGCCCCGTGCCGCAACGCCTACCTGGACACGTCCACCAACCGCTCGCGCCGCTACTGCTCCGACCGCTGCGCGACCCGCGCCAACGTCGCCGCCTACCGGGCGCGCAAACGCCTGGAGACCGAGCGGTCGGCCGGCACGGGGCGTACGGCCGACAGCAGCCAGGCCAGCACCACCCCGGCCGAACGCTGACGCCCGGCCCGGATCGGGCGGTACCGCGCCCGCACCCGTCCCAGCACCAGCTCGGCCGGCACCACCCCGAAGGCCCGGCTGTCCACGATCTCGGCGTCCGCGTTGTCGCCGAGCACCCACCAGCCGCCGTCCTGCCGGTCCGCCAGCCGCTTCACGATGAGCAGATCCTGCTGCAAGGGGTGCCGCAGGACTGCCACATCACCCGGCCGCAGTGCCGCGCCGTAATGCACGAGCAGCTGATCCCGGTGCAGCAGCGTCGGCACCATGGAAAGACCCGTCACCTCGGCGACCCCGAACATCGCTGTCGGCTCGTGCCCTTGATCCACCATCCGGTACCTCCCGGTCCGATCCTCCACCAGTCCCATACTCACCCTGGACTTTTGACCTAAGCCCATGGGGGCACCCGCGAAAACGCCTCTCTCACGGAGTAATGTCCCACCTGAGAAGACGATCACGAGGAAGGAAGCTCTTACATGCTCTCCCGCCTGTTTGCCCCCAAGGTGAAGGTCAGCGCCCACTGCGACCTGCCCTGCGGCGTGTACGACCCGGCCCAGGCCCGCATCGAGGCCGAGTCGGTCAAGGCCACGCAGGAAAAGATGCAGGCCAACGACGACGCGCACTTCCAGGCGCGCGCCACGGTCATCAAGGAGCAGCGCGCGGAGCTCGCCAAGCACCACGTTTCGGTGCTCTGGAGCGACTACTTCAAGCCCCCGCACTTCGAGAAGTACCCGGAGCTGCACCAGGTCGTCAACGACGCCCTCAAGGCGCTGAGCGCCGCGAAGGCTTCGACGGACCCCGCGTCGGGCCAGAAGGCGCTGGACTACATCGCCCAGATCGACAAGATCTTCTGGGAGACCAAGAAGGCTTGATCGGCGCCTGACGCGGCCATGGGCTGCGCTGCAGGTCAGACCGGCAAACGGAACGGCCCGGCCATCTGAAATGGCCGGGCCGTTCCGCCTTTCCAAGATCACCCGGGAGGGACTTGGGAGGCGTGGTCAGGACGACTGCCGAGCTCTCGTCGACACGGACGATGAACCGACCGGCGGACGAATTCTCGTCAAAGTGACATGCTGGAGACCTCACCGAGGCAAGGGAGTTGGGCTCATGCAATGGACCGTCCATGGCGAGCGGCAGATCTACAGCAACCCGTGGGTCAACCTGTGGCTCGTGGACGTCCAGCAGCCCGACGGTCGGCGATGGGAGCACCATGTCGTACGGATGCGGCATCTGGCCGTGACCGCCGTGGTCGACGACCAGAAGCGCGTACTGATGATGTGGCGGCACCGGTTCATCACCGACACCTGGGGCTGGGAACTCCCGATGGGCCTCATCGAGGCGGACGAGACCCCCGAACAGGCCGCCGCCCGCGAGGTCGAGGAGGAGACCGGGTGGAGGGTGGAGGGCGTCAAGCCGCTGGTGTACGCGCAGCCCGCGAACGGCATCACCGACTCTGAGCACTTCGTCTTCCGTGCGCACGCGGCTTCGTACGCCGGTCCGCCGACCGAGCTGAACGAGTCCGACCGGATCGAGTGGGTCCCGATCTCCGAGATCCGGGGCATGATCGACCGCCGTGAGGTCGTCAGCAGTGGCAGCCTGGTCGGCCTGCTGTACCTGCTCCTGGATGAGGCGATCGGCGGCGCGTAAGGGTCAGCCGAGAGCGTTGCGCATGCGCTGCTCGAAAGCGAGGACCGGAGCCTCGCGGGCGTACGGCAGCATCTGGCGGTGCAGTTCCTGGACGTGGCCACTCACACGTGGGGAGTCGATGGTCGCGGTGAGGTCCAGGGCGAGGCCGGCGCTGATGCACGCCTGGTCGAGCTTTCCCTGCTGGAGCTGGGTGCTGGCCAGCCAGAAGGCATGAAACGCCCGGCCTCGCTGCTGGCTGGCCTTTTCCCGGCGCAGGCCTTCGGTGATGAGGGGTTCAGCGCGGGCTGCTTCGCCGAGGCGGGCGTAGGCGATGCCGGTGTCTACGAGGAGCTTGGTCTCGTCGAAGTAGCGCACCCAGGAAGGCGCTTCGGCCTCGCGGACGCGTGAGTCTTCGTAGTGGTCGCGGGACCGGTCCACGGCCTGGTGGCAGGACCGGGCGTCGCGTAGGGCGGCGTGGGCGAACGCCTCACGCAGGTGCAGCATCGACATCACCAGCGGCTGTTCGCCTGCGGCACGGGCCGCGTCCTGGGCGCGGCAGGCCAGGGCAACGGCATCGTTCGGATTCCCGTCGTAGGTGGCCAGCAGGCTCATGCAGGACAGGACATTGGCCATGAAGAGACGGTCGCCGTGACCGTGGGAGAGCTTGAGTGCCTGGGTGAAGTAGGTCCGGGCGGTGCTGTACTGGCGGGCGTCGAAGTAGGCCCAGCCGGAGAGGCGCGCCAGTTCGGCCGCGACCGCCTGGAGGTCGTGCCGTAAGCCGCCGTCAGCGGTGTCGAGAAGGCGGCCGACATAGCGCAGGTGGCCGACTACAGCCGGCCGCAGAGTTGCGCCACCGTGTTCGTCGTCGCGCCGCCAGTAGTCCTCGACCGAGGAGCGCAAGGCTGTGAGGGTGGAGCGGGTGGGCCGGCCGTCGACCAGGGCGAGCAGGTCATCCAGGTCCTGACCGGGTTCGGCCTGCTGGGGCTCCTCCGCTGCGGGAAGGGCAGGCTCAGGCAACCTCTCCCGTATACGGGCCGGGGCGGGAATCTCCCAGGGCCGGTGGGCGAGACCGAGCATCGCGCCTGGGATGCGCAGGCCGTCGGCGACACGCTCGATCACGTCGATATGGGCCAGGGCGCGCCGCCCGGCCATGACCTCGCCGACCCTGCTCGGCGTCATGCCGCACAGTGCGGCGATCCGCGAGGGATAGATCCCGGCCTTGATCTTGACCAGCCGGAACACGCGGGCGAAGTCGCGGCGGCGGCAGGCTTCCTGCCATTCCGCACTGGTCAGCAGCTCGGGCGGTAGTGCCCGGTGAGCCTGCGATCGTGCCACTTGTCCCCCTCACTCGCCCGTGAGGGCGGACCGGCGTGGGACCAACTTCCAGGAAGGTTACCCACGTTGGGTAATCACTGTGACCTGAACCTGTGATCGCCGTAGCGGTGGACTCGTACCCCACAGCCCGCCCGCGACGAGGGGACGCGATGCACGCGATGACCACGTACGACCGACAAGCCGCCGCCCAGCGATGGCAGATGCAGTTCAGCCCGGTCCGCCGGTGTGTCCCCCTCGTCCGCGACCTCGTCGCCAAGATGCTCACGGGCTGGAGGTACGGCCCGGACGACATCGACCGGGTGGTCCTCGTGTGCGGGGAGTTGTCGGCCAACGCCGTCGAGCACGGCGGCAGACGCGGACATCTCTTCGAGGTCCGGTTGACCGCCGACGGACCGCACTGCCTCGTCGAGGTCTCCGACGCCAGCCGCACACCGCCCCACCCCGTCGAGGCCGGCGAGGACGACGAAGGCGGCCGTGGCCTGCTCCTGGTCGCCGCACTCGCCGAGGAGACCGGCCACCACGACCGCCACCCGATCGGCAAGACCGTCTGGGCCCGCCTCGTCCTCGACACCCCGAAGGGGACAACGAATGCGACGGCGTAACGCCGCGCCCTACACCACCTGACCATCCGAACCTCACCCAGAGGAGCCTTCGTGACCAGTTCCGCTGAACAGCTCACTCCCGCCCGCCCTTGGGGCGCGGGCCGACTCGCGCCGTACCCGGCCACCGTGCACCGTCCGCACGCCACCGTCTCCATCGATCCCCTCACGCAGATCGGCGAGTTCCGCGACCGCCTGGGCCAGGTGGTCGAGATGGGCAAGCACGGCACCAGCTCGGGCACCGAGACCTCGACGACCACGAACTCCGACTCCGCGCCCGACCAGGGCCACGACCAGGACAGCCATCAGGACTGATGAACGCGACCGAGAAGAGGCCGGTCCTGGTGGCTACCGAGGCGGACGACATCACGGCCGACATGGTCATCACCGAACTCAACCGGCGAAGTGTGCCGGTGGTCAGGTTCAACCCCGCCGACATCGGCGCAGACCTGACGGTCTCGGCTCGGTTCGGCACCTGCCCGGCCCCTGGCCGGGCAGGTCCGTACCCCGTCGAGAACCACCGACCTGGCCCAATTACGGGCGGCGTACTGGCGCCGCCCTGTCTGGCCCACCTTCCAGCACCTGGGCGACAACGATGCGCGGTTCGCGGCTGCGCAGGTCCGCTACGGGCTCGGGGGCACGCTCTACGCCCTCGACGGTCCGCTGTGGGTCAACCATCCACTCCGCAACGCAGCCGCCGACTACAAGCCCGCTCAGCTCGCCCTTGCCCAGCGCCTCCGCCTTACCGTCCCACCGACGCTCGTGACCAACGATCCGGTCGACGCCCGGGAGTTCATCGCCGCCCACGGTCAGGTGATCTACAAGACGCTTCGGTGGACCCCGTACGAGCGAGACGGAGTTCCGGTGACCGGGTGGGCGGAGCCGGTCACGGCCGCCGAGATCGATGACAGCTTGCGCGTGACGCCGCACCTGTTCCAGGCCCGCGTGGACAAGGTCGCCGACGTGCGGGTGTTGGTGGTCGGCCCGCACGTGTTCGCCGTACGGATCCACTCCGGCTTGCTGGACTGGCGCAAGGACTACTCCGCCCTCTCCTACACCGTGGTAGACCTGCCCGACCGCGTGGGCAAGGCACTCCTCGCCTACCTGGACCACTTCGGGCTGGTGTCCGGGAGCTTTGACCTCGCCATGGACCGGGCCGGTGACTACTGGTGGCTGGAGCTGAATCCGAACGGCCAATGGGCGTGGCTGGAGGAGAAGACCGGATTGAAGATGTCCGCCGCATTCGCTGACCTGCTGACACGAGGAGTCTCCCCATGACCGATACCGCGCCCGAGCGGCGTGCCCTCGCCGACCGGCTGGAGAAAGCCGGCGTCCTCAGAACACCCCAGTGGCGAGCCGCAGTGGAGGCCGTACCCCGGGAGCTCTTCCTGAACCCAGGGGTGTTCCTGACCGTGGACGGCGTGCGATGGCGGCCGGTCACCGCAGTAGGAACCGATCCTGCGGAGTGGGCCCAGATCGCCTACAGCGACCAGTCCCTGACCACCCAGCTCGACGGACACCTGACCGCAGACCAGACCACTGATCTCGTCGCGGGCTCGCCCACCTCTTCGTCCACCACTCCGGTCACCGTCGTCGACATGATCGAGCACCTCGACGTGGAGGACGGGCACCGCGTCCTAGAGATCGGCACAGGTACCGGCTACTCCTCCGCGCTGATGTGCCACCGCCTCGGCGAAGACAACGTCACGACGATCGAGGTGGACCCGGCGGTGGCGGCCCGTGCAGATGCCGCGCTGGAAACAGCCGGGTTCTCGACATGGACCGTAACCGGGGACGGGCTCCTCGGACACCCGCGCCGCGCTCCGTACGACCGAGTGATCGCCACCTGCGCCGTCCGCCGTATCCCCTACACCTGGATCAGGCAGACCAAGCCTGGCGGGACCATCCTGGCCACCGTCGGCGGCGCATGGTCCTACGGCACCGGCCTCGCGAAGGTCACCGTCGGCGAGGACGGTACCGCCGAGGGCCGAATCATCGGCCGCTCATCGTTCATGCAGGCACGATCCGAAGCCTTGGTGCCGGTGACCGGCGACCTGTCCGCCCGCACCGCCTACGCCGACAGCGAGCGGGAGGCGAAGGTGGCGCCCTCCATGCTGGAGGAATGGATGCCCGCCTTCCTCGCCCAGCTCGCCGCCCCCGGCGCACAGTTCGTCCGCGCCGCCGTAACGAGCGACGGCGCCCAACTCCTGTACGTCTTCGATCCGGAGCGCGAGTCCTTCGCCGAATTCAGCTCTGACGGCGAAGACTGGACCATCCGGCAGGGAGGCCCCGTAGCCCTGTGGGACGACATCGAGCAGGCGCTCACCGTATGGCAGGACGCGGGAAGCCCCGACATCACCGCCGTACAGCTCCACATCACCGCCAAGGCCCACACGTACTGGATCGGCGACAACCCGGCACTGCGCTGGCAGCACCGTCTCGCCTGACCACCGGGGCAAGCGAGGGCCACTACCCTCCTGGGAGAACAACCGCCGAGCCGTAGGGAAGCGCGATGGACGACGAGCCGCTGTCGAGCTGGGTGGAGCGCCGTGACGCGAAGATCGGCCGACTCCGCGCCGCGCCGGTCACCTGCGGCGAAGGCCCGAAGGGCTCCCATGTAGATCCCGATGCGCCCCGCGTCATCGAGAGATGGAATGGCCATGCCTGGGAGCTGCACACCATCGCGTCGAACCTGGCAGAAGCACAGCGCATCCTCCACCCGGACACTGCGGGCACCTCCCCCGTTCCTGGGCCGGCGCCCAAACCTCTCGGCCCAGGACCCGGCGAGCACCGCAAGCCCCAAACGCCTCGTTACGACGGGCGCTGAACGGCTGGAAGTAGGCGAGCGCACCAAGGCCGCTGGGAACCAGGATCGGAAAGCACCACGCGATCTCTGACGCGCGTTACGACCTATCGGCAGCCGCCCTGGCGGCATGCCTCAGGAGGGATGCGGTGACGAATTCAGTCCCGTGGCAAGAGCGCCTGTCCACCGGTACGGAAGCGGTGCAGGATGACGTGATCGGCTGGTATCAGGCCACGCGAGCGGGCCGGGCATACGTGCCCACCATGATCTGGGGAACCCTCCAGACCGAGGCGTACGCCACCGTGATCCTGGGGCAGGTAGTCAGCTTCCTCGGCGTCCCCGACGATGTGCCGTCCGGGGTCGCCAAGCGCATGGAGCGACAACAGGTTCTGTACGACGGCGAGCACCACTACGACGTCATCCTCGGCGAGCAGGCGCTCTACACGAACGTCGGCGGGCCCGAGGTCATGCAGGCACAGGTCGTCCGTCTCCTCCGCGATATCGACCTGCCCTCCGTCACGCTGGGGATCCTGCCTGCCACGGCGCAGGTGGACATGTTCCCCGTCCATGCCTTCAACATCTACGGCCAGGCGGACAGGGCCCACGTGGAGCTGGTCTCTTCGGCCCTGGACATTACCGAGCAGAGCGAACTTGACCTCTACCAGAAGGCGTTCGATCTGCTACGCGAAGGAGCCGCGTACGGAGATGCCGCGAAGGACCTCCTCCGAAAAGCCCGATCCTTCTGGACCAGCGCTCCGCATCAGACAGGCGGCTAAGCGGCGCACCCGCAGTCCGCACACAGTCCGCAGGCACCCGATCAGGACCGTCGCACCCCATCGCCAGTCAACGCGAGACGCCTTTACGCAGGTGAGGACGCGAATCGAAGGGGCCCGACCGGTGATCCGGCCGGGCCCCTTCGCCGCTCTGCCGGTTACGCCAGAACGTTCCGCCAGAACGGGCGGTCCCGGTCGGGCGGCCTCGACCGTGGGCCGGCGGAACGCAGGACGACGTCCAGGGCCCGGTCTGGGTCGGCGGCGTAGCAGCTGCTGAACCAGGCCATGTTTGCCTCGACCACTGCCCAGTCCCCCGTGGGACCGCCCAAGAGTCCCACGTCCACCACCACCGCGCTGGGCAGCGTACGGGCGCAGGTGGCAAGCAGGCGTTCCGCGAATTCCAGGACCGGGTTTTGGTGAGGGTGCCCTTTCAGTCGCGCCGCGTCGAGGCGTCCGAAGGTGGCGTACTGCGAGCCGGTCCGTACCTCGCCGTCCAGGATGAAGAGTCGGAACTCCGCCGCCCAGATCACCACTTCGCCGATCTGCACCGGGAATGTCCGGTGAGAGCTCCGGCCCTGTGGGCAAGGCGCTGCCGTCGGCGTATACATCGGCCGGGAAGCTCTTGTCGCTCGGCGGTTTGACGAACGCGGGGTGCGACAGATGTCGCGCCGCGCCCAGGGTCGTCAGGGCGATCTCGCGCCTGGTGAACTCTCTGGGGAGGGTGGACAGCCATTCGTCGGCCGGTTCCAGGAGCGCTACCCCGAGTTCGTCGGCGACAACCACCGCGAAAACTGGCCCGCCGTAGTAGTGGCCGCCCGGGCGTTGCTGACCCACTGCCCGCGCACCGCCAGGGGAAGGAAGGACCTCGACGTCCGTCCCCCGGCGCCTGGCCGCCACCGCGAGCAGCTCCCGGGTCGGGGTGCGCTGCGGCGCCACAGCTAGGAAATCTCGTCGCGTCATCGTCACCGTCACGGACAACATGCTGCCGCCCGCGGTTCGCTCGTGTCTTCGGATTAATTCGGGCATCAGTAAAGCCGCCACCAGGGCCCTGTTCGGGGGCTCTGGTGGCGGCTGGGCGGGGTGTGCCCTTTTACGGGCAGCTGGTGCGGGTGTCGCCCGGGTCAGTGGTGCAGGTGTCGGAGTTGGGGCCGCCGTTGGCGGTGTCGTTGCCGGAGACGTTGTCGACGGTGTTGAGCCGGTCGTTGCCGTAACTGCCGTTCAGCGTGTCGCTGCCGTAGCCGCCGTTCAGCGTGTCGTTGCCGTAGCCGCCGTCGATCCAGTCGTTTCCGTAGTTGCCGTAGACGGTGTCGTAGCCGTTGGCCGCTCGGATGGTGTCGTTGCCGCCGAGGCCGCAGATCACGTCGTTGCCGCTGGTGCCGGTGATGGTGTTGGCGGCGCTGGTGCCGATGATGGTGCAGCCACGGGAGTTGTTCACGGTCGTGGTCGCCGTCGCGGTGTCGTTGACCGTCACCGGATCGGTTTCCGCCGCGTCGGCCCTGGCGGTGTTGGTGAGGGTGCCGGTGGACCTCGGTTCGGCGACCACGGTCACCGTCGCGCTCGCGCCGGGGGCCAGGGAGTCCAGGGAGCAGCTGACGGTGGTTGTGGTGGTGCAGGTGCCCTGGCTGGGCATGGCCGACACCAGCGTCGCAACGGCTCCGGCGACGCTGTCGGTCAGGGAGACACCGGTGGCGAACGTGTCGTCGTCGGTGTTGGTCACCCGCACGGTGTACGTTGCCCGGTCACCGATGCTGACGGTGCTCGTACCACTCTTCGTGACCGATACGTCCACGCCGGCCGGGGGCGGCGGGGTGGAGCCCCCGGCGCCCAAGTAGCGGGCCACCGCGTGATTGTCGCTGGCATTACCGGAGACGACGATCTTGCCGTCGGACTGCAGTGCCACACCGCGGGCTTCGTCCCAGTTGCCTTCGAAGTCGGTGGTCACCTTGCCGTCGCCACCGCCGAAACCGGTGTCCAGGCTGCCATTGGTGTTGTAGCGGGCCACCGCCCAGTTGCCGACGGCGCCGCCGGCGGCGACGACCTTGCCGTCGGACTGCAGCGCCATGTCGAAGGCGCGGGCGTCGAAGGTGCCGAAGTCGGTGGTCACCTTGCCGTCACCGTCGAAGCTCGTGTCCAGGCTGCCGTCGACGTTGTAGCGAGCCAGCGCGAAATCGCCGGCGCCGTTCCCGACGGCGATGATTCTGCCGTCGGACTGCACCGCCACCCCGCGAGCCGTGTCTTCCCCGTTGAAGGACGTAGTGACCGTGCCGTCACCGCCGAAGCCGGTGTCCAGGCTGCCATCGGCGTTGTAGCGGGCCAACGCGAAATCGGGGGCGTAGTCGTTGGGGACGTACCCGGCATGACCGGCGGCGACAATGGTGCCGTCGGACTGCACCGCCAGGTCGAAGACCGACGCGCCGCCGCGTGCGAAGGGCGTACGTACCGCGCCGTTGTCGCCGAATCCGGTGTCCGGGCTGCCATCGGCGTTGAAGCGAGCCACCACGAAATCGCCGTTGAGCCCTCCGGCGGCCACAATCCCGCCGCCGGACTGCACCGCTACCGCGTACGCGGCCGCGCTGCCGCCGGTTCCGAAATCGGTGACCACCTTGCCACCGTCGCCGAAGGTGGTGTCCAGGCTGCCGTCGGTGTTGAAGCGGGCCAGCGCGAACAAGCCCCTGCCGTCGGGCGCATCGCTGCGGCCGACCGCGACGATCTTGCCGTCGGACTGCACCGCCACATCCTGGCCCTCGTCGTTGGTGAGGTCGCCGAAGTCGACCAGCACCGTGCCGCCGGCGCCGAAGCCGGTGTCCACGGTGCCATCGGTGTTGTAGCGAATCAGCACGAAGTCGTTGGGCCCGTCGAAGTTGAAGCCGCTCCCGATGGTGACGATCTTGCCGTCGGACTGCAGTGCCACGTCCTGACTGTCTTCGACGTAGAGGACGTCGCTGATGACTTTGCCGTCGCCGCCGCCGAACGTGGCGTCCAGGTCGCCAGGCGCGGCCGCCGCGGATCCGGGCAGGGCCAGTACGAGCGCGAAGCCCGCCGAGGCCGCCACCCCGGCCCGGCCGACGCGCCGCCGGCAGGCTTGTTCACCGGCTCGCCCCAGCGTTCTTCGCAGTCCAGAAATGAACAGGGACACGGACATCGACATGGACATGCTGTCCATTCAGCCTCTCATCATTCCGCAGCCAGTCGCAGCGACGTTCGTCCAGTGACCTTCGTGGCGGCGGTATCCCGTCGCGGGTACCTCTCGTACCCGCCGCTCCGGCCCGGACCTCGGAGGAGGAGCGGCTGTCCTGGAGCGTTCGGCGACAGCTTCATCGCCGCCACCACAAGGGAGGCATTACGGCTTGCCGGGCTGCGCCTGCTGGACGCCTAGATCCACTCGCACGAGTGAGAACCACCACCCCGGCAACCCGGCGAGCGGCCGGCCGTCGAGTGCCCACCACGTCGGATGACCCCGTGCGGGTGATCTGTACGGACTCTGCGGCGTGTCCGGATGACAGGTGTCGCTAGTACTGGTCCGTCCGTACGAGATGGAGGGATCCGTATGCGCAAGCTCAGTTTCCTGGTGTCAACACTCCTTATCGCCACCACAGTTGTCGTCGGGGCGGCGCCGGGTGCCGACGCCGCGCCCGGTGACACGGTCAGTACCACGGTCGAGAAAGCCATCGAAAATCTGCCCGTCGCCGCCGAGGACAGCGCCGGGTACAGCATCGGCAAGTTCAAGCACTGGACCGACCCGGACCAGGACGGTTGCAGCACGCGGGCAGAGGTACTCATCGCGGAGGCGACCACGCCGCCCGCCGTCGACCGGTGGTGCACCATCACGGGCGGCGCCTGGCACTCGTACTACGACAAGAAGGACCACTCCGGCGCCGGGTCCCTCGACGTCGACCACCTGGTGCCGCCGGCTGAGGCGTGGCGCAGCGGTGCGTGGGCGTGGACCGATGAGGAGCGGGAGCGGTACGCGAACGACATGGCCGACCCGAGAGTGCTCGCCGCTGTGACCGCCAGCGAGAAGCGCCTGAAGGGTGACCGGGATCCGGCGCGGTGGGAGCCGTCCGACGACAGTGCGGACTGCCGGTACATCGCCGAGTGGGCGGCGGTGAAGGGGCGTTGGAAGCTGTCGGTGGATTCGGCCGAGCTGGCGGCGCTACAGAACATGGTGGTGGAGTGCCCGACGGAGGAGATCACTTACGAGCTGGCCCTCTGACGCGACCGGCGCGACCGGCGTCAGGCGGTCAGCTCCTCTTCCAGCCACGTCTTGCCCCGCGTACGCGCAGTCAGGCGTACACCCGTCAGCAGCGGGGCAAGACGCTCGGCCTCCGCGCGTACGGCGGCCTCGGCGTCCCGGCCCACGTCCTCCAGGTAGCGGCAGACGATCTCGCCGGTGGCGTCCTGGGCCCAGCCGCCGACGATCCGGCCGTTCCACCACACGGAGGGGCCGATGTTGCCCGCGCGGTCGAAGAGGCGGGAGTCGTGCTCGCCGAGGTACCAGTCGCGTGCGTGCCAGCCCATCGGCGTCGAGTCGAGGGCGGGCAGCAGCGCGGCCCACGGCGCGGGGGCGGGCGTCGGCTCGAGGTCGTCGGGGAGCAGCAGGCCGGTGCCGCCGCCCTCCAGGTCGGCCTCGACCGTGCGGAGTTCGGCCAGAGCGCGCTTGACCCGCGTCTTGGTCCAGCCCGTCCACCAGCGCAGATCGTCCGCCGTGCCGGGACCGAACGTGCGCAGCCAGCGCCTGGCCAGGTCTGTCTCGGCCTCTTGGGTGTCCAGTTCGGCCAGGCCGTCCGGACACCACCGGGTCAGCGGTGACCAGCGGTACTGGTGGGACGTCCACGATCCGCGCGGCCTGCCCCGTACCGCGAGCCCTTCGGCGGCGAGCAGGAGCAGCAGCCGGCTGGCGACCTTCTGGCGGCCTTCGTAGGACTTGCCCTTGGACAGTACGATCTCGGTGCTCAGCCGGGGGTCGGCGGCCGCCAGTTCCGCCGCTGTGATCTCGCCCCCGGCCTCCAGCGCGTCGAGCGCGGCCCGCTCGGCCCCGGCAAGCCACTCCTCGATGCCGGCCGCGCCGGCGGCGACCCCCGTCTCCGCCAGGAACCCCGCCAGATTGCGGCGCTCGCGCACGGCCACCGCGCGCGAGCACGCCGCCTGGATGACGGGCGCGACGTCGAGGGAGGTGACGAACACCGTGCGGCGCATGCCGAGCAGCCGCAGCAGCGAGCGGTCCTCGTACAGCGCGCCTTCGACGTCCGCGACGCCGCCCGCCCGCATCCGTACCAGCGCGCCGAGATGAACGGACGACGGGTCGGTGCCGTGCAGCGCCACCAGGTCGCGAGCGACCTCCACCGGGTCGTCCGACCTTGCCTCCACGGCCAGCCGGTGCCGCCACGCCAGCCGTGCCCTGCGCTCGGCCGAGTCCACCCGCATCCGCGTCGTCATAGTCACGGACCTTAACGAACCAAGTGGCGGTAGCTGTCCGGGTTTTCGCCGAGGAAGTCGGCGAAGGAGGTCGCCGGGCGGCCGGTGAGGAGGGGCACGGCGTCGGAGACGGTTTCCATCTCACCCTTCGCGATGGCCTCGTACGACGTCACCCAGCCCTGGACCTCCCACGGCTCGGCGTTGTACCGCTCCCGTGAGGCGTATGCCTCCTCAGGCGTCTGGGGTACGTAGGTGATCTCGCGGCCCGTGGCCCGGCTCAGCTCCTCCGCGATCTCGGCGAACGACAGGGCCTGGGGACCGGTCAGCTCGTACGTGGCGCCGTCGTGACTGTCGAGGTCCTCCAGCTCGGCGAGGAGTACGGCGGCTGCCGCGTCCGCGATGTCCTCGTGCGCGACTGCTGACACGCGTCCCTCGCCGCCCGGGCCGCGGATGACGCCGTCCTTGCCCGTCATGGCGGGGAGCGCGGCCTGGTAGAAGCTGTCGCGCAGGAAGGTGTGGCGCACGCCGGTGGAGCGGATGTACTGCTCCGTGTGCCAGTGGTCGCGGGCGAAGGTGAACGTCGCGTCCGCCGCGGCACCCAGCAACGACACGTACACGATCCGCTCGACGCCCGCCGCGACGGCCGCGTCCACGGCCGTCTTGTGCCCGCGCACCCGGTCCGGGTTCTCGTGCGCGGAGACGAGGAAGAGCGTCCCGGCACCGTCCACGGCGGCGCGCATCGCCTGCGCGTCGCCGTAGGAAGCGGGCGGCGCCTTGACCGCGCCGGGCAGGTCCGGCAGTCGGGCGGGGTCGCGGCCGAGGACGAGCTGGGAGACGCCGGCGCCGGCGAGACGGCGCGCGACCCGTCCACCGATCCGGCCGCTCGCTCCGGTGACGGCGATTGCTGGGGTCATGGAGGAGGTCCTTTGCTGCTGCGTCGTACGTCCCTGTCGGACGGCGGAGGCGACCGCCCCCTACAGCGTCAATGGACCGCGGCCGGGGAGCATTCCTTCGTACGGCCATTGGCACCATCGCTGCGGACGATCACGACGGCGGCCAGGCCGGCCACCAGACCGGCGGCGGTCTGCGGGCCGAAGGGCTCGCCGAACATCAGCGCGCCCCAGACCGCGGTGACCGGCGCCATCAGGAACATGAGCGTGTTGACCGCGGTCACCCCGGAGCGCCGCAGGACGAGCCAGTACAGGCCGTACCCGCCGAAGGTGGCGAGGACCACGAGCCAGCTGATCGCGAGCCAGAACGACGGTTCGGCGGGCGGCAGCGCCGCTCCGGAGGCCGCCGCCAGGGCGGTGAAGACGACGGCACTCGTGGCGCAGTGGACGGTCATAGCGACCGAGGGTGCGACCGGTGCACGGGAACGGCCTTCGAGGAACGTCGCCGCCACCAAAGAGAGCATGCCGAGGAACGGAATCGCGTACGCCCACGGAACGACGCCGTCGACGGCCCCCGCGTCGGCCAGCGTGACGGCCGCGACGCCGGCCACGCCGAGGCACAGCCCGAGCCACTGCCGGGCCGAGACGTACTGGTGAAGGAGCGGACCCGCGAGCGCACCCGCGACGAGCGGCTGGGTGCCGTCTGTCAGGGCGGTCGTGCCGCTGGAAACGCCCAGCTGGATCGCGTAGTAGACGGTGAGCAGGTAACCGCTCTGGGAGAGCGCGCCTATCGCCGCCTGGCGGAGCAGGGCGCGGGCCGTCAGACCACGCCACGCGGCCCTGATGAGGGTGGCGGCGACGACGGCCAGGACGAGGGCGAGCGGTAGGAAGCGCCACATCAGGATCGTCACCGCGTCGGCGCTTCCCGCACCGAGCTTCGCGCCGATGAAACCGGAACTCCAGCAGAGTACGAATGCGGCGGAGAGCAGGACGTTCTTCAGAACGTTCATACGGGGCCACCCCTCCCATCAGGTATACAGGTCGGTCTACCCACTAACGACTATACAGATCGGTATACTGACGGGCATGAGCAGCAGCACCGTGGAGCCCCGCCGCATCGCCATGACCCCCGGCGCGCAGCGCGCCCTGGACGCCGCCTCGCGGCTCTTCTACGAGCGCGGCATCCATGCCGTGGGGGTCGACCTGATCGCCGCCGAAGCGGGCGTCACGAAGAAGACGCTGTACGACCGCTTCGGCTCCAAGGAACAGATCGTCGTGGAATACCTGGCCGCCCGTGACGAGCGCTGGCGGGCCTTCCTCGCCGAGCGGCTGAAGTCCGAAGAGCGACCCGCGGAAAGGATCCTCGCCGTATTCGACGCTTCCCGGGCATGGATGGAGGAGAACAGCCCCAAGGGGTGCAGCATGGTCAACGCCCACGCCGAGATCAGTGATCCGTCCCATCCGGCGTACGCGATCATCACGGGCCAGAAGAAGTGGATGCTCGCGCTCTTCACCGACCTGGCGAGGGGCATCGACGGGCACCGGAGCCGGGCCGGCGCCGACCGGCTCGGGCGTACGCTCATGCTGCTCCACGAAGGGGCTCTCGTCGCGCACGGCCTCGGCATCTTCAAGGACGCGGTCGCACATGCCCGAGAGGAGGCTAGGCGCCTCATCAGGACAGGCGCGTAACCCGCTCCCCGTACGTCATGCCACCGCGCTTCCCGCCAGCAGCGGGCTCTCGTTGCGCAGCAGCCACTGCCGGTATCCGGGTGCCCGCATCGCCGCGTCGCGGTACGCCGCCTCCAGATCGGCGTATACCGCTGCCGCGTCGGCAAACCCCGGCCGCGACACCAGCAGCAGCCGTACGGCGAGCGGATCGCCCCGCAGTGGCCGGATCGCCATGTCGTCGCGGGGCCCGGACGTCGGCTGGCAGGGTGCGACGGCCTCGCCCATCACGATCAGGGACGTGGCGGTGTGGTAATCCCCCCGCAGGACGGGCGGATTGAGGCCGGAGGCGCCGAAGACGCGCTGCACGCCATCCCATTCGCCGTCCACTGCAGGGTCGACCATCCACCGGTCGGTGGCCAGGTCGGCGAGCTCGACCACGGACCGGCCTGCCGCCGGATGGTCCCGTGACATTGCGATGAACTGCGGCTCGCGCTCGACCAGTACGCGCTGTTCGAGCCCGTCGGGCACCCGTAGCGCCGACCCCTCCACCTCGTGCACGAAGGCGACATCGAGCTGGCCGGCCGCGAGCAGCCGGAGCAGCGTACGGGCCGATACGTCGACATGGAGGGAGGTGTCGGTCTCCGGCAGCCGCGTACGGAGCCTGCGTAGCCACCCGCCGATGACGCGGCTGGCGGTCGCTCCGATACGCAGTTGCGGGCCTTCCAGGGAACGTGCCGCGGCCGCCCTCGTGTCGGCCACGAGCGCGCTCATCTGTTCCACGATCGGACGCGCCCTGCTGAGTACCGCACGCCCCAGCGGCGTCGGCCGGCAGCCGGTGCGCTCGCGCGAGAACAGTTCGGCGCCCAGCGAGTTCTCGATGCGGCGGAGCTGCGTGGTCAGCGAGGGCTGGCTCATTCCGAGCGTACGGGCGGCCTTGTGCAGGCTGCCGGTGTCGGCGATGGCGCACAACGCACGAAGGTGCCTGACCTCGAGCTCCATGCCCCGACCCTAAGGCGGTTCGCAGGGACCACACCAGACGCCATAAGCGCAGGAATCACCTCTGATTCAAGGCGAGTTGGCCGAGGTGATGCGCTCGCGCTATCACCGGCTGACATCATCCGCGGCCGGTCCGCGCGCCGGACACTCTCCCTACCCAGCCGTTTGACATGAACGGAACGAGTAGGAGCCCCCCACATGACCACGCGACACCGCAGAACCCTTCTCACCACCGCCCTCGGCCTCGGCCTCGCCGCCGCGACGCTCGGCGCCGCACCCGCGACCGCGA
Source organism: Streptomyces sp. ISL-100 (assembly GCF_018614615.1). GTDB lineage: Bacteria > Actinomycetota > Actinomycetes > Streptomycetales > Streptomycetaceae > Streptomyces. Next base: position 22,626 of record NZ_JAGGOK010000071.1, on the reverse strand, counting down.
CGCCTTCAGCCCCGCACAACTCATACATCTCGTACGAGAAGTCCAAGGAGAACGCCGCCGCCAACAAGGCCTTCTTCGACGCCGTGAAGAAGTCGGTCGCCGAGAAACGCGCCGCGAACCCGGGCGCGCTGGCTGTCACCGTCGTCTACTCCGCGGCGAACGCGCCGACCTTCCGCACCCAGATAGCCAGGAGCACCCAGATCTGGAACAGCTCCGTCACCAACGTGAAGCTCCAGGAAGGCTCGAACCCGGACTTCGTCTACCGTGAGGGCAATGACCCCCGCGGCTCGTACGCCAGCACCGACGGCCACGGCAGCGGCTACATCTTCCTCGACTACCGCCAGAACCAGCAGTACAACTCGACCCGCGTCACCTCCCACGAGACCGGCCACGTGCTGGGCCTGCCCGACCACTACTCGGGCCCGTGCAGCGAGCTGATGTCCGGCGGCGGCCCCGGCACCTCCTGCCAGAACGCCACCCCGGACCAGCGCGAGCGCAACCGCGTCAACCAGCTCTGGCAGAACGGCTTCGCACCGGCCTCCTGACCCCCGCCTCCCGGATGCCCGGATGCCCCGTACACGTGCAGTCGCCCCCCCCAACCGGCAACAAGGGGAGCGGTCTTGCGCGTACGGGGCATCGTCCTGCTGGAACGGGAAGAGCGGACCCGCAGGGCCTGGCTAGCCCACCGCCTCCGCGGACACCGGGTCCGCCGACCCCTCCCGCACATACGGAAACGCACCGCGAAAGCCCGTCCCCGGCCCCTCCCCCGGCCGGCGCTCGAAGTCCGCGCACGCCCACGTCTCCTGCACGAACCCGGACCGCACGTCCCACAGCCCGAGCAGCGCGTCCTTGCCCTCGACCGCCCGGTACTCGTCCTTCGCACCCCGGAAGCAGGCAAGATTGCCGAACAGCCCGCCACCCGCCGGGTGGTAGTCGGAGAAGGCGCACGAGATGCAGGACCGCAGATACGCACCGGCCGGCAGCCGCCGCTGAATCACCTTCAGCGCGTGCTCGAAGTCGTGCTCCGCCCGCTCCGACTCGTACGCCGCCCCGTCGAAGTGCAGCGTCAGCGACAGGTGTTCGCGATCAATCGCACCCCCGTGAAGCGGCTTCCCGAGCGCGAGCAGGCAGCTCAAAGTGGCCCGGTGCACCCGCCCGTCGGCGTACACCGGCATCGGGATGTCCCACTCGAGTACGCAGTCGCACAGCGATCCGCCCGACAGCGCGAACCCCCCGCCCTCGGACGGCAGCCCGGCCACCGGTTCGAGCGCGTCGAAGCTGTCGCCCTCGAAGTCGACTCCCCTGATGCGGGTGCGCAGCCGCTGCCCGTCCGCCGTGATGGTGACGGCGACGGAACCCTTGCGGTCGCGGTACCAGCCGGCCCATGGCTCTCCTGTCATGGGCCGGACTTTAGCCCGTTCGGGCGCATGCCCCGAACAGTCCCTCGGTCACCGCTTCTTGCTGTACGTCAGGACAATGGTCCCGTTGTCGAAGGTCCGGCTCGATTCGAGCATGAAGTCGAACACGCCGAACTCGGCGGAGAACACGGGGACGCCCGAACCGGTCGCGATCGGGTAGACCTTGACGACCAGCTCGTCGATCTCCTCCAGCAGCTGCCCCGCGAGATTCGCCCCGCCCGCCAGGTAGATGCCGAGGCCGTCCTCCTGCTTGAGTTCGCGGACCTTGGCGGCGACATCGCCGGAGATGACCTCGACATCGGGGTCGATCGACTTGTCGACGCTGCGCGACACGACGTACTGGCGCAGATGTTTGTACGGGCTCGTGATCCCGAGCTCCAGGGCCGCGTCGTACGAGACGCGCCCCTGGAGAATCGTGTCGAAGTGCTTGTTCTCCAGGGCGTCCACGCCCAGGTGCTGTCGCACATGGGTGGGAAGACAGTCCGGATACTCGCCAATGAGGAAGTCCTTCATGAAGGACTCGCTCAGCGGATAGAACTCGACGGCGCCGTCGGGCGCCGCGATGAAGCCGTCGATGGACATACCGACGTAATAGGTGAGCTTGCGCAAACTGATCCTCTGCTTGGAAGACAAGGGGGGCGGGGGATCATGCACCCTCGCGCAACCACGACGGCTATAGCGCTTCACCTGTAGTGGTTGTGCAAGCCCCTTTCTCAAAAGGGGAGTTGGGAAGTGTCCGATGGCCCGTAATCCCGAGCGAAGGACCGCTCTGGTCGACGCCGCGATCGAGGTGCTCGCACGCGAAGGCGCGCGCGGGCTGACGTTCCGCGCCGTCGACGCCGAGGCCGGCTGCCCGGCCGGCACCGCGTCCAACTACTTCACCGGACGCGACGATCTGCTCACCCAGGCCGGGCGCCACATCTACGTACGGATGACGCCCGACCCGGCACGGGTCGCCGAGGCCATGCGCCCCGCCCCCTCCCGCGAGCTGGTCACCGAGCTGATGCACTGGCTCGTACAGCGGCAGACGGACGAGCGCACCAGCTACCTCGCCATGCTCGAACTACGCCTGGAAGCCACCCGCCGCCCGGCCCTGCGGGCGGAACTCACCGCCGCCGTCCGCGCCACGCTCGACGCCAACATCCGCTTCCACCTCGACGCGGGACTGCCGGGCGAAGCCGACGACGTGCTGGTGCTGTATCTCGCCATGACGGGCCTGCTGCTCGAAGTCCTCACCCTGCCCGGGATCCTCCCGGAGGACGAACTGGGCGCACTGGTCGAGAAGATGGTCAGCCGTTCGCTGCCGCCTGCATGAGACTCGGCTCGCGCCACATGGGCCACATGTGGGGCCCGTCGGGCAGATCGACCGTACGGCCGGTGAAAGCAAACCCGAGCCGCTCGTACAGCTTGCTGCTGCGCGCGCTGCTCGCCTCCAGGTAGGCGGGTACGCCGTCGCGGTCGCAGCGGTCGAGGACCGGCTGGATCAGCGCCGTGCCGAGCCCCTCGCCCTGGCGGTCCGGGGAGACGGCGATGAGCAGCAGATACTCATGAGCCCGGTCGTGCGGATGCGCTTCGCCCGTCAGCCGGCCGACGAGCTCCGCGCGTTCGTTGTCCGGATCGGCGGTCTCCCTCATCCGTGCCGGCGTGTCGTCCTCCTCCTCCGGCAGCCCGGCCGGCACCTGGAGCCACAGGGCCGTGGCCGATCCGTCCTCGGTTACGTCGACCCGTCCCTCGCTCAGGGCCACGTCGAGGAAGACGCCGAGGAATGTGCCGTGCACGCGGGCGCGGTGGGCCCGGTCGGGGAAGACCCAGCTGCTCACCGGGTCGTCCATGAACGCCGCGTCCAGCAGCCGTACGAGCGCCTCGCGATCGCTCTCCCCCGCCTGTCGTATCTCCACGCCCACGGTCCGGCCTCTTCTCTCCAGGATCAGGATCTGTCATCCGAACTGACGTGATCGATCCTAGAGTTGACCCCACGCGAGTCGGCGGGCGCCCGGATTTTCCCGGGCGCCCGCCGTCATCAGCTCCCCCGGTCAGCGTGTTCTGCGGGTGACGAACTCGGCGAGCGAGAGCAGGTCCCCCGCCGCCCCCAGGTCGGGCACCGCCCGCGACAGATGGTGCACGGCCCGGGCCATCCGGTCCGCCGCGTGCCCCTGCGCCCAGTCCCTGCCGCCCGCCCGGTCGACGGCGTCGGCCGCGCGGTGCACGGCGGCCCCGTCCAGCGGTCCCGCATACAGGCCGGCGAGCTCGGCCGCGGCCTCGGTGTCCGAGCTCAGCGCCGCCACCACCGGGAGGGACTTCTTGTGGGCCGCCAGGTCGGCGCCCGCCGGTTTGCCCGTGTGGGAAGGGTCGCCCCAGATCCCGATCAGGTCGTCGATGAGCTGGAAGGCCAGGCCGGCCTCCCTCCCGAAGGCGTCCATGGCCGCGACCTCCTCGTCGTCCGCGCCCGCGTAGAGCGCGCCGAGCGCGCACGCGCACCCGAGCAGGGCTCCGGTCTTGGCCTCGGCCATGGTCAGACACTCGTCCAGCGACACCTCCTGCGGCCCCCGCCGTTCGAATTCACAGTCGGCCTGCTGTCCCGCGCACAGCTCGATGACACAGGCGGCGAGCCGCGCCGACGCCCGGGCCGCTGCCGGGTGCGGATCCTCGGCGAGCAGCCGCAGCGCGAGGGCGCACATCGCGTCCCCGGCGACGATCGCGTCCGGTACGCCGAAGACCGCCCATGCGGTGGGCCGGTTCCTGCGGGTCGCGTCCTCGTCGATGACGTCGTCGTGGAGCAGGGTGAAATTGTGCGTGAGCTCCACGGCGGCCGCCGCCCGTACAGCCAGGCCCGGGTCCCCGCCGAGCGCCTGGGTGGCGGCCAGGACGAGGGCGGGCCTGATCGCCTTGCCCGCATGTCCTGCGGCCGCGGTGCCGTCGGCCTGTTCCCAGCCGAAGTGGTACATCGCGATCCGCCGCATGGCCCCCGGCAGGCTCTCCACGCCCGTGCGCAGTTGGGGGTTGACGACGCTGCGGGTCCGTTCGAGGAGGTCCACCGCCTCGTGTCCCTCGGTGGCGGCCGCTTCCGCTCTGGTCATGGTCACGGTCGCTTCCTCCAGGGTTGTGCTTGCACGGTGCCCTCCGGCCGGGGGCACGGACCCGCCTGGCGAGAGCCCGGCAGCTCAGCGCCACCTGCCGATCTCGACGTTCTCCAGGACACCGAGCGCGTCCGGCACCAGCACAGCCGCCGAGTAGTACGCCGTGACCAGGTAGCGGATGATCGCCTGCTCGTCGATGCCCATGAAGCGCACCGACAGGCTCGGCTCGATCTCGTCCGGGATGCCGCTCTGCTGGAGCCCGACGACGCCCTGCTCGGCCTCGCCCGTACGCATGCAGATGATCGAGGTCGTACGGGCGTCACTCACCGGGATCTTGTTGCACGGGAAGATCGGGACACCGCGCCAGGAAGGCACCCGGCTGCCGCCGATCTCGATGCTCTCCGGGTACAGACCCCGCTTGTTGCACTCGCGCCCGAAGGCGGAGATGGCGCGCGGGTGAGCGAGGAAGAGCTTGGAGCCGCGCCGCCGCGACAGCAGCTCGTCCATGTCGTCGGGGCTGGGCACACCGTCGTGCGGCTGGAAGCGCTGCCCGTAGTCGCAGTTGTTGAGCAGCCCGAACTCGCGGTGGTTGATGAGCTCGTCCTCCTGGCGCTCGCGCAGCGCCTCGACGGTGAGCCGCAACTGCTGCTCGGTCTGGTTCATTGGCTGGTTGTAGAGATCCGCCACCCGGCTGTGGACCTTCAGCACGGTCTGCGCGACGCTCAGCTCGTACTCGCGCGGCGCCGCGTCGTAGTCGACGTACGTGTGCGGGACGACGGCCTCGCCGACGTGGCCCGCGGACAGGTCGATGGGCGCCTCGCCGTATTTGTTGGTGCGCTGGCGGGGCAGCGAACGTACGCGCGCGAGGTGGTCGCGCAGCGACTCCGCCCGGTCGGCGAGCGTCAGCACGTCCTGCCGCGACAGGGTCAGCACGGTGCACGCGGTCTGCGCGCGGGCCGTGTACCCCCAGGTGCCGTTCTCCTCGACGAGGGCCTGGTCGCCGAGGTACGCCCCGTCGGCGAGGACGCCGAGCACCGCCTCGTCGTCGTACGGGCCGTCGCCGACCTTCTCGATCCGGCCGTGGGCCAGGAGGAAGACCGTTTCGGCAGCGTCCCCAGCGGTTGCCAGCACTTCACCGGCCGCGTACTCCCGCTGGGCGCAGCGCTGCGCCAGCTCGCTGAGGACAGCGTCGTCGCCGAAGGTGCGCAGCGCGGGCAGTTCGCACAGCTCGTTGGGGATGACCTGGACGCGCTCCCCGGTCTGTACGAACGTCACGCGCCCGTCGCCCACGGAGTAACTGAGTCGGCGGTTCACCCGGTACGTACCGCCCTGGACCTGGACCCACGGCAGCATCCGCAGCAGCCACCGCGAGGTGATCTCCTGCATCTGCGGGGCGGACTTGGTGGTGGTGGCCAAGTTCCGCGCGGCGGCCGTACCGAGACTCTGCTGCGGTTGTGCCTGTTCTTCGCGGATCTCGGAACCTGCCTCGACCGACATCTGACTCCCTCTCGATCATGTGCTGCCTTGCGTCAAAACCCTTGCAGTCGGGGGAGCCGGGGCGCCATTACACAAACGAGTGTGACTAGATCACCGGAGGCGGGGCATGTCGCACGGCCTCAGGGCCACGGGCCGGCGCGGAAGATGACCGAATCGGCTCGCACGCGACCCGAACAGGTGGTCGTGGCAGCGGAGTTCGGGTACAAGCAGCGGTACGAGATGATGCGCGACTCACCTAAGGAGGCGGCCATGGCCTCACCCATGTCCGCGAGCAGATTCCTCGACGTACTGAGAGACGAGGGCATCAAAGTCGTCCAGGTCGGCGACTGGCGTACGCACAACCGCAACCACAAGGGCCCCTGGGGCCCTGTGCACGGCGTGATGATCCACCACACCGTCACCTCTGGCACCTCCAAAACCGTCCGTATCTGCCGCGACGGCTATCCGGGACTCCCCGGTCCGCTCTGCCACGGCGTGATCGCCAAGAGCGGCTCCATCCATCTGGTCGGGTACGGCCGCGCCAACCACGCGGGGCTGGGCGACGACGACGTACTGCGCGCCGTCATCGCGGAGAGGGCGCTGCCGCCCGACAACGAATCCAACACTGACGGAAACCGGCACTTCTACGGCTTCGAGTGCGAGAATCTCGGCGACGGCGAGGACCCGTGGCCCGAGGCGCAGCTCGAAGCGATCGAGCGGGCGGCGGCCGCGGTCTGCCGGCACCACGGGTGGAACTCGCGTTCCGTGATCGGCCACCTCGAATGGCAGCCGGGGAAGATAGACCCCCGTGGCTTCTCGATGAACGCGATGCGCGCGCGTATCCACGAACGCCTGAAGTGACGCCTGCGTCGACAATAAATGCATGACCCCCGAAGCGCTCGACCTCTCCCGCCTGCGGCCGCGGCTGCCGTCGCCGCTGTGGCAGGCCGAGGACGAGCGCTTCACCCGTCGCGGCGTACGGCTGCTGCTCAAGCGCGACGATCTGATCCACCCGGACCTGCCGGGCAACAAATGGCGCAAGCTGGAGCTGAACCTGTGGGCGGCGGCGGGGCGTACGGTGCTGACGTTCGGTGGCGCGTACTCGAACCATCTGCGGGCTACGGCTGCGGCCGGGCGGCTGCTGGGCTTCCCGACGATCGGCGTCGTACGGGGCGACGAGCTGGCTGGCCGGCCCCTGAATCCCTCGCTCGCCCGCTGCGTGGCGGACGGCATGCGGCTGCACTTCGTGGACCGGGCGACGTACCGGGCGAAGGCGGAACCGGAGGTGCTGGCCGAGATCGTGGCGCAGGCCAGTGCTGCCGCTGCGCGGGGTCTTTTCCCCACCCCGCCCCTTCCCGAACTGGGGCAAGCCCCAGCCCCCAGACAACACGGACGCCCTACGGGCGTGTCCTCAAACTCCCCCATAGCCTTAAGGGCATGGGAGGGACCCCCTGGACGGGCTGGATTTGCCGCTCAGGAGTGGGGCCTGGGGCAGCGCCCCCACGCGGCAGAGCCGCAAAATGTCACAGCGGGAAGGGGCGAGGTGGGGGACATCTACGTCGTCCCCGAAGGGGGCAGTAACGCCCTCGCCGTGCAGGGGTGCGTCGCGCTCGGGCGCGAGCTGCGCGGGGTCGCCGATGTCGTCGGGGTCGCCGCCGGGACCGGCGGGACTGTCGCCGGGCTCGCGGCGGGCCTGGGGGCCGGGCAGCGCGTCATCGGGTTCCCGGTGCTGAAGGGCGGCTTCCTCGGTGACGAGATACGGGCGCTCCAGCACGCCGCCTTCGGCGCCCCCGTCGGCGCCTGGACCCTGGACGACCGCTTCCACTGCGGCGGATACGCCCGTACCACCCCGGAACTCGAGGCATTCGCCGCGGACTTCGAGGACCGGCACGGGCTGCCCGTGGAGCGGCTCTACGTCGCCAAGATGCTGTACGGGCTGACCACCCTCGCCACCGACGGCGCCTTCCCGCCCGGCACCACCGTCGCAGCAGTGATCACGGGTCAGCCGGGCTCCGCCCGGTAGGCCGCCGCCTCCTCCAGGTCCAGCCTGCGCATCAGGCTGCGCAGCATCTCGTCGTCGATGCGCCGCTGGTCCCGCAGTTCCACGAAGACCGACCGTTCCGCGGCGATCATCTCCCCCGCGAGCCGCCGGTACGTGTCGTCCGCCGATTCCCCGGTCTCCTCGTTCACCGCACCCAGCCGTTCCCACACGGCGTTTCGGCGCCTCTCCAGAACGGTCCGAAGCCGGTCCGCGAGCGGCTGCGGCAGTGCGTTCCTGGGATCGGCCAGCAGCTCCTCCAGCCGCGCCGCCCCCGCCGCCCGCCCGCCCCGCCTCGTAACCTGGCCATCTTGACATCCTCCCCCTCGTGAACGAGGGGGGTTCCTCACTTCGCAGTGAGGGTTTCCTGCTTCGCAGCGAGTTGCCCCGTCCGGGAGAACTCCCGTTGAGGTCTTACACCCGCTCCACAGGCTGTAACCGCCAGTCCGGCGGCCAGAATGTTGCGTGCCGCGTTGATGTCGCGGTCATGTGTGGTGCCGCACTCGCACGTCCACTGGCGGACGTTCAACGGCAGTTTCTCTCGGATGGTGCCGCATGCGGAGCAGAGTTTGGTGGAGGGGAACCAGCGGTCGATGGTGACCAGGCTCCTGCCGTACCAGGCGCACTTGTACTCCAGCATGGAGCGCATGTCGGTCCAGGCCGCGTCCGAGATGGCACGGGCCAGAGTCTTGTTCTTGACCATGTTGCGGACGGTCAGGTCCTCGATCACGATCGTTTGGTTCTCACGAACGAGCCGAGTGCTCAGCTGATGCAGGAAGTCCCGGCGCCGGTCGGCGATCCGGGCGTGGATCTTGGCGACCTTGATGCGGGCCTTGTCCCGGTTGCGGGAGCCCTTCTCCTTCTTTGCCACGGCCCGCTGGGCCTTGGCCAAGCGTGCGCGGTCCCGGCGTTCATGCCGGGGGTTGGTGATCTTCTCCCCGGTGGACAGCGTCACCAGGCTGGTGATACCGGCGTCGATCCCGACCGCCGTATCCAGCGTCGGCAGGGGCTTGACGGACGCGTCCGCGCACAGGATGGACACGAACCAGCGGCCCGCACTGTCCTGGGACACGGTCACCGTAGACGGCTCAACACCCTCGGGGAGAGGGCGGGACCACACAATGTCCAGCGGGTCCTTCATCTTCGCCAGCGTCAGCGCACCGCTGCGGTACGTGAACGCGGAACGAGTGTACTCAGCCGACCTTCGGGTCTTCTTCTTCGACTTGAACCGGGGATACTTCGCCCGGCCCTCGAAGAAGTTCGAGAACGCGCCTTGCAGATGGCGCAGAGCCTGCTGCAACGGCACCGACGACACCTGGGACAGGAAGCCAAGTTCCTGAGTTTTCTTCCACTGCGTGAGCATCGCCGAGGTGGCGTTGTAGTTGATGCGCTCCCGGCGCTTGTACCACGCCAGCGTACGGGCTTCCAGCGCCAGGTTGTAGACCTTGCGAACACACCCGAACGTGCGCGACAGCTCCGCTGCCTGCTCGTTCGTGGGGTGGAAGCGGTACTTGAACGCCCGCTTCACCTGCTCGGCCTTCACGCCTCACAAACTACCAAACGTGCTTGTGAGCCAAACGCCCCAAGGCCGAGCCGCGGCTGTGCCTGGGATGCGGGCACGTGGGCTGCTGCGACTCGTCGCCGCACCGGCACGCGTCCGCGCACTCCAGGGGGGAGGGCCATCCGGTCGTGCGGAGCTTCGAGCCGGGCGAGAACTGGCGCTGGTGCTATGTGGACGGTTCGATCGTCTGACGCGTGGGTACGTCAACCCGGCGCCGGTAGTTTCCAATTGGGCGCCGCAGACCCCTAGCCACTGTGCGTACTCATGTGCTTACCATGAGTGACAGTCCCGGGTGGGGCCCGGGCGACAGGGCAGAATGGATCGCGATAGCGTCACCGGCGAACGACGTACCGCGTGGCTCCGGGGGGATGCTCCCTCCCGGTCCCCCGAAAGAGCTTGTGCCACCTTGGAGGTGAGGGTGTCCCAGATCGCAGGCGAGCCCGGGACCCAGGACTTCGTGGAAGTCCGGCTGCCCGCTGCAGGTGCCTACCTGTCCGTGCTGCGTACGGCCACGGCCGGACTCGCGGCGCGCTTGGACTTCACCCTCGACGAGATCGAGGATCTGCGCATCGCAGTCGACGAGGCCTGCGCGATCCTGCTCCAGCAGGCCGTGCCCGGTTCCGTCCTCAGCTGCGTCTTCCGGCTCGTCGAAGATGCACTCGACGTCACGGTCTCGGCCCCCACCACCGACGGACGCGCACCGGAGCGCGACACCTTCGCCTGGACGGTGCTCTCGGCACTCGCGGGCAAGGTCGACTCCACGGTCGCCGAGGACCGTACGGTCACCATCAGCCTGTACAAACAGCGCGGCGCGGGACCCGGGCCGGCGTGAGGAACGGGGACGGGCCGGTGCGTAACGAGGAGCTCAGCCCACAGACGCCCGCAGGAGGGCGCGCGGTACCGGCCGAGCCGGCCGGGCCGGCGACGCCCGCCCCCGCGGGCATCCCGGAGCAGCAGGCCCGACCCCACCCGGTCGATGAACCTGTCGACGGGCCGGCGGAGGTGGGGGGCCTGGTAGGGACGGCGGCGGCGGAGCAGGCAGAGCGGGCGGGCCATATGAGCGAGCACGGGCAGCACTCCATGGAGCACGCGGAGCGCGGACGCCACGATCCGCACGACCGCAGTCATGCGCGCTCGATGTTCATCGAGCTGCGCAAGCTGCCGGACGGATCGGCCGAGAAGGCGGAGCTGCGCAACCGGCTGGTGCGCATGCACCTGCCGCTGGTCGAGCACCTGGCGCGTCGCTTCCGCAACCGTGGCGAGCCGCTCGACGACCTCACCCAGGTCGCCACGATCGGTCTGATCAAGTCGGTGGACCGGTTCGACCCGGAGCGCGGCGTCGAGTTCTCGACGTACGCCACCCCGACGGTCGTCGGTGAGATCAAGCGGCACTTCCGCGACAAGGGGTGGGCGGTCCGGGTGCCCCGGCGCCTCCAGGAGCTGCGGCTGTCGCTGACGACGGCCACCGCGGAGCTTTCCCAGCAGCACGGCCGGTCCCCGACCGTGCACGAGCTGGCGGAGCGCCTGGCCATCTCGGAGGAAGAGGTCCTGGAGGGCCTGGAGTCCGCCAACGCGTACAGCACGCTGTCGCTGGACGTGCCGGACACCGACGACGAGTCGCCGGCGGTCGCGGACACGCTGGGCTCCGAGGACGAGGCGCTGGAGGGTGTGGAGTACCGGGAGTCGCTGAAGCCGCTCCTGGAGGACCTCCCGCCGCGCGAGAAGCGAATCCTGCTGCTGCGCTTCTTCGGGAACATGACGCAGTCGCAGATCGCGCAGGAGGTCGGCATCTCCCAGATGCACGTCTCCCGGCTGCTGGCGCGCACGCTGGCTCAGCTCCGCGAAAAGCTTCTGGTCGAGGAGTAGCCCGTACGCTCCGTACGTCCCTGCGGCTGTCCCTGCGGCGTTACGCGTCGCGGGGACCGCGGATGCCCAGCGCCCGGTTCGTCTCGGGGTTGATCAGCAGGACCAGCGCCGCCACGGCCACGGCCGCGAGGGCGATGCCGGCCGGGATCAGCAGCGAGCCCTCGGAGTTCAGCAGGGTCCAGGCCACCGGCAGCGCCATGATCTGCGTGATGATCGCGGGCCCGCGGCTCCACGCGCGACACTTGAGCAGCCCGCGCGCGGCCAGCAGCGGCAGCAGCGCCAGGGCGATCAGTGTCACGCCGCCCATTTCCGCCTGCTCGGGCTTGTCGGGGCTGCCGAGCAGCCCCATGACGAGCATGTACGCGCCACCTGCGACCAGGGCCAGGCCCTCCAGCGCGGCGAGACCGGCGGCGGCGGTCAGCCGGCTGGGGCGGGGTTCGGCGGCGGATTCGGGAGTCTGCTCATTGCTCACCCCAGCAGCGTAACGGCCTGCCTCCGCGGACCAGGTCTGGGCCACGTACTCCCTACTGGGTAGTCTGGCGCTCATGCGTGCACTCCTCGTGGTCAATCCGGCAGCTACCACCACCAGCGCACGCACCCGCGATGTCCTGATCCACGCGCTCGCCAGCGAGATGAAGCTGGAGGTCGTGACCACCGAGTACCGCGGTCACGCCCGCGACCTGGGCCGGCGGGCCGCGGAGAGCAAGGACATAGAGCTCGTGGTCGCGCTCGGTGGCGACGGGACCGTGAACGAGGTCGTCAACGGTCTCCTGCACGAGGGCCCTGATCCGGACAGGCTTCCGCGCCTCGCCGTCGTCCCGGGCGGCTCCACGAACGTCTTCGCGCGCGCGCTGGGCATCCCGAACGACGCGGTCGAGGCGACCGGCGCGATCCTGGACGCTCTGCGCACCCGCAGTGAGCGCACGGTGGGTCTCGGCCTGGCCGCGGGTACCCCGGGCACGGAGGACGAATCAGTTCCGGCCCGCTGGTTCACGTTCTGCGCGGGCTTCGGCTTCGACGCCGGAGTGATCGGAAGAGTCGAACAGCACAGGGAGCGCGGAAAGCGTTCGACGCACGCCCTTTATGTGCGCCAGGTGGTACGCCAATTCCTGACCGAACCGCACCGCCGCCAGGGATTGATCACCTTGGAGCGCCCCGGTCACGACCCGGTCGAAGATCTTGTGCTGTCCATAGTCTGTAACACCTCTCCCTGGACCTACCTGGGCAATCGTCCGATGTACGCGTCCCCCGAGGCCTCCTTCGACAAGGCCCTGGACGTGCTCGGTCTGAGTAAGTTGTCCACTCCCGCCGTAGCCCGTTACGCGACCCAGTTGCTGACCTCGACGCCCGAGCGCGGGCCGCACGGTAAACATGCGGTGACATTGCACGACCTGACCGACTTCACCTTGCATTCGAAGGCCCCGCTCCCCTTCCAGATGGACGGTGACCACCTAGGACTGCGCACGAGCGTGACGTTCACAGGCGTTCGCCGTGCACTGCGTGTGATTGTGTGAGCGGAACGCGCGAAAGTCCTTTAACTCGAACGTACGGGCTGGGTTACACCCCATAGAAGTACGGCTGTGACCTACCCGACACCGAGGAATCAAAAAAAACTTTCCGGAAGGGGTTGTATCCGCTGCCGAGGTTTGCGAATCTCTACATGGCGATCGGGACGGCCCGCAACACCAGCCTCCGCTGAAAGCCAGAACCCCTCCTCACACACAGGACCCACACCAGGCGACTGGCAGTCGGCCCTTCACTTGCGGGGGGATTCGTGAAAGCGTTCACATTCACAAGCAACGTGCTTGTAATACCAAGGAGAGGTAGCAGCCATGGACTGGCGTCACAACGCCGTTTGTCGTGAGGAAGACCCGGAGCTGTTCTTCCCCATCGGCAACACCGGTCCTGCGCTGCTGCAGATCGAGGAAGCCAAGGCCGTCTGCCGCCGCTGCCCCGTCATGGAGCAGTGCCTGCAGTGGGCGCTCGAGTCCGGCCAGGACTCCGGCGTCTGGGGTGGCCTCAGCGAGGACGAGCGCCGCGCGATGAAGCGCCGCGCCGCCCGCAACCGGGCGCGTAACGCGACCGCCTGAACCACCACCCCGCACGAGCCTGAGCTTGGCGGCGCGTACAGCGTGTACGCACCACCCGCCCCCGAGCCGCAGCGCGCAGTACCCCCGATGCGCATAGCAACGTGAGCTTTGAGCCCCGGACCGTACCCTCGGTCCGGGGCTCGCCGCTTTTCCGCCCCCGGTCCGGTGTTACTTGTCGGCGCGTACGGGAACGTCGAGAACGACCCGCGTGCCGCGCTCGGCACCGGGCACCATGTCGAAGGTCCCGCCCAACTCGCCTTCCACCAGCGTCCGTACGATCTGCAGCCCCAGATTGCCGGTGCGCTTCGGGTCGAATCCCTCGGGCAGTCCGCGGCCGTCGTCCTGGACAGTGATCAGCAGCCGGGCGTCCTTGCGGTCGCCGCCGCGCACCGCGGCCACCTCGACCGAGCCGTGCTCGGCCGGCGCGAAGGCGTGCTCCAGTGCGTTCTGCATCACTTCGGTGAGGACCATCGCCAGCGGCGTCGCGACCTCGGCGTCGAGTATGCCGAAGCGGCCCGTACGGCGGCAGTTGACCTTGCCCGGCGAGATCTCGGCGACCATCGCGATCACCCGGTCGGCGATCTCGTCGAACTCGACGCGCTCGTCGAGGTTCTGCGACAGCGTCTCGTGGACGATCGCGATCGACCCGACGCGGCGCACGGCCTCGTTGAGCGCCTCGCGGCCCTGCTCCGAGTCCATCCGGCGGGCCTGGAGCCGCAACAGGGCCGCGACCGTCTGGAGGTTGTTCTTCACCCGGTGGTGGATTTCCCGGATGGTCGCGTCCTTGGTGATCAACTCCCGCTCACGGCGGCGCAGTTCCGTGACGTCCCGGCACAGTACGAGCGAGCCGATCCGGGTCCCCTTGGGCTTCAGCGGGATCGCGCGCAGCTGGATGACCCCGCTGTTCCCCTCGACCTCGGTCTCGCGCGGGGCGTAGCCGCTGGCCAGTTTGACCAGGGCTTCGTCCACCGGACCACGGGACGGGGCGAGTTCGGCCGTGGCCTGGCCGAGGTGGTGGCCGACGAGGTCGGAGGCGAGGCCGAGCCGGTGGTACGCGGAGAGGGCGTTCGGCGACGCGTACTGGACGATGCCGTCCGCGTCGAGCCGGATCAGCCCGTCGCCGGCGCGCGGCGAGGCGTCCATGTCGACCTGCTGGGCGGGGAAGGGGAAGGACCCGGCGGCGATCATCTGGGCCAGGTCGGAGGCGCTCTGGAGGTACGTCAGCTCCAGGCGGCTGGGGGTGCGTACGGTCAGCAGGTTCGTATTGCGCGCGATCACCCCCAGGACGCGGCCTTCGCGGCGTACGGGGATCGACTCGACCCGGACCGGGACCTCCTCCCGCCACTCCGGGTCACCCTCGCGCACGATCCGGCCTTCATCGAGGGCGGCGTCGAGGAGGGGGCGGCGGCCGCGTGGGACGAGGTGGCCGACCATGTCGTCCTGGTAGGAGGTGGGGCCGGTGTTGGGCCGCATCTGCGCGACGGAGACATAGCGGGTCCCGTCGAGGGTGGGAACCCACAGGACGAGGTCGGCGAAGGAGAGGTCGGAGAGCAGTTGCCACTCCGAGACCAGCAGGTGAAGCCACTCGAGGTCGGTTTCACTCAGAGCGGTGTGCTGGCGGACGAGGTCGTTCATGGAGGGCACATGTGCGAGCGTACCTTCGCTCCGGCAACCCCATGGCCGCGGCGCCTGGGAGGGACCCTCAGCCCTCCTGGCACCGCAGCCCGGAGCTGCTCCGGCCGTGCGACGGATGTGCGGTCCCGCGCGGCCGTCAGAGGCCACGACGCAGTCAGGGCAGAGAGCGCCGGTGCCTCGTTCCACCCTCCTGTGCGGGGAGGGAGGAGGCTTTACCTGTTCATTGTGGACTAGACCATTACCTTATGTCTATGGCGTGCCCAGTCAGATTAACCCTCAGTTGCCGCCACGGCCGACCAGGCACGCATCGCGTGCCCGGCGACCGCCTCCAGCTCCTGCCTCGTCGCGCCGTCGCGGGCCTGCTGTGACATTCCCTGAAACACGGCGCCACTGAAGCGCGCGAGGGCGCGGGCGTCGGCGGTCCGCGGCAGTTCACCCGCGTCGATGTCCGCCGGGATGAGGGCCTCGATCGCGGCGAGGTTGGCATTGCGCTGATCGCGCAGGGCCGATTCAACCTCCGGCGTCGTGCAGAGGGAAGGGGCCGTAAGCAAAAGGTGACTACCGGCGGGTCTCGGCCGACCATGGAAATACGGGCATCCACTTGGCGAAGACCCCCGGGCACACGGCGCAGCCTCTGCTAGATTGGTCTATACCACAATACGGTCCCCCTCTCAGATCGGCAGGCTCAGCGTGGAAGTTGTCATCGTTCCGGACGCCAAAACGGGCGGCGAGCTCATCGCGGCGGCCATCGGACGGCTGCTGAGCCACAAGCCCGACGCGCTGCTCGGCGTGGCCACCGGTTCGTCCCCGCTGCCCATCTACGAGGCCCTGACGGCCAAGGTCCGCGCGGGCGAAGTCGACGCGTCGCGCGCCCGGATCTGCCAGCTCGACGAGTACGTCGGCCTGCCCCTGGGGCACCCCGAGTCGTACCGCTCCGTCGTACTGCGCGAGGTGGTCGAGCCGCTCGGTCTGACCGAGGCGTCCTTCATGGGCCCCGACGGGACCGCCGAGGACATCGAGGGCGCGTGCGCGGCGTACGACCGCGCGCTCAGCAGGGCCGGCGGCGTGGACCTCCAGCTGCTCGGCATCGGCACCGACGGGCACATAGGCTTCAACGAGCCGTGCTCCTCGCTCGCTTCCCGCACCCGGATCAAGACGCTGACCGAGCAGACCCGCGTCGACAACGCGCGTTTCTTCGACAACGACATCGACCAGGTGCCCCACCACGTCATCACCCAGGGCATCGGCACCATCCTGGAGGCCCGCCACCTGGTGCTGCTGGCCACCGGCGAGGGCAAGGCCGAGGCCGTGGCGCAGACCGTCGAGGGGCCGGTCGCCGCACTGGTTCCGGGCTCCGCGCTCCAGCTGCACCCGCACGCGACGGTGGTCGTCGACGAGGCGGCGGCGTCCAAGCTGAAGCTCGCGGACTACTTCCGTGCCACGTACGCGGCCAAGCCGGCCTGGCAGGGTCTGTAAAAACTGCCGGACATACGGAAAGTGCCGGGGCCCACTGGGGGGACCCCGGCACTTTGCGTATGTCAGACGCCCGCGATGACCTCGGCCGCAGCCAGACCGCACACCCGCGCGGCGCCGTGCGTCGCGATGTACAGGCCGCCGCGCGGCTGCGCCTGCGGCACGCCCATCTCCACCACGACCGTGCCGGGCCTGGCGGCGGTCAGCGCCTCCAGCGCCACCGCCATCCACGGGTGGCGGTGGACATCGCGTACGACCGCGACGATCCGGCGCTCCCCGGCGGCCCGGATCACCTGCTCCGGCGTGAAGTCGCCGCTGCTGTACGTGTCCGTCGCGGTGCCCGGCAGCAGGCGCGCCAGCTCAGCGGCCACACCCCACGGCGTCTCGTGACCGACGGCGATGTTCGCGACCGGGGTAAAGGCAGCGACGTACGGGGCACAAGTGACGGGCTCGAACCCGGCGGCCCGCGTGATCCGCAGCGCCCGCCGCGCGGCCACCAGGCCGACGTCGGCGCGAAGGCCCGTGCCGGCGCCGGGCGCGGTCCCCTCCTGTGAAGCCGCGCCCGGCCCCGGGGCCCCCCGGGCCCCCCTGGTCTCCCGCGTCCAGCTCGCGAGCGCGCGCACGCGCGCGGCCGCGTCGGCCAGTCGCTCCTCCGGCAGTACGCCGTCCCGCACGGCCGCGACGAGCGCGTCGCGCAGCCGCAGCACGGTCTCGTCGTCCGCCAGTCCGCCGCCGACGCAGATCGCGTCGGCGCCGGCGGCGATCGCCATGACGCTGCCGAGCTCGATTCCGTACGTCGCGGAGATCGCCTGCATCTCCATGCCGTCCGTGATGATCAGCCCGTCGTAGCCGAGCTCCTCGCGCAGCAGACCAGTGAGGATCCGCGGGCTCAGAGTGGCTGGACGGGCCGGATCGAGCGCAGGGAGCAGGATATGCGCGCTCATGACAGATTTGGAGCCCGCGGCGATGGCCGCCCGGAAAGGCACCAGCTCACGGGCGTGCAGTGTGTCCAAGTCCACGTCGATGGCGGGCAGTGCGTGGTGCGAGTCGACGGCGGTGTCGCCGTGGCCCGGGAAGTGCTTGGTGCACGCGGCGACACCGGAGGCCTGGAGTCCTTCGACGTACGCCGCCGTGTGCCGGGCCACGAGCTGCGGGTCGGCGCCGAAGGAACGTACGCCGATGACTGGATTGCCCGGGTTGGAGTTGACGTCGGCGGACGGCGCCCAGTTGAGGTTGACGCCGCATTCGGCCAGTCTGCGGCCGAGTTCGCGGGCGACGTCCCGGGTGAGGCCGGTGTCGTCGACGGCGCCGAGCGCGAGGTTGCCGGGGAACGAGGAGCCGTGCTGGACCTCCAGGCGGGTGACGTCACCGCCCTCCTCGTCGATCGCGACGAGCACGTCGTCCCGCTCGGCGCGCAACTGCGCGGTGAGTGCGGCCAGTTGCGCCGGGGACGCGATGTTGCGGCCGAACAGGCCGACGGAGGTCAGGCCCTCGCCGACACGGCGCAGCAGCCAGTCGGGGGCCGCGGTGCCGAGGAAGCCGGGCTGGAGGACGGCGAGCGCGTCGCGCGTCAGCGTGTCAGTGCCAGGTGCGAAGGTCGTCATGGGAGGCGTTAACCCTTCACTGCGCCGGAGGTGAGACCCGAGGCCATCTTCTTCTGGACGATCATGAAGAAGACGACGACCGGGATGGCGATGAGCGTCGAGGCGGCCATCAGGGCGCCGTAGTCCACACCGCGTGAGGTGGTGAAGTTCATCAGCCACACGTTGAGGGTGTACTTGTCGTTGTCCTGGAGAACGACGTACGCGAGGAGGTACTCGTTCCAGGCGTTGATCAGCGAAAAGATCGAGGCGGCGGCGAGGCCGGGGGCGAGCAGCGGGAAGATGACGCGCCAGAAGGCGCCCATCCTGCTGCAGCCGTCCACCATCGCGGACTCCTCCAGCTCCTTGGGGATGTTGATGACGAAGCCGCGGATCATCCACGTCGCGAACGGCAGCGTGGAGACGAGGTAGATGATCGTCACGCCCCAGTACTCGTTCAGCCCGCCCAGGTCGTTGAGCTGGATGTAGATGGGGATGAGCATCGCGGTGGGCGGGAGCAGCTGTACGACCAGCAGCACCATCATGAAGGCCTTGCGGCCGAAGAAGTGGAAGCGGCCGATCGCGAAGGCGGCGATGGTGGAGAGCACCATGGCGCCCACGACGGCGGTGACGCAGATGATGAGGCTGGACTGGATCGCCGTGCCGAAGTTCGGCATGTCGATGGCCCGTTGGAAGTTGTCGAAGGTGATCGACGAGGGCCACAGGGTCTGGTCGTAACTGCGGATCTCGGCGTTGGGCCGCAGTGCGCTGATGACCAGCCAGTAGACCGGGAAGACCATGGCCACGAAGCCCAGCAGCCCCACGACGTTGAAGACCGTCCGGTGCTTCTTGCGGTCGGGCCGCAGGACCTGCGGCGTCACCTGGGGCGTCACCTGGGGGCTGGAGGCGCTCACTCGACCTCTCCGATCTTGAGCAGCTGGCGCAGGTAGTACACGGCGACGCCGGACAGCAGCAGGACCGTGATGAGGGAGATCGCCGCGCCCTGGCTGAAGGAGTTGGACTCGAAGGCCTTCTCGAAGGAGTAGAGGCCGAGGAGCGCGTACTCCGGTTCCGGCTTGTTGCCGCGGATCAGGAAGACCTGGCCGAAGACGTTGAAGTCCCAGATCACCGACAGGGTCGCGACCATCTGGAAGACCGGTTTGATGACCGGCCAGGTGACGTAGCGGAATACGCCGCCGGTGCCGGCGCCGTCGAGGGACGCGGCCTCTTCGAGCTCCTGCGGGACCTGGGTGAGCGCGGCGTACAGCGTGATGGTGACGAAGGGGACGGCGCCCCAGACCACGACCGCGCCGATGACGGTGAAGCCCTGGGTGGAGTCGAGGA
This sequence comes from Streptomyces sp. ISL-100, assembly GCF_018614615.1. GTDB lineage: Bacteria > Actinomycetota > Actinomycetes > Streptomycetales > Streptomycetaceae > Streptomyces. The sequence goes on along the minus strand of NZ_JAGGOK010000071.1, from coordinate 3,068 downwards.
ACCAGTTGTGGCCCTGGAAGTCCAGGCCGAGGTACTTGCTCAGGACCATGTTCAGTACGCCGTAGTCGGAGTCGGCGAACCAGCGGAAGATCGAGGTCGCCACGAGCAGCGGCATCGACCAGGCGGCGATGAGCGCGGCCGTCAGCATCAGCCGTGCCCAGGTGGACATGCGCTGCATGACCATGGCGAGGCCGAGTCCGATCACCATGGTGGCCACCACGCAGGCGGCCATGAAGACGATCGTGCGTACGACGACGGCCCAGAACTCGCCGTCGCCGAGGATCTCGGTGAACTGGTCGAATCCCACCCACGGGGCGGCTTCCCCGGTCCACAGCTCGCGGCGGCCCACGTCCTGGAAGGACATGATCACCGTCTTGACGAGCGGCCACAGGAAGACGGCGGCGATCGCGACGAACGCGGGGGCTATGAGGAGGTATGGCAGCAGGGCGCCGGCCTTCCGCGGCCTGCGTCCCGGGGCCTGCTTCATGGTTGCCGGGGGGTCTGCTGCCCGCTTGTCGGGCCGGGGGTCCGGGGGTGGCCCCCCGGGGGATTGCAGCATGTCGGCGGCACTCAATGTGCTGGCCTTCCGTTCGGACCGGGTACCGGAGTACGGGGGCGGCGGACCCCGAAGGGACCGCCGCCCCCGTCAGCGATCAAGGAACTCTGAGACCCTGGGTGGCTGGCTCAGGACTCTTCGTTGATCAGCTTGTCGATCTCCGCGTCGGCCTTTTCGGTGGCCTCCTCGACCGACTTGCCCTTGATGATGTCGAGCAGCATGACCTCGAGAATTTCCTTCTTCTCGATGGCGGTCCAGCCCGGAGCGATCGGCGTGAACCAGGCGTCGGGAACGGCGTTGGCGATCGGAGCGGTCTCCGGCTTCGCCTTCAGCGGCTCAAGCTGCTTGGTGTTGTTGGGCAGGATGTTCTTGGAGGCGAGGACCTCCTGCGACTTCGCGCTCGTGAACATCGAGATCCACTCCTCGCCGAGGTCCTGGACCTTGGACTTGGAGATGGTGGCGAGGTCGGAGCCGCCGATGAAGGACGGCAGTGCCTTGCCGTCCGGGCCCGGCATACCGGCGACGCCGATCTTGTCCTTCAGCTTGGCGTTGCCCTGTGCCTTGGGGTCGATCACGCTGCCGGCTTCCCAGCCGTTGCCGTAGAGAAGAGCGGTCTTCTCATTGGCCATCACGTTGGCGTGGTCCTGCTCGTCCTTCGTCTTGTCGCCGTTGTTGTACTTCTCGACCAGGTCGGTGAAGTGCTTGATGCCCTTCTGCGCCTCGGGGGTGGCGAGGCTGGACTTCCACTCCTTGGCGCCCTCGTCGTACTTGGCTATCTGGCCGCCGTACGCGGCGACGTACGACATGGCGGCGTACCAGTAGCGGCCCGGCAGGTAGAGCGGCGAGAACGCCTTGTCCTTGTCGTACTTCTTGCCGACCTTGTCCAGGGCCTCGGTCAGCTCCGCCTCGGTCTCGGGGAGCTTGTCCGAGCCGGTGCCGGCCTTGAACATGTCCTTGTTGTAGAGCGCGACGCGCGCACCCGCGTAGTAGGGGACGCAGTACTGCTTGCCCTCGAAGGAACAGGTGTCCTTGAGGCCCTTGATCCAGGTGTCCGAGTTCTCGTACTTCTTCGGGTCGATCTCGCCGAGAGCGCCGTTGAGGATGTACGTCATCGTCTCGGTGTTGCCGAGCTCGACCACGTCCGGGAACTTGTCACCGGCAAGCGCGGCGTCCAGCTTCTTGGCCTTGTCGCCCCACTGCTGGTACTGGACGTTGACCTTTGCCTTCGGGTACTTCGCCTTGAACTGGGCGTTGACGTCCTTGACGAGCTCCGGCCAGGTGCTCTGAGCGTCGACCATCAGCCAGACGGTGAGCGTCTCGTTGCGCTCCTTGGGGTCCTTGGAAGCGTTGGAGTCTCCGGAACCACACGCCGCGACCGAAGCCATCATGGCCGTCGCACCAATTGCCGCGATGAGCTTGCGCTTCACGCCACCCTCCTCAGGGATGCAAGAGAATCCCCACACCGCCCGGGAGTTGCGTCGAATCACGGCTCGGAAACCCGTCTCGGAAACCAAGTCGCTGCGCAGGGATTGCCCGTGGGGCTGGGACCCGGTCTTTAATGGTTTAGACCAGTACCGGGAGCTTGGCCTAGACCTTTAGGGGTGTCAAGGGTGTATAAGAAGGGCTCTCGCGTCCGTTATCGGACCGACACCTGAGCAAGGGCGACGACCAGTGATGAGGCCGTGCCACCATGTGAGCCGCGACAGTCGGAGGAGCCGGTGACGGCAGCAGCACAGAAGTCGGGAAGGCGGATCATGGCCACGGACGGGGGCGGTACGGAGACCGAGGGCGGGGCGGCGGCAGGCCGTACCGCACGCGTGCCCAAGTACTACCGGCTAAAGCGGCATTTGCTGGACATGACGGAGACCATGCCGCCCGGGACCCCGGTCCCGCCGGAACGGACCCTTGCGGCCGAGTTCGACACGTCACGCACGACCGTGCGCCAGGCGCTCCAGGAACTGGTCGTCGAGGGCCGCCTGGAGCGGATCCAGGGCAAGGGCACGTTCGTGGCCAAGCCGAAGGTCTCGCAGGCGCTGCAACTGACGTCGTACACCGAGGACATGCGGGCACAGGGCCTGGAGCCCACCTCCCAGCTCCTGGACATCGGTTACGTCACGGCCGACGACACCCTGGCCGGCCTGCTCGACATCTCGCCGGGCGGCCGGGTGCTGCGGATCGAGCGGCTGCGGCTCGCGAGCGGCGAGCCGATGGCCATCGAGACGACGCACCTGTCGGCGAAGCGCTTCCCGGCGCTGCGCCGCTCGCTCGTCAAGTACACCTCGCTCTACACAGCGTTGGCGGAGGTGTACGACGTCCGCCTCGCCGAGGCCGAGGAGACGATCGAGACGTCGCTGGCCACCCCGCGCGAGGCGGGACTGCTCGGTACGGACGTGGGCCTGCCGATGCTGATGCTGTCCCGGCACTCGATCGACAAAAACGGCGATCCGGTGGAGTGGGTGCGCTCGGTGTACCGGGGCGACCGCTACAAGTTCGTGGCGAACCTCAAGCGGCC
>NZ_JAGGOK010000070.1 GCF_018614615.1 Streptomyces sp. ISL-100 | reverse complement strand
CTCGCTCTCCCATGCCTGGACCCCGCCGCGAGTCTGCTGTTCGTCACGGACGCTGCCGTCACGGATCCACCGCATGACCTCGGGGTCGGCATTGACGGCAGCCATGGGCGCAACGTCTTCCTCGCGCCAGCGACGCAGGATCAAACGGGGAGTCTCAAGCGTGACCATCCAATCATTCTGGATCACAAATGGGCTCTCCGCCATCCTCACCAGGCACTTTCGATACACGCCCTAGGGGCACGAGAAAAGCACTCCGCACACCGAGCTCGCCGCCGTGCCGGAGAGCGCCACACCCGGAGGTGTGGCGCTCTCCTGAAGGCGTTACTTCGTGGGCAGTTCGTCGGCGAGCGGACGGTCGATGGCCATGATCCAGCGGTTCTCACCGGTGCGGCGCATCACGTCGGTGCAGGTGCCGGAGATCTTCTGGCGGTTGCCCTGTTCGTCGGTGACCTCGAGGTGGAACTCGACTATCACCAGGGAGACGTCGCCGGCGACGTAGTTGTGCAGAACCTTGGAATCCAGGGTCGGTCCCGTCTTCAGCAGATCGATGATTCCCTGCGTCCGCTCGGCGCCGGTCAGCGGGCTGCCCGAGAGGTTGGAGAGGGCGTCGTCGCGGTAGAGCTGGTCGAAAATGGATCCGTCACCCGAGTTGAAGGCGTCGATGAAGGCCTGGTTCTGCTGCTCCACGTCGTCGGTGAGGACCAGATTGCTGAGGTCGGTGGTGGTGGCAGTCATGTCGGTCGATGCTCCCTCTTGGTGTCCTGCTCGGTTGTTGTTTTGTGGGGGGTGGCAGTGGGGGGTCATGGGGCGGGGAAATAGCCCGCGTCTACGAAGAATTCGACGTACTTCGCGAAGAGCGCCTTGGACACGGGCGGGCACTCGACTCCGGTGCCCTCCAGGGCCGCGCGGGTGTCGGAGACGTCCATCGGCGGATAGAAGCCGTCGCTGTTCGCGCTCAGCATCTCGAAGGCGTCGAGCAGCGGAACCATCGCGTTGTCGCGGTCGGACGTCACCCGCTCCAGCCAGGCGTCCCACGGCAGTTCGCCCAGCGGGTATCCGAAGGACCGCAGATGTTCGGCGGCCTCGGCGAAGGTCAGTTCGTCCGGGTTGTAGAGGTGGAACGTCCGGCCGGCGGCCTCCTCCTTCCGGGAGATCTCGAGGATCGCGGCACTGACGTAGTCGACGGGCATCAGGTGGAGCGGGCCGGCCATGCCCTCGGGGACCGCACCGGCCTGCAGGATCCCCTTGAGGCTCAGCCAGACGAAGTCGCGGGTCTGGCAGGCACCGTTGTCCTGATCACCGGAGATCACGTCGACCCGGAAGACCGAGACCGGCAGGCCGCGCTCGCGGGCGATGTCGATGATCTGCTCCGACACCCACTTGCTCTGCACATAGCCGGTCGGCAGCGCCTCACCGGGCCCCGTCGGCTCCGTGGGCTTCAGCGCGTCTCCGCCGCCGCCGTGCGTGCCGGAGAAGACCCCGGTGGTCGACACGTAGTGCACCGGTACCGTGCGGTGGCGGGCCGCCAGCCGCAGGATCTCCACGGTGCCGGAGACATTGGCCGCCTTGAGTTCCTGGTACGGGTGGATCCAGTTGACCGAAGCCCCGGGGTGGTAGACGACATCGACCGTCCGGGACAGGGTGTCGAACTCCTCCTCGTCCAGGCCGAGCCGGGGCTGTGCCAGGTCGCCGACCACCACGTCGATACGGTCCTGGTCCACCTCGTTCCAGAGGCGGTACCACTCCAGATTGGCCCGCAGCCGCGCCAGCGCGTCGGCCCGGTCGGCGCCGCGTACGAGCACCCGGATCCTGGCCGTGGACGACCGCAGCAGGTCGCGCAGCAGGAACGCGCCGAGGAAGCCGGTGGCACCGGTGAGGAAGACTTCCGACGGGTCGCTCACGCTACGCGCGACCTCGTCCGCCGGGCGCACGTCCTCGGGCAGCACGATCTCGGTGGCGAAGTCCACGCCGGGCGTGGCCGCACCTCCCGCCGACGCCCCGGCCGACGGCCCGGCCCCCTGTCCCTGTCCTCGTCCCGTGCCCGCGTCGCCAAGCGTGGCGAGAAGCACGGTACGCAGGTGTCCGGCGAGCGCCGCCGGCGTCGGGTGGTCGAAGACCAGGGTGGCGGGCAGCCGGATTCCGGCCAGCGTGGTCAGCCGGTTGCGCAGTTCCACCGCGGTCAGCGAGTCGAACCCGAGCCCCGGGAAGGCCTGGTCGGCTCCGATGCCGCCGGGATCGGGGTGGCCGAGCACGGCGGCGACCTCGGCCCTGACCACATCGAGCACATACGCGTGCTGCTGCGCGTCCGTCAGCCCGAGCAGCGCGCGTGCGGGCGACCCGGTGACCGTGGCGGCGCCGAGCGCAACGCGGCGTACGGGCGTACGGGCGAGTCCGGTCAGCAGCAGCGGCGCACGCTCCGGGGTCTCGCGCAGAGCCGCGACATCCAGCGGTGTGCCGACCAGCGCGGGACGCCCCTGGGCGAGCGCGGCGTCCAGCATGGCCACGCCCTGGTCCGGCGTGACCGGCCGGAACCCCGCGCGGGCGATGCGCTGGAGGTCCCCTTCGTCGAGGTTCCCGGTCATTCCGCCGGTCTGGGCCCACAGGCCCCAGGCCACCGAGACGGCGGGCAGCCCCCGGGCCGCCCGGTGCTGGGCGAGGCCGTCGAGGAAGGCGTTGGCCGCGGCGTAGTTGGACTGACCGGCGCCGCCGATCACACCGGCGAGGGAAGAGAACAGTACGAACGCCGACAGATCCAGGTCACGCGTGAGCTCGTGCAGATGCCACGCCGCGTCCGCCTTCGGCCGTAGGACCGCGTCCAGCCGCTCGGGAGTCTGCGCGGCGATCAGGCCGTCGTCCAGGACACCCGCGAGGTGGACGACACCGGTCAGGGGATGCTCAGCCGGGATGCTGTCGATGGTCCGGGCGAGCGCGTCGCGGTCGGATGCGTCGGCGGCGGCGATGGTCACCCGCGCGCCGAGCGCTGTCAGTTCTCGCGCCAACTCATTGGCCCGGTCCGCCTGTTGTCCGCGACGGCTGGTGAGCAGAAGGTGCTTCACCCGGTGCCGGCCGGCCAGGTGGCGGGCGAACAACGCGCCGAGTCCGCCTGTGCCACCGGTGATCAGGACCGTTCCCTCGGGGTTCCACGACGCGGCGGGGTACGCGCCCGCTGTCCCGGAAACCCGCTGGAGCCGGGGCCGGAACGCCTTTCCTTCCCGTACGGCCGACTGCTCCTCGCCCAGCGCCAGCACCGCCGGTAGCGCAGCCTGCGACTGGGGGGAGCCGTCGGTGTCGATGAGCACGATCCGGCCGGGGTTCTCCGACTGGGCCGAGCGCAACAGACCCCACAGGGCGGCGGCCCCGAGGTCGCTCACATCCTCCGTACCCGTGGCAACGGCTCCGGCGGTGACGAAGACGAGCGGGATGTCGGCCAGCCGGTCGTCGGCCAGCCACTGCTGCATCAGCGCCAGCGCCCGGTGTGTGGTCCTGCGTACCGAGCCGGGCATGTCGCTGTCGGGTTCGGTACGCCACTGGACGAGAACGGCGTCGAGCGGACCGCCCGTCTCGGCCGCCTTTGCCACGGCGGCGACATCGGCGTGCTCACCGTCGTCGTCGCCGAGCACGCCCAGGACGGGACGGTGGACGGACGCGCCCGTGGCCGGGAACCCGACCGGTGACCAGGACACCTGGAACAGCGCGTCGTGCTCGCGTGCCCCTGACGTCGCGTCGGCGTCGAGCGGGCGCGATCCCACCGAGGCGATGTGCGCGACCGGCTGCCCCGCCGGATCTGCCAGCTGTGCGGACACCACGCCGTCGTCGGCGACGGTCAGCCGTACGCGGAGTGAGGACGCTCCGGTCGCGTACAGGCGCACACCTCGCCAGTCCGTGGCCTCCCGCGCCGCGCTCGCTTCGTCAGCGAGGAGTACGGAGTGCAGGGCGGCGTCGAGCAGCGCCGGGTGCAGGACGAACTCGGTGGCCGACATCCGCTCCTCGTCCGGGAGCCGCACTTCGGCGAACAGGTCTGCTCCGAGCCGCCAGGCGGCGGTCACGCCCCGGAAGGCCGGGCCGTAACCGAGCCCGGCACCGGCCAGCCGCTTGTAGGCGCCTTCGAGGTCGACGGCGACCGCTCCCCGCGGTGGCCAGACTCCGAGGTCGAACGAGGTGCCGGGGCCTTGCACGCTGAGCCGGCCCTGCGCCAGCGGCGACCAGGCGACCTCTCCTTCGTCGGGCCTGCCGTGGATCGTGACCGAGCGCCTGCCGTCCGCGTCCGCGGCGCCCACGCTGACCTGGAGCTGGATGCCACCGGCGGCGGGCAGATTCGGCGCCGTGACCAAGAGGTCGTCCAGCACGGTGGCGCCGAACTCGTCGCCGGCCCGTACCGCGAGTTCCACCAGGGCCGAGGCCGGCAGCACGACGCGGCCGTGCACGGTGTGATCAGCGAGCCACGGATGCGTACGCGCCGAGACCCTGCTGGTGAAGAGTGTCTCCGTCGCGGCGGCCACTACCGCGCCGTCCCCGGGCGCCGGGCCCGCGACGGCAACGGCGGCGCCCAGCAGCGGGTGGCCGGTCGCGCTGAGGCCCAGGCCCGCCGCGTCGATGGGGGCGCCCCCGGACTCGTACCAGTACCGCTCCTGCTGGAAGGCATAGGACGGCAGGTCGACGCGGCGGGCGCCGGTCCCCGCGAAGACAGTGCTCCAGTCCGGCGCGACACCGCGTACGTACGCTTCGCCCGCCGAGGTCCAAAAGCGTGCCAGACCGCCCTCGTCACGGCGCAGCGAGCCGATGACCAGGGCGTCGCGGGGCGAGTCGTCGACGGTTTCCTGCACTCCGGTCACCAGCACCGGATGCGGGCTCGACTCGATGAAGGTGGAGTATCCCTGGTCGAGGAGGGTCCGGGTGGCTTGCTCCAGTTCGACGGTACGGCGCAGGTTGCTGTACCAGTACCCGGCGTCGAGCTCGGGGCCTTCGACCCATGCGCCGGTGACCGTGGACAGCAGAGGGATCTCTGCCTTTCGCGGGCTCACCTCGGCGAGCAGCGTGCCGAGTTCGTCGCGGAGCAGCTCGACGTACGCGGAATGCGATGCGTAGTCCACGGGTACGCGGCGCGCTCGCAGCCCGTCCGCCTTGGCCGCGGTGAGGAACTCCTCCAGCGGGCCGTCCTCGCCGGACACGACCACGGAGGACGGTCCGTTGACCGCGGCCAGCTGGATCCGGCCCTGCCACGGCTCGATCCGCTCACGGACCTGATCGGCCGGCAGTGCGACCGACACCATCCCGCCGAGACCGGCCAGCACCCTGCCGATGGCCTGGCTGCGCAGCGCGACTACCCGCGCGCCGTCCTGGAGGGAGAGTATTCCGGCTACGGTCGCCGCCGCGATCTCGCCCTGGGAGTGCCCGACGACTGCCGTCGGATGTACGCCGTGGGCCCGCCACAGCGCGGAGAGCGACACCATCACGGCCCACAGGACGGGCTGGACGACGTCGACACGCTCGATGTCGGGCGCACCTTCGGTGCCGCGCAGGACGTCGTGGAGCGACCAGTCGGTGAACTCGGTCAGGGCCTGGGCGCATTCGTCGATACGGGAGGCGAAGACGGGCGAGGTGTCGAGCAGTTCCACGGCCATCCCGGTCCACTGCGAACCTTGCCCGGGAAAGAGGAACACGGTCTTTCCGGCGGTTCCCGCGGTGCCGGTCACGATGCCCGTACCGGACCGGCCGGCGGCCAGGGCGTGCAGCTGCGCCAGGTAGCCGTCACGGTCACCGGCGACGAGCAGTGCGCGCTCGGACAGGGCGGCGCGGGTGGTGGCGAGCGAGAACGACACGTCCAGCGGGCCGAGTTCTCCGTGCTTCTCCAGGTGGGAGGCGAGGCGCCCGGCCTGGCCGCGCAGGGCCTGCTGCGACTTGGCGGAGAGTACCCACGGCGCGACGGGAAGAGACACTGGCTCGGCGGCCGCGCCCGGCGCGGCCTGCTGCCCGGTGGTTTCGCTGTCGGGCGCCGCCTCCAGGATGACGTGGGCGTTGGTGCCGCTGACCCCGAAGGACGAGACGGCGGCACGGCGCGGGCGGTCCAGCTCCGGCCACGGGCACGCCTCGGTGAGCAGCTCGACCGAGCCGGACTTCCAGTCGACCACCGGCGTCGGCTCGTCCACATGCAGCGTCTTGGGCATGACCCCGTGCCGCATGGCCTGGATCATCTTGATGACGCCGCCGACACCGGCCGCGGCGACGGTGTGACCGATGTTGGACTTGAACGAGCCGAGGCGCAGGGGGCGTTCGGCCGACCGTCCCTTGCCGTAGGTGGCGAGGAGCGCCTGGGCCTCGATGGGGTCGCCGAGTGTGGTGGCGGTGCCGTGCGCCTCGACGATGTCGACGTCGGCGGTCGTGAGAGCCGCGTTCTTGAGGGCCTGCCGGATGACGCGTTCCTGCGAGGGGCCGTTGGGAGCGGTGAGGCCGTTGGAGGCGCCGTCCTGGTTCACGGCGCTGCCGCGGACGACCGCGAGGATCCGGTGGCCGTTCTTGCGTGCTTCGGAGAGCTTCTCCACCAGGACCAGCCCCGACGCCCTCGGACCAGCCGGTGCCGCCCGCCGACGCCGCGAAGGAACGGCAGCGGCCGTCGACGGAGAGCCCGCTCTGGCGGGAGAAGTCGACGAAGCCGCCGGGGTGGCCGTTGACGGTGGAACCGCCGGCGACGGCGAGCGTCGTCTCCCCCGAACGTACCGACTGCACGGCCAGGTGCAGGGCCACCAGCGAGGAGGAGCAAGCCGTGTCGAGGGAGACGGCCGGCCCTTCGAGGCCGAAGGCATACGCGATACGGCCGGACGCGACGCTGCCCAGCTTGCTCGTCATGAGGTAGCCCTCGAACTCCTCGGGGCCGTCGAGGCCGAGGTAGCTCTGCTCGACGATGCCGGCGAAGACGCCGGTGCTGGTGCCCTTGAGCGTGGTCGGGTCGATCCCCGCGTGCTCGAAGAGCTCCCAGGCGGTTTCCAGCAGCACCCGGTGCTGCGGGTCCATGGCCAGCGCTTCGCCCGGCGAGATCCCGAAGAAGGCCGCGTCGAACCGCGTGGCGCCTTCGAGGAAGCCGCCTTCCTTCGTGTACGTCTTGCCGGGCTTCCCGGGCTCGGGGTCGTAGAGGCCGTCGAGGTCCCAGCCGCGGTCGGTGGGCCACTCGGTGATGGCGTCGCGACCTTCGGCGACGAGCTGCCACAGGCTGTCGGCGTCCGAGACGCCGCCGGGATAGCGGCAGGCCATGCCGACAATGGCGACGGGCTCGGCGGCCGCCTCCTCCAGCTCGGTGAGGCGTTGGCGGGTCTTCTGCAGGTCGACCGTGACCCGTTTCAGGTATTCGACCAGCTTCTCTTCATTGGTCATGGGGGATCAATCTCTCCTTGGACTGCGAAGTGGGGGGCCGCGTCAGGCGGCAGGGCCGCCGAGCTGGCTGTCGATGAGGTCGAAGAGGTCGGCGGCGGAGGCCGCTTCGATTCGGTCCGTCAGATCGGCGCCCTCCGCGGCGTCCGACGCTGCGTCCGTCGCGCCCGGGGCATCGCTGAGCCGGGAAAGGATGCGCCTGAGCCGTACCGCGACGTCCCCTCGCAGCGCCGCGTCCCCGGAGATCTCGGCGAGCGCCGATTCCAGCCTGTCGAGGTCGGCGTGCGCGGTCTGCCGGCCCCCCTCGTTCTGTGCGGCGGCCACTTGAGTGAGCAGGTACGCGGTGAGCTCCGCGGGTGTCGGGTGGTCGAAGACCAGGGTCGCGGGCAGCGCGATTCCGGTCGCCCGGTGGAGCCGGTTGCGCAGGTCGACCGCGGTGAGCGAGTCGAACCCCAGGTCCTGGAAGGCCCGTTCGGCCTCGACGGCGTGCTGTTCGAGGTGCCCGAGTACCGCCGAGACCTCGGCCCGTACGAGATCGAGCACGGCCCTGTGCCGTGCCTCCGTGGGCAGCTCACTGATTTGCTGCGTGAACGTCTCGGCCGCGAGGGGCGTGGACCCCCTGGCGATGCGCCGACGGTCCCCGTTGCGGACGAGTCCTCGCAGCAGCGCCGGGACGGTCTCCCGGCTCCGTACCGCCGCCGGATCCAGCGGGACTGCTGCCAGAGCCGCGTGCTCGGTGGCGAGCGCGGCGTCGAAGAGCGCCTGCCCGTGCGCCGGTGTTACGGGGCGGAAGCCGTCGCGGGCGGCCCTGGCTCGGTCACCCGCGTCGAGGTGGGCGTTGATGCCGGCACCGGCGTTGCCCGGCAGGTCCCACAGGCCCCAGGCGAGCGAGGTGGCGGCCAGGCCGTCGGCCCGGCGGTGGGCGGCGAGGCCGTCGAGGAAGGCGTTGGCGGCGGCGTAGTTGGCCTGGCCGGGTCCGCCGAGGACGCCCGTCGTGGAGGAGAAGAGCACGAATGCCGACAGCTCCAGGTCGCGGGTGAGTTCGTGCAGGTGCCAGGCGGCGTCGGCCTTGGGGTGAAGCGTCCGGTCGAGCCGGTCCTGGGTCAGTCCCTCGACCGTTCCGTTGTCGAGGACTCCGGCAGCGTGCACCACACCGGTCAGCGGATGTTGACGCGCGATGCCCGCCAGGAGCGCCGCGAGCGCGTCTCGGTCGGACACGTCGCACTCGGCGACGGTGAGGGTGACGTCGGTCATCCCGAGCGCGTTGAGCTCCGCCGCCAACTCCTTCGTCCCGTTGGTGTGCCGGGCGCTCCGGCCGACGAGCAGAAGGTGCTTGACCCCGTGCTCGACCGCCAGATGCCGGGCGAACAGCGAGCCGAGGGCTCCGGTGCCGCCGGTGATCAGGACTGTGCCGTCCGGATTCCACGGCGCGGCCTGCTCGGGTACGGGATCCGCCTGCCGCAGCCGGGGCAGACGGATCTTTCCGTCCCGTATCGCCGCCTGCGGCTCTCCGGAGTCGAGGACGGCGGACAGTGCCGCCGCCGTGGCCGGATCGTCGAAGGCGAAACCGGCGCTGCCGGTCCCCGGATCCGCGTCACCGGTGGCTGCCAGGTCGACCAGCACGAAGCGGTCCGGCACTTCCTGCTGGGCCGAGCGCAGCAACCCCCAGACCGCTGAGGCCGCCGGATCGGCCTCGTCACCGCCCTCGACCGCCACCGCGCCGCGGCTGACGAGAACCAGGCGCGTACCGGCGAGCCGGTCGTCGGCAAGCCACTCCTGGACGAGAGCCAGGGCCCGGTGGGTGGCACTGTGGGCCGAGCCGGGCAGATCATGGCCGGGCTCGGTCCGCCAGGGGACGAGAACGGCGTCGATGGGGCTGCCCGTGCCGCCCGCACCTGCCGACTCGACCGCCTTGGCCACAGCCGCCACATCCCCCAGCTGATCGGCTTCGTCACCCATCACGCCCAGGACGAGCTCTCTGCCGGCATCCGGGAGCGCGGTCTCGGGCCAGTCGAGGAAGAACAGTCCGTCGTGGCCGTGACCGCCGGCCGGCGGGTGGGCGAACTGTTCGAGCGGAACTTCCCGGTATGCGAGAGCTTCGATGTCGGCGACCAACTGGTGGTTTTTGTCCGTGAGTTGTACGGAGATGGTGTTGTCACCCCGCTCGGTCAGCAGGACGCGTACCTCAGTGGCGCCACTGGCGTGAAGCCGTACTCCGCGCCACTCGGCGGGCACGAGAACCGTCCCCAGTGACGCGGTGAACGGGTGGCTGAGGAGTGCGGCGTCCAGCAGGGCCGGGTGCAGACCGAACTGCGCGGCATCCGCGAGCAGTTCCTCGGACAGCTTGGCCTCGGGGAGCCGGGCCGCGCCGCCCTGGACGACCGGGCCGAGGCCCTCATTGCCGCCCGTGACGCCGCTGCCGAGGTGTCCTTCGGCATGGACGGTCCAGCGGGCGTCCGGACTGTCGGGCCGGGCATAGACGGTCAGGGGGCGGCGACCGGATGCGTCGGGCGTGCCGATTCTGACCTGGATCTGTACGGCGCCCTTCGCGGGGAGCCGGAGCGGCGCCCGAAGGGACAGATCGTCCAGGACGGTGGCCCCGAGCTCGTCCCCGGCGCGGATCGCGAGGTCTGCGATTGCTCCGGCGGACAGCACGACGGTGTTCAGGACGGTGTGGTCGGCCAGCCAGGGGTGGGTGGCCAGAGAGATGCGGCTGGTGAACAGCGCCTCGTCGGAGTCCGCGACGGTGACGGCCGAGCCGAGCAGCGGGTGGCCGGTCGGGGTCAGGCCGAGGCCGGCGGCATCGGGTGACGCGGTTCCGGACTCCAGCCAATAGCGTCGGCGCTGGAAGGCGTAGGTGGGCAGGTCGACGCGTCGGGCTCCGGACGCGGCGAGGAAGGCCTGCCAGTCAACCGGGACACCACGGGTGTGGAGACGGCCCAACGCCGTGACGAGCGTCTCGGGCTCGGAACGGTCGCGGCGCAGAGCCGGAACAGCAACCCCGCTGTCACCGACCAGCGCCGACAGCACACCATCGGGACCCAGCTCAAGAAACGTCGTCACACCCGCATCACCCAGCGCCGAGACAGCGTCGGCGAAACGCACCGCGCCACGGACCTGATCAGCCCAGTACTCCCCCGTACGAAGATCATCACCCTCGGCCGGCTTCCCCGTCAGCGTCGACACCACCGGAATGTGCGCAACCCCGTACGACAACCCGGACGCAACCCCACGGAACTCCTCAAGCATCCCGTCCATATGCGGCGAATGAAACGCGTGCGACACCGTCAGCCGCTTCGTCCTACGCCCCAACGCCTCGACAGCAGACGCGACTTCGAGCGTGGCAGCCTCATCACCGGAAATCACCACGGACGAGGGACCGTTGACGGCCGCAATGGCCACTTCATCTTCCCGGCCCGCCAGCAGAGGCACCACCTCCGCCTCGGCCGCCTCAAGAGCAACCATCACGCCACCCGACGGCAACGCCTGCATCAGCTTCGCCCGATACGCCACCAACCGCGCCGCATCCTCCAGCGAAAGCACCCCGGCCACATACGCCGCCGAAACCTCACCAATCGAATGCCCCACCACCCAATCAGGCGTCACACCCCACGAAGACACCAAACGGAACAACGCCACCTCAACCGCGAACAACGCAGGCTGCGCATACCCCGTCCGATCCAGACCGTCTCCGCCCGCAATCACCTCACCAACCGGCCGCTCCAGATACCGGTCCAGCTCAGCCGCCACCTCATCAAAAGCCCCGGCAAACACCGGAAACGCCTCATACAACTCCCGACCCATACCAACCCGCTGCGCACCCTGCCCCGTAAACAAGAACGCCGTCCTACCGCCGCCGCGCGTATCGCGTACGGCTCCCGCTCTCGTCCCGCCCTGGGCGAACGCCCGCAACCCGGCCAGTAGCTCCTCGCGGTCGCCACCGACGACCACACCCCGGTGATCCAGCACCGAACGGGTCGACGCCAAGGAGAACGCCACATCTGCCACGTCGACATCGGCGCGGTCCTCGATGAACGACGCCAGCCGCGAGGCCTGCTCCGACAACGCCTCCGCCGTCTTCCCCGACAACACCCACGGCACCACAGGCAACGTCATCGGTTCCGGGCGGTCAGCGTCGTCGTTCGCCTCGGGTTCGGCGACCTCTTCAATGATCACGTGTGCGTTGGTTCCGCTGATACCGAACGACGACACACCGGCCCTGCGCGGGCGATCACCGGAAGGCCACTCCCGCTCCTGTGTCAACAGCGAGACCGCCCCGGCCTCCCAGTCCACATGCGGCGACGGCTCATCAACATGCAACGTCCTCGGCAACACACCATGCCGCATCGCCTGCACCATCTTGATCACACCACCGACACCAGCAGCCGCCTGCGCATGACCAATATTCGACTTCAACGAACCCAGCCACAACGGCCGACCACCAGCCCGACGCTCCCGCCCGTACGTAGCCAACAACGCCTGAGCCTCGATCGGATCACCCAACCGCGTGCCGGTACCGTGCGCCTCCACCGCATCAACATCCGCAGCAGACAAACCCGCATTCGCCAACGCCTCACGAATCACGCGCTCCTGCGACGGACCATTCGGCGCAGTCAAACCATTCGACGCACCATCCTGATTCACAGCAGAACCACGCAACACGGCCAACACCTCATGACCATTGCGCCGCGCATCCGAAAGCCGCTCCACCAACAACAACCCCACACCCTCCGACCACCCCGTGCCGTCGGCCGACGCCGCGAACGGCTTGCACCGGCCGTCGGCCGCCAGCCCGCGCTGGCGGGAGAACTCGATGTAGGTCAGGGGTGAGGACATCACAGTGACGCCACCGGCGATGGCCAAGTCACACTCGCCAGAGCGCAGTGCGTTGGCGGCCATGTGGAGGGCGACCAGCGAGGAGGAGCACGCGGTGTCCACGGTCACGGCGGGGCCTTCAAGCCCGAGGGTGTAGGAGACCCGCCCGGACGCCACGCTGCCGGCGATGCCGGCCGCAAGGTAGCCCTCCAGGTCGTCCGGAATGTTCTGCGCCCCGGCGCCGTAGTCGTGGTACATCACTCCGGTGAAGACGCCCGTCCGGCTGCCCCGCAGTGAGGCGGGCACGATGCCGGCGTTCTCCACGGTCTCCCACGCCGTTTCCAGCAGGAGCCGCTGCTGGGGGTCCGTGGCGAGCGCCTCGCGCGGCGACATCCCGAAGAACTCGGCATCGAACTGATCCGCGTCGTGCAGGAAACCACCTTCGCGGGTGTACGTCTTGCCAACGCGTGCCGGGTCGGGGTCGTAGAGGTTGTGGATGTCCCAGCCGCGGTTGACGGGGAAGGGCGATACGGCATCGACACCACCCTCCACCAGCCGCCACAGATCCTCCGGCGAGGAGACACCACCCGGATAACGGCAGCCCATGGCCACGATCGCGATGGGTTCGTCGGGCGTTGCAAGGGCGGGGACCGGGGTGAGTGAGGCAGTGCCGTACGCCGTGCGGGTCTCGCCGCCCGGTATCTCACGCATGAGGTGTGCCGCGAGGGCGGCGGGGTTGGGGTAGTCGAAGACGAGGGTGGTGGGCAGCCGCAGGCCGGTCGCGGTGTTGAGCCGGTTACGCAGCTCGACAGCGGTCAGCGAGTCGAACCCGAGCTCCTGGAAGGCCCGTTCGGCATCTACCGCACTCGCGTCGGAGTGCCCGAGGACTCCGGCCACCTGTGTGCGTACGAGATCGGTGATCGTACGCTCCCGGTCGGCCGGGGTGAGGGCGGCCAGCCGGTCCGCCAACGACGCATCGCCGGATATTCGGCCCGATCCGGCAGCGCGGCGGGGGGCTGCGGGAACCAGCCCGCGCAGCAGAGGCAGCGTCTCGGCTCCCTGCTTGCGCAGGGCGTTCGTGTCGAGGCGGGTGACGGCGAGGACCGCTTCACCGGTCGCGGGCGCGGCGTCGAACAACTCCATCGCGTCGTCGGACGACAGCGGCAGCAGGCCCCACCGGGCCATGCGCTTGCGGTCGGTCTCGGCCAGCCCGCCGGTGAGCGAACTGGACTCCTCCCACAGGCCCCACGCCAAGGAGACCGCCGGCAGACCACTCGCCCGCCGATGAGCCGCCAGAGCGTCCAGGAACGTATTGCCCGCCGCGTAGTTGGCCTGCCCCGCCGTGCCGAGGAGGCCGGCGAGCGAGGAGTAGATGACGAACGCGGACAGGTCGTGGTCGCGGGTGAGGTCGTGCAGATTCCATACGGCGTCGATCTTCGGCCGCAGCACCGCGTCCAGACGTTCCGCGGTCAACGACGTCAGCAACCCGTCGTCCAGGACACCCGCCGTATGCACCACACCCACCAACGGATACTCCGCCGGAATCGCACCGACAACCTCCGCAAGCGCCTCACGGTCAGCCGCATCACACGCGACCACCGACACATCCGCACCCAACTCCGCCAACTCCGACAGGAGTTCCGTCGCACCGGGCGCGTCACCGCCCCGACGGCTCAGCAGCAACAGACGACGCGCACCGTGCCGCACCACCAAATGCCGGGCCAGCACACCCCCCAACGCACCAGTCGCACCAGTGACCAGCACCGTGCCCCGATCCCACTGAGGTTCCGGCTCCTGGCCGACGGCGGAGGGTGCCGCCCGCGTACGGACGAGACGCGGCACGCGGAGTTCTCGCCCACGCAGTGCCGCCTGCGGTTCGTCCGCCGCAAGTACGACGGCCACGGCGGACAGCGTCGGCGTCTCCTCGTCCAGGTCCACGAGAACGATGCGGCCGGGGTTCTCGGTCTGCGCCGAGCGCACCAGACCCCAGACAGCCGCATGCACCAGATCGGTCACACCCTCCCCGACACCCGCCGCAACAGCCCCACGCGTAACCACCACCAACTTCCAATCCGCCAACCGCTCATCAGCAAGAAACTCCTGAACAGCCGCCAGCACCCGACCTGCCGCCACGCGCGCAGCAACCGGCACATCAACCGACCCACCAGCCCCACCGGGCTCCCCCAACAACGGAAGAACCACCACCGGCGGCACACCCCCGGACCACTCACCGAGGCCGAAGCTCTCCTCCACCACCATCCAGTCCTCGCCGGCCGGCGGTTGTTCCTCGCGGGCAGGAAGGGCAGTCCACCGCAGGGCGAGCAGGCCGTCGCGGGAAGGGCTTCCGGCCTCGCGCAGCGCCTCCTTCGAAAGCGGCCGCAGAGCCAGCGAGCCGACCGTTGCCACCGGCGCCCCGACGCCGTCGGCGACGGTGAGTGCGAACGACTCCGGGCCGGTGGGCGTGAGGCGCACGCGCAGGGCCGACGCACCCACGGCGTGAATGGTGACTCCGGACCAGGCGAATGGGAATCCCTCCTGCCCGGTCTCGTCGGCGACGCCCGGCTGCGGTTCAACTCGGGCTGCCCCGGCGCCGAGTGGAACTTCGCCACGGCGATGATGGAGCACCCGGACGGCTCGGTGGAGGAGGCCATGGCCCTGCTGCCGATGTCCGAGATGACGGTCGTCGACGACTGGGACGTGACCGCGGGCTGCGCCACCGGCAGCGCGACCTCCTCCGCCAAGGACGTCTTCATTCCGGCCCGCCGTGTGGGCCGGTTCGAGGAACTGATCTTCAGCGCCACCGGAGACCGCTCCAACACCGGTGCGACGGGGCGTAATTACGGTCTGGTGAGCCAGGTGATGGCCCTGGCCGCCGCCGTGTTCATCGGTATCGCCAAGGGTACGTACGAACTCTTCCTCGAGCGGCTTCCCGGCCGTGGAATCACCTACACCGCCTGGGAGGACCAGACGCAGCACCCTCTCACCCAGATCCACGTGGCCACCGCGGCCAACAAGATCGCCGCGGCCGAGGGGCTCGCCGACGGCTGGCTGCGGGTCCTCCAGGACCGGGCCGACGCCGGCGAGCAGCCGACCCTGGAGGAGAAGGCCGCCGTGCGCGGCCAGACCGCCTTCGCCGCGCAGCTCAGCAAGGAAGCGGTCGAGCTCCTCTTCAACGCGAGCGGTGGATCGGTGATTCAGCGCGGCGTGCACATCCAGCGGTTCCACCGTGACATCCAGGGCTTCTCGCTGCACGCGCTGGCGCAGCTCAACGCGAACCTAGAGGTCCAGGGACGGGTGCTGCTCGGGCTCGACCCGGAGACGCCGTTCCTCTAGGCACTGGATACACACCCTTCAATGCCGGTGATCCCGGCGGCCGGTCGGCCGCCGGGATCACCGGCATTGAAGGGTGGGGAGGCCGGCAAAGTCAGCCGGCGGGCGGCGCGAGCCGCTGGAACTTGCCCTCGAAGAACAGCAGTCCGGACCCGCCGGGGCCGCGGACCGAGTTGAGCACAGAGCCGGTGAAGATCGAATGGTCTCCGGACTCGTATGCCTCGGCGAGCTCGCACTCCAGCCAGGCCAGCGCGCCGGAGAGCAGCGGCGCCCTGGTGTGCGCTCCCGGCAGCCAGTCGACGCCGTCGAACTGCTCGGGCCCGAGCGGCCGGGCCTTGTCGGCGAAGAAGCGGGCCGTTTCCTCCTGTTCGGCGCCGAGGATGGAGACGGCGAACCGCCGGGCCTTCGTGATGGCGCCGTGCATGACCGCGTTGTGGGCGATGCAGCAAAGCACCGACGGAGGATCGAGCGACACCGAGCTGAAGGCGTTGGCTGTCATGCCGTGGATGTGCTCGCCACCAACGGTGATCACGACGACGCCCGTGGCGAAGCGTGACATCACTTCGCGCAGCGAGGCGGGGGTGGCTTCAGCAGGAAGAGCCGAGCCGTTGGGGGCAGGAAGCAGGGACGTGCGGCCGGCCGGCCGGTGGGAGGTGTGTCCGTTGTCCGTCACGTCATCGGCCCATCGTGCGGGGCGCCGCGGGCACGTGCGAGCGGTCCATCTGCCCGGGCCCGGAGCTACCCAGCATCAACGAGAGGTAGCCGGCGGCGGAATGGATTCCCGGGGATTCCCGTTCGCCCTCGCCAGGAATCTTCCGCATACGCGGCCCCATGAGGTCAGCCGCCGCCGATATATAAATCATGTCGCCTCTTTCGGAATTCAGGAATGAGAACACCCGGCCAAGGTATCCGACCGCTTACGTACACCCACCCACCCATAAGTAACCATGTTCTGCCCGTAGTTCACCGGACCTCACCGGCGGCGATTACCGCACCATGACTTCCATTCCGATCAGCCGACCGAACCGCGGGTAAGGTCCCGGTATCCGAATAAGGGGATGTCGCCATGAATTCTGTATCCGATGAACCGGGACTCGCGGAGCCTCATCTGCTCGGTTTCCTCGCCTCCGTCGGACTCGATGTCGAGTACGTGCGCGCCGAGGGGAACACCCTGTATCTCCGCGGCGAGGACGGCCGGGAAGTCCCCGTCCTCGACGCGGCCGGCGGCTACGGTTCGCTGATCCTGGGGCACAACCACCCAGGGATCGTGGCGTACGCGAAGCAGTTGCTGGACGACCGGGCGCCGGTCCACGCGCAGTTCTCCCGGCACCCTTACGCCGAGAAAGTCGCCGCGGCGCTGAACCGGATCATCCGGCGGGAGACCGGCGCCGAGGAGCCGTACTCGGCCATATTCGCCAACAGCGGCGCCGAGGCGATCGAGGCCGCGGTCAAGCACGCGGAGCTCGACCGGGTGCTGAAGGTTCAGGAGCCGATCGATGCGGCGACGGTGCCGCCGTACGCCTCGATCTCCTCCTTGACCGCCGCGGCCGTGTCCCGGAGCAGCCGGTCCACGGACTCGATTCCACCGCCGCCGGCTTGCGGCCCCAGTTCCGTGCGCAGCAGAAGGACGCTGATCCGCTTGCGCTCGGAGACCATGGCCCTGGGTCCGGTGGTGGTCGTCGCCGGTACGGTGTTGCCCCGCTCGGCCGCGGGGCCGCCGTCCGCCGTGCCCGCGCCGGCCTCCACCGCCGTGGTACGGGTCCCTCTCGCCGGGCCGCTCGCGTCGTCACGGACCAGGACCGCCCGGTCGGCGGGCCCGGAGTCGAGGGCGAGGTCCTGGTGGGTCGCGACCTCTCGCGAGGCGAGGACCGCGTCGTGGGTGAGGATGGCCTGTTGCAGCGTACGCAGCTCGTGTCCGGGTTCCAGTCCCAGGTTCTCGACCAGGGCGGAGCGTATCCGGCCGTAGACGTTGAGCGCGTCGGCCTGCCGGCCGCAGCGGTACAGCGCGAGCATCAGCTGACTGCAGGCCCGCTCACGCAGCGGTTCGTTGTCGACGAGGGTTTCCAGCTCCCCGAGCACGGAGTGGTGCCTGCCCCGCTCCAGTTCCGCCTCGAAGTAGTCCTCCATGGCGTCGACACGGGCGCCCTGCAGTGCCGACAGCTCCATCCAGGAAATGCCGGTCTCGACCAGGTCGGCAAGCGCGGGACCACGCCACAGCCCCAGCGCCTCCTTCAGTGACCGCGCGGCCGCGTCCGGCCTGCCCGCCGCGAGCTCCGCCCGCCCTCGTGCGGCGTGACGCTCGAAAAGGAAGAGGTCCACCTGCTCGGGTTCGACGCGCAGCATGTAGCCGGGTGCCTGGGTGAGCAGTGCCGGTGAGCCGCCCCCACGGCCGTCGGAGCCCCGGGCATGGAGCACTCCCCTCAGTCCCCAGACGGCGTTCTGCAGAATCTTCCGCGCCGAACTGGGGGCGTCGTCCGCCGCCCACACCGCTTTCAGTAATTGGCTGGTTGCCACCACTCTGTTGGCCTGCAGGAGCAGAAAGCCCAATGTCGCACGTTGTCTCGTGCCCCCCAATGGGATCGGCTGGTTGTCGGCGACGACTTCCAGCGGTCCCAGCATCTGGATCTGCATGCTTCCCCCTTGATACGTGCAGGACGCTGCAAGACGGTGTGCGGTCCTCCCCCGCACAGCATCTTGCTCCCCCATATACGTCTGTCGGCCCCGGACGCGACGACCTGGTCCAGGTGGCCGTGTTACTCACGGTCCACCACAGTCGTTGCGCGAGGGGCCAATGCGTGTTGCGATCTCGCATTTCGGACGCATCCTGACCCTACACGCTCCCCTCCTGGCCGACAGTGACGACAGCGCGCGTCGGCCGGCGGCGAGGGCAATGTGTCCGGCATCACGGCAGCCGGGCAGGCCGGTTCCAGTCGCCGGTCGCGCCCCTTGACCGCTCACGGCTCGTGCACCGGCTGATCATCACGGACTAACAGGTAATCAATTACCGCGCGATGAATACATATTGAGCCACCTTTCGACGCACCTCCGCTACGTTCGCAGCGGAAATACCAATGGGCTGAATCGCTTTGTGCTCGGCCGGCGCTACAAGGAGACTTCGTGAAATTCGACAGAACCGGGCTGCTCGCCGCCGCGACGCACCGCACGGTGGGACGCCGCACGGCACTGAAGGCGGGCGGGCTGACCGCGCTGGCCGCTTCGGCCGGCTCGCTCGCCCTCACCGGCGCGGCGCACGCGAACCCCGCCCCCACCGAGGCGGAGGTGAGGAGGCGCTACGACGTCATCGTCGTCGGGGCCGGTTTCGCCGGAGCGACCGCCGCCCGGGAGCTGCAGGCGCGGGGGCTGCGGGTTCTGGTGCTGGAGGCGCGGGGCCGGGTGGGCGGCCGTACGTGGACCGAGAACTTCGCGGGCCGGCAGATCGAGCTCGGCGGTCAGTGGATCCACCCGTCCCAGACGTTCGCCATGGAGGAACTGAAGCGGTACGGAGTCCCGCTGCTGACGGAGATCCAGCCGGAGCTGGCGATCTACCCGACCGCCACCGGGCCGACCACCTTCAAGCCCGAGGAGGTCTTCGGCCGGCTCGGCGAGCTGCTCGGGATGCTGTTCGACGGCTCGAAGGAGTACTTCGAGCGTCCCAGGGACCCGCTGTTCCGCGCGGACCTGCTGCGCTCGATCGACCCCCTGTCGCTGCACGACCGGATAGCCCGGCTCAATCTCAACGCGCAGGACGCCGGCTGGCTGAGCTCCCAGGTCGCGGGCTTCGCGGGCGGCTCCAGCAAGGACGGCGCGCTCACGTCCCTGGCTCAGTGGTGGGCCCACACCGGCTGGAACGCCGACGGCTGGTTCTCACTGATGTCGCAGCGCCCGGGCGCGGGAGGTATGAGCGGCCTGGTGCGCTCCATCCTGGCCGACGAGCCGGTGACCGTGCGTCTCAACACACCGGTCACCGCCGTGGCCGACACCGGCCGCGGTGTCTCCGTCGTCACCCGCAACAGCGGTACGTTCGAGGCCTCACGGGTGGTCGTCGCGGTGCCGTCGAACGTATGGAACACGATCAAGTTCGCCCCCGGACTGCCCAAGGTGCACGCCGACGCCGCCACCGAGGGCATCGGCGTACGCCGGACCGTCAAGCTGTGGATGCACGTCCGCGGCGTGACCCCGCTGACGCTCTGTCAGGGGTACGAGGGCCAGCGCATCGAGAGTCTCTTCCCGTTCAGCAAGCTGCCCGACGGCCACCTCATGATCGGCTTCGCCTTCGACCCGACCTTCGACCCGAAGAACCTCGGGCAGGTGCAGGCCGCCGTACGGGAGTACCTGCCTACGGCCGAAGTGGTGGCGGCCAAGTCCCACGACTGGGGCACGGACGCGTACGCGCGCGGCGCGCAGGGGCTTCGCCGCCCCGACCAGCTGCTGCGGCAACTGCCCGCGATCCAGCAGCCGTACGGCCGCATCGCGTTCGCCGGCGGCGACCTCGCGAGCGTCTGGCACGGCTTCGTGGACGGGGCCATCGAATCGGGCCGCCGCGCCGCGGAGCAGGTGAGCGGGGCCGCGCTGAAGGACGCGGCGCTCGCCCGCCGGGCCTAGCCACCCCCTCTTCCCCCGTACGGACGACCGGGCCTCCCCGGCCCGGCTCCGCGTACGTGTCGACCCCCGTCCCCGGGAGACCCCCGGGTGCGGGGGCCGACCCATGAGCGACAGCTGCGGCCCGTACCTTCCCGGCCGCCCAAGTCGCACCCAAGCCGCCGACATCTTGGAGACCGACCGTGAGCAAGCAGTACTGTCCCTTCGTCATCGACCCGTCCGGCCGTGACATCCACGGCGAGGGCGCTCAGCTGCGCAGCCGGGGGCGCGCCACACAGGTGGAGCTGCCCGGCGGAGTCATCGTCTGGGCTGTCACCGACTACGAACTGGTCAAGCAGTTGCTGACCGACCCCAGAGTCTCCCGGGACACCCACCAGCACTGGCCGGCCTGGGCCAACGGAGAGCTGGGCGAGAACTGGTCCCTGGCCATGTGGGTTTCCGACCGCAACATGATCACCGCCTACGGCCCCGAGCACACGCGCCTGCGCAAGCTGGTGGCCAAGGCATTCACCTCACGCCGCACCGCCGCCCTGCGGCCACGCATCGAGGCCATCACCGGTGAGCTGCTGGACCGGATAGCGGCCATGCCGGCAGACGAACCGGTCGACCTCCGTGCGGAGTTCGCCTACCCGCTGCCCACCCAGGTCATCTCCGAACTGCTCGGCATCCCCGAGAGCATGCGCGACGAACTGCTGAGGCTGGTGCACGCCATGTTGCAGACCTCGGCCTCCCTGGAGGACGCGAAGAGGAACGAGCGTGATCTGTACGCCCTGATGGGCGAACTCGTCGCCGTCAAACGGGAACGGCCGGGGGACGATCTGACCAGCGGGCTGATCACCGTACGCGAGGAGGACAGCGGATCCGGGCTCAGCGAACGGGAGTTGATCGACACCATCCTGCTGATGTTCACCGCGGGGCACGAGACCACCGTCAACCTTCTCGACCACGCCATTCACGCCCTCCTCAGCCACCCCGGTCAGCTGAAACTGCTGAAGGACGGCGCCGCGTCCTGATGTGACGATCGCCAAGGGCGAGCCCATGATGATCGCCTTCGGGGCGGCCGGCCGCGATCCGCTCCAGCACGGCGGGACTGCCGACGACTTCGACATCACCCGCGACACGCGTCGTCAGCACCTCGCCTTCGGCCATGGGGTGCATCACTGTCCCGGCGCACCGCTGGCACGTCTGGAGGCGTCGATCGCCCTGCCCGCCATCTTCGCCCGTTTCCCGGGGCTCGCACCGGCCGAGCCTCCGGAGCGGATCCTTCCGCTGGAGTCCTTCATCT
The DNA here is from genome assembly GCF_018614615.1 of Streptomyces sp. ISL-100. Classification (GTDB taxonomy): domain Bacteria; phylum Actinomycetota; class Actinomycetes; order Streptomycetales; family Streptomycetaceae; genus Streptomyces. The sequence goes on along the minus strand of NZ_JAGGOK010000070.1, from coordinate 163,377 downwards.
CCAACGGACACCGTTCCCTGCCGGTCCTGCTGGGCGAAGCGGCTGCCTGAGACGGTGGTGCCCCCGGACCGCGGTCCGGGGGCACCACCCGACGCACGAGGTCTGTGCCGCGCCGTGGGCTACTGCGGGGGAACGGGCTGGATGTGCTGAGTGAGGCCACCGTCGACGGCCAGCTCCACGCCCGTGGTGAACGTCGCGTCGAACGCGAAGAACAGCGCGGCCGTGGCGACCTCCTCCGGGCTGCCGTGGCGCTTCATCGGCGTCAGCTCGTCGCCTACTTTCATCAGGATGGCGCGGTCCTCGTCCGACGCGTCCACGATGCCCATCGTGGGGGTGTGGATGAAACCGGGGCTGACCGAGTTGACGCGGATGCCGCGCGGCATCAGCTCGGCGGCGAAGACCTGGGCGAAGGACCGGACGGCTGCCTTGGCACCCGAGTAGACGCCCATGCCGGGCGTGCCGGTCACGTTGGCGATCGAGGTGGTGAAGACGATCGAGCCGTTGTCCGAGATGAGCGGGGCCAGCCGCTGCACCGTGAAGAACACGCCCTTGGTGTTGACGTTGAACTGCCGGTCGTACGTCGCTTCGGTGACCAGGGCCACCGGCTCCAGCGTCGCGTAACCGACGTTGACGAACAGCGTGTCGATGCGGCCGAACTTCTCCTCGACCAGATCGCCGAGCGCCGCGATGTCACCCATGTCGGCCACATCGGAGCGTACGACGTGCGCCTTGGCACCCAAGTCGCGCCGTACCGTCTCGATGTTCTTCTCGTTACGTCCGGTCAGCAGCACCTCGGCGCCCTCGGCGAGCAGCCCCTGCACCATCGCGAGGCCCATGCCGTGCGTTCCACCGATGACAACGGCCTTCTTGCCTGCGTACTTTCCCATCACAGCTCCTTGAGACATAGCGCAATACGGGTCGGAAAGGAGAGGCTGAGCAATGCGGGACTGCACAGGCTTTCAATCCGGAACAGACGGTAACCGGGCGCACCTCACCGGGTGATAACCGCTGAGTAATGGCCCGCTAACCCCCGTCGAGGCCAGTCTCCGACGAGCGCGGCGACGGCGGCGCGCTACTGCTCGGGCTGGGACAGGTGGGACTTGGCATCGTCGTAGGTTGCCTCGCCGGCCGATTCAGCGGGGGCGTAGAAGAGGTTGAGCACTCCCGTGCCGAACGTCTCGGAGGAAAGCAGCTTCAGGGGGATCGGAGCCTCGCCCTCGTCGAACAGTCGCATGCCCGCGCGAACCGCGATCGGGTGCACCAGCAGATGGAGCTCGTCCAGCAGCCCTGCGCCCAGCAGTCGCCGGACGACGGAGACGGAACCGCTCATCCAGACGGGGCTGGAGCCAGGCTCGTTCTTCAGGGCGGTGACCGCCTCGACGAGATCGCCTTCGAGCTGCTCCGAGTTCCGCCAGGTGAATTCGAGCCGCCGGTTCGACACGACGATCTTCCGGGCGTCACCGAGGACCTTGGCAAAGGGGGCGTCCTCGCCTCCGGCGGCCTCCCGCTCGGGCCAGGCCCCGGCAAAGCTGTCGTAGGTTTTACGACCCAAGAGCAAGGTGTCGGCGCCGCCGAGGGTGGCGTCGACGGCCGCCCCCATCTCGTCGTTGAAGTAGGGGAAGTGCCACTGGTCGGGCGCCTCCACGACGCCGTCGAGCGAGATGAACAGCTGCGCGATGATTTTCCTCATGCTGGCTCTCCACAGAAGTCGCCGGTGAGTTCTTCCTTCCTCCGGTAGACGAGGCGGGCCGGCGGAACTCATCGGCGGCGCGCCAGGGGGCCGGTCGGAATGGGGCATCCGCCGACGAGCGTGTTCCCAGAGTCCCGTCCGGTCAGCCGGACGCCGGCCGAACCGGTTGTGTGAGGTGTTGCCACAAGAAGGTATGCACCAAGGCCTTGTTGTAGGCGGCCTGTTCGTTGTCGCTGGCGCCTGCGTGGCCACCGCCGATGTTCTCGTGGAACAGAACCGGGTGGCCGAGTTCGCGCAGCCGTGCGGCCATTTTGCGGGCATGGCCGGGGTGGACGCGGTCGTCACGGGTGGAGGTCATCAGCAGGACCGGCGGGCAGACCTGGTCTGCGGTGAGCCGATGGTAGGGGGAGAGCCCACGGAGGTGGGGGCGATCGGCATCGTTGTCCGGGTCGCCGTATTCGGCGATCCAGGACGCGCCGGCGAGGAGCTTATGGAAGCGGATCATGTCGAGCAGCGGTACCTGGGCGACGATCGCGCCGAACAGCTCCGGGTAGTGGGTGAGCATCGCGCCCATGAGCAGGCCACCGTTGCTGCCCCCGGCGGCGCCCAGCATGGCCGGGGTGGTGATGCCCCGCGCGATGAGGTCCGCGGCGACGGCCGCGAAGTCCTCGAAGGCTCGCGTCCGGTACGCGCCGAGCGCGGCCTGGTGCCAGTCCGGTCCGTACTCGCCGCCACCTCGGATGTTCGCAATCACGTAGGTGCCGCCGCGCTCCAGCCACGCCCTGCCGGTCACTGCGCCGTAGAAGGGGGTGAGGGAGACCTCGAAGCCGCCGTAGCCGTACAGCAGGGCGGGGCCGGGGCCGGTGAGCGCACGGTCGGGGCCGATCACGAAATACGGCACCCGCGTACCGTCCCGGGAGGTCGCGAAGAGCTGGTCCACCGCCAGACCGGCCGTGTCGAAGCGGGCCGGAGCCTGCTTGAGGATCTCCGTGTCGGCGCCGATCTGCCCGCGGTAGAGGGTGGAGGGCTGCAAGAACCCCGACACGTCGAGGAAATACTCGTCGGAGATGTCCGGGTCCGTGTCCACAACGGTGACCGCGGACAGCGCCGGGACGTCCGCGAGGGGTTTGCCCGCCCAGCCACCGCCGGGGGCGGGCGTGAGGACCTCGATGCGGGTGCTGACGTCGCGCATCGTCTCCAGGATCAGATGGTGGCGAGTCCATGAGTGCCCGCTCAGAGCTGTCCGCTCATCCGGCGTGAACAGCACCTCGGCGGTGCGGTCGCCCGCCAGGAAGGCGTCGAAGCCGAACGCCAGCAGGGAGCCCGCCCGCTGTCCGAGCCAATCGGACTTCAGGGTGACGATCAGATGCCGGCGATGGGCATAAGCACTGGCGTCGTCGGGAACGTCGATCTTCACGAGCGTGGCGTCGGTGGTCAGCAGGTACATCTCGCTGCGGAAGAAGTCCAGCGTGCGGCCGACGAAGTCGCGCTCGAAACCGGGGGTGGTGTCGCGCCAGGCCCAGGCCGACACATCTCCCGCCTCGGCTTCGAAGACCAGGGCGGCCTCCTCCAGGGGCGTGCCGCGCCGCCACCTGCGAACCGTGCGCGGATAGCCGGCGTCAGTCAGCGAACCCGGCCCGAAGTCCGTGCCGATGAAGACGGTGTCGGCGTCGATCCACCCGATCCGCGTCTTCGCCTCCTCCACTTGGAACCCGCCGTCGACAAAAGCCCGGGTGGAGAGGTCGAACTCGCGGACCACAACGGCATCACCACCATCGCGCGACAGACGCACCAGGGCCCGGTCGTACTCCGGATGGCGTACGCGCGCACCGGCCCACACCCACTTCTCACCCTCCGCGGCGGCGAGCGTGTCGACGTCGAGGAGGACCTCCCACTCGGGACCGTCCTTGCGGTACTGCTCCAGCGTCGTACGCCGCCACACACCCCGTACGTGTCCTGCGTCCCGCCAGAAGTTGTAAAGGAACGCTCCGCGACGGGTGGTGTAAGGGATACGGTCCGAAGCGTCCAACACCTCCCGCAGGCGCGCCTTCAGGGACGCGAACCCGGTGCCGGCAGCCAGCACGGCCTCCGTCTCGGCGTTCCGCTCGGCCACCCACGCAAGCGCGGCCTCACCCTCAACGTCTTCCAGCCACAGGTACGGGTCGTCATCGTTCACAAGCCAAATTGTGCAGGCCCGGAACGCACGGCAAGACCAGATCCGCCACTACCGATGATCAATACAGCCGGTCATAGCGTCCTCGCGCCCACAAGCCGTTGCCTCATCCGCCATCACAGGGCTTTAGGACATTTCTTGCCCTGAAGAAATCGCGTGGCGGATCCCGAGGGTCTCCCGGTCGGCCGCTGAGCGGCCGACCGGGACATCGGGCTCAGGCGAGGTCGAACCGATCGAGGTTCATCACCTTGTCCCACGCTGCTACGAAGTCACGCACGAACTTCTCTCCCGCGTCCTGGGACGCGTAGACCTCCGCGACGGCTCGGAGCTGGGAGTTCGCACCGAAGATGAGGTCGACAGCGGTGGCGGTCCACTTGACCTCGCCCGTGGCGCGATCCCGGCCTTCGAATACGTTCTCGGTCGAGGCCGACGCCTTCCACTCCGTGCCCATGTCGAGCAGGTTGACGAAGAAGTCGTTGGCCAATGTCTCCGGCCGGTGTGTGAAGACGCTGTGCGGGGACCCCTTGAAGCTGGTGTTCAGGGCCCGCATGCCGCCGATCAGAACCGTCATCTCGGGAGCGGTCAGCGTCAGCAGGTTGGCGCGGTCCAGCAGGAGAGTCTCCGGCGACAGCTTCTCTCCCTCCCGGAGGTAGTTGCGAAACCCGTCCGCCTTGGGCTCGAGCACGGCGAACGACTCCACGTCGGTCTGCTCCTGCGAGGCGTCGGTGCGCCCCGGGGCGAACGGGACCGTGATGTCGTGCCCGGCGTTCTTCGCGGCTCGCTCGACAGCCGCGCACCCGCCCAGGACGATCAGGTCAGCGAGCGAAATCTTCGTTCCGCCGACCTGTGAGCGGTTGAAGTCCTGCCTGATCTGCTCGAGGGTCTGCACCACCTCGGCCACCTCGGGCAGGTCATTGACCTCCCAGTCCTTTTGCGGCGCGAGTCGAATGCGAGCCCCGTTGGCTCCGCCGCGCTTGTCGGTGCCGCGGAAGCTTGCCGCCGACGCCCAAGCGGTGGTGACCAGCTGGGGGATCGACAGTCCCGAGGCGAGGATCCTGCCCTTGAGGGCCGCGATGTCCTCGTCCGCGACCAACTCGTGATCGACCACGGGGACGGGGTCCTGCCACAGCTGCGGCTCGGGAATCCACGGGCCGAGGTAACGCGAGAGGGGCCCCATGTCGCGGTGCAACAGCTTGTACCACGCCTTGGCGAACGCCACCGCGAGCTCGTCCGGGTTCTCGCGGAACCTCTTCGAGATCGGTCCGTAGATCGGGTCCAGCTTCAGCGAGACGTCCGTCGTCAGCATCATGGGAGCGTGCCTCTTCGACGGATCATGAGCGTCAGGCACAGTGCCCTTGGCCGAGGGATCCGTGGGTGTCCACTGCTTCGCACCGGCGGGGCTCGTTGTCAGCTCCCAGTCGTACCTGAACAGGTTGTCCAGGTACCCGTTGTCCCATTTCGTCGGCTCGGAGGTCCAGGCGCCCTCAAGCCCACTGGTGAGCGCGTCGGCGCCCTTGCCGCTGCCGTACGTGTTCCTCCAGCCGAGGCCTTGCTGCTCCATGGGGCAGGCCTCGGGCTCCGGACCGATGTACGAGGGATCGACCGCACCATGGCACTTGCCGAACGTGTGGCCGCCGACAATGAGCGCAACCGTCTCCTCGTCATTCATCGCCATACGCCGGAACGTCTCGCGAATGTCCCTGGCGGCAGCCATCGGATCGGGGTTGCCGTTGGGCCCCTCCGGATTGACGTAGATCAGTCCCATCTGCACAGCGCCGAAAGGACCGGTGAGTTCCCTGTCGCCGCTGTAGCGCTCGTCTCCGAGCCATGTGTCCTCGGGCCCCCAGAAGATTTCCTCGGGTTCCCAGATGTCCTCTCGCCCGAAGCCGAACCCGAACGTCTTGAACCCCATCGATTCCATGGCGCAGTTCCCGGCGAAGACCAGAAGGTCGGCCCAGGAGATTTTCCGGCCGTACTTCTGCTTGACCGGCCAGAGCAAACGGCGCGCCTTGTCGAGGCTCGCGTTGTCCGGCCAGCTGTTGAGGGGGGCAAAGCGCTGAGCGCCGCTGCCGCCACCACCCCGGCCATCGGCGATGCGGTACGTGCCTGCGGCATGCCAACTCATCCGGATGAAGAGCGGCCCGTAGTGGCCGTAGTCGGCGGGCCACCAGTCCTGCGACGTCGTCATCACCTCGAAGACGTCCTGCTTCAGCGCGTCGACGTCGAGGGTCTCGAACTCTTCTGCGTAGTCGAAGTCCTCGCCCATCGGATTGGACCGGGGCGAGTGCTGGTGGAGAACCTGAAGGTCCAGCTGATTCGGCCACCAGTCCCTGTTCGTCCTGGGCCCAGTCGGCGTAGGGGTCGGTGAGGGGATTGCTGGGTTCTCGCTTTCGCTGCCGGACACGTCCGTCCTTCTTCCTGTCTCGGTGTTTCCTTCTGCTGGCTGCTTACTCTTGACGTTCGTTGGTTTGCAAGGCTGGAAAAGCCTCACCAGCCCCGCGGCAGTCAAACGCGGAGCCGGCCGGCCGGCACAATTCCTATCCTCACGCACGACACCGACAATCGAGCGTTTGTCGGAGTCTGATTCCAAAGTCGTGTTGAGCTTCTGGGTGCGCGGGACGCAAATGTCTCGACGCCACGAACACGGTAAGTGCTCAGAGTTCCGATGGTCCTCCAACCCGCGCGGTCTCACCGCCCAGCGCCGACGCCCCTGATTGGTCCGCTTGCCGAGACGCTGGGTACCCCATTGGTCCCGCCGTAACGGCACTGCGTACGGCTTCTGTGCGAGGCATACCTGGCAAACCCGATCGTCCTACTGGCTGTCGCCGAGGCGAACGGTGCGTAACCCTCCGCGACGCCTATTGAGTATCTGTATGAACACAGCTCTGCCGCGCATGACATCTGTCCATGGTGGTGCCGGCGACTTCGCCCCTACCTTCGGCGTACCCCGGTTCCGCGCGCCAGGTCCCCCCCTTCCCGGCGCCCCGTACCCCTGCGTCTAACACCGGCGACCCATACCGGCGACACCGCAATGGCCGGGCGACCGGGCGACTGTCAGCACTCGAGAGCTTTCGGCGAGTACGCCGCAAACCGGCCCCACCTGCTACGACGGGTCAGGTTCCCCCTCTGCTCATCCACAGCGTCGTCCCACCCAACTCGGCGCTTGGGCGACTCGCAGGGCGGTCTTGCCCAACTTCCTTCCCTCCGTAAGGACAGAGCATGAGCGCACAACCGACGCGCGCCGACGTGGCGTCCTCGCCACCGCGTGACACCCGGCAGACGCCTCCCCCGGACGGGCTCCACGCCGGACTCAAGAACCGCCATCTGTCGATGATCGCGATTGGCGGAGTGATCGGCGCCGGCCTGTTCGTCGGATCCAGCTCCGGCATCGTGGCCACCGGCCCCGGCATTCTGCTGTCGTACGCCCTGGTCGGCACGATCGTCGTCTTCGTGATGCGGATGCTCGGCGAGATGGCCGCGGCGCAGCCGGCCTCCGGATCGTTCTCCGCCTATGCGGACCGGGCGCTGGGCCGCTGGGCCGGTTTCTCGATCGGCTGGCTCTACTGGTTCTTCTGGGTCGTGGTGCTGGCGGTCGAGGCGACCGCGGGTGCCGTGATCCTGGAGAGCTGGGTTCCGGCTGTTCCGCAGTGGGGCTGGGCGCTCATCGTCATGGTCGTGCTCACCGCGACGAATCTGGCCTCCGTTTCCTCGTACGGCGAGTTCGAGTTCTGGTTCGCCGGAATCAAGGTGGTCGCCATCGCCGCCTTCATCGTGATCGGCGGGCTGGCGGTCTTCGGCCTGCTGCCCGGCTCCAGCCACGAAGCGGTGGGCCTGACCAATCTGACCGGCCACGGCGGCTTCCTGCCCAACGGTCCCGGGGCCATCCTCACCGGCGTACTGATGGTCGTCTTCTCCTTCATGGGCAGCGAGATCGTCACCCTCGCCGCCGGCGAGTCCGAAGACCCGCGGCGCGCGGTCACCAAGGCCACGAACAGCGTGATCTGGCGGATCGGCGTCTTCTACCTGGGCTCGATCCTGGTCGTCGTTTCGCTGCTGAAGTGGGACGACCCGGCGATCACCGAGAAGGGCTCGTACGTCGCGGCGCTCGACGCGATCGGCATCCCGCACGCCGGTCAGATCATGAACGTGATCGTGCTCACCGCTGTGCTGTCCTGCCTCAACTCCGGTCTGTACACCGCATCGCGCATGGCCTTCTCGCTCGGCGAGCGCCGCGACGCGCCCAAGGCCTTCGCCCGCACGAACAGCCGGGGTGTGCCCACGGCGGCGATCCTCGGTTCGGTCGTCTTCGGCTTCGTGGCGGTCTTCTTCAACTACCAGTGGCCCGACACCGTCTTCCTGTTCCTGCTGAACTCCTCGGGCGCGGTCGCACTGTTCGTCTGGCTGGTCATCTGTTTCACGCAACTGAGAATGCGTGCGATCCTGCTGCGCGAGTCGCCGGACAAGCTGGTTGTGCGGATGTGGCTCTTCCCGTATTTGACGTGGGCAACCATCGCCATGATCTCGTTCGTACTGGTCTACATGCTCACCGACGACGCCGGGCGCGACCAGGTCATCCTCTCCGTGCTGGTGGCGGCGCTGGTCGTGGCCATCTCGGTGGTACGGGACCGACTCCGCCGCGGTACGGGTGACGCGGTCACCAAGCCATAGCCTCGCCATGCCCCGGTCGTGGATGGGTCGTCCTGTCCGGGACCGGCGGCAGGTGATCAAACATGAGCCCGAAAAGAGCGGTAGTTCCTAGTCGCCGTCGCTGGTGGTCCCGCCAAGGCCGCGCCGGTTCTTCCCGGAACGGCGCAGCAGCTCGCCGGCGGTGAGCGTCACGGTCGCTACGACGCGGACCCAGCGTGGCCCGCCGCGCTCCGCCCACACGACACATACACACCCGCCGACGGCCAGCGCCAAGACGCCGAGCAGCACCAGAACAGCCATTTTTCCCCACCCCTGCATTCGTTCGTACGGGTCCAGGTGATCCTCTCAGGCCGGCAAGGGGTGCCCCAACGTGGTGTCCGGCCGAAACGCTCGTCCGGCCCGACGCGCCCTCAACTTCGGCCAGTCCGAGCAGAGGACTGCCCGCCACGGCACGCGTCCCGTCCGCCACGCACCAGTGCGCAGGTGCGACGAGACACCCTCAGCCCAGCGTCTGCTCCGTCCATACCGTCTTGCCGTCCCGCGTATAGCGCGTGCCCCATCGCTCGGTGAACTGGGCCACCAAGAAAAGGCCGCGCCCACCCTCGTCGGTGCTGCGAGCCCGGCGCAGGTGGGGGGAGGTGCTGCTCGTGTCGGAGACCTCGCAAATCAGGTTCCCGTCATGGATGAGCCGCAACACCACTGGTCCGCCGGCGTACCGGTAGGCGTTGGTGACCAGCTCACTGGCGACCAACTCGGTGGTGAACGTCAGTTGCCCCAGCCCCCACTCGGTGAGCTTGGCCCTGGTCAGCGCCCTCGCCCGGGCAGCCGCGGTGGGTTCCGCGGGCAGCTCCCAGGACGCGACCTTCTCGGGGGGCAGTACACGGGTACGGGCGATGAGCAGCGCAACGTCATCTCTGGGGTGGCCGGTCAGCACTGAATCCAACACCGCCTGGCAGGTCTGCTCCAACGGCTGTGCCGGGCGGGTCAGCATTGCGCGCAGGCGAGCCAGTGGTACGTCGATGTCACCGTGCCGCGTCTCGATGAGCCCGTTGGTGTAGAGAGCGAGCAGGCTGCCCTCCGCCAGTTCCAACTCGTTCATCTCGAACGGCAGTCCGCCAAGACCGAGCGGCGGACCAACAGGCATGTCGAGCAGGCTCACCCGTCCTTCCGGGGTCGCCACCGCCGGCGGAAGATGGCCGGCACACGCCACGGCGCAGCGTCGGGAGATCGGGTCGTACACCGCGTACAGGCAGGTCGCGCCGACGACCTGCTCGGTCTGCGGCAGGTCGCTGTTGACGGCTTCCTGCTCTGCGGCCAGGAGGTTGACCAGGTCGTCCAGGCGGGAGAGGACCTCGTCCGGTTCGAGGTCGAGGCTGGCCAGAGTGTGCACGGCAGTGCGCAGCCGGCCCATCGTGGCCGCAGCGTGGATCCCGTGGCCGACGACGTCGCCCACGACGAGGGCTACGCGGGTCCCGGAGAGGGGAATGACGTCGAACCAGTCCCCTCCGAGGCCTGAAGCGGCACTGGCCGGCAGGTAGCGGTGGGCCACCTCGATGGCGGGGTGTTCGGGTACGTCATGCGGAAGCAGGCTGCGTTGCAGCGTGAGCGCGGCCTTTTGCTGCTGGGTGTAGCGGCGGGCGTTGTCGATGGTGACGGCGCCGCGGGAGGCGAACTCCTGGGCCAGCATGAGGTCATCCTCCTCGAACGGTTCCGGGCGCCGCGACCGCCACAGACTGACCACACCCAGCACCTGGCCGCGTGCCGCTAGCGGTACCACGATGAGCGAGTGGACGCCCAGGTCCACGGCGCCTTGGGCGCGTGGAAGTTCCATCGAGTACCACGCGGACGAGATGCCGGCAGCCGGCTCAAGCACCGGTCGCCGCTCGGCCAGACACCTGGCTTGCGGTGCCTCCGGGCGGAGGTGAATCAGTCCGCCGGCCGGATGCATCAGCTGCGCTTCTCGAACCGACACGCTTCGTACGGCCATCCGGATAACCGGCCCCGTCGTCTCCTGCGGCGGGTCCTCGCCGCGGGGGACCGGCTCCAGCAGGTCCACCGACACGTGATCGGCGAGGTCGGGCACGGCCACATCGGCCAGTTCGCGGGCAGTCTGCCCCACGTCGAGCGTCGTCCCGATGCGGGCGCTGGCTTCGTTGAGCAGGGCAAGCCGGCGCCGGGCCCGGTGGCGGTCGGTGACGTCCTCGACCAGCTCGGTGACCCCGATGACCCGGCCGGTGGAATCCTCCATCCGGAACGACGAGGCGGACACGACCAGCTCGCGGTGGGGATCCCGCCGCAGTCGGGAGGACTGTTCGGTGAAGATCTCGGGCCGTCCCGTATCCAGGACCCGGCGCAATCGGCTCTCCACCACCTGAGCGTCCTCGCTGACCAGCAACTCGGCGCTGCCAAGGCCCACGTGCCGCTCGGTCGGGAGGCCGCTCACCTGTGCGATCGCCCGGTTGACCCGTACCACCCTCAGGTCCGGACTGTGGACGACAAGACCGATCGGGGACCGGCGGTACATACCGTCCAGGACCGCACGGTCCAGCTCCCACCGGGTGACCTCCCCCGCCGGGGCGCCGACCAGGAACCATTCCTGTACCGAGTCGGCCCTCGTGACCACGCGCGCCCTGATCCCCAGTTCCACCCGGTGCCCGCCGCGATGCCGGAGGGGCACCACCCCGAACCAGCCCCGTGCCCTCGTGCACTCCGCCACGATGCCGCTGACGACCGGCCGGTCGCCGGGGTCAACCAGGAAATCGAGCGCACGCCGGCCGATCACCTCTCCGACCGAATAACCGAGCAACTGCTCGGCCCGCTCGCTCCAGCCGACCACCTCGCCGCGGTTGTCCAGCACCACCGACGCCACCCGGCGCAGAGCGAACGGGTCTTCCGGACTCTCGCTGAACATCGTCACGGGCGCGTCCACCGCCGTAGCCCTCGTGGTCGGATTGCCGGTCTCACACCCCCGCAGGGCCTTTGCCCGCCTTCGGGGAGTGATGCAGGTCTGTGAACATGATCGGTCACTCATCTGCGGAAATGTTCGACGCCACGCGGCCGGCTTTGAGCGGCTTACGCGTCCGTATTCATCATTGCGCGGGGTCTTGTCAACTTTCCTCCTCGGCGTTATATAAGGAATCGAGGTCATACGCACCCGCATCCTGAGGGTAGGGAGTGAGGACGGTGCTGATGCGAACCGACCCATTCCGGGAGCTGGACCGGATGGCTCAGCAGCTCCTCGGCACCGCGGCGCACCCGGCGGCCATGCCCATGGACGCCCTCCGAGAAGGCGGCACCTTCACGGTCGAGCTCGACCTTCCCGGCATCGATCCCGAGAGCATCGACCTCGACGTCGAACGCAACGTACTCACGATCAAGGCCGAACGCCGGCCCAGCGCACCCGAGAGCAGCGAAGTCGTCGTCGCCGAGCGGCCGACCGGTTCCTTCAGCCGCCAGCTGTTCCTCGGCGAAACTCTGGACACCGAGCACATCGAGGCCACGTACGACGCCGGCGTGCTGCGCCTGACGATCCCGGTCGCCGAGCAGGCCAAGCCCCGCAAGATCTCCATCAGCGCCGGGGAAGCCCAAAAGCAGATCAGCGGCTGACCCGACACATCCGTACCGCAAGCCCACATCCGTCAGGCTGCCGCCCATGAGGGCGGCAGCCTGACGGCACCATCGGCCTTATGCGCCTACCGTCTTACCGTGACTCGGCAGGCCGATCCCGCTACTCCGGGACAATGTTCTCCGCCTGCGGGCCCTTCTGGCCTTGCGTGACATCGAACGACACCCGCTGCCCCTCCTGAAGCTCACGGAATCCCTGGGCGGCGATGTTCGAGTAATGGGCGAAGACATCAGGGCCGCCGCCGTCCTGCTCGATGAAACCAAAGCCCTTCTCGCTGTTGAACCACTTCACGGTGCCCGTAGCCATAACGGTCTCCTGGGGATGAAAGGGGGGTCGGATACCGCACGTCACGGCACCCGGAGCTGATCGCCGGGCCCATGAAAACTCTGAAGAACACAAACGCCCGTGATCGCGATCACGGGCGAACAGGCTTCGGAACCACGACTGCTATGGCAGTGAAGTTACCCGAACAGTGCCCATGTCGCTACGTATTGCTACGAAAGTCCCACAGTGACCCGCAATGGGGTAACGCCATCGCATGCCCAGACACTTCCCGGAGGGCGTCCGAATGCGTGGCGCGGATACCCGCAAGCTCCGCCGCCTCCTATTTCAGGAAACGCTCTATCCGGACGGGGCCTACCCGTAGGGGCGCGGTCGGAACGGCCGGGCGCAGTCGGACGCCGAGGGACACCACGGCATAACCATTGGCCCATCGAACGCCCACCCGTGCCGCGTGCGGTTCCTTCGGGCGCCGGGCTGCCGCAGTACGAGTGCGCTTCGCGTCGTATTCCGCCCGACGACGGGGGTCGCGAAGCGTGGCACAGGCGGCAACCACCTCGTCCAGGCGCTCCTGGCGGGGCGCCGCCGGCTGATCGGGCTGAGAGTCCGGATGCAGGGTCCGGACCAGCTTCCGGAAGGCGCTCGTGATCTGCACGGCCGATGCCGTCGGCTCCACGCCGAGCACCGCGTATGGGTTCCGTTGCCCGCGCACCGCCACCGCCTGTGCCTCCCTCTGGCCTCACAAGCGAGCCCCTACACCAACGTCATAGAACGCAAAAGGAGCATTTTCAAGGGCCCTCGGGAGCTTTCCCGGGCACGGGCACCGCGTCCTCAATCCGTCTCCGGGTCCTCGACCTGATAGGTCTTGGTCCAGGACTCTCCGCACCGGCAGCGGGACTGCTCGACCAGTTCGCCCTCTTCCGAGACCGCGATGCCTTGGTTGAGGCGGACGTGTACATGGTGCTCACTGACCAGGGGACCCGACCAGCACCCCGACCTCCCTGCGGTGATAGGGGTTGGGGTTGATCCACGACAGCTTTCCGGTGCGGGTGTCCGGATCTGCCAGGACCGCGGTTACGTACCGAACCTTGTCGGCGAACTGTTCGGTCAGCACCCGCTCGATGGCTTCCCCGTCCGGCCCAGTCGCATCTCCTCGACGCCCCGTGCACCACGGGCCGACTCCCCTGCGCGCCACCTCATCGCGCGCATTCCGGCACAGGTTTCCTGGCGGCGCTGACTACAGAAGCCATCCGTTCCCGCCATCAGAAAATCTGTCATGACTGAAGTAGACATGCGGGCCTGTGGGGCTTAGTGTCTCCCTCGTAACCAAGACGGCAAGAAGGCGCGGCAGAGACGAACTGCCGCGCATGCGCGACCACATGAGGTGGTGGCACGGCAGTGGAGTGGCGGGGCCGGAGTATGTCGGGGTCCTCTCGCTGATTGCCGGGCCGGGCGGCCCACAGGGGCCGCCGGCAGTACGCAGCATCCGCAGTACCAATCAGCTCGACCAGAAAGAAGAGAAGGAGGCAGACGCCATCAGGATCGCCCGGGCGAGGACGTAGTCAGCCCGGGTACCGCAGGCCCCGGAACGGAAGGTGGTCCCACGGTCACGCATCCGCGATCCCCGCACACGCTTCCCTCCCCCCGGAGACGGTGCGGAAACAGAACGCCGGCACCGCAGTAAGCCGGCAGATGGTGTTGCACATCCCTCGGAGCCCTGGTGCCGTATGGCACCAGGGCTCCTCGACGCGTGCCACAACAGTGCTCAACCGCGCACCGGCGCCGGTTGGATCCGGTAGCCGGTGTACGTACCGGACGAGGCGTGGGCGCTGTCCACCAGACGCGCTCCACCACTGAGCCTCCACTGAGCCTGGCCTGAGCACCCTCGTACGTCGCGAGCGGGCCGGACGCCGCGCTCGAGCCGGCCACATCGAGGGCGCGCAAAGACGCCTGCCCGGCGTGGTCGCGGCGATGCGGTTGCTGCCGGCGACGAGGAAGAGCTTGAGCTCCTTGCCCGTGGCCGCGGCCACGGGGACTGGACTCGATGCCATTTGCGGGCGATACGGACACCGATGCGCTTGCCTCGTAGCCATCTGCACACGTCAGGGGCGTCATAGGCATGGCCCGCGTGCAGCCGTCGGCGTCGGGGGCGGCGTCCGGCCGGTCTAGACCCCTACTGGTACAGACCTTTCCAACTCCCCTTTCCTGTGCCTAAGGTGACCGCTGTTCTTGTCGGTGCACAGACGAACTACCGGGCAGTTCCGCCCACCTGACCCGAGAGCGCGGCTCTGGCATTACTCCCGGCATCGACGAGAGCACCTGCGGGAGGCCTGGCCACCACTCCCGACCCTGTGAAGGACCCACCGTCGTGTTATCCCGCTTGTCCCGCGAGAGTGCGGCCGGACGCCACAGACCCGCCGGCCCGACCCGTACGAAAGCCCACCTCACAGCCGTCTGCACCACCGCTCTCCTTGTCGGGCTGCTGCCCGGCACCGCGCTCGCCTCCGACGCTCCGCCCGGCGCCGCGGCCGGCTGGTCGGCGAAGACGCTCAAGAACGCCTCCGGGCGGGAGCTGCCCGACCGGATTCCCGCTGCCGACCGCGCCAGGGACCTCGGGTCCGGATACCGGGCCTCGAAGGACCGGGCATGGACCACCTCCGGGGATGCCGAGGGGTTCCACCTGCTGGTTGCCGACGCCAAGGACGGCTACGCCTGGAAGACGGCCGCCACCCTCTCCGAGCCGGGCTTCGACACTGACGCCTGGGTCGGCAACGCGTGCGTGACCCGTTCCGGGAAGCGGGCCGCAGTGGCCTACGCACCCCGCGCCTTCACCAACAAGCCCGAGCTGATGGTCCGCGGCGCCTTCGCGGCGGTCGTCGACCTGACGACCGGCAAGGTCACGAAGCTGGCGAACACCGCCTCGCTGGCCTATTTCTCCCCCGGCTGCGGCACCGGCGAGAAGGCCGTCTTCACCCAGCTCACCCACGACGGGGACAAGCGTTCCGGCACTCGCCTGGTCAGCGTCGACGCCACCAGCGGCAAGAGCGCGAAGCCGGTGGAGCTCGAGGGCCAGGTAACCTCCGCCGTCCCCACCGACCTGGGCATCGTCGCCGCACACGGCCCCCGTCTGGTCCGGATCGGCGCCGACGGCCGGGAGAAGGAGATCGCCCGGACCCGTACGGTGCCGTTCCAGCTCCGGCCCGACCGGTCCGGCGGGGTCACCTTCATCGAGCGTGTTCCCTCAGCGGCCAAGTCCGGGAAGAAGCACTCCGGTTCCGTGGAGAGCGTGGCCCGCCGGGTCGGCGCCGGGCAGATCGCCCGGGGCAGGGCGACCCCGGCGACGCTGGCCCGCGGCCCGCTCACCGCCTGGGATCTGACCGCGGCTGCCGACGGCACGGTGTACATCACCGGAAACGCCCGCACCCAGGGCACCTTGCCCGGCGGCGTGAAGAACCCCGGCACCCTCGGCAAGGACGACCGTATCTCCACCCGGGCCGACGCTGCCGTGGCCACCACCTGGGCGACCGGCGACGGCACGCTGCTCCGTACCGAGGGTGCGGGGGACGGGGCCCGCACCGTACGGACGCAGTTGCGGCTGCTGGACACCGGCGGGACGGCCGTCCTGGAGGCCCTGCCCGGCGGGACCCCCCTGGCGCCGAAGCAGCTCGCGGGCGGCGGCAGTACCTCGCCCGCGCTGCCTGTGCCGGGTGCCACAACCGGCACCTCCGGGGCCGGCAAGTCCGCCCTCGCCGCCTCCCCCAGCAACCCGGTGGAGGCCGAGCGGACCTGTGCGGTACCGCGCAACGACGCCCGCGAGCAGGCGCTGCAGCCGACTCCGCGCCAGGCGGAGTGGGCCGTGGACCAGGCGGTGATCGACGGTCTGTACAAGTGGGTGAACCGGCCCGCCAACTGGAACAACACCGGCATGTCCGGGTACACCCCGCAGACCCTCTTCCCGCTGCCGGTCCTGGAGGGCGACCCCAACAGCGTCGTCGACCGGGCGGACGAGTGGCACATCCCGGCGCAGATCCTGCTCGGCGTGACCGCGCAGGAGTCGAACATGTGGCAAGCCACCCGGACCGTGGTCCCGGGCGTGACCGGCAACCCGCTGATCGGCAACTACTACGGCATCGCGTACTCCTCCGACGGCGACCAGGCCGACCCATGGGCAGTCAACTGGGCGAAGGCGGACTGTGGTTACGGCATCACCCAGGTCACCGACGGCATGCGGGTCGGCGACACCCAGCTCTCGACCGCGCAGAAAGAGGCCGCGGCCCTCGATTACACGGCGAACATCGCGTACGGGGCGCAGATCCTCTCCAACAAGTGGAACGAGACCCGTATAGCGGGCATGACCGTCAACGGCGGCAAGCCGAAGTACATCGAGAACTGGTTCTTCGCACTGTGGGCGTACAACTCAGGCTTCCACCCGCAGTCGGCGGCCGGCAGCAACGGCGGCAAGTGGGGTGTCGGCTGGACCAACAACCCCGCCAACCCGCTGTGGAAGGAGAACCGGGGCCCGTTCCTGGAGAGTTCGTCCGGCGGTGACGACTACTCGCACGCCGCGCACCCTCAGGACTGGCCGTACCAGGAGAAGGTGATCGGCTGGGCGGCCCGGCCGATTCTCGGCGATGTTCAAGCCGGGTGACATGCAGGCCGGTTACCGGGCGGCCTGGTGGAACAACAACGCGGCCCGTACCCGCGCCAAGCCGCCGAACATGATCTTCTGCACGGAGGCGAACGACTGCGACGACGACAAGATCCTCGACGGCGCCTCCAACAAGACCGGCATGGGCCCCTGCCTGCTGCCGGGCGATCCCGACGAGACCAATCCGCTCTATCTGAAGTGCTGGTGGCACGAGTCGGTCAAGTGGAAGGACTGTGAGGCGGCGGCCGAGTGCGGCAACCCCGTGCACCGCTTCAACAACGCCGACTATCCGGAGCAGCCGAACGAGAACTCCTCGTACCCGCCTCGCTGTTCCTCCGGCCTGCCGAGCGGATCGCTGATCGTCGACGACATACCGAACGGGGTCACCCCCACCGGGCAACCGGGGCATACGTGCGGGACGTCGTCGTCGGCAGGTACGTTCGCGTTCGACTTCGCCGCCTCCAACGGCACCTATCCCGGCAAGATCGACCTGCACCAGATCGGCGCGGGGTACGGGGACCACTTCTGGTTCACCCACACCCGCAAGTCGTCCGACTCCGACGGCGCGCGGTTGCGGACCACCGGCACCTGGACGCTGGGCAAGACCCTCAACCAGTGGACCCGCATCATGATCCACGTGCCCGACCACGGGGCGCACACCCAGCAGGCGAAGTACGAGATCGACACCGGGAGCGGCTCGTACAGCCGCACCCGGACCGTGGGCCAGGAGCGCAAGGCCAACACCTGGGTGTCGCTCGGCGTCTACAAGCTCTCCGGCACCCCGCGGGTGAAGCTGACCAGTCACACCCTGGACGGCACCGGGGACGAGGACGTGGCCTGGGACGCGGTGGCCTTCCAGCCGCTCGCCGCCAAGCCGAAGCACATCGTCGCGGTGCTCGGCGACTCCTTCACCTCGGGTGAGGGCGCGGGTTCGTACTCCACCGAGAGCAACAAGGACCACGGCACCTCGCAGTGGAACGGATGCCGGCGCAGCGCGAATGCCTGGCCGCGCAAGCTGGTCGTGCCCGGTTCCTCCGAATCGCTCGGCCAGATCTCCGACGCGTGGGGGGCGTCTGCCGAACTCGGCTTCGTGGCCTGCTCGGGCGCGATGACGAAGAATGTGGCGTACGTACCGAGCGGGAACAGCCCGCAGAGGCATCTGGAGGGCCAGTTCCACGAGGTTACGCAGACCGAGTCCGGGGTGCTCAGCCCCGACACGACTCTGGTCATGCTGACCCTCGGCGGCAATGACGAGGGCGGTTTCGCGTACGCCATGCAGGAGTGCGGCGGGCTGGGCGACTGCTCGGCGGACTCCGGCTTCCTGCCCAAGTACAAGGCGGTCGTGGACCGGATGGTCCCGGACCTCAGGGCTGTGATGGAGGAGGTGGCGCGCCGGGCACCCAACGCCCGGATCGTCCTGATGGGGTACCCGGAGCTGCTCAGCCGTACGGTGAAGTGCGCCGGTTCCCTCTACTACGACGGTTCCGAGGTCAAGGCACTGGCGGATCTGGTCCAGTACGCCAACGCCGGGCAGAAGGCGATGGCCGACGGGCTGCGCGCGGGTGGGACGAAGATCGAGTACGCCGACCCGGTGAGCGCGTTCGTCGGGCACAGCGGCTGCGACGACCCCGAGTGGATCAACAAGTTCGTCCTCGGCCCCAACGGCGACGGCGACTTCCACCTGGGTGACCCCGCGGCCGTACCGGCGGCCTGCCTGTGGGGCGTGATGGGCGGCAAGTGCCTCAGCCGCGAGTCCTTCCACCCCAAGGACGCCGGTACCACCGGTTACGCCGAGGTGATGCGGCAGCGGCTGCTCGCCATCGGCTACCAGGGCACCCCCTGACATGCCGGACGATGCCAGTCGAAGCACCCGCCTGTTCGCGGGCGGGTGCTTCTGGGGCGTCGTAGCCGTCGGGGGTCTCTTCGTCGCAGGCTGCCTGCTGCTGTCCCTGGCGGTGAGCGGCTTCTTCGGCGGCGCCGACGGGACGCCCAAGAAGCCGGTCAGCGCGGCCGAACGAACGCGCTTCTCGCTCGAACGCGCTGTCCGTGACGGCGACTTGACCGACCTGGAGATCGGCCTGGCCGCCGACGGCAAGCCGTGGGACCGAGAGACGGACGACGTCACCGTACGGATCACGGTCACCTACACCGGCGGGTCCGGGTCGCCTGACGGTACGGACCCGTCGGCGCACTGCCGGCTCTTCACCGCCCGGCTCCCGCTGGACGGGAACACCCGCGTGGCACTGCATCTGCCGGGCGAGGGATGCGTACCGCTTACGTCACCCCTCGTCCCATGAACACACAACGCATACTAGTGAGGTCTGACGTGAAAACACCTTTCAAGGCGCTCGGCGCCACCCTGCTCACCGGGGTGCTGGTCGCCTGCGGCAGCACGGAACAGGCAGGGCAGAACACCCGGACGGTCACCGCGGCAGTCCCCGAGTCGCCACCGCGGCTGCCGCTGAGCGGCATCCTCACGGCCCCGTCCAGCGGTCTCGCCAAGGGGCTGACGCTCCCGCTGGACGACTACTCACTCAACTCGGCCGACCAGTACGCCTGGCAGGTCGCCATCCAGGACCGTTGGCAGAGCTGTATGGCCCAGTACGGGTTCAAGGACTTCGGTCCTCCCGAGCCGTCGATCCAGGCGGCGACCGCCCAGGCCGAGGCCGACATGGGACGCCGTTACGGCATCTCCGACCTCGAATCAGCCAGGAAACACGGCTACCACCTACCCCGGACCGCACCGGAGCCCTCGCACTGGGAGCCCGCCAAGGGCGCCGAGGAAGCCGTCTTCACCGGCGACGGCGCCGAGGTCACCGACGGGCTCTACGAGGGGAAGAGGATTCCCGACGGAGGCTGCCGCGGCGAGGCGAAGCGCATGTTCCCGATGGCGCTGACGCCCCACTCAGCAGAGGCGGAGGCTCGGGCGTACGAGAAGTCCATGGACGACTCGGACGTCACCAAGGTGTTCGAGAAGTGGTCCACGTGCATGAAGGGACGCGGGTTCAAGGTCGGGACACCCCTCATCGAACACGACGACCTGGGCATCTCCCTGACCACACCCACCCCCAGCGTCGAGGAGACAGCCCTCGCCGTCGCTGACGTCGAGTGCAAGAAGAAGACGGATCTCGTCGGCGTCTGGCACGGGAAGGAAAAGGCATGGCAGCAGCAGGAGCTGGCCAAGAACGCTGCGGGCCTGGAGAAGGAGAAGAAGCAGAAGGACAGGGTCGCGGCCAAGGTCGCCCAGGCATACAAGAACGAGAGCTGACCATGAGAAACCGTATGTTCCGCGTGCTGGTCCCCCTCTTCATGACGCTGGCGTCGGCCCTCCTTTTCGCCCCCAGCGCGACGGCGGCCACCTCCTACGCCTCCGACGAGTGCAGCTCCTCCGGCAACGCCTACTGCTTCGTCATGCACTACAACAGCCGCGGAGAACAGACCTGGTACTCGGCGAGCTCCTGCTTCGTCGCCAACAAGTCCATCCCCAACCACTACGGGTACTCGCCCAACGGCGCGGCCCTGGTCCGATACGTTTTCGCCTACGGACTGATTTCCGGGAACTACAACACCTGCCGTCTCGGCAACTCCGGTGAGGGCGTGGAGCTGAAGAACCAGGCCGCCTCCGCCTCCAACGGTGAATGCTCGGCGACCAACCGCGTCTACTACAGCTCCGGGTACTCCGGCCTGAGCCAGGCGTTCCTTCCGACGTGCGGCGACTACTGGCCGTCGGAGAACCTGGTCGCCTCGCTGAAGAACGAGAACGCCTCCCACGAGCGCTACTGACCCCGGGCGGTTTCGCCGGGCCTGTCCGACGCCCCGCAAACTGCGTGGCGAGCTGCCTGCCGCCGGTGATGGCGGCAGGCAGGGGGCCTCCAACCGGTGGCAGCGCCACGACGGGGAGGCCTGATCACAGGGCCGGCTCTCCCCCTGGAGCCGCTGCCCGGTACCGCCCCGGTGTAGTCCCGAACTCCCGGCTGAAGGCGTGTGACAGGGCGTACGGCGTGCCGTAGCCGACACGGCGGGCGATGGCAAGTGGGTCCTGGGTGTCCCGGAGCAAGGTGGCGGCGAGAGTCAGGCGCCACCAGGTGAGGTACGCCATCGGAGGCCGGCCGACCAGTGCCGTGAAACGGCGGGCCAGGGTGGGACGGGAGACGCCCGCCTCGGCGGCCAGGCGGTCGTTCGTCCATGGCGCGGACGGGTCCGAGTGCAGCGCCCGCAGGGCGGCGGACGCCACCGGGTCGCCCAGTACGGCCGGCCACACCCCGGTCCTGTCCTCGGACACCCACGACCGGATCATGTAAACGAGGAGGAGGTCGAGCAGGCTGGGTACGGCGACGCACGAGCCAGGCCGCTGCTCACCAAGCTCGCCGCCCAACAGGTCGATGGCGGCCCGCAGTTCGGGGCGAATGCCCGCGCGGTTGGGCAGGTGGACGAGCGTTGGCAGTTCCGCCATCAGCGGGTGTACGCGACTGTGGTCGAGCCTGTACTTGCCGCACAGCATCTCCACCTCCCCGGAGGCGGCTCGCGGTCGGCCCGCCCCTTGTCCCCCGGCCCACCCGTCGAACGGCACCGCCCGCTCCACGGCCACCGCGTCGGCGGGCGAGTCGGCGATCACATGCCCCGTGCCGTGCGGCAACAGCACCGCGTCCCCCACGCCCAACGAGACCGGGGAGCCGCCGTCGGGCAGCAGCCAGCAGTTGCCCTCGAGCACCACGTGGAAGCCCGCGCCGTCGTACGGTGCGAGCCGAGTGCACCAGCTTCCGCTCACCCGCACCCGGTTGGAGGCGGGTTGCCCGATGCGTACGGTCGAGATCGCGTCGCTCACCACATCCATGGCATCAGCGTATCTCTGGCATCAAGGGTGAGACGGACGCGTATTCATGAGAGCTGGACGAGCATTGAGAGGCTCAATCGCTCTTCCTAGAGTCGATGACATGAAGAGCGAGAGCGCGCAGCGCATTGTGCTGGGAGACGTCGAGATCCTACGAGTCGTCGAGTGGCAGGGGCCTTTCGCGCCTGCCCTCGGCATTGTTCCGGAGTCCGGAGCGGAGGTGTGGAAGGATAACAAGGACTGGCTCGCACCGGACCACTGGGAACCGGAGATCGACAGCGCGGTAATGGCACTCCAGACGTGGGTGCTGCGCAGCGGCGGACGGACGGTCCTCGTCGACACCGGGGTGGGCAATGGGCGGGAGCGGCCCGGTTCCCCGCACTTGCACCACCGGCAAGGCGATTTCCTCGGGCGTCTGGCGCAGGCGGGCGTACGCCCTCAGGACGTCGATATCGTCGTCAACACCCACCTCCACGGCGATCACGTCGGCTGGAACACCGTCGGAGTCGATGGGGAGTGGGTGCCGACGTTCCCCAACGCCCAGTACCTCATTCCGGCCGCCGACGACTTCCACTTCGGCCCGGACAACGCATACGGGAACGGGCTGCAGAAGGACGACCAGCTCATCTACGAGGACAGTGTCGCGCCCGTCCACCGGGCCGGGCAGACCATGTTGTGGGACGGCATGCACCGTATCGACGAACACCTCACTCTGGAATCCGCGCCCGGCCACACACCCGGCTCTTCCGTTCTGCGGCTCACTTCGGGGGGCGACCGGGCGGTTTTCGTCGGCGACCTTCTTCACAGTCCCGTGCAGATTCTCAAGCCCTCCTGCAACAGCTGCTTCTGCCTGGACGCCGGACAAGCCGCGGCCAGCCGTCGTCGCATCCTCGAACGGGCAGCGGTCGAAAGGGAGCTGGTCGTTCCCGCGCACTTCGCAGGGGCGGGCGTCGTAGAGGTCCGTCCGGAAGGCAGTGGCTTCACCATCGGACGATGGGCGGCCTACGGCGACACGGAATAGGCCGCAGAAGCGTCGTGGGGGTCGAACGAGATGCCGGCCGGCTTGGCCTTCTCGAGGTGGTAGTTGAAATTGCCGTCCTTGAGGCCGAAGACGGCACTTCCGAAATTGGCCTGACTCAGCTTGTCGCGAAGACCCGCGGGGTAGCCGTTCCAGCCGACCAGGCTGGGAAACTGCCAGCCGTGGTAGTGGTTTTCCGGCGGTTCGTCGTTGGAGTTGGCGGGGCGGAAGCAGTGCGTGCTCGCGCCGTCCTTGTGGTACACGACCTTGGGGTGCATCCCGTCCCACCGGATCTGATCACGGTTGTAGATGTTGAAATTGCCGTGGGCGGAGGTGGAAACGTACTGGGCTTGGTTGTTCTGCACCCAGACCACGACATGCTCCCAGTCGTGGCGGTGACCGCCGAGCCCGCTGCCGGCCACGGCCTGGTCCTTCTCAAAATAGAGGCCGTACATGATCGCGCACCAGCCGTTGTTGCACTTGTACCGCGCGTATCCATTGGTGTTGTCAAGGTCCCATGAGTCGCGGCACTGGCCGTTGAGGGCGCCGGACGGCTTGAGGCCACCGTTGACAGTCCCGTCGGGGCCGACAGCGGGGGTGGGGTAGCAGCCGTCCGTGTCGTAGTCGTAGGCGGGTTGAAACGTCTGCTCCAGTCCGTCCGCGTTGGGGGGCAGCGCTTTGGGCGGGTCGGCGAGAGCGCTGCCCGGGAAGGCGATGACCAGTGCGATGGCGCTGCCAAGAATGAGCGGAACCTTGCGCATCCGGGAGCTCGTCTTCACTGCGTCCTCCTGATCGACCGCCACGTTGGCGCACGCGAGATTGACATGCCCACCCCAACCTCTGCGAACCTCATTGCGGGCTGGGGATTGACGGGGCGTCAGAGTGGTGAAGAGTCGGCCAATAGATGGGGCGCCGGCGCACGTCGGTCGAGTAGCGACATCCGGTGACGCAGCGCGAATGTGGCACACGTCACAGACCAGACGTACCTACTGGTCGGTATGGTCGGAGGGTTCATGGACGACAGGAGGCTTCATGTCTGCGACCCACCGCCAGATCCGTCTGGCAGCCCGCCCCGCGGGTGACGTCAAACCCGAGGACTGGGAACACGTCTCCGCACCCGCCGAAGCACCCGGCCCCGGGCAGTTCGCGGGCAGGACGCGCGTCATATCGCTGGACCCCGCGATGCGCGGCTGGCTCGACGACCGCCCCTCCTATCTCCCGCCCGTCGGGCTCGGCGAGGTGATGCGTGCGGGTTCGGTCATCGAGGTGACCGCCTCCAACCACCCCGGCTTCCAGCCCGGCGATCACGTCGTAGGCACTTTCGGCGTCCAGGAGCACGTCGTGTCCGACGGCAAGGGCGCCCTGAAGATCGACACCTCGCTCGCGCCGCCCTCGACGTATCTCGGCGCACTCGGCATGCCCGGCATGACCGCGTACTTCGGACTGCTGGACGTCGGTGCTCTCAAGGACGGCGAGACCGTCGTCGTCTCCGGCGCGGCCGGTGCGGTCGGCACCATGGTCGGCCAGATCGCCAAGGTGAAGGGATGCCGCGTCATCGGCATCGCCGGAGGGCCCGAAAAGTGCGCGCTGCTCACCGACGAGCTCGGATTCGACGCGGCGATCGACTACCGGGCCGGCGACGTCAAGCGTGCGCTGCGCGAGCACACTCCTGACGGCATCGATGTCTACTTCGACAACGTCGGAGGGGACATCCTCGACGCTGCGCTCACCCGGCTGGCCATGCACGCTCGCGTGGTGGTCTGCGGCGCGATCAGCCAGTACAACAACGCCACACCGGTCACGGGGCCGTCGAACTACCTGTCCCTGCTCGTGCGCCGTGCCCGCATGGAGGGCTTCGTGGTCTTCGACTACGCCAAGCGCTACGCGCAGGCCGCGCAGGAGATCGCCGGGTGGATCGGCGACGGCCGGCTCAAGGTCAAGGAGCATGTGGTGAAGGGGACGGTGGACGACTTCCCCGAGACGCTGCAGATGCTCTTCCGCGGCGAGAACGTCGGCAAGCTCGTGCTGGAGCTGGCATGACCGCCGAGGAGACCGGATGAACACGCAGGTGGGCCCGGCCTCCCCGAGCGCGCAAGGATCGGCACCGCTGCGCGACAAGGTCGCGATCGTCACGGGCGGCGCCAGTGGACTGGGCCGGGCCACGGCGCTGGCGCTGGCTGCGGCGGGCGCCGAGGTGGTCGTCGCCGACCTCGACGCGGAGGGCGGCCGGGAGGTTGCCGATATCGTCGGCGGTCACTTCCGGGCGTGCGACGTCTCCGATCTCGATGCGAACCGTGCTCTGGTGGACTTCGCCGTTGAACGCTGCGGCGGTGTCGACATCGCCTTCCTGAACGCGGGGGTGGCGACCGGCTGCGGGGTTGGCGACGACTTCGACCTGGCGCGGTATCGCCGCGCCATGGGCGCCAACCTTGACGGCGTTGTCTTCGGCACCCATGCGGTCCTGCCGGCGCTGCGGGCCCGCGGCGGTGGGTCGATCGTGGCGACCGCGTCCCTGGCCGGCCTGGCCTCGGTACCGCTCGATCCCCTGTACGGGGCCAACAAGCATGCCGTGGTCGGCCTCGCCCGTTCACTGGGACCGGCGCTGGCGCCCGACGGCATCCGGTTCAACGCGGTCTGCCCGGGCTTCGCCGAGTCGCGGATCATCGACCCGCTGCGCGGCATGCTGTCCGAGCACGGAACGCCGGTCATCCTGGCGGAGGTCGTAGCCGACACGGTGCTGCGCATCGTCACCGGCGACGGTGCCGGGGAATGCTGGCTCATCCAGGCAGGCCGGGACCCGGAGCCGTTCCGCTTCCGCAACGTCCCGGCTCCGGGGCGGCCCGCGTACTCCTGAGCGGCACTTTCGGACTGCCGGAACCTGCCCGTGCCGTCGCCGGCGGCACGGGAGTCCGCACCGGGCAAAGCGCCGGACCGCGCGAGGACGCGCGCGATCCGGCCCTTCGGCGTGGGAGTTCGTCCTTTCAGGACGGAGCGGTAGGGGCGGGCGGGGTCCAGCGCTTGCTGGGAGGGACGGTCGAGGAGATGCCGTAGTCCTTCTTGAGCTGTTCCGGGATGGCGTAGTGCATGACGCGGCCGAGCGCTCCGTAGCCCAGGCCGCGGCCCGGGATGGCCCGGATCCGCTCCTTGACCGACTTCAGCGCCGAGCCCCAGTCCTGGGCCGGTGTGTCCAGGGTGACCGGATAGACGGTGGTGAACCAGCCGAGCGTGCGGGACAGGTCAGTGTCGTCGAAGAGGTCCTCGCGGCCGTGGCCCTCGAGCGCGATGGTGACCGGGGAGCCGGCCCACTGGTTCAGGACCCGGCCCAGCGCTGTGAGCAGCACGTCGTTGATCTGGGTGCGGTAGACCGACGGCACCCGCTGGAGCAGCGCCTTGGTCCGCCCACGGTCCAAGCGTACGGACGCCACCGCGGAGGTGCCGAAGGTGTTGGGGCCCTCGCCGTCGCGGGGTATCCCGTGCTGCTGCGCGACGCTTTGCCAGTACGGCAGTTCCTGGTCGAAGCCACCGGAGCGCGCGTGGTCCGCCAGCCGTCGCGCCCACTGCTGGTAGCTGCTGGACTTGGCGCCGAGGTCGGCTCCGCGGCCCTCGACGAGTTGGGCGTACGCGGTGGCCAGATCATCCAGCAGCACCCGCCAGGAAACGCCGTCCATGACGAGGTGGTGCGCGGTCAGGAAGAGGCGGGGCAGCCGGCCCGCTCCCAGGCGGAAGAAGACGCCCTTGAGCAGCGTGCCGGACGACAGGTCCAGAGAACGCTGGGCCGCCAGGGCGGCCTCGTCCAGGGCACGGGTCCGCTCGCTCTCGCCGAGGCTGGAGATGTCCCGTACCGCCAGCAGGAGGCCCGGGGCCTGGTCGCTGTACCGCTGGGTCCAGCGGTCCTGGTCACGGACGTAGCGCATCCGCAGGGCGTCGTGGTGGGCGGCGACCGCGGTCAGCGCCCGCTCCAGGACGGCGGTGTCGGTGTCGGGGGCCAGTTCGACGTGGACCGACATGGCGTAGTGGTCCGGGGCGTCGGGGTGCTCCTCGAAGAAACGCTCCTGGATGGGGGTGAGTTCGACGCTGCCGGAGACCACGGTGGGCGTCACCGAAGCACCGGCGAGGGTGCCGACGGCGGGGGCGAGGGTGGCGACGCTCTGGTGGACGAACAGCAGCTTGGAGGTGAGCTGGAGGTTGGCCTGCCGGGCCCGCGAGACGACCTGGATGGACAGGATCGAGTCGCCGCCCAGGTCGAAGAAGTTGTCGTGGATGCCGACGCGTTCGACGCCCAGCACCTCGGCCCATACCCCGGCCAGCGCCTCTTCGGTGGCGTTGCGCGGGGCGGCGTAGTCCGAGCCGAGCCGGCCGGCCTGGATCTCGGGCTCCGGCAGGTTGCCCCGGTCCACCTTGCCGTTCGAGGTGAGCGGCAGTTTCTCCAGCGGTACGAAGACGGCGGGAGTCATGTGGTCGGGCAGCGACAGGGCGAGGTGGGCGCGCAGTTCGCTGGTGGTCGGCTCGCGGTCGCTGACCAGATACGCCACCAGGCGACGGTGCCCCACGTCGCCCTGGTGGGCCACCACCACGGCGTCCGCCACGTCCGGGTGTGTCTTGAGCGCGCTTTCGACTTCCCCCAGTTCGATGCGGAAGCCGCGGATCTTGACCTGTCCGTCGGAGCGGCCGAGGAATTCCAGCACCCCGTCGGGACGCCGGCGGGCCAGGTCGCCCGACCGGTACATCCGGGTGCCGGCGGCGCCGTAGGGGTCCGCGACGAACTGCGCGGCCGTCAGGCCCCGCCGGTTGAGGTAACCGCGGGCCAGACCGGGCCCGGCGATGTAGAGCTCGCCCGGCACACCCACCGGTGCGGGCTCCAGCGTCTCGGTGAGCACGTAGACCCGGGTGTTGCCGATCGGGGTGCCCAGCGGAACCGGGGCCGCGGGGTCAAGGCCGGTGCTCAGTGTGTGGGTGGTGGTCAGCGAGGTGGCCTCGGTCGGCCCGTAGCCGTTGCTGAGCCTGAGCGTCGGGTGCGCCGCGAGCAGCCGGGCGCAGTGCTCGGGCGAGAGCTTGTCGCCGCCGGCGACGAGCTGACGCAGCCCGCTCAGCGCGCTGGCGTCGTCGTCGACGACCTGGTGGAACAGGCCCGCGGTGATGGCCAGGTGGGTGACCTCATGCTCCTTGAGGAACCTGCCGAGTTCGCTGCCGGTCGGCGCGGACGGGGGGTGGACGGCCAGCCGCGCGCCGTTGAGCAGCGCCGACCACACCTCGAGGGTGGAGGCGTCGAAGGAGACGGACGCGAACTGGGCGACGACGTCACCCGGCCGTACGTCGAGGACCCCGGACTCGTGGATCAGGCGTACCACGGCGCGGTGTGAGGTCATCACACCCTTGGGGGCGCCGGTGGATCCGGAGGTGTAGATGATGTACGCGAGGTGGTCCGGGCTCAGGGCGACCTCGGGGGCGGTGGCCGGGTGGTGCGCCGATTCCTCGCCCGCCGGGTCCACGTCGATGAGGTGGGCGTCGGTGTCGGGCAGCCGGTCGTGCAGGTGCCTTTGGGTGACCAGCAGCCGGACGCCGGCGTCCTGGAGCATGTAAGCGAGCCGGTCGGCCGGGTACTCGGGGTCCAGCGGTACGTAGGCGGCGCCCGCCTTGAGGATGGCGAGCAGCGCCACGACGGTCTGGGCGCCGCGCTCCATGCACAGGCCGACGAGCACGTCCGGGCCCGCGCCCTGCTCCGCGAGGTGATGGGCGAGCCGGTTGGCGCGCTCGTCGAGCTCCCGGTAGGTCAGCTTCTCCTCGCCGTACGAGAGGGCCACGGCGTCGGGGTGCCGGGCCTCCTCGGCGGCGAACAGCTCGGGCAGCGCCGCCGCCGGCAGGTCGTGGGCGGTGTTGTTCCAGGTGTGCAGGACCTCCTGGGACTCGCCGTCGCTGAGCATCGGCAGGGCCACGACGGCCCGCTCGGGCGCGGTGGCCGCGGCGCCGAGCAGCACGTTGAGGTGTCCGGCGAGGCGGGCGATGGTGGCCTCGTCGAACAGCGCGGTGCTGCAGATGATCCGGGCCGTGAGTTCCGCGCCCGACTCGGAGAACTCGATGGTCAGGTCGAAGGGCGCCGCCACCCGGTGCACGGGGTGGTCGCGGACCTCGACGCCGGGCAGCCGCACTTCGTCGTCCGAGGCGTTCTGGAGTACGACCATGGTCTGGATCAGCGGCGTACGGCTGGTGTCCCGCTCCGTTCTGAGGACCTCGACCAGCCGCTCGAAAGGCACGTCCTCGTGGGCGAACGCCTCCAGGACGGTCTCCTTGACCTGGTCGAGGAAGGCGCCGAAGGACTGGTGCGGGTCGACCTGGGAGCGCAGCACGACGGTGTTGACCAGGAACCCGATGAGCTGTTCCAGGTCGCGGTGGCCTCGGCCCGACGAGGCCGTGCCGACCGCGATGTCCGTCTGCCCGGAGTACCGGGCGAAGACCGCCTTGACTGCGGCAGTCAGCACCATGAACAGCGTCGCACCGCGGGCACCGGCCAGCTCCTTGACCTTGGAGACGGTCGCGGCCGGTATTTCGAAGGCGTACTCGGCGCCCGCGGTGGAGCGCACCACCGGGCGAGGCCGGTCGGTCGGCAGCTCCAGCGGGGTAACGCCCGTCAGCCGCTCGCGCCACCAGTCGAGCTGCCGGCCCAGCAGCCCGCTGCCCTCCAGTCGGCCGCGCTGCCAGGCGGCGAAGTCGGCGTACTGCACGGGCACGCCGGCCAGGGGCGAGGGGCGCCCGAGCACCCGGGCCGTGTACAGCTCGCCCAGTTCCCT
Organism: Streptomyces sp. ISL-100; assembly: GCF_018614615.1. Classification (GTDB taxonomy): domain Bacteria; phylum Actinomycetota; class Actinomycetes; order Streptomycetales; family Streptomycetaceae; genus Streptomyces. Next base: position 133,681 of record NZ_JAGGOK010000070.1, on the reverse strand, counting down.
GGAGACCACGCCCATCGACCAGCCGTCGGTCACGATGTGGTGCATCCCCAGGACGCACACGTACGCGTCGGCCGAGAGTGCGACCAGAAGAACGCGGACCAGCGGGCCGCACTGGAGGTCGTAGGGCCGGGTCACCTCGCCGCGTACCAGCTCGCGCAGCCGCTCCTCGCGCAGATCGGCGGCGACGGTGGTGAGATCGACGGTCTTCCACTGCGGCTCCAAGGCCGGGTGGACCACCTGCACGCCCCGGCCGCCGACCACACCGAAGGTGGTGCGCAGCGATTCGTGACGCCCCATCAGGTCGCGCACAGCGCCACGCAGGGCGTCCGCGTCCAGTTCGCCGGCCAGCCGCAGCCCCATGGCGGTGTGGTACTCGGCGCTGCCCGGGTCGAAGTCCTCCAGGAACCACAGGCGTTGCTGCCCGTAGGACATCGGCAGTTCATCCTCGCGGGAGACCACCGGGATCGGCGTGTCGCCGGCCTGCTCCGCCGTGGCGACGGAGGCGGCCAGCGCGGCGACGGTCGGGGTGTCGAACAGGACGCGCGGGGAGAGCTTGATGCCCAGCGCCTTGCGCATACGGGAGACGGCGCGCACGGAGAGGATCGAGTTGCCGCCCAGGGCGAAGAAGTCGTCGTCGACGCCGAAGCTGTCAACCCCCAGTACCTCGGACCACACGCCGGCGATGGTCTCCTCGACGGCGTTACGCGGCGCGATGCGGCCGCCGGCCGGCTCCTGCGCGGTGGCCGGGTCGGGCAGCGCCTTGCGGTCGACCTTGCCGTTGGGCGTCAGCGGCAGGGTGCCGAGCACCACGATTGCCGACGGCACCATGTATGCGGGCAGGCTCGTGGCGAGGTGGGTCCTGATCTCCTCGGCCGTGGGCCGCGCGGCCCCGAGCGGGCAGACGTACGCGAGCAGGTTGGTGTTGTGGGTGAGGACCACAGCCTGCGCCAGGTCGGGGTGCTGGACCAACGCACTCTCGATCTCGCCGAGTTCGATGCGGAAGCCGCGAACCTTGATCTGGTCGTCCGCGCGGCCCAAGTACTCCAGCGTGCCGTCTGTCGTCCAGCGGGCCACGTCCCCGCTGCGGTACATCCGGCGGCCAGGTTCGCCGAACGGGTTGGCTACGAACCGCTCCGCGGTCAGCCCGGCCCGGCCGTGGTAACCACGGGCCAGCCCGGCGCCCGCGATGTAGAGCTCACCACGGACTCCCGCGGGCACGGGCCGCAGGGCGTCGTCGAGGACGTAGACCTGCGTGTTGGCGATCGGCGCGCCGATCGGGGGCACCGCACCGCCGCGAAGCGGCGCGCTCATGGTCGCGCAGACGGTGGTCTCCGTCGGACCGTACGCGTTGACCATGCGGCGTCCGGCGGACCAGCGCGCCACCAGGTCACCGGTGCTCGCCTCACCGGCGACCACCAGCGTGGCGTCGGCGGGCAGACCGCGGCCCTCGGGCAGGACGGCGACGGTGGCCGGGGTCAGCGTGGCGTGGGTGACGCCGTGCTCCAGGGCGTACGCGGCCAGCGGCTCGCCCGGGAGCATGGTGTCCTTGGCGCCCATGACCAGCGCGGCGCCGGTGGCCAGGCCCATGCAGATCTCCCAGAACGCCGCGTCGAAGCTGGCGGAGGCGAACTGCAGGATCCGGCTGTCCGGCGTGACGTCGAAGTGCTCGGTCTGTACGGCCGCGAGGTTACCGATTCCGGCGTGCGAGACGAGCACGCCCTTGGGGTTGCCGGTGGAACCGGAGGTGTAGATGACATACGCGAGGTCCTGCGGGGACATCCCGACGTCCGGCGCCGCGAGCGGGTAGCGGTCCATGTCGCCAAGCTCCGGGTCCTGGTCCACGGTGACCAGGACGGCGTCGGTGCGCGGCAGCCGGTCGCGCAGGCCCTTTTCCGTCACGACCAGCCGTGCGCCGGAGTCGTGCAGCATGTAGGCGAGCCGGCCGGACGGATAGTCGGCGTCCAGCGGCAGATAGGCGGCGCCCGCCTTCATGATGCCGAGCAGCCCGACCGCCATCGGGGCTCCGCGCCCCACGCACAGGCCGACCAGGACGTCCCGGCCGGCGCCGAGACCGCGCAGGTGGTGCGCGAGACGGTTGGCCCGCTCGTCCAGCTCCCGGTAGGTCACCGAGCCGTGCTCGTCGATGACGGCGACCGCGTCCGGGCGGGATGCCACATGGGCGGCGAAGAGTTCGGGGAACGTGCCGGTGGGGACTTCGCGGTCGGTGGCGTTCCACTCCCGTACGACCTGGTCGAACTCGCTGTCGGTGAGCATCGGCAACGCCGAGATCGCGCGCCGGGGGTCGGCGGCGGCGCCCGCCAGCAGAACGCCGAGATGGCCGGCGAGCCGGGCGATGGTGGGCTCGTCGAAGAGGGCCGTGCTGAAGTGGATGCTCGCCGTCGGCCGCTCGGGCGAGCCGGCGAACTCCAGCGAGAGGTCCAGCGGATCGAACGGCGCCCGGGCCGCCCCGTTTTCCTGCGGGGGCGCGCCGCTTTCCTCCCGTACCACGACCATGGCCTGGACGAACGGGGTCACGCTGGTGTCCTGCTGCGGAGCCAGCGCGTCGACGAGCTGCGCGAGCGGGACACCGTCATGGCTGAAGGCGTCCCGCACCGTCTCCTTGACCTGGGCGACCAGCTCGCCGAACGAGGCCCGCGCCTCGACCCGGCCGCGCAGCACGACCGTGTGCCCGCTGCGCGGGGACAGCGTGCCGACGGCGATGTCGTCCTGGCCCGAGTAGCGGGTTAACAGCGCTTGTACGGCGGCCACCAGCACCTCGTGCGAGGTGGCCTCGTAGCGCCCGGCAAGTTCCCGTACGGCAGTGGCCAGGCCGAGCGGAACGTCGATGTCGTACGTCGACGTCCCGGCCGACCGCACAACGGGGCGCTGACGGTCCGTCGGCAGTTCGAGGGGAGCGATCCCCGCCAACCGCTGCCGCCAGAATTCAACGTGCTGGGAAAGCTCCCAGCCGGCCGACGCTGCAGCGCGAGTCACGCTGTACCTCCAGGATTGACGGACTTCGGCGCGAAGTGCCCCCTGCCTGTGGCCGGGGCGGGCTGCCGAGAAGTCGGAAAGAGTGGTCAGGACGCGCGGCGGGAAGCCGTCAGGCCGCGGCGTGGGTGCGCTTGGCGGAGCGCCCTGCGAGCTGCAAGAGGGCGATCTCGCCCGTACCGCCGCTCAGGACGAAGCGTCCGACGTACGGCGCCGCGTCAGTGTCGACGCGCCGGGCGGTGAAGTGCAGGCTGTCGTGCAGGGTGATATCGGCGACCAAGCCGGTGCGGTCGCTGAGCCGGATGCCGTCGTGGTGGCGCCGGACGGAGAAAACGGTGTCTCCGTTGCCGTAGTCGCCCACGAGCGGTTCGACGTCACGCGAGCCGGTGGCGACCGCGGAAGCGGAGGGGTCCGGGGCGGGTACGCCGGGCTCGTAGTCGCCGACGTCTATACCGAGGGTGCGCAGTGCCCCGATCACGTCGGGCCAGAGGCTGGACCCCGTAGTGGCGTTGGCGGTCAGGGCGACAGCAAGGCCCGATTCCGGGTGGAAGCGCAGGTGAGCCGTGCCGCCGTCCACCGTGCCGTCATGGCCCAGCCAGCGGTTGTCCGGACTGCCGTAGTGGCCCAGGCCCAGCGCCCAGGCATCGGCGATGCCGAAGGCGTCGGCGCCGGGAGCGACGGTACACATCTCGATGCGCTGCTCGTCCTCCAGGAGGGCGGCCGCCTTCGGGTCTGTGCCCATGTGCAGCCGCGCGAGCGCGATCAGGTCCTGTGCGCTGCCGCTGAGTCCGCCGGCCGGTGTCCAGGTGGGCGGCAGGAACTGGTCGACGGGGCGCGCCTCGCGCTGTCCGGGTCTGACCGCGTGTCCCTTGGCCAGGGCCCGGGCGGGGCTCTCGGGGCTGTGGTCGATGTACGGGTCGACACCCAGCGGGCGCAGCAGGAAGTCCTGGAGCGCGTCGCGCCACTTCAGGTCGGTGACCGCCTCGACGAGACGGCCCAGGATGTTGTAGCCGGTGTTCGAATAGGAGAAGGAGTTCCCAGGGCGGTCCAGCAGCGGGAGCTGGGCGACGCTCGTGGCGTAACGGCACAGGGACCGCTCGTCGGGGTCATCGAGTTCGTGGTCGGCGACCAGGCCGCTGGTGTGGCTGAGGAGTTGCCGGGGGGTGACCGAAGCCAGCCGGGCGTCCGCCGGCTCGCGGAATTCCGGCAAGATGTCGGAGACCGGGGCGTCGAGTTCCAGGTCGCCGTCGGACACGAGCTGGAGCACCAGCGTCGCGGCGAAGACTTTGCTCACTGAGCCGTAGGCGAATGCCGTACGGGTGTCCACCGCGCGGGGTTCGCCGTAGCACTCGAATCCAGCGACGGCACTCACGGTTTCAGCACCGGTGTGCACGGCGAGCTGCGCCCCCGGGACGGCATGGGTGTCTGCCAGTTCCTGCAATCGGCCCGCAAGGTGCCGTGCTTCCATATCTTCCCCCTACAGATGACCGACCGGCGCGAACTTCACCAGTACGGCTACCCGCACCACGGGGGTGCGGGTAGCCGTACCTCTCAATCCTTGATCGCTCACCCAGCCCGGGGCAAGCCGTTTCCCCGGGAGGAAAAAGCCCAGGTCAGAGGCTTGCTGGAGGACACGGCAGGAGACGGTGCGGGGCACTGGCCCCTTAGGGTGACGGCATGTCGGCTACCCGTTACACCTACCTCGGTCCGGAGGGCACCTTCACCGAAGCCGCACTCCGCACGCTTCCGGAAGCTGCCGGCCGCGAACTCGTCCCGATGGTGTCCGTGACCGCGGCGCTCGACGCCGTACGCGCCGGCGAGGCCGCGGCCGCCCTCGTACCGATCGAGAACTCGGTGGAGGGCGGCGTCACCACCACGCTCGACGAACTCGCCAACGGCGAACCACTGATGATCTATCGCGAAGTGTTACTTCCCATCACCTTCGCGCTGTTGGTACGCCCCGGCACCCACCTGTCCGACATCAAGACGGTCACCGGCCACCCGGTCACCCAGTCCCAGGTGCGCGACTGGCTCGCGGCGAAACTGCCCGACGCCCGCTGGGAGTCGGCGGCCTCCAACGCGGACGGCGCTCGACTCGTGCGCGAGGGGCGCTATGACGCCGCGCTCGCCGGTGAGTTCGCGGCGCTGACGTACGAACTGGAGCCGCTGGTCACGCAGATCAACGACGCGGAGAACGCCGAGACCCGCTCCGTGCTGGTGGGCCGCTCGGCGCGGCCGTCGGCACCGACCGGCGCCGACCGGACCTCGTTGATCATCTGGCTGGGCGACGACCACTCGGGCGCACTGCTCGAACTGCTCCAGGAGCTCGCGGTACGCGGGGTCAATCTGATGCTGACCCAGTCGCGGCCGACGGGTGCGGGGATCGGCAACTACTGGTTCGCCGTGGACGCCGAGGGCCATATCACCGAACGGCGGGTCGCCGAGGCCCTGATGGGGCTGAAACGCAGCGCCCCCAAGGTGCGCTTCCTCGGCTCCTATCCGCGGGCGGGGGTGACGCCGGAGAGCGTACCGACGCTGCGGCCCGGCACGAGTGACGGTGCGTTCGCGATGGCCGCGGACTGGCTGACGCGTATCCAGGACGGCCGGCCCTGACTCACGGTGACTCCCCCCGCAGATGGGCGAGCACGGCGAGCACCCGTCGGTTGCCGTCGGTGGGGCCGAGGTTCAACTTCATGAAAATGTTGCTGGAGTGCTTGACCACGGAAGCCTCCGTCACACTCAGCCGCCGGGCGATCAACTGGTTGTTGAGGCCCTCCGCCATCAGCGCCAGCACCTCACGCTCGCGCGGGGTGAGTTGGCGCAGGGGCCGGCTCGCCGTCTGCTGGGTGAGCAGGACGCGTACCACCTCGGGGTCGATGACGGTCTGGCCGTCCGCGACCCGACGCAGGGCGTCCAGGAACTCGGAGACCTCCCCCACCCTGTCTTTGAGCAGATACCCCAGTCCGGCCGCATCCCGGCCGTCACCGCTCAGCAGCTGCGTGGCATACGCGGTGGCGACGTACTGGGAGAGGACCAGAACCGGCAACTGGTCGTGGCGGTCCCGCAGCTCCAGGGCGGCCTTGAGCCCTTCGTCCCGGAAGCCGGGCGGCATCCGGACGTCGGTGATCACGATGTCCGGCCGCTCCTCGTCGACGGCGCGGGCAAGTGCCTCGGCGTCACCGACCGCGGCGACCACCTGATGGCCGCTGCGCGTGAGCAGTTCGACAAGTCCCGCGCGTAGCAGCACGGCGTCCTCGGCCAGCACTATCCGGAGCACGGCACCTCCACTCGAAGCTGGGTGGGGCCGCCTCTGGGGCTGGAAACCACCAGCCGGCCTTTGAGAATCGCCATACGGTCCGCCAATCCTGACAGCCCGGTTCCCCCGGCGGGGTCCGCGCCACCGTGTCCGTCATCGGTGATCAACAGGATAAGCCGGTCGTTCTTGTACCTGCCGACGACCGCGACCCGGGACGCACCGCTGTGCTTGGCCGCGTTGGTCAGCGCCTCCGTCACGGTGAAGTACGCCGTGGTCTCCACCGCGCCGGGCAGCCGGTGCGGCAGGTCGATGTCGACCGTGACGGGCAGCAGGTGGCCCAGCGCGACCTCCGCCACCGCGGCGGCGAGCCCATGGTCGGTCAGCACCTGCGGGTGGATCCCGCGGACGAGCCTGCGCAAATCGTCCAGCGCCTGTCGCGCCTCGCCGCGGGCACGGGAGACGAGCGCGGCGGCCGGGGAGGCGCTCTCCCCCATCTCCATCTGGGCCAGCCCCAAGGTCATGGTGAGCACGACCAGTTGCTGCTGCGCGCCGTCATGCAAATCGCGTTCGATGCGGCGCCGCTCGGCTTCGAAGGCGTCTGCCAACCGGATACGGGAGCGGGTGAGTTCGATGACACGGCTCTGGGACGGCTCGTCGCGCGGGGACAGCAGGAACAAGGCCGTTTTGACCTGCGCCGCTGCCAGCAGGGCCGCCCCGTACGCGCACAGCACGAGGCCGAGCAGCCCCAGGGCGCAGAACGGCAGCGCGGACGTCGGGCCGGGGATCGCGTGCCCGGGAATGATCATGACGGTCTCGGGGGCCAGCGCCCAGACGACGACCGGTGTCGCCAGCAACATGCCCGAGAGCCCCAGCAGTACCACGAAGCCGGTGTTCGCTCCAGTGAAGAAGACCGCGAGGATGACGGCATAACCCAGTTCACGCCATGTTGCGCGTTCTCTCAGCCGTGTGCGCAGCCATGCTCGGGCGCTGACTCCCGCCAGCGAGCTGTGCGGGTCCGGCGGCGGCACCGGCTCCACCAGCCGCAGGCGCCGTCGCTCCATATTGGCGACGGGGAGACCGAACACCGTGGTGAGCGTCAGCACCACCAGGCCCACGCCGACGACGGAGAGCATTACCCCGAAGAAGAGCAGCGCGGCGAAGCTCACCAGTACGGCCAGGCCGAGCACCATGCCGCCGAACAGAAAGGCCCAGCAGCGTAAGGGCCAGCTGGAGGTGAGGAATCGCAGCGGGTGCTGCTTCATCGCCTCCCAGACGGCGACGCTCATGGCGTCCTGCTCCTGTGCTGTCGAGGGCTCCGGCGGTCGTCCCGCGGGCCCCTGTTGAGTCCCGCCCGGCTGCCCTGACATGTGTGTAGCCTCCTGCTGAGCCCCGCACCGCGTGATCTTGGACAATTCTAGTCCGGTGCCCGGCGGCCCGTCGGTAGGGAAAACCTCCCCTCGGTACTCCGCTTACCCCGACCACGGGGCGGACCCCGAAAACGCCTGCTCGAAGTCTGTCAAGAGCAGTTGCGCCGGGCGACGTTGTTGAGGGACGCTCACCACCGACGCTGTCACCGTGGGCTTCTGCTGTGTGGGCGCACCCCGCTCGTCAGTACACGTCCGCCGGCCGCCACTTCGCGAAAGGCCGGCGCGGCCCCCTTCGTCCGTGAGCACCGGACCGGCCGATTGCGGTATTGCCTCACCCACGGAATGACCCACATTGAAATCGGATGAATTATGGCGGTTTTAGAGTCATGAAGTACCGTCAAGCGTCGGTGGATGACGCGGAACGACCCGGCCAGCACTACCCGTCCGCCCAGTCCCGGGTCGCCGCCGGGGTGATCTACCTGTCCGTCGGCAGCCTTGTCGGTATTCTCCTGGTTCCTTTGACCATCGCGGAGATGGCGCTGAGAGTGGTCTCCGCACTCCTCAACGCGCTTCCCTTGATGGCGACGCTGCTGGTACAGGTCCTCACGAATCTGGTGCGCGGCATCATGGTGCTGCTCGTCCCGGGGGCCGCGCGGCTGCCGGAGCCGGAGCGCCGGCTGGGCCCGACCCTGCACAAACTGCGGCACCGGCTGGCCGGCATGAACCCGGGGCTGGTCTCGGGCCTGCCGCTGCTGCGCGCGGTCGCCGACCTGGAGCTGCTGCTGGCGGCCTCGGTGACGCAAACTCCTGCCTCCGACAGCGGACTTGAGTTCGCCACCCCCGAGGAATTCGAGCCCCGGCACAAAGCCTCCGGCTGGGGAGAGTCCGGTTATCTGTGCCTGCTCCTGCTGGGAATGCTCTGGCTGCTGCCGGTGTTCGCGATGACGCTGCCCGTGCTCGCCTTCACGGTGAGCCTCCCCTTCGGCAGGACCGAGCAGCTGGCTTTCGGCCCGGGAAACACACTCGTCGTCGAAGGCGGCGTTACGCGCCTGTGTGTGGCCCTTGGCGCCATCGCGCTCTTCGCCGCACTGGTGATGCTGCTCTTCTGGCTGGGGAAACTGCGGGCACGGCTGGTCCGCCGGCTGCTCGGCCGCGTGGACGAGGACGAAAGGCGCCGGCGCGAGGAGCTGGCCGAGCGGCAGCGCATCGCGGCCCTGCGCGTCAACGACGCGGATTACCGGCGCATAGAGCGCGATCTGCACGACGGTGCGCAGGCCAGGCTGGCCGTACTGCTGATGCGGATTTCCCATGCGACGCGGCGGAAGAACCACAGCGCCCAGGCCCTGCACGAACTTCTCGAGGAGACTCACCAGGAGATCGGCAAGGCTCTTGATGAAATCCGCGATCTGGTCTGTGGAATCCAGCCACCTATCCTCAGTGACCGCGGGCTGAACGCCGCCGTCACCGCATTGACGGAGAAATTCCATGTCCCGGTCGCCGTGTCCTCCACATTGGAGCGCCGACCGGCCACCCAGGTGGAATCCACGGCCTACTTCATCATCGCGGAGTGCCTGGCGAATGCCGTCAAGCACTCGTCCGCCACGCACATTGACGTCTCCATGGAGCGGGCCGACAACTCTCTGGTGGTCGTGGTGACCGACAACGGGGTGGGTGGCGCCACGCTGGACGCCGGAACCGGGTTGCGCGGGCTGGTGGACCGGACCGCCGCCCTGCGGGGCAACCTCGTTCTGACCAGCCCGGTGGGTGGCCCCACTACTGCCCGCGCAATCCTCCCGTGGTCCCCAGGCGGCCTCTGACCTGCCCTCTTTCCCCCCAGGGAAACAGCTTGCCCTCGACTGGGTGGACGATCAAGGATTGGGGGGTACGGCTAGCCGCACCCCCCGTAGTGCGGGTAGCCGTACCGGCGAAGACGCTGCCGTCTGCCTTGGCGGCGTTCTGTGAGCCGGTCGAACCGTCCGGCCGGCCTTTCGGTACACGCGTACCGAAACCTTGGCCGTCGACGATTTTCTGACCTGTCCCGACTTTTCATTCTTGCCCTGCCCCCGGCGCAGTTCCGCGATTTGCAGACCACGCCAGTCGATTGTGCGGGGCACCCGCATTTCAAGAAACGCGGAGATCGCAGTGAACGGAAGAACTGCCGACAGCTCTAGTCCGAGCCCCGATGTCTGGTTCAATTGGAACGCCATCCGGGTGGCGGCACAGCAGCCGGCGCCGGCGCCGCCCTATTCGGGGACCTTTTTCGATGAGACCCTGCGCGACGGACTCCAGGCTCCGAACATCCGCAATCCCTCACTGGAGCAGAAGCTGAGACTGGTGGACCACATGGTCCGGTCCGGCGTTACCTCCGCAGACCTGGGGTTCCCCGGCTCGGACCCAGCCGCCCTGCGGACATGTGTGGACATCGCCCAGCACATCGTGCGCAGCGGCCACCCCCTCTCCCAGGGATACGCGGGCCGCACCCACCCCTCGGACATCAACGCGATCTGCGAGATAGCCCAACAGGTGGGGGTGTCCGTGGACGCGTACATCTTCATCGGTGTCAGCCCCATCCGGCAGTACGTGGAGGACTGGGACATCCAGCTCATCCAGCGCCACATCCGCGAGTCCGTGGTCGAATGCCGGCGCGGCGGGGCAGAGTTCGTGCTGGTCCTGGAGGACGCGGTGCGGTGCACTCCAGAAGTGCTGGGCCAGGTGTACGACGTCGCCATTGACACAGGAGTGCGGCGGGTGACCCTGTGCGACACCGTCGGCGCGGCGTTACCCGACGGCGTCGAATCGCTCCTCCAATGGTCACAGCAGTACTTCCAGGACCGGGGCCACCAAGTCGCCTTCGAGTGGCACGGACACAACGACCGCGGCCTGGCACTGGCCAACTCGCTGGCCGCCCTCGCCCACGGCTGCGAGCGTGTACACGGCACGATCCTGGGCATCGGAGAGCGAGCCGGAAACACCTCCCTCGACCAGCTCATGGTCAACAGCCACCTCGACGAGCACGGCCGCTACGACCTGAAGGCGCTGCGCGAGTACTCCGACTACGCGGCGTCCGTGCTGGGCGTCGAGGTCCCGCAGAACTACCCGGCGCTGGGCCGGGACGTCTTCAAGACCAGTGCCGGGGTGCACGCCTCCGCCATCCTCAAGGCCCACGAAAAGGGCAATCTGCTGGTGAAGGACTCGGTCTACTCCAGCGTCCCGGCCAGCTATCTGGGCCGTGAGCAGGAAGTGCTCATCGACGAGGCATCCGGTGCGAACAACGTCAAGTACTGGCTGACGGTGCACGGTTACGACAGCGACAACAGCACCTTCATCAAGAAGGTACTGGCGAAGGCGAAGTCGAGCCGTGGTCCGCTGACCGACGAACAGATAAGGCAGATCATTGCGAACGCTGAGTGAACCGACCGGCGGCAGCCGCACCCGTAACATCAGTCTCAGCGGCAACCTTCTGGTCGTCACGGAGGACACGGACCTGTTCGCTGCGCAGCTGGACGGCAGCAGCACGGCGACACCTGCGGAGCTGCTGCGTGCCCCGCTGATGAACAACATCTCGACCGACGAGATCATCCCCGGCTGGTGCTGCTACTGGTACGACGAGAAGCTCGGCGAGTACGCCTATCTGGGCCTGCGGGACAAGAAGTTCGGCCAAGGCGCGGTGAAGGCGTTCGCTCCACAGATCATCGTCAGCGGTGAGGCAAAGGGCTGCGGTTCTTCCCGGGAGCACGCGGTCTACGCCGAGAAATACGCCGGCGTCGAGATCGTCTTCGCCCGGTCCTTCGAGCGGATCTACCAGCAGAACTGCCGCAATGTCGGCATCATCACCTGCGACGACTTCACCGTCCTGGACGCCCTGCTGGCGGGCGAGGAACTGCCGCTGGACGCCTTCACCCGCCGGGCCAACGACATCGAACGCGCCATCATCGACCTGGGCGGTCTGTTCGGGTTCAACCGCGAGACCCGTAGGGGAACACAGTCCCCGATCAAGCCCGATTTCGCTCCGGCGCGCCCACTGAACGCCGTCGAGAAGATCATTCAGAGCCGCCTCTCGTCCCGTAACGAGTGCCCCGAGGACGCCACCGTACGGATCGGGGAGTCGTACTTCGTCGAGGCGGACGTCAGGTTCTCGCACGAGTACGTGACTCCGATGGCCGCCGGCATGTTCGCCCAGCAGTTCGGCGCGGATGCCGCCCTGGCCGGTCCCGAGTCCTGCTACTTCTTCCAGGACCACCTCTCGCTGGCGGAGCCCGTTCTCAAGCGGCGCGCCAACGGCCTGGAGCTGATCGAGCGGGTGGAGAACCTCGGCAAGCGGCAGGAGGAGTTCGCGACCCTGAGCGGCGGGAACTTCATCGGCCCCGCGGATACCGGGGGCAGTCGCGCGATTTGTCACAACTACATCGTCGAGAACGTCGCCCGCCCGGGTGACGTGATCATCGGGACCGACAGCCACACCTGCACGGCGGGCGCCGTGGGTGCCTTCGCCTTCGGCGTTGGGGCCACCGACATCGCCAACTCGTGGTACAACCGTGAGATCTTGGTGAAGGTCCCGGCGGTCATCCAGGTCAACCTGCTGGGCGAGCTGAGACCGGGCGTGTGCGCGAAGGACCTCATGCTGGCGCTGTTGGCGCACCCGATGATCCAGGGCAGCCAGACGCTGGGCAAGGTCATCGTCTTCAGCGGTCCCGGTTGCGCGTCGATGAATCTCGATGAGCGCGCCACGCTGTGCAACATGGCGGTGGAGGCGGGCGGCATGACCGCTATGTTCGAGCCGGACCAGGTGACCCACGCACACCTGGCGCTGCGCGGCCCGGGGGCGTCCGCCGGCACGGCCGTACTCTCCGATCAGGAAGCGACGTACTCCGCGGTGGTGGACATCGAGCTGGCCGGGGTCGAGCCGATGGTGGCCCTCCCCGGAGACCCGCGAAACTCCGTTCCGCTGGCCTCTGTTGACGCGGACATCAAGGTCGACAAGGTGTACGGCGGGTCCTGCACCGGCGGCAAGGCGTACGACATGGACATGTACGCCAGCGTCTTCGAGCAGGCTCGCGCGCGAGGTGCGACCGTACCCGACGGCGTACAGGCCTATATCCAGGTGGGCAGCGAGGCCGTCATGCGCTACGCGGTCGACCGCGGCTACATCGAGCTCTTCGGGGAGGTCGGCGTCAGTGTGCTGCCGCCCTCCTGCGGGGCCTGCATCAACGCCGGGCCGGGTGTCTCGGAAAGCCCGGACGAGGTCACGGTGAGCGCGCAGAACCGGAATTTCCCCGGCCGGTCGGGGCCGGGTCAGGTTTATCTGACTTCTCCTTATGTTGTGGCCGCCACCGCGATCGCCGGCCGCCTCAGCTCGGTTGAGGACATGCTCAATACGCTCAATACACGGACGCAATCATGAAGATCGCAGTGGTTCCCGGTGACGGAATCGGCAAGGAAGTAGTTCCGGCAGTCCTGCCCGCCCTGGAATACCTCGGCGAGGCATACCAACTCGGCCTTGAATACGAGATTTTCACCTGGGGGGCCGACGAGTGGCTCGACACGGGCATCGGCCTGCCCGCCGGGGCGATCGACCTGCTCTCGAGCGAGTACCACTCCGTCTTCCTGGGCGCGTTGGGTGACCCTCGCATTCCGGACATGGTGCATGGCCGCGACATCCTGCTGGGGATGCGCAAGGGACTCGACCTCTACGTCAACTACCGCCCGATCACCCTGCCGAGCGGGGTCATCGACCTCTACCGCGAGAACACCCAGGGGCTCTACGTGGGCATCGGCGGCACGGTCGCCCGCGCGGGAACCGTCGACGTGGCGATCGACGAGTGCGTATACACCCGGGAGACCGTCGAGAAGTTCGTACGCTTCTGTCTCGGCCAACTCCGGGACAAGGGGCGGCGGAAGGTGACCCTGGTACACAAGTCCAACGCCGTACCGAACACCGGGGGTCTCTGGCAGGACGTGTTCCGGCGGGAACTGCGAAACTTCCCGGAGCTGACGGGTTCCGAAGAGTACGTCGACTCCTTCTGCTACAACCTGGTGCGAGACGCGACGCCGTACGAAGGCATCCTGGCGTCGAATCTCTTCGGAGACATCATCAGCGATATCGGTGCGGCCCTGATGGGCGGCCTCGGCCTGGCATCGAGCGCGAGCATCTGCCCCGAGACGGGCTTCGCACTGTTCGAGCCGGTGCACGGCAGCGCTCCCGACATCGCCGGCAAGGGCATCGCGAACCCCTATGCCGCGGCGATGTCGCTTGCGCTGATGCTGGACCACTTCGGGCACAGCCAGGCGGCCGAGCGGTTCCGCAGCTGTGTGATCGAGGCGTCGCGGGGTGATGCGGCTACCCCCGACCTCGGTGGACAGGGAACCACCGGCCGGTTCATGGACCAGGTGGTGGCGTTGCTCAAGCGTGGGACGGACAACCGGACGTCATGAACACTCGCGTCGCTCCTCCCGTGTTCGCCGCCCGGGCCGCCACGGCCGGGGGCTCCGTCATCCGCGAGGCACTCGCCCTGACGGCCCGGCCCGAGGTGATCTCCTTCGCCGGCGGCCTGCCCGCCTCGGAACTCCTCGATGTCGAGGGAATTCGCGCGGCGTACGACCATGTGCTGACAGAATCCCCGCACCGCGTCCTCCAGTACTCGACCACGGAAGGCGACCCTCGGCTGCGCGAGGCCGTCGCTGCCCGGCTGTCCGCCCGGCAGCTGCCCTCCCGTGCCGAGGACCTGCTGGTGACGACCGGGTCGCAACAGGCGTTGGCGCTACTGGCGACCGCGCTACTCGAACCCGGCGACACGGTGTTGGTCGAGAACCCCACCTATCTGGCGGCTCTCCAGTGCTTCGCCTACGCGGGCGCGCGAGTCGTCCCGGTGCCGACCGACGACCAAGGGGTCGATGTCGAGGCTCTGGCGCGGATCGTGGCCGAGGTACGTCCCAAACTGCTGTACCTGGTCCCCACCTTCCAGAACCCCACCGGCCACATGCTTCCCATCGAGCGTCGCCGGGCGGTCGCGCGCATCGCCGCCGAACGGGGGCTGTGGATCGCCGAGGACGACCCTTACGGCGAACTGCGGTTCCGCGGCGAGCATGTGCCGTGGATCGCGTCGCTGGATGACGCCGCGGACCGCACCGTGCTGCTGGGGAGCCTGTCCAAAATCCTGTCTCCCGGCATGCGACTGGGATGGATGCGCGCCCCGGCGGCGTTGCGCGGCGTGTGCACGCTGGCCAAGCAGGCCCTCGATCTGCACACATCCACGGTCGACCAGGCGGCCGCCGCGCACTACCTGCGGGAACACAACCTCGACGCGCGCCTGGTGCGCGCCTCGTACGCCTACCGGGAGCGCTGTGACGCGATGCTCGGCGCGCTCGCACACGCGCTGCCGTCCGGCAGCACTTGCAGCAGGCCCGATGGGGGAATGTTCATCTGGGTCCGGCTGCCCGACGGCTACGACGCGATCGCTCTGCTGCCCGAGGCCATAGCCCATGACGTCGCCTACGTTCCGGGAGCCCCGTTCTTCGCGGGACAGGCCGACCCGGCCACGCTGCGAATGTCCTTCGCCGGACATGGTCCGGCACAGATTGAGCAGGGTGTGAAGAGGCTCGCCCAGGTCTTCCGGTAACCGGAGCGGGAGGTCGACCTGGGGCGCCTGGGGCGCCGTTACGGAACCGCCAATAGCCTGGCGGGACGGACCCGATGCAGGTGGATGAGGATGTCGTGCGACCGCGCCGGCGCGATGCGCTGCACCGGCTCGGGATAGGAAGTACCGATGCTCCGAGTGGGGCGGGCGGTAACCAGCCATGCGCGCGCCGCCTTCGCAACCGTACGCAGGTCCATGGCGAAGTCGCGGGGGTTCACCTGGTCGAGGAGGTGCTCGGTGCTCCCTCGTGCGGCAGGCCCGAGCGTGTAGACGCCCGTTTCCTCGTTGGGACCGGTCGCGTTGAAGGATCCTCGGCCAAAGGTCGAGCCGACACTCACGTAATCGTTGCCGAACCGATCGCGCAGGAAGGCGCCTTGCATTTTGGGGTAACGCGGATCGGACGGCCGGTAGGAGACGTGCGCGTTGTGGGCCGACAGCAGGATTTTCTGCCCCGTGTGCGCATGCCACCAGGCAATATTGTCCGCCATGAGCTGGTCCCGGAAACGCATGGACTCCTTGACCTGCTCTTGATCCTCGAAGTCGAATGCGTAGCCTCGGGCGGTCTGGGCGATGGCGGTCGCATTCTGTACGGCCCAGGCGTAGGTGCCCTTCCGCGCCTGGGCACTCACCGGATGGCGTTTGAGCAGGACCATGGCGCGTTCGGTCCTTGTCGCCATGCTCCGACGTTCGGCCAGCGGGCGGGTGAGGTACTCCTTCATGTACTTGCCGGCTGTGGTGGTCGGCCGCAGTCCCCGGTACAGCTCGGTGAAGCGGGGCAGTAGCGCCGGGTGGGCCTTGCCCACATATGCAAGCACCTTGTCGTAGAGATCCGGCCCAGCATAAGCAAAGTCGTCACCCACGAAGCGCAGCCGGTCACGAGGGTGACGGACGTTGTACGCGCGCATCCACTGGACCAGCGCCAGATATTCCTCGGTGTTCCACCACGCGTAGGTGTCCTGGAATTCCTCCCGCATGATCTGCCTCGGATCGCCCTCGCCGGTCAGCAGATACTCGTCGATGCGCAGGCCGCTGCTCCAGCTCGTCTCCAGCGCGAAGGCCCGAAAGCCCATGTGCTCGACCAGATAACGCAGGACCCGATGTTTCATCGTGAAGAATTCATGCGAGCTGTGAGTCGCCTCCCCCATCCCCACCACCTGCGCGTTGCCCACCATTTGGCCGAAGGGCCGCAGGTCGTTCAGGTCACCGTGGGGCTCGGTGGTGCGCAGCGGGCGGGCAGCGCCTTCCATCGCGGGAAGAGCTCGCTGCTCCGGCGGTGAGAACGCGGCAGTGACCAGGGCCACCGCACAGAGCAGCAGTACCAGGAAGAGTGCCGACCGGTGACGTTTCATACGGCAAGGTTGTGCCACCGACGAACGTCATGCACATCCGGTACACCCCCCAACATCCCCACGTATAACCCCACTCCCGGCCCCCCACTAAACCGGAAGGGCGGTCGAGTCACGGAGGAGATCAGCCAATGACGTTCCCCGTCATGCGGTTGTCCCGGAGGCGCTTCGATGAAGCACCCCCGGGAGGGATCATGGGTTGAACAACTTGCCTACGGCTGTCCGGAGTTCATCTTCCGCCGCCTTTGTAGAGGCCCGTGGCCACCATGGCCTGCCGCACTGGCCGGTCATGGACGCGGCCGTCACGGCCGGACAAAATCGGCTTGTCTCCCACATCGACGGCGTGATGCGGGAGATGCGCTTCCACGTCCTTGACTCGCTTTACGAGAGGCCAGTTGTTGTCGCCGCCATGGGGCGGCGCCACGGACTCCGGTCCCCCGCAGCCTCCGGCCTCCGCACGCCGTTTGCCGTAATGCCCCGGCGGGACCTCCTCGCTCGAAGCCTCCGGCTCCTTCGGCTTGTCCTTCTTGCCGCCTGGTGAGGAAGACGTGCACTTCGACGCGGTGCAGCCCTCTTCGGCAGGGGGCACGTCGGTAGAGACACGCTCCGAGGACGGAGGCGTTCCGGAGCTCGACCGGGATCCTGTGGCCGCTGTCGAGGAGTCGAGCAGCCACCGCTGTTCTGCGGACCCATTACGAATCTTGACCACTACGTCCACGTCCTTGTCCACAGACGCAGGGGTGAGCACCAGTCCCTCGTTCCACCGAGGCAGCAGTTCCCCTCGTACGGTCAGGTCGTAGCGCACGTCATCGGCGCGCGGCGCAGAGGGCCCCGCGCATTTGGCGAGGATGATCAGGCCCTCGTCCGCATGGGAATCAAGGCAGAGTTCCGGGTCCGCAAGACTGCGCAGCAGGCCGTCGTCCTCGTACGACCACTGCTGGTTCCTGGCCGACGAGCACATCGCCAGCTTCGTCAAGGCACCGGGCTTCGGCTTTCCGCCGCGGATGTCGAGGCACAGGTCCGCCGCGGCATTGCGAAGCTTCGTCCGCAGAGGAGCCCCGGGGAATCCGGCGGAAGTGGTGGGGGCGGTGGGGGCGGTCGCGGTCGAGTCGGGGGGCGGGGCCTCGGACGTGGGGTGCGGCGCGGTGGCGTGGCTGTCGCTCGCAGCCGTGGAGGCCGCGGGCCCGGCATCGTCGCCGTTTCCGTGGTCCGGCGAGAGGCTGGTGGCCAGCACGGCGGTCAGGAGGGCGGCCGAGACCAGACCAAGGCTGGTGAGCAAGACCTTCGCATGGCGCGTCGGTGGTGTGAACTGAGCGCCTGGCGCGGTGATGTGGGGCAGCAGACGGTGGCGTCCGGCTCCCGGGCGCCTGGCACCGTGGCGAACGGTGGCTCCAGCGTCCACCCCAACTCCATGGGCGCTGCGGCCCGGCCGCGAGTCGAGATAGCGCCGGGCGCCCCAGCCGAGCACCGTTTCGGCCAGCAGGAGGCCCAGCCGGTCTTCGAAATAGCCGAGTTGCTCAGCGGCGTAGCGGCAGTGACGGCACTTCAGCAGATGCGTTTCGACATCCGGGAGCAGGGCGCCGCCGCGGCGAATCGGTACATCTATCAGACGGGTGTAGTAGCGGCATTCCTGGCTCGGTGCGAGTTCCCTTTGGGCGCGGACGCAACCCGCGCGGAATTGCTTGCGGGCCTGTTCGAGCAGGGCCGACGCCGTGTCGGTATCCATGGCCAGCAGACCAGCCGGTACGGATATGGGCTCGGCCTCGACCTCGACGTGCCACAGCACGCACTGCGCGGCTCCCGGCAATGCCCGGAACGAGTGATCGGCGAGCTTGCGGCTTTCGGCCGCCTTGGGCTGCGCCGCGCGCATGCCGCGGCCTCCTGTCGGTTTCTGCAGTTCCGGCATGGAAGCGGATATGCGGTGATCTGCGGCCCACCCCTTGACGGTGTCGCCTACGGCCACCAGGAGCCGGGGACGCAGGGCCGCTGCCCACTCTCCCCGTACGAGGCGCTCCAGCATCTGGTGGCAGGCCGCCGTGGTGACCTGTGACGCGATGTCCGCCGAGGAAGCGAGGCAGATGGCCGCGTAGTCGCGAGCCGGCTTCCAGTGCCGGGCGAGGAGCATCGCGACGGCATGTGCCGTCTCGCTCTCCGGCCGCGCTCGCAACTGGGCGGCGAGGCTCTCGTCGGATTCACCCGGAGCGGCGCCGGAACCAGGAGGGTAGGGCGGGCGTGGGGGGTGGGGGGTGTGCACAGAACTGTTTTCCTTCCAAGGCGCAAAATGGCACAGAGAAGTTCTGGTCGCCGGAAATCGGCCCGTGATTGGTGCATACCAAGTCCGCGTGACGGGGAGAAAGCACCCTTTTACCGGAGTCACAGCAGCACGACTGAGCGCCTTTTGGGCTGACCGGCATGAGGGGTTCGATCGCTGAAACAAGCCTGACCATTGACCACACGTGAGGAAGTTCACCCTTGCACAAGTGACTCATGAGGAACAAGACGCCGGAGTAACTTCCATTCACGCAAAGAAAGCCGGATACGCGAGCAACTCGCAGCACTCGCACCCGTTTTCGAAACCCTCGTGGCTCGTCTAGCCGTTTGCCTCGATCCGTGCGTCGAGTTCCTTGACCTGTCGCTTGAGGGCGACGGTCCGGTAGCTCTCCTCCACCCATTCGCACAGCACCTCGGCCGTCGGCGCTCCCTTCTCCCCCAGTGGTACGGAGACCCAGCCCGCCTTGCCGAGTCCGTAACCGGTGGGCTCGGCCCCCGGCGCGGTCATCGCGTGCTCGTGCAGCGCTGGATCCTTCAGCTTGACGGACAGACCGGGGGGCTGGGGGCCGTCCGTGTTGCCGAGAAAGACGAAGATCTTTTTGTTGACCTTCACTACACAGTCCTCGGGGCCCCAGGGGAACTCTTCCACGGCTTCCGGCAGTCCGAGAGCGAACTCCCGCACCGCCTCCCACTTGCGCACCGCAGCCTTCATCGACGCCTCCTCCTACCGCAGGTCGCACTGCCCGCACGGACAGCCGCTCCTCAAGCTAGCCCCAGCGGGCGAGAGCATCCCGTAGGAGCAGCTACGGAACGGCCGGTTCCCGAACACCCCACGCAGACCCGCACCGGTCGGTGCGGGTCTGCGTGGGAGGGGGCCCGTACTGAACGAGGTCAGGCGGCGGGCATCAGCACGCGGGTCGCTCCTTCCCCCTTGTTGTGCCGGTCGGCCCAGTTGGTGAGGGCCGTACTGCACGCGTGATCGAGGTGCCGCAGGTCGAGCAGGTCGAGCTCGATATGCCGGCCCTTCGGCAGTCCTTCGAGGGTGTCGAGGATCCGGGGCAGCCGCAGGAAGGTCGCATTGCCGGAGAGGACCACACGCAGGGGGCCGTTCCGGTCGGAGCCCTCATCCACGTGCACCTGGACGTGCGACGTCTCCCACGCCGACTTGGCGACGGCGAGCAGCAGCCCGGCCAGCACGCCCTCGAACATGTTCGTCGCGACAATGGCGATCGCAGTCGCCACCAGGATCAGCGCCTCCCCGCGGTGCTCGCGCCACAGTGGCCCGAGCTCCTTCAGCGGGATGAGCTTCCAGCCGGAGTAGATCAGGATGCCGGCGAGTGAGGCGACCGGGATGAGGCCGAGCGCGGCCGGCACGAGCGCCGCGAAGAGCAGCAGCCATACGCCGTGCATCACTCGCGACACCTTGGTCCGGGCACCCGCTTGCACATTGGCCGCGCTGCGCACGATGACCGCGGTCATCGGCAGCGCCCCGAGGGCTCCGCACAGGGCGTTGCCCGCGCCCTGCGCCATCAACTCCTTGTCGTAGTCGGTGCCGGGGCCGCTGTGCAGCCGGTCGACGGCAGCGGCGCTGAACAGACTCTCCGCCGACGCGATGAGCGTGATGGCCACGACCGTGCCGATCGCCCCGACCACTCCTGCATCCGTGATGTGGCCGAGGTCGTCGAGTGACGGTGGCCGGATCGCGCCCAGCAGCCCCTGTACGTCGACCCGCTTCACGGGCAGCGCGAACAGCGCCACAACGGAGGTGGTCAGCGCCACGGCGGCCAGCGGTGCGGGGACCAGCCTGACTTTTGGCGGCAGGTGCTTCCACAGGGCCATCAGTACGACGGTGGCCGCGCCGAGCGCGAACGCGGTCACCGCCTCGGGCGAGCGGGCCGTACGGAAAATCAGCTCGGGCAGGCCCAGCAGGTTGGCGGGGCCCGAGCCGGGCGCCTTCGCGTCGGCCATGGCGTACAGCTGACCGGCGATCAGGACGAGGCCGATCCCGGCCAGCATCCCTTCCACCACGGCGATGGAAATGGCGCGGAACCAGCGGCCCAGCCGCAGCGCGCCCATGGCCAGCTGGAGTACGCCCGCCGTGAGGACGAAGACACCCAGGGCCCCGAGGCCGAAATCGGTGACGGCTTCGAGGACGAGGACGGTCAGCCCCGCTGCCGGTCCGCTGACCTGGAGGCTGCTCCCGGGGAGCAGTCCGGTGACGAGCCCGCCGACGATGCCGGTGACCAGGCCGAGTTCCGCCGGAACACCGGAGGCCACGGCCACGCCCACGCACAGCGGCAGGGCGACGAGGAAGACGACGACGGATGCGGTGAGGTCGGATCGCAGGGTCGAGGCGGAGGGCCGCTCGGCGTCCGCGCGCTGCGGCGCCGCCCGCCGGTGGCGCCCGCGGTTCCCGCGTTCGCGGGTGTCGGCGGCGCTCACAGCGGAAGGAACGCGTCGTCGTGCGGCCCGTGGGCGAGCACGGAGCCGGTGTCTATCTCGTAGAACCAGGCGTGCAGGTTCAGTCGTCCTTCCGCGGTCCTGCGGGCGACGCACGGGTAGTCGCGCAACCGCCGGAGCTGGCGCAGCACGTGGTGCTGGACGGCCTCGGCGATGGCCGGGGACGAGTGGCCGTCGAAGAGGGGCGGCGGTGACGCGCTCTCCAGCCAGCCGCGCACCGCGGGGACGGCGGAGAGGTCTTCGCGGCGCACCATCGCACCGACGGCACCGCAGTGGGAATGGCCGCAGATGACGATGTCGGCGACGCCAGGCTGAACACCTGCAGAACGGCGGGCCGTGCTGCAGGGCGAGCTCCGGGGGTACCGGGGGGTGGTGCCCCGTGCGCCGAGGAGGCGGCGGGGCCGCCGTCACCTGTCAGGCCGGGGAGGGGTGACCGCCTGTGGGCGGGGCTTGGGCGGTCGGCGGGCTGTTGTGCCGGCCGCCGTTGCGAAGGGGCAGCTTGTCCAGAGGGTCCTGATCGGCCCTGGACTCGCCGGGCGAATCGGGTAGGGAGGTCGCCTTTCGGGAAGTCCCTCCGGCGCTCAACTCCACTCCCCCGGCGGCCGCCAGGACTACCTCGCAGAGCAGCGTGACCGCGAGCAACAGGCCGCACAGTGCGGCACGTGCGTCCAGTGCCGCGTTTCGCCGTGTCACGGTCCCTCCCCGACTTCAGTCATGGACGGTTGGCCCAACTGGTCAGTAACTCCAGCCTCTTGAGTCACTGTGACACCACGAAGGCGCAAAAGTCTGTGATTCGTTAAACATTCGTGAGCGTCACACCTCTTGACAGCCGCCGTATGGCGGGGATACCGCGGGTCACCCCAGTTGCGCACGGGTCACAGAGCGGTTTCGTCCCACGCGCCGAGGAAGAGGTCGGCGAGGGATTCTCCGGTGGTGGCCGTGCCGTCGTGGAGGGGTTGTTCGGTCCAGATGACCTTGCCTTCGGGGGTGTAGCGGGTACCCCAGCGGTGGGCGAGGTGTGCGATCAGGAACAGCCCGCGACCGCCCTCGTCGGTGGTCGCCGCACGGCGCAGATGCGGTGAGGTGCTGCTGCCGTCGGAGACCTCGCAGATCAAGCTGCGATCGCGCAACAGCCGTACGCGGATGGGCGGCGAGGCATAGCGGACGGCGTTGGTGATCAGCTCACTGAGGATCAGTTCGGTGGTGTAGCCGATCTCTTCCAGGCCCCACTCCCGCAGCCGCGCACCGCACTGGGCGCGCACCGGGGCGACAGCGGCCGGGTCTGCGGGCACATCCCACACGGCGATCTGCCCGGGATCCAGCAGGCGGGTGCGGGCGACCAGCAGGGCGATGTCGTCACTGGCGCGTTCGGGGAGCATGGTGTCGATCACGCCCTCGCAGGTGGCGTCCGGGTCGCGGTCCCCGGTGGCGGCCAGGGAAGT
Organism: Streptomyces sp. ISL-100; assembly: GCF_018614615.1. GTDB lineage: Bacteria > Actinomycetota > Actinomycetes > Streptomycetales > Streptomycetaceae > Streptomyces. Next base: position 110,914 of record NZ_JAGGOK010000070.1, on the reverse strand, counting down.
ACGGAGCAGTTCCAGTCCGGCGTCGATGTCACGGTTCCGGTCCTTGACCAGGCCGTCGGTATAGAGGACCAGGCGGGATCCCTCAGCCAGACGCAGGTCGGTGGTCTCGAACGGCATGGTCCCGCCCAGTCCCAGCGGCGGGGCGATGGGTACGTCCGGGAAGCCCACGCTCCCGTCGGGATGCACCAGCACAGGGCCGGGGTGCCCGGCGCGGGCCACGCTGCATGCCCCGGTGACCGGGTCGTAGATGGCGTACAGGCAGGTGGCCCCCGTGATTCCGTCGCCGTTGGCCCCTTCGTCCTGGTCGATACGGGTGACGAGCTCGTCGAGGTGCCCGAGGAGTTCGCCGGGCGGGAGGTCGAGGGCGGAGAAGTTGTGCACGGCGGTGCGCAGGCGGCCCATGGTGGCGGCGGCATGCACACCGTGACCGACGACATCGCCGACCACGAGCGCGACCCGGGCACCGGGCAGCGGGATGACGTCGAACCAGTCGCCGCCCGCTCCGGCTTGCGCGGGCAGATAGCGCCAGGCGACGTCCAGGGCGTTCTGCTCGGGCACGCCGCGGGGCAGCAGGCTGCGCTGCAAGGTGACGGCCATGGCGTGCTCGCGCGTGAAACGGCGGGCGTTGTCGATGGACACCGCCGCCCGCGCGGCCAGCTCCTCGGCGAAGGACACGTCTTCCTCGTCGAACGGCTCGGCCCTGTCCGCCCGCCAGCAGTTCACCATCCCGAGGATCACACCGCGAGCCTGCAACGGAACCGTGATCAGAGAGTGGATGCCGTACGCGAGGGCTTCGTCGGCACCCTCCGGGTCCTGTGCCCGCCATCCCTGAGCGGTGGTCAGATCGGAGACGAGCTGGGCCTGGCCGGCCGTGAGGGCGGTCGCCATCGCAGTGGTGGGCGCGACGAACCGGATGAGGTCGCCGACCGGCTGGAGAGGCCCGTCACCCCGGATGCCGGCGACAGCAGCGCGGCGCATCTCGGTGAAGGAGCCGGTCGGCTCGTCGCCGCGCAGCACGGGGTCCAGCAACTCCACCGTCACGATGTCGGCGAAGCGCGGGACGGCGACCTCCGCCAGCTCTTCCGCCGTACGCACCACATCCAGCGTGGTGCCGATCCGAACCCCCGCCTCGTACAGCAGCGTCAGCCGCTCCCGCGCCACCTCCGCCCGGCCCGTCAGCGCCATCAGCTCCGTGGAGTCCCGCAGAGTCAGCACACTGCCCACCGGCCCCCCGTACGGCTCAGTCGGCCGCTTGTTCACCGCCAGCAGCCGGTCGCCCGCCAGACGCACCTCGTCGGTCACCGCGTCACCCGATGCCAGCAGCTCCGCCGTCGCCCCGTCCAGCCCCAGCTCCGACACCCGCCGACCCTCCGCGTCCTGCGGCAGGTCCAGCAACCGCCGGGCCTCGTCGTTGGCCAGCAGCAGCCGCCCGTCAGCGCCGGTGATCAGCACGCCCTCGCGCACGGCGTGCAGCACCGCGTCGTGATGCTCGTACATGCGGGTCATCTCCACTGCACCCAGGCCGTGCGTCTGCCGCCGCAGCCGACGCGCCACCAGCGCCGTGCCACCCGCCGCCAGCGCAAGCGCCCCCGCCGCCGTCCCCATGAGCACCGGCAACTGCTGGTCCACCGCGCTTTCCACCGTCTCGACGGTGATGCCGACCGAGACAATGCCGGCGATGGATCCGTCCGGCCGGGAGATCGGGGTGGTGGTGTCCACGGCCGGCCCCAGGCTGCCGGTGAAGGTCGTCGTTTCCGTCCGGCCTTCCAGCGCCTCTTCGTACGTGCCGACGACGTGCTCGCGGATCAGGTCGGGGTCGGGATGGGTAAAGCGGACGCCGTACGTACTGAACACGACGATGTAGTCCACGCCGGTCCGCTTCATGATCTCTTCGGTCCTCGGCTGCAACTCCGCTGTCGGATCCGCGCTGTCCAGCGCCCGCACCACCCCGGGCGCCCGCGCGAACGTCTCGGCGAGCGCGAGCGACCGGTTGCGGGCCTCCCGCGTGCTGTCGCGCTCCGCCTGCAGCACCAGGGCCACCACGGCCGCGACAACCAGCAGTAGCGCGACCATGACTTGCAGCGCGAAGACTTGACCGGCGAGGCTGCGTACCGTCAGCAGGGAGCGCAGCCGCCGCCAGGGAGAGCGGGGTGGCGCGTGCTGCTTCGCAGCGTGGTTTTCGTTGTGGTCCGAGCCGTCGGCGTCCGGAGCGGACAGCCGGCGCGACGGACGCCCGGATCGACCGAAAAGTCTAGCCACGCACCTTTTCTAGCACCCGCGGGGAGTGTGACGGCGAACCGCCGCAGCTCACCGACCGGGCAGTCCCGCGCCTCACCAGCGGGCGACGGCCCAGGCGAGCGCATAGCCGGCGCTGTTGAGGGCGCAGTGCAGCGCGACGGGCGGGATGAGACTGCCGGAGCGGCGGCGGAGTTCGCAGAAGAACACCCCGGCGAGGGCGGTGCCGACCACCGCTGCTGCCACGGACAGGGCGACTCCGGTCGTACCCGTGCCGAAGATCGCTTCGGCTGCCGCGTTGGCGCGCGTGAGTCCCCGCGCGGGCGCCACGTGCCAGAACCCGAAGAGCACCGAGGACACGGCGGTGGCCCAGACGTGTCCCCGCCGCCGCTCGACCATGGCCCACACCACTCCCCGGAAAGCGATCTCTTCGAGCAGCACGGTGCCGAGCGGTACACGGACCAGCACGCGGTAAACCAGCTCTTCCGGGGTGAGTCCCGCCGCGCGTTCGTCCAGGAAGGCCTCCCGGGTGAACGGCACGGCCAGACCCAGCAGATAGACCACGATGACGGCACCGACCAGGACCAGTCCCCAGCGCAGTCCCCGGCGGGCACGGCCGGCCCCGAGGCCGAGGTCCACCCAGCTGAGGCCGTCCCACCGGGCGATCAGCAGGAGAACGGCGGCCGTGGCGACGCAGAGGGGGACGTACCAGTCGGCCGAGAGCCGATTGCCCCACACCTGTACGGCAGCGAGAACCGCGATGACCAGAGTGATCCGCATCGTCGTACCAGAATCGCCGAAACCCGTGGCGGTCCCCCGCACAACGCGCCGGACGGCGATAGCTCCGGGTGAAGACTCCGGAGCCTCGCGCGCGCAACTCCTGCTCTGCCCGTACGCCGGCTACTTCGTGTGTCAGTCCCTGGCTCGTCTTTTCTCTTGCTGCTGTCGCCAATACAGCACGAGGAAGAGCGCGAGGAGGAGATCGTCGGACAGCGCCCCATGCCCGGAAGTGGCGGGTCCGCAAGCGTGGGTCGTACGTCCCGTTGCTCGTCCTGACCTTCTTGGGCGCGCTGACCCTGCTGTTCCTGGCGGTCACGGCCGTGGTCACCCTGGTGGAGGGCTCGGACAACGAGTTCTGGTCGCCCATCAGGTGGGCCGACGGCCACTGCAGGAAGAGTCAGCTCTCCTGTGGCGTTCTCCAGACGGTCGTCATGCCATTTCTCACCCTCGCCCTTGCCACGGTCGCGTACCTCTTCTTCCGCTTCACCCGTGTGCGCACGGCGTATCTCAAGAAGGCCAGGGAGCAGCCGCACGAGCTCGTGGAGACGGCGGGCGGAATCTTCGGCAAGGTCGTGGGGCGTGACCAGCTCTGCGAAATCCTCATGGAGGACCAGCGGGACAGCCGGTTCCGCCGTACGCACGTCGTGGTCGGCGGCGTCGGCACCGGCAAAACAGCGCTGGTCGTACTGCTGACGCAGGAGCTCGCCCGGCGCGGCGCCATTGCCGTGCCACTGCGGCTTCGGAGTGCCGAGAAGGAACTCGACTTCCGGAAGCTGGCGTTCGAACGGTTCTCCCGTGAGGTGCAGGGGCACATCCGTTCCGATGCCGAGGCGGAGAAGGTGTGGCGACGGCTGTGCCAGCAAGGACGGATCGTCGTACTCGCGGACGGTCTGGAGGAGGCACTGACCGCTCCGGAGCTGGCGGAGGAGCGCGACACCATCATCCGGCTGGCGATCCGCCGGGCAAACGAAGAGCGGCTGCCGCTCATCATCACCTCACGGCCGCACGACTCACTGAGGGGGATGGAGGCCTCCCTCACCGACCTGGAACCGCTGAGCGAGGAGGCCGCCCTCACGTACATCTCCTCCGGCAGCGCCTGGGAGGACCGGCAGCGGCTGGACTGGATCGTCGAGAAGGCCGGCATCGCCGAGGCGCCCACCTATCTGCAGATCGCCGCCGAACTCCACGACGAAGGGCTGTTGGAACGCGCCCTCACCGGCCAGTCCGAGGAGGAGGCCGTGGAGACGCGCGGCGGAGACCGGGCGGCGCTGCGGTTCCATCTGCTCGACACCTGGATCAACGCCCTGATCGGCGGGCGGTTCCGCCCCGAACTGCCGCTCAACCAGGAGGAGCGGCGGGCGGCCATCCACTACCTGTCGGCGATCGCCTGTGTCGGGCTGGCCACGGACTCCTCCGAGGTGCGCTTCAGCGATGTCATGGACGAGCAGAATCCCTCACGTCCCCGCTTTCCCGAGATCGTGCTGGAGTTGGACAGAAGGGTTGAGGGCAGTCGGCTGGACCTTCGCCTCGCCGCACACTGGGGTATGCGGATGGGGCTGCTGGAGCTCGGCGGGGACCGGGTCCGCTTCCAGCACAGCATGATCCAGGCTCACCTCGGCGCCCGGTTCATGAACGCCGTGATTCATCCGGACTTCCCGAGGAAGCGTCGGGCGGTTGCCATGTTCCCCGCAGCGCTCCGGAAGCCGGGCCGGGAACTTCTGATCGCCATGGTGCTCTACTCCCGTACGCCCGAGGGCTCGTGCCTCCACGAGGAGGCGCACGGTGACGGGGAGCCGTGGTGCCCGGTGTCCGCCGCCCGCGACCTCCTGCTGAACGCGGCGTGGCAGGCACAGACGGACCGGGACCACCGGGCGGTTCCCCCCGGCTTGCACGCTCCGGAACGTCGGGTCTCGGACGCCGCCCAGCGGCTCGTCGGCCGCACGCTGCACGCCAAGGCGCTGGAGCTGTACGCGGCCGCCTTGGAGATCGACAGCGTCGACGCCGCACCGCAGCAGCACCTGATCGCCATGCGGCTGGCCACCGCCTGGCCGGACCTGCGCGCACGCGATCCGCACACCCTGCGCGTCGCCAAGGCGCTGTTGGTGTCCCGCTTCGGCGAGGCGATGCGCGGCGTCGCCCGCAGGCGCACGCTGCAACCCGCCTATCTGGTGCTCTTCGAGATCGCGCGCCTGGAGCCCTCCTACCCCATCCGGGTCGCCATCGCGCAGGAGATCGGGGCGGGTGGCGACAGCCCCTTCGCGGTGCTCCAGGCCCGGTTGCGCGGGCCGCAGGGTGTCCAGGAACCGCGAATGGAACGCGACCCGGACTGGATGGAGGAGCTGTGGGTGAGCCAGCAACCGGAGGCCGTCGCGGAAGAGGAGTACAGGAGACACCGCCGGGCCGAAGGTGACATCGCCCGCACAAAACGGGAGGCGAAGGAGCGGGAGAAGCGACGGCGGGAGGAGCGCAAACGGGAGGAGAAGGAGCGCGAGGACGAGGAGCAGAGATGGCGGGACGACACCATGTGCGCGTGGCTGGTCCCCCTGCTCGTGGGATCCGTCACCACGCACCGCCACCAGAACACGCCGTACGAGTTCCTTGAGGGCTGGGTGCGGCGGGTCGGCGCTCCGGACGGGGCCGGCGCGCCCGCCCTCGACCTCACCGTGGAGGTGGCTCTGGCTCAAGGTTTCAAGTACGCGGCGAACCGCCGCCACCGCCATCCGCATGCCCGGCCCGAGGCCCGCGAGTACCTCAGCGGGCAGGCCTGGGACATGCTCAAGCGCACCCGGTTCTGGTTCACGCGGCTCACGCTGCTGCACGCGCTGACCCTCTGGGCGCTGCCCGACGGCGTCACGGTGACACAGCCCGCGCACGGACACGGCTCCGATCCCGCCGAACAGGTACGACAGTGGCTTGCTCTCCCGGACGGCGAGCCGCAGCACCCCTTCGTCGAGGCGGCTGCCGAGTTGTGCGTATGGGCCATGGAGACCCGGCAGCCGGAGCGGTTCCTCTGGATCGACGAGTCAGGTGTCGCCGCCCACGTCGGCTCCCAGACGGCTCCACGGGGCGAAGCCCGCAAGCACCACCTGTGGATTCCCCCCTCCACCGGCTGGAGTTCCCTGCACCCGCGCGCCCAGCAGCTCCTCGCCGATGTCCTCCTGCTGCTCAACCTGGCCGAGCGGGGCGACTGGCCCAAAGACCGGCTACGGCGCCTCCAGCACACGAGCCGGCCGGACTTGCCGCCGTGCCTCACCCGGGACCGCGGACCGCTCGACCCCGGTCGTACGGTCGTGCGTACAGCCGCTTCGCAAGCGGGCTCCAACTGCCGGCGAGCACGTACCAGGAAGCGGGCTGCGGCTCGCAGGCAGAGCGCGTCCATGGCGGACGTCGCCCGCGTGGCCGGGGTCTCCTCGCAGACCGTCTCCCGTGTGTCCAACGGTTACGCGGGCGTGACGGAAGAGACCCGGCGTCAGGTGCTGGCGGCGATGAAGGAGTTGGGCTACCGGCCCAACAGCGCCGCGCGGGCACTCAAGCGCGGCGAGTTCCGCACCATCGGCGTCATCACCTTCGGCCTGTCCACCACAGGCAACGTACGCACCCTGGAGGCGATCGCCGTCTCCGCGGCGAGCGAGGGCTACGCGGTCACGCTCCTGCCCGTCGCCGTCCCCACGCAGGACGAGGTGCGGGGCGCGTTCTCGCGGCTCGGGGAGCTGGCCGTGGACGCCGTCATTGTCATCCTGGAGGTGCACCTGCTCGACGCGGTGACCCTCTCCTTGCCGCCGAACGTCCAGGTCGTCGTGGCCGACTCGGACGCCGGCGACCGGTATACCGTGGTCGACACCGACCAGGCGGGCGGAACCCGCACCGCCGTGCGCCATCTGCTCGACCTCGGCCACCGCACGGTCTGGCACCTCGCGGGTCCGGAGGAGTCCTACGCGGCCCAGCGCCGCACCGACGCCTGGCGTGCCGAACTCACCGAGGCGGGCCGCACCCCGCCGCCTCCGGTACGGGGCGACTGGTCGGCGGAGTCCGGGTACCGGGCCGGCCTGGAACTCGCTTCAGAGGCGGACTGCACGGCGGTGTTCGCCGCCAACGACCAGATGGCGCTGGGTCTACTGCGGGCCCTGCACGAGCGGGGCCGGAGCGTGCCGGAAGACATCAGCGTCGTGGGTTTCGACGACATTCCCGAGGCCGGCTCTTTCCTGCCTCCCCTGACGACCGTTCACCAGGACTTCGCGGAAGTGGGAAGACTCTGCGTCGAGGGCGCCCTGCGGCAGATGCGTCACGATGCGACCGAAAAAGGCACCACGCTCGTCCCCACGCGACTCGTGGTGCGCGCGAGTACGGCGCCGCCGCCTTGACCCGCAGGCCTTGACCCGCAGGCCGTAAGCCGGGCGGCTCAGCCGCGCTTAGGGGCGGTGAACAGCAGGTACTCCCAGTCCATGACGACGTTGTCCACCCCGCCGCCATGGCGCTGCGCGAGGGCGTCGAGATCGCGGTCGAGCGCCGCGACCCGGTCGGGATCCTCCGCGATGTTGCGGTACGTGGCGATGGTCGGCCCGTAGTTGGTCTTGAAGTACTCCCGGAAGTCCTCCGGCTTCCTGAAGCGGTCGACCCGTACGGTCTGCCGGCGCGCTTCGACGTCCGTGACCCGGTCACCGAGGAGGTCGCGGACGTGGTCCTCCTGGCCCCACAGCGGCGGGGGCTGCGCTCCGGGCGGCGGCTTGGGAGCGTACGGCTTCATGGTGGCGAACATCTGGCCGATGAAGCCTTCCGGGGTCCAGTTGATCAGTCCGATGGTGCCACCCGGGCGGCAGACACGGATCAGTTCGTCGGCGGCGGCCCGGTGGTGCGGGGCGAACATGATCCCCACGCAGGACATGACGGTGTCGAACTCGCCGTCGGCGAAAGGCAGCGCCTCCGCATCGGCCTCCCGCCACTCCAGCTCCGCGCCGCGCTCGGCCGCGAGCGCGCGCCCGGACTGCAGCAGCTCGGGCGTGAGGTCGGACGCCACGACGCTCGCGCCGGCCAGGGCGGCGGGGATCGCGGCGTTGCCCGACCCGGCCGCGATGTCCAGGACGCGTTGGCCGCTCCGTACGCCACATGCCTTGACCAGGGCCGGCCCGAGGTCCGGGATCAGCTGTGTGGCCACGGCCGGATAGTCGCCCAGCGCCCACATCTTGCGGTGCTTGGTTTTGATCGCGCGGTCGGCCTCGACAGTGTCGTTCGTCTCGGTCATGTCAGCCAAGGTAGGAGGACTGCGGGCTCCGGCCCTGGTACGAGACCTCTACCAGGGGCACCTCGACCGGGATGGAGTAGCCGGAAGCAGGGACCGCGACACGCTGACGGGTGGGCACGGCGGGCTGAACGCCACCGCTGGACGGAATGCTGGGGCAATGGAACAAGGAGCCGCGCACGCCGGGGACCGCGAGGACCTCAAAGCCAAGGGCCTCAGCGGCAACACCCTCGGCCTACTCGGCGGCACGGTGATCGGTATCTCCACCGTCGCCCCCGCCTACAGCCTTACCGTCACCCTGGGACCGACCGTCGGCGAGGCCGGGCTGCGGATGCCCGGAATCTTCCTCGCCGGGTTCGTGCCGATACTGCTGGTGGCCTTCGCCTACCGCGAGCTGAACAAGGTGCTGCCCGACTGCGGCACCTCCTTCGCCTGGTCGGTAAAGGCATTCGGTCCGACGACCGGCTGGATGTGCGGCTGGGGGCTGCTGATGGCCTCCATCGTGGTGCTCTCCAACCTGGCGGGGGTGGCCACGGAGTTCTTCTACCTCTCCCTGGGCGAGGCGACCGGCAGCCCCGACGTCACCGAACTCAACGACAACAAGGCCGTCCATATCCTGACCACCCTGGCCTTCATCACCGCCGCCACCTGCGTCAGTTACCGCGGTATCACCGTCACGGAGTGGCTCCAGTCCGTGCTGGTCGGCCTGCAACTGGTCGTACTCGCCCTGTTCATCGTCATGGCGATCTCCACATCCGGGGAGGCGGAGGGGGCTCTCGACTTCTCCTGGTACTGGCTGGACCCGTTCGGCGTCGAGTCCTTCACCGCCTTCACCGCCGGCGTCACGCTGTCGATGTTCATGTACTGGGGCTGGGACACCTGCCTGACGGTCAATGAGGAGAGCATCGGCAGTGAGCGGACGCCCGGCCGCGCCGCGCTGCTCTCCATCGTCGTCATCGTCTGTACGTACCTGCTCGTCGCCGTCGGCGCCCAGATGTACGCGGGAGTCGGCACCACGGGCACCGGTCTCGCCAACCCGGACACCGCCGACAACGTCTTCGCCGCGCTCGCCTATCCGGTCATGGGTTCCGGCATCGGCGTACTGCTCTTCGTCGCGGTCCTGACCAGCGCCGCAGCCAGCCTTCAGACCACGTTCCTCCCGGTGGCCCGCACCGCCCTGGCGATGAGCACCTACAAAGCCCTGCCGACGATGTTCGCCGCCGTACATCCGCGCTTCAGGACCCCCTCCCGCGCCACCGTCACGGCGGCCGTGATCACCGGCTCGTTCTACACGCTGATGACACTGGTCAGCGAGAACGTCCTGCTGGACACCGTCTTCGCGCTCGGTCTCATGATCAGCTTCTATTACGGGATCACGGCCTTCGCCTGCGTCTGGTTCTTCCGCCGCGAGCTGCGGCGCTCGCCGGGCAACCTCCTGATCAAGGGTCTCCTGCCGGGCCTCGGCGGCCTGATGCTCACCGGCGTGTTCCTCCGGACGCTGAGGGACGCCTGGGAGCCGTCCTACGGCAGCGGCAGCTCGGTCGCCGGCATCGGCAGCGTCTTCGTCATCGGCGTGGGGCTGCTGCTCCTCGGCGCCGTAATCATGCTGCTGATGCGGCGTCACAGCCCGGAGTTCTTCCGCGGCGAGGTGCTGCACCGGGCGACGCCGCCTCTTGTCATCGAGGACTGACCAGGGGCGTTCAGTTCCCGGGCGTCCAGTTGCCGAGCCAGTCAGCGGTCTCCTGGTCCGCGGCCTGGCTGTCGGTCAGCTGGGGCCGGTCGCCACTGGCGGGTCCGGAGCCGGGTCCGGTGTTCTTGTACTCGGCGAACCGGTCATCCTTCCAGGAGAAGCCGCCCATGTCGGACCAGGGGGTGGCCTTGACGGCGGAGCTGAGGGTGGTGTTGCGGACGGTGGCCTGCGGGTCGAGAGCCGCGTTACCGCCCGCGTGCCAGTTACGGCCGAGGAAGAAGCTCCCCGCTGACACGTCACCGTTCACGGTCGAGCGGGTGATGAGGAAGCCCTTGCGGTCGGCGGCGGTACTGGGCGCCGTGATGTAACCGGCCGACCTGCCGTCCCAGCGCTTCTTCAGGGTGATGACCGACCTGTCGATCACCGCCGTAGCCCGGCCGAAGATGAAGTCGACGTTGCCGATGATGTAGGAGTTGGTGACGTAGACCCGGCCGAGCTTGTCCGTGGCGGCCGTGTCCAGCAGCAGTGTGTCCTGGTCACCACTGACGATGACGCTGTCGAGAAGGACCCGATCGGCCGCGGTGCGCAGCGCCACCGCCTGCTGTCCGCTCAGGTTCTGGTTCTTCGCCTCGTCGAAGTCGTTGGAGACGGTGAGGTTACGGGCCTGGAAGTCATCGGCCTGCACGGTGACAGTGGCGCTGCCGCTGGTGCCGTAGGTTCCCGAACCGTCGGGCTTCGGAGTGCCGGCGGCGTTGTCGTAGACGATAACGGTGTCCTTGCGGCCGGCACCGGTCCCCTGGATCGTGATGTGCGGCTTGTTCGACGGGACCTTGACCAGCTCGCGGTACGTGCCGGGCCTGACCTGGATGACTACCCGTGAAGTGTTGCCCGCCGGGACGGCGTCGACGGCCTGTTGCACTCTCGTGTACTGGCCGCTGCCGTCCTTGGCCACCGTGAGGGCGGCCGCGGCGCCGGAGCCGGCCGCACTCGGCGTCGTACCGAGGGATCTGCGGGGCCCGGCCCCGGACTTGAGCAGCGCGGGAATGTCCGCCGCCGGGTCCAGGGTGTAGCTGTAGTACGTCGTCGGGTCGAACGCGGTGCCGCCGCTCTCGTTGCGGCCGCTGGTGCGGGAGAACACGTTGCCGCGCTGGACCAGTCCGGCGGTGCTGTCCCTGATGACGGGGTTGTTCAGGCCCCGGAAGTAGCTGTTCTCCAGGACCATCTTCGTGCTGCCGCGTGCGTAGTTGCCGTAGGAGGTGGTGATTTCCGTGTCCGGCGGGTCCTCGAGGAAGTTGTTGTACAGGTGCGCGTGGGCGGCGTTGTCGGTGGAGGGGTTGCGCTGCTCGCTCTCGCGCAGCCAGTTGTGGTGGATCGTGATGTCCGTCTTGACGTTCTCGGTCCAGCCGATGCCGAAGGTCTTGTTGTTGTCGCTCAGCTTGTTCCAGGACACCGTCACGTACGTGGAGTCCTTGCGTACGTCGATCAGGCCGTCGGCCATGTGCCGCAGATTGTTGTGGTCGATCCACACGTGGTGCGCGCCGTCCATCTGGATGGCGTCCCAGTCGTGTTCCTTGTCGTTCCAGATGCCCTCGTACGAATCCCGGATCGTCAGGTTCCGGATGATGACGTTGTGGACGCCCTGGCCGAGGAAGAAGCCGCCGCCGACGATCTGGCCCGAGGTTCCCGACCCCACGATCGTCTTGTCCGAGGCGGCCTTGATCTCCTTGCCCTTGGGATCCATCGTGATCGCCCCGGCCACGACGATGACGTACGGCTCCGCCGCGGTCGCGTACTTCTCCAGGTCGGGGAGGGTCCGTACCGTCACCGTCCGTCCGTCGCGGCCGCCGTACGTGCCCTTCTGTCCCAGCGCGTCGACCGACGCGAAGCCGTCGGCGACGTCGTCGGCCCACGCCGCCGGAACGGTGGCCGCAGCGGCCCGGGGCTGCGCGTCCTCGCCGAACACCCCGAAGGCCGTGCCGTAGGCCAGCACCCCTGCGGCGACCAGCGCCGTCGGGACACCGGCCGCCAGAGCCCTGCGCCCTCTGCGGCGGTGCGCCGTTCTGCGTATCTCGCTCATGCGTCGCTTCCATTCCGTACGTGGGGGGATGGGGTTCACAGAGCAGTTGCCGCCGACGGTGCAGGGGTTGCCGGGGTCGGCCAATGGGCTTACCGCCTTACTTGGCGTACATCAGTGTGCCGAAGCCGAGCTGATCGTAACCACCGCTGTTGGGACCGTAGTCCCCGCCGCCGCCCTCGGGTCGCGCCTTCTCCGCGATGGCGGTGATGTACGGGACGGAGAGCCGGCGGCGCCGGGCGTAGTGGTAGTGCAGGAGGTCCCACACGGGGCGGACCTGGCCTCGGCCGTCCGCGGAGATAACGGTCTGTTCGCGGTACGCGCAGTTCGTGCCGGTACCCCAGGTGTACTTGGTGAACGGCACGTCCTGGCCGAGGTTGTACTTGGCGACGTACTGGGCGGCCCGCATGAAGCGGTTGTCGTCGTAGCCGTACAGGTCGTCGCCCTGACTCCAGGCCATCTCGCAGATCGCGCCCATCTGGCCCATGCCCATCATGGTGTGCCCCTGGTCGCGGCCGGACTCCTGCCACTGGGCCAGTCCGTCCGGGTGGAGGAAGGGGACGGCCTTCTTGATCGAGCCGTTGCCCGCGCCGTTCTTGAAGTAGTTCACGGCCTGGTCGTACTTCGCCGTGTCGTCGCAGAGAATGCCGATCGCCATCACGGACGCCATGCTGCACAGGTCCCAGTTTGCCCAGTAGTTGGTGACGCAGGCGCCGTTGTGCTGGGTCAGGAACTGGTTGTTGAGGGGGTGGAAGACCTCTCGCAGCATCTTCTGGAACCTGGCGAGATCGAAGCCCGGATAGCCGCGCATCAGCTCGGCCGCGTTGGCGAACTGGTAGCCGTAGATGCCGGCGGCCAGGAACCGGTCGGCGTTGCCGGTGACCGTGGTGAGCGTCGCCGACCAGGCGTTGAGGATGTCACGCGCCGCGTCGCCGTGCGCCGCGGTGCCGGCGACCTTCCAGCGCAGGGCGTTCTGGTAGGCGGCATGGATGTCGTTGTAGAGGATCGTGTAGTTCTGGCCGGTCCCGCCCCGGATGATCGTCGCCTGCGGGCTGGCCTTCCAGGTGGACTGGGCGTGCCGGTTGGCGGTGAGCCGGTTCCATCCCGACAACCACGGCTGAGTCCCCGCCGCCACCTTGCCCTTCGCGCGATTGAGCTCGCCGTACGCGTGGAGCATGCCCGGGTGCGTGAACGTGCGGGCGGGCGCGGCGTTGGCCGGGGCGCCGGCCGCCGCATCCGCGGCGTCGCCGGAGAAGGCGGCCGCCGCACCACCGGCGATGCCCGCGACCGCGAGGCCGCCACCGATCTGGAGGAGGGTGCGGCGGCTCAGCGCGCGGTGCTTGTTGTCGTGGCCCATGAGGGGACTCCTGTTGTCGTGGGGGGCGCAAAACGTTCAGGAGACGTACCGGAAGGCCCCCGGATAACAAAAAACTCGTACAGAGAGCCCTGCAACCTATTCACGGGCGGCGGCGACAAGAGCTCGACGCTTTCAACCCCCCACTGTCAGGAGCGCCATATGGGTCTCAGCGGCGACAACGACAACCCGGCTCCGATCACTGCCACGAGCCGCAGACGCTTTCTCGTCGGTGCCGCCGCCTCGCTCGGCGCCGGCGCCGGCCTGTATCTCCCCGGCACCGCTGCCGCGGAGTCCCGGCGTACCGCCACCGGCGCAGCGGCGACCGCGACCGTGTACATCGCCGGTGACTCCACCGCGCAGACGTACCGCGCGGGCTACTACCCCGAGGCAGGGTGGGGTCAGACACTCCCCGGCTTCTTCACCCAGAACGTCACGATCGCCAACCACGCCATAGGCGGGCGCAGTTCGCGGAGCTTCATCGAGCAGGGGCGGCTGGCCGCCATCCACCGGGCGATCCGGCCGGGCGACTATCTGTGCGTGCAGTTCGGGCACAACGACGCCACCGTCAGCAACCCGGACCGCTACACCTCACCCGCGGACTACAAGGAGTACCTGCGCAACGACTACATCAGGGCCACTCGCGCACGCGGCGCGACACCGATCGTCGTCACGCCCGTCTCCCGCCGCTCCTACAACACGTCGACCGGCGAGTTCAACGTCTCCTTCCCCGCGTACGTGAACGCCGCGCGCGCCGTCGCAGCCGAGGAGAGGGCCCCGCTGGTCGACCTGTCCGAGCTCAGCCGGGTCTTCCTGACAAGGCTCGGCGTGGAGCCGTCCAAGGGCATCTTCCTGTGGCTGGCTCCGGGTCAGTACCCCAACTTCCCGAACGGGATCCAGGACAACACCCACTTCCAGGTGAAGGGTGCCACCGAGATGTCCCGCCTGGTCGCCCGGGCGGTGTCCGGGCTCGGTCTGCCGCTCTCCGGCGAGGTGATACCGGCCCGTCAGGTTTCCTCTGTGTGAGGGGACCGGGGGTGGACCGGTCGCACCCGGCCTACCCCCTCCTCCCCCGGTGATCCGAGCGGGACCCTCAGCCCAGTCGGATCACGTTCCAGGACAGCGGCTCCAGGGTGGTGCTCAGCGTGCCGCCCTGGAGCGTCGTGCCCGTTGCCTCGTGCGGGGTGACGCGCTCGGGATCCTCGAGAGTGTTCCGGGCCTCCGGGTCCGCGTCGGCCAGCGCGCTGTGCTCCGAGACCGATGTCAACCCAAGTCCCTGGAGCGCCACTTCGAGCTTCAGCGGCTCACTCTGGCTGCGGTTGACCGCGAAGACGGTGACGGTGCCGTCGTCCGCGCGTACCGCTGTCGCGTGCAGCAGAGACACCTCGCCGTACTTCCGCGTCTCGTACGTCGGTGAGTCCGCGCGCACGTCCAGCACTCGCCCCCGTCCGTGCCGGGACGCCTGCGCGAAGGGGAAGAACGTCGTCTGCCGCCAGGCCGGGCCCCCCGGCTCCGTCAGGATCGGCGCGATGACATTGACGAGCTGGGCGAGGCAGGCGACGGTGACGCGGTCCGCGTGGCGCAGCAGCGCGATCAGCAGGGAGCCGAAGACCACGGCGTCGGTGACGGAGTAGTTGTCCTCCAGGAGGCGGGGCGCCTCGGGCCAGTCGAGGGGGTTCTCCTCGGCCTCGCGCTGGGTCTTGGAGAGGTACCAGACGTTCCACTCGTCGAAGGAAAGGTTGATCTTCTTCTTCGACTTCAGCCGTGCTCCGACGTGGTCGCAGGTCGCGACGACGTTCTCGATGAAGGACTCCATGTCGACGGCCGACGCCAGGAAGGAGTCGCGGTCGCCGTCGAGTTCCTCGTAATAGGCGTGCAGCGAGATGTAGTCGACGAGGTCGTACGTCTCGGCGAGTACCTTCGCCTCCCACTCGGCGAAGGTGTCCATCGACTGACCGGACGATCCGCAGGCGACGAGCTCGACGGACGGGTCGATCTGGCGCATCGCGCGGGCGGTCTCGGCGGCGATGCGACCGTACTCCTCGGCCGTCTTGTGGCCGGTCTGCCAGGGTCCGTCCATTTCGTTGCCGAGGCACCAGAGCCTGATGCCGAAGGGGTCCTTGTCGCCGTGGGCCGCCCGAAGGTCCGAAAGGGCCGTGCCGGCCGGGTGGTTGGCGTACTCCTGGAGCTCCAGGGCCTCTGCCACACCCCGGGTGCCGAGGTTGAGCGCCATCATTGGTTCGGCCTGCGGGCCGATCTTCTTCAGGAAGGCGATGTACTCGCTGAGCCCGAAGCGGTTGCTCTCGGTGGACCGCCAGGCCAGATCGAGGCGGCGCGGCCGTTCGTCGGCAGGACCGACGGAGTCCTCCCACTTGTAGCCGGACACGAAGTTGCCACCGGGGTAGCGCACGGCCGTGACGCCCAGCTCACGGACCAGTTCGAGTACGTCCGTACGCAGCCCCTCTTCGTCGGCCGAGGGGTGGCCCGGCTCGTGGATGCCGGTGTAGACGCAGCGGCCGAGGTGCTCGACGAAGGAGCCGAAGAGCCGGGGATCCACGTCGCCGACGGTGTAGTCGGGGTGCAGGGTGAAGCGGGCGGAACGGGTCATGACTCCCTCAACCAGGTTCGGGATACCGGACGTTGAACGATTGCCCGGACAGACGGTAAGTCGGCCCGGATCCGGAGGTCAATGGCCTGGCAGGCACGTCCGGTGCGCCAAACGCGGCGGCCGGGAAATTGACGAGAGCGTGCGCGAACCGTTGACGCGCGTGATGTTCGACTTTACGGTCCGTTCGAAGGTGCGTGCGGCGTCCGGTATTTCGAACATCCGGAACGGGGCGTGGGACGGCCTCCTCCGAGCCGCAGGAAAGCGCTCGCGCCCCTCGACGGTGCGAGTGACTCAGAGAAGAGAGCCACCCCCAGCCTTTCGGCTCCTATGAGATCCGGCGCCGCGACGACGAGCACGCGATCGGCGGCCTGGGCTTCCACAGCCCTCCCGACCACAGCGGCAGTGTCACGATCGGATACGGCCTGATCCCGTCAGCACAAGGCAAGGGATACGCCTCCGAGTCGCGCCGCGCCCTGCTGGCGTTCGCCCGCTCACGCGGCATCACCTGCGTGAAGGGCGACACGGACCACGACAACATTGCGTCCCAGCACGTCATGACCGCTGTGGGCATGCGGCTGGTCGCAGAAGACGAACGGCTGAAGTACTACAGGACCACCTGGACCGCCGGCCCAAGCTCCGTCAGTGAGCCTGGCGCTCAGCTGCGGCATGCCACCAACCAGGTGGAGAAGGAGTAGTAACTTCCGAGAGCGGCTGGTCGGGGTGGAGGCCCAGCCGACGCAGAGCGTCGGGGTGGACACGGACGTCGAACCAGCCGTGCCAGTGCCCGTCAGAACCGATACCGCAGGCCAGGCCCCAGCGGATCTCATCCTGGTCGAAGGGCATCCAGTCGATGCCGCGGTCTCGCAGTCAAGCGCGCGCAGCCACCATCGGCCGGAGGCAACCCGGCAGGTTTTCGTAGGCCGCGATCGTGACCCAGTCGGCGCTTGTCATCGGACGGTTGCCGCCTTCAGTTCATGTCGCCAGGTTTCCCAAGCGTTCTTGCTATCAGGTCGGTGTCGCAGTACTCGGTCAGTGCCTGCAACTTTCCATCCTTGATGTGGCAAACCCAGCAGTACGTGTTGTGGTAGGGCTTCCCCTCCGTGGTTGTGGCGCGTCCTTTGCACTCCACGACAACATAATCGCCAGCAGCTATGAAACGTTGTGGGGTGTTCGTGTACGTGTCCGCGAATTGGGCGAGCAGCGGTCGAAAGAGCTCGTTCAGGACGGCTTGTTTGCCCTCGTAGGTCCCGGACCATTGCGTCGAGCCGATGATCGTCCAGTGGAAATCGTCGGCGAGGCTCTCGGCGAGGGGCCGGCCGTTCCCTTCCGCCAGCCCGGCAAAGATGTCCTGCATCAGTCGCGTGTTCTCAGTCTCAGTCTCGCCCATGGCTGCTCCGTCACCTCGTGCGTTGAAGTTCCGGCCTGCCATTCAACAGGCTGGGCGGCCGTCGCGGGCCACCTTCCTGTCGGCTCGTCGACGTAGGCCGCTGCCCGCGCTCTGAGCCGTGGCCGTGAAGGTGGTCCAGGACGGCGCCGGGCTGATCCACCGTGACCCGAAGTGATCCCGCGGGCACCCGGCACGTTCGCCGCACACACCTCCGGTAATCTGGCTCTTTCCCCCAGAAGGAGTTGCACCAGTGGAGTTCCGGCTGCTCGGAGCGGTTTCCGTCGCCACCGAGACCGGCGAACTGCCACTCGGTCCCGCCAAGCGGCGCAGTCTCCTCGCCGCTCTGCTGCTGAGGCCCAACTGCCCTGTGCCGGTGGGCCACCTGACGGCCACGCTGTGGGATCACGAACCGCCGCCGCGTGCCCGCAGTGTCATCCAGGGCCATGTGTCGCGCCTGAGGGCCATGCTCGCCGGTGCGGATGCCGAGATGTACGGTGTCGAACTGGTCACTCAGGGCGCGGCGTACGTCCTGCGGATGCCGGAGACCTTGCTGGATGCCCACCGCTTCGAAGAGCTGGTGACGTTGGCCCGCGGTCAGCGTGCGCCCGCCGACGCCGTGGCGATGTATCAGGAGGCGCTGTCGCTGTGGCAGGGGCCCGCGCTGACCGGCGTGTATCCGAGCCCGCCACTGCAGGCGGCCGCGCACGCGCTGGAGGAGCTTCGGCTGGCCTCCGTGGAATCGCTGGCCGCAGCTTACGCGCGGTTGGGTGAGCACGCTCGGGCCGCGGCCGTGCTGCGCGCGGAGGCAGGTGACCATCCGCTGCGCGAATCGCTGTCCGCCGGGCTCATGAGGGCACTTCAGCGTGCGGGGCGCCGCTCGGAGGCGCTCGACTGGTTCCACCGCACCCGGCGACTGCTCGCCGACGAACTGGGCGTCGATCCGGGCCGTGAACTGGCGGACGCGTACGCGGTGGCGCTGCGCGGGGAGGGTGTGGAGGGTGGGGAGGGAGGGGAAGGCTACGGTGCGGCACAAGCGCCGGCTCCGGTCCCGCCACCCGTTCCCGCCACCGCCCACGGGCCGTCGGCCTCCGCGCCCAAAGCCACGGTCGACTTGCTGCCGCGCATGCCGCGCGGCTTCCACGGACGCGCCGCCGAACTCACCGCACTGTCCCGGGCCGCCGCCGGCGAAGCACCCGTGTGCCTGGTCACCGGGCCGGCGGGAGTGGGCAAAACAGCGCTCGTGGTGCACTGGGCACACCGCAACCGCGCCGGATTTCCCGGCGGTCTGCTCTACGCCGACCTGCGCGGCTTCAGCGATACGGGAGAGCCGGCCCATCTCGAAGTGCTGCGCGAGTTCCTGCTGGCGCTGGGGGTCGCGCCGCGGCGGATCCCGGAGTCGACGAACGGTGCCTCCGCGCTGTTCCGGTCCCTTGCCGCTGATCGTCAGCTCCTCGTCGTACTCGACAATGCGCGCGGCAGCGAGCAGGTCAGAGAGCTGCTGCCCGGCGGCGCCCGGTGCGTCACCGTGGTCACCAGCCGGTACCGGCTGCGCGGCCTGATCGCCTCGGATGCCGCCCGTCCCGTGCCCGTGGACGTACTCGAACCGCAGGACAGCACCGCCCTGCTCGCCGCGGTGCTCGGCAAGGAGCGGGTGCTCACGGAGGCGGTGGCCGCCCGGCGCCTGGCCGAGTTGTGCGGCGGGCTTCCCCTCGCGCTGCGCGTGACCGCCGCCAGACTTGCGGATCAGCCGGACTGGTCCCTGAGCGCGATGAGCGCCGAACTGTCCGACGAGTCACGCCGTCTGAGCCTGCTGGACGTGGAGGACACGGGCGTACGGGCAGCGCTGCGGCTCACCGTGCGCCGGCTGCCCGTCGACGCCGCGCACCACTTCGCGCATCTCGGCCGCCACCCGGGCACGCACGTCGACCGGTACACGGCGGCGGCCCTCGCCGGTACGGATCCGGCCACGGCCGAGGCCGCGCTGGAGAAGCTGACGGCGGCGCACCTCGTCACGCGGACCGCGCCGGGGCGCTGGACGCTGCACGATCTCGTACGGCTGTACGCGCGCGGCCTGGACGCCGGGCCCGACGCCCTCGTCCGCGTACTCGACCACAGTGTGGCCACCGCCCTGGCCGCCGCCCACGCGGCCGAGCCCGGCGACGAGTCGTGCTTCGCGCTGCCTGCGGACTTTCGTCCGCCGGAGGCGGTACGGGAGTTCGCGGACCGTGAACAGGCCATGGCGTGGTACGCGGCCGAGCGTGACGACCTGACCCTGGCGGCGGCCGCGGCGCAAGCCGCCGGACTGCACAGCAGGACTTGGCGGATCGTCCTGGCGCTGTGGCCGCAGATGGTGTGGCGGGTGCTGGACGGTTGGACTCCCTTGCTGGAAAGGGCACTTGAGGCGGCACGGGCCGATGCCGACGCCCGCGCCGAGTCGCGGGTACTGGCCCTGCTCGGATGGATCCTGACCGAAGAGGGCCGCACGGAGGAGGCGCTGGTCCACCTGGAGGCCGCCCCGGCGCTCGCCGCCGTGGCCGGTGATCTGCGCGGCAAGGCGACCGCGCTGGTCAATCTTTCGCTGGCCCAAGCGGCGCTCGGCAGCCCGGAGGAAGCGGCCGAGGGATGCGCACAGGCGGCCGAACTGGCTCGCAGTGCCGGCGACCGGCACACCGAGCGGCTGGCCCTGTACCACCTCGCCCGGCGCCAACTGGACACCCGGCAATGGCAGTCGGCCCTCGACACGTCCACCACCGCGCTTGCCCTCGACAACCCCCAGGAGTCCGCGGCAGCGACCCGGGTGCTGTTGCTCACGGCGGCCGGGGAGGCACTGCTGGGGATGGGTGACGAGGCCGAGGGCATCCGGCGCCTCGAGGGCGCGGCGCGGGAGGCGGAGTCGTTCGGCTACGACGAGGGCACGGTACGGGCGCTGGGCGCGCTTCTGCGGGTGTCGGCGGATGTGGGGCTGCGAGCACGGTACGACACGGCGATGTTGCGGCTCATGGCGCAGACGTAGCGAACCGGAACACCGCCAAGCCGTAGAACTTCTGATCAGGCCCCGCTCAGGCGCTGGAGGCAACTCGCCTTTCGCGGTCGCCACGGGAGGGGGAGCGCAGCGCCATAGCGCACCAGATGGCCGCCACCGTGAGCGCGGCCGCGGCCATCGCAGCCAGCACCGGTGCTTCCGGCCGCCAGCCCAGCGAGACCCGGGTTCCCAGGGCGGTGAGCACGGCTGCGATCCGCCCCACGGCGTAGACCGGCACCCTGGCGGCGACAGCCCGCAGCACGGCTGCCACCGCCAGGCCGCTCGCAGTCCAGGCGAGCAGATACGGCCAGATTTCCCCCGGAGCAGCGGACGGCAGCCCGTATTCCTCGGGGCCGATACGGAAGAAGGCGCCCGCCCAGCCCGCCCCCACACCGAGGACGGTGATGCCCGCCACCCACAAGGCATGACGCCACCACGGGCCGGGCCGCACGGTCTCTTCGTGGTCGTCGGGGCTGGAGGGGCCGTCAGGGCTGCTGGGGTCGATAAGTTCGATCACGCCCAGAAGGACGCTGCCTGACGGCCGGACGTTGCCCCGAAGGGTGGATCTTCCTGGTCGCGCCCGACGATGCCGTTCTGTTCCGCGGTCACCACCAGTAGGCGGGGTACCTCAGTGCGGTGCGGCGGATGCGTGAGGCGGCGTAACCCGTCACAACGAGGAGGACGGTGGCCCCGAACACGAGGGGGATGAACCGGGCGGGCGCGGGAGTCTGGAGCACGATGACGACGGCGGTGGCGCAGGCGGGTGAGTGGGGCGTGCGGGCGGCCATCATCAGGGCCAGCGTGACACCGGCCGCCACGGCAGCGGCCCATGCGCTGCTGCCCGCTGCTGCCCCTACGCCGTAACCGACGGCGGTGCCGAGCAGGTGGCCGATGACCACGCTGCGGGGTTGGGCCAGCGGTAGGGCGGGTGCGCTGTGTACGAGGGCCGCGCTGGCGGCCAGCGGGGGTATCAGCACTGGTTCGTGAATCACCGCGCCGATCGCGACGAGTCCCAGCAGGACGGCTGTCACGGCGCTGATGCTGTGGAAGGCGGTCGCCGGGGTGGGCCGGGCCGGAGCACGGCCGGCCGCCTTACGTCGGCGAGGCGCCTCAGGGGCGGCTTGGGCGGGTTCGGGACGCAGGGCAGCGTCGATACTCATGTGAGGTGTTTCCGGGGCAGGGCGGCCGGCGGCCGGGCAGGGGGCAAAGTCTGAGAATCGGAGGATCGCAGGGTCGGAGCGGGCGAACTGCGCGCAGTACTGTGATCGACAGTCGGCCCCGCCCTTGCGCCCGTGTCCTGGTTCGGCCGACGCAATCGCCTAAGACCTTATCGCTCAGGTTTGCGAGGGAATGGACCGGGTCGGTCGAGCCGGTTGCCGGCCGGAAGAATTGTTCTGGAAGGCGCTGAAGTGGTCGGACAAGAGACGCGAAAGAGGATGGACATGACGGGGCACTCCCCCTTCGCCGGGGCCGTGACCGATCTTGAGACAGCGATGGCCGAAGCTCCTGCCGACGCGGCCGGCGCGCTGTGGCGGCTGACCGGGGCCCAGCGCGGTCTGGACGCCAATCTCATCCGCCTTCAGCCCGCGGTGTCATCGCGGAGCACACCGAACCCGCCCTCGATGTCCTGATGGTCGTCGTCCAAGGCAGCGGCCGACTCGGCACCGGCGCCGAGGCCCATCCGGTGACGCTGCACTCGGCCGTCTGGCTGGCGCGGGGCTCGCGACGCTCGCTGACCGCCGGACCGGACGGGATGACGTACCTGACGGTCCATACCCGGCGGCCCGGCCTCGGAGTGGCGCCGATCTCCGCCGAAGGGGGCGAAGCCGCCTGTCTGCTCCCCCAGGTCTGCCCCGACTGCGGGCGGTTGGCCACCGAACAGGGCGCCCGGTACTGCGCACGCTGTGGCAGCCCCCTTCCGGACTGACCTTCTGACGGCGGAGCCGGTGCGCGACGGCGCCCGCGCCCCCGTGCCTCAGGACACGGTTCGAGCGAGCCGGAAGCCGAGGTCGTCGATCCTGAACGAGGGGTGACTGCGGCGGCGCACGGAGGCACCGCAGCCCCGCATCGACTCGGCCCAGCCCCCACCTCGGAAGATGCGATACGAGCCGTAGATCTCCTCGTCGTAGAGATCCCAGCACCACTCCCAGACGTTGCCCAGCATGTCGTGCAGCCCCCACGGATTGGGGGCCTTGCCGCCGACGTCGTGGACCCGGCCGCCCGAGTTGTCCGCGTACCAGGCGATGTTGCCTGTCTCCCCGTACCGGTAGCCGCTGGTACCCGCCTTGCAGGCGTACTGCCACTCCGCCTCGGTCGGCAGGCGATAGCCGTTGGACGACCAGTCACAGGTCACTTCCCCGCTCTGTGCGTCGCGGGAGTATGCCTGCTTCAGTCCGGACAGGTCCGAGATCCGGTTGCACACGTCGATCGCGTCGAGCCAGCTGACGTTCGTCACGGGCGAGGATCCACTCATAGAGGGACAGAGATCCACTCCCGAGACGGCACGGTGGAGGCTCGCCGTGACGGGATACCGGCCGAGCAGGAAGGGAGCAATCTCCGCCCGCCAGCTGGTGCCGCGCCGGTCGTCCCGAAGGTCCACGGCGCCACCGGGAACATGAACCATCGAGGGGGCCGTCGGGTCGTCGGTAGCTGGGTGCACGCGGTGGGCCTCCGTCCGGGGCGACCACAAGGTCGTCTCGCGCCCACAATACGTATGACGTTGTGGCTGGTTGGCCTCCCCGTGGAAGCGACCACGATTCGGCTCCGCCTAGAGGATCACGGGTGGCGGCAGGGGCGTTTCGGCCCATACCTGTTTGCCGCCGCCCAGCGGTACCGAGCCGTAGGACGTCGAGACCGCCTCGACGAGCAGGATGCCGCGGCCGCCAGTCGCCTCCCAGTCCACGATCGCCGGTCTGACGGGCGCGCGCGGCGACGCGTCGCTCACCGCCACCCGCAGGCGCTCGCCGGTGAGGGTGAGGTCGAGGCGCACCTGGCCCTTCGTGTGTACCAGGGCGTTGGTGACGAGCTCGGAGACGATGAGCAGGACCGCGTCGCGCTGCTCGGACACGTTCCAGGTGCGCAGGGTGCGGGAGGTGAAACGTCGCGCGTGCGCGACGGCGTCGGGCAGCCGCCACACCGTCCAGCCCGCCCGGAGCGGCCGGTCTCCCATTCCGTCGTAGCGCAGGAGCAGCAGGGCCACGTCGTCGTCGCGCCGGTTGGCGCCGCCGAGCAGTTCATCGGCCATCCGCCCGGCATCGGACGGGTCAGTCGTGGAGAGTACGTCGCACACGCGCCGCATGCCGTCCTCCAGGTGAAGGCTGGAGGACTCGACCAGGCCGTCCGTCATCAGGGCCATAACCGCGCCGGGGGCCAGGGCGACTGCGGTCATCGGGAACTCCGCCTCCGCGAGCACACCCAGCGGAGGCCCGCCTTCGAGCGTGAGTTCATGGGTGCCGCCTTCCGGGTTGCGCAGCAACGGCGGCAGGTGGCCCGCCCGGACGCACCAGGCGTCGCCCTCCTCCATGTCGATGGCGACGTAGCAGCAGGTGGCGAAGAGGTCGGTCTCCATGCCGACGAGCAGGCGATTGGCGCGGGAGACGACCACGTCGGGCGGGTGGCCTTCCACGGCGTACGCCCTGATCGCCGTACGCATCTGACCCATGATCGTGGCGGCGCCGGCGCTGTGTCCCTGTACGTCCCCCACCACCAGCGCCACATGGTTGTCGGAGAGCGGGATCACGTCGTACCAGTCGCCGCCCACGTCGAGTCCCACCGTCGCCGGCAGGTAGCGGGCGACGGCCACTCCCCCTGGCAGCCGCGGAAGCTTGCGGGGCAGCAGGCTGCGCTGGAGCATCGTGGCGAGCTCGTGCTCGGCGTCGAACGCGCGGGCGCGCACCAATGCCTGCCCCACCAGGCCGGCGGTCGCGGTGAGCAGGGACCGTTCCTCGGGGCCGAACTCGTGCGGCTCGTCCCATCCGACCAGGCACGCGCCGACCACCCGGCCTTCGGCGGGCAGCGGCAGTACGGCGAGACCACCGGGGCCGACGCCCGCGAGGCCCGGTTCGAGGGCGGAGCCCGCCGTCCACAGGCTCGCGCGGCCCTCACGCAGTGCGGCCTGCAGCGTGGGCAGGGCGGCGACGGGCGCGTCGGGCCACTCGGAGCGCCATTCGGTCCGCCAGAGCTCCGGCCAGGCATCGGCTTCCGGCGGGTCCAGGACCGTGACCACCAGGCGGTCCACTTCGAGTCCGGCGAGAGCCACCCGATCGGCTCCCAGCGGGTCGCGCAGTGCGGCGACCACTGCCCTGCTGACGTCCCGCACGGTCATCGCACCGGCCAGCGCGACGGACAGCCGCTGGACCCTGGAAACCTCGTCGGCGCCGGTCCGCAGATTCGAGGCATCGGCGACCACACCAAGCACCCGCTCCGGCCTGCCGCCGCCGTCCGCCAGCAGCCGGCACCGCAGGCGCAGCCAGCGCAGCTCGCCGGTGGGGCGGCGGATACGGAATTCCAGCTCCCGGCCGCCGGAAGCCATGTGGACCGGCTCCACGATGGACATGAGCGCGGGAAGATCGTCGGGGACAGTGTGTGCCAGCAGGGTCTCCACACGTCCGTCGAAGTCGTCCCGGGGGATGCCGACGAGGTCGAGCACGTGCCCGTCCGCGTCGATCTTCCCGCTGCTGAGGACCAGGGTGAACGAGCCGACACTCAGACAGTCCAGGACGGAGCCCCATACCGGCCGGGGCTCCGTGCGCCCGATGTGCTGGGTGCTCGGTTCACCGACCGCTTCCAGCCAGGCGGTGATTTGATCGGCGTAGAGCTCCAGGAAATTGCGCCGTTCGGCGTCGAAACCGTGGCCGAGGCGGTCCACGACGACCAGACAGCCCAGTGGACGCCCGTTCGCTCCGAGCGGCAGTGCGCCCAGCGAGATGCCGGCGGACAGAGTCTGCTCGGCACTCTCGTCAGTGGGACGGGTGTAAGCGGCCAGGTCCGCCGCGTTCAGCCACAGGGGCCGGCCGGCGCGGAAGGCGTCCACGACGGGGCCACGACCGGAGAGCGGGTAGCTGGGCGACAGCCCGTACGGGGCCCCGGATTCTCCGGCCCATTCCGACAGTCGCAGGCTGTTGTCGCTCTTGCCCAGCACATAGACAGCTGTCAGCGATGCCCCGCCGAACACCCGCATCTGCTCTCTCACAGCCCGCAGCGCCCCCGTAGCCGAGACCACCGGTTTTTCGCTCCGGCAGAGCCACCGTCGGAGGTGGCCCGCCCACCTCTCCACGCGCACCTTGCCAGTCAGTTCCAGCCTAGGGAAGGTGGGCGACGTGTGCTGTCTTCTACGGGTGTCCGCAGCTCACCAGGACGCGGCAGTGGCGGCGGTCGCGACGGCGACCGCCGCCAGACGCCCGTAATCGAGGGTGTCCGGGGTGTCGGTCGGCCGGTGGTAGTGGGGGTTCCGGAAGTTCGCCGTACTGGTGAGCATCATGGCCGGAATCCCCGCGTTCCAGAATGACGCGTGGTCGCTGCGGTCGAGGTGGATCAGCGGGGGCGCCGCAAGGCCGGCGAGCGCGCCCAGCAGGCCTTGCGGCCGCGGGTCGCGCAGGGTGACGGTTGGCAGCTGGAGCTCTGCGGCCTCCGCTGCCCGGCGCCACAGTGAGGCCGCCGACTCGGTCGAGCGCCGGTGGACCACAAGGGTGAAATCGCCCCGTTGCCCGCCCGAGCGGACCCGGGCGGCCACCCGGGGGAAGGCCGCCCGGAACCCGGCAGGCATCAGCTGGGTTCCGGGCTCGGTCGCGAAGAAGCCGACGGACTCCAGGCAGATCATGCCCCTGACCTCCCGGGTGTCCCGGAGCTCCCGGGCGGCGAACCGGGAACCGATCATGCCCAGCTCCTCCATGTCGAAGAACAGGAGAGTGACGGCGGGCGGTCGCGGCAGCCCGCCGAGGAGCCGCGCGATTTCCAGCAGTGCGGCGACTCCCGAGGCGTTGTCGTCGGCGCCGGGGCTGCCGTCGACGGTGTCCAGATGGGCTCCGACGACCACGGTGGGCCGGTCGTCGGTCCCCGGCAGGCCGGCTACGAGGTTCGCGCCGCTCAGGCGCGGGTGGAGACGGAGTTGGAGTGCGATCGCCTGAGCGCCCTGGCGGTCGCTGCCGCCCAGTCGCCACCGTACGTCGAACGGCTGCCGCTCGGTCCGCCAGCCCGCGGTGGCCAGTTCACGCATCACGTGGGCCTCGGCGCGCAGCATGGCCTCGGGGGCGCGGGGGCGGCTGCGCGGGCGGTCTGCGAGGAATTCCACGTCATGGCGCAGGCGCAGCGGGTCGGCCCGCCGGTTCAGTTCACGTACGAGCTCGAGCACCACGGTTTCACCGCCTTGGCCCTTGTCTACTCGGGCCGGTGGGTGTGCAGCCAGTCCGACCACGTGGTCCGGCCGAGTCGGCCATTCGGGTTGGTCAGGTCACGGGCCGCTCGCCGGAGTCGAGCGGGCGCGGGTACGTCCAGGACCCGGAACGCCCGGCCACGCGCCTGCTGCCACTGCCTGACAAGATCACGCAGCTCCAGGACCTCGGGGCCGCCGAATTCCTCGCAATCCCCGCCCGGGCCGTCCTGAACGCGGCCGGCCACGTACACGGCGAAGTCGCGCGAGTCCACCGGCTGAGTCACCAAGGCACCGGGAAGCGCCAGCAACGGCATCCTCGCCGCCTTGCCGAGCATGCGGTCGGTCAGCCAGTGGAACTGCGTGGCCCGCAGGACGGACCAAGGCACTCCGCTGTCCCGTACCAGTTTCTCGGCGGTGTGCTTGACCTGCATGTACGGAATACGGGGGCGGTCGGCGCCGACGATCGAGATATGGGCGAAGTGGGCGACGCCTGCCTTGCGGGACTCCTCCAGCAACCGGCGGGTGCCGTCGACATCGACCTCCGGAGGGCTGCGCCAGAAATCCGTCGGAAGGACGTAACCGCGCCGGGCAGCCGGGGACAGCGTCGCCGCATGAACCACGCTCTGCACCCCGGATACGGCTTCCTGTGTTCCCATGCCGGTGGCGAGATCACCCTTGATCCACTCCACGTCCGGATCCGAGCCCGGGGACCGGGCCAGCACGCGCACCCGGTACCGGGCCTTCAGCATCGCCACCACGTCACGCCCGAGATGGCCGGTCCCACCAGTGACCAGGACAGTGTCCATGCGCAGCTCGCCTCCGGGTTCGAACAGCTCGCCCTCCCGACTCTCCCACCGGTACGACGTCGGGGCACGTGCAGCCGACGGAGCGGCCTAGTCCTTGCGGCCTGTCGCGGCGACGGTGACGCCGAGGCCGATCATCGTGAGCCCACCGACCCCGCCGACCAGGGCGAGCCGCTGCGGTGAGCGGGCGAACCAGTCGCGCGTGGTGGCCGCGACCAATCCCCACACGCTGTCGGAAGCCACCGCGATGACGTTGAAGACCAGGCCGAGCAACAGCATTTGAGCCGAGACATTCCCCTGGCTCCGGTCGACGAACTGAGGCAGTACCGCGGCGAAGAACACGATGGTCTTGGGGTTGGCCACACCGACCGCGAAGCCCTCCCAGAACGTGCGCATGCTGCCATGCGCCGGACCGTCACCGGTGAACGCGGCATGCAACGAGCCGCGCTGCCGCACCGCCTTGACACCGAGATACACCAAGTACGCGGCGCCGACGAGCTTCAGCGCCGTGAAGACGAGCACCGAGCGCTCCACGACGGCCCCGACCCCGAATGCCACGGCCACGACGAGGACGTACGCTCCGAGCGTGTTGCCCACGACCGTGGTCAGCGCGGCACGGCGCCCCTGCGCCAACGCCCGCCCGATCACGAACAGCACGCTGGGGCCGGGAATCACGATCAGCAGGAACGACATGGCCGCGAATGCCAGCAGCCGGTCAGTGGACACCATGAAGCCCATGCAATCACGGAGTCCGGTCACGCCCACAGCCCTTTTCCACCCCCCGGCCCGCACCGGACGATGCCTGCGATTTGTCACCTACGCGACTGGACGTCCGCACCTCGCGGGTCCAGGGTGGGTCACCCAATTGCCGTGCGGAGGGGGCCAGTTGTGAGGCGACTGAGCAGACGATCAGTGGTTCTGGCCGCGCTCGCGCTGGCCTGGGTGACCGGTTGCTCGGATCCGTCGGACGCCTCCATCGCTGCCGCTCCCCCACCGGCCGGCCCCGGTACGCCGACCGCCGCGCGGCCGGTGGAGTCCGCTTCGGTCCCGCCCACCGGGACACCGGCGAAGTCGCGCGTGCTCTACCTCGGGGACTCGCTTGCCATGGAGACCCAGCGCGTCCTGGCCGACCGGATCACCGCCGCGGGGCGTGCGACCGTACACAGTGCGCCGTATTCCGGTACGACCCTGTGCGACTACCTGGCCGACACGTCCCGCGACTCGCTCGTGCCGCCACAGGACAAGGCGGCCGCCCTGGTCAGGTCGCAGCGGCCGAAGGTCGTCGTCCTCCAGTTCTGGGGCAACTCCTGGGCGTACACGCCCTGCATGGACTCGATTCCCCAGGGCGGTGGGTCGCGCTACTACACCCGCTACGCGGCCGACGCGAAAGCTCTCACGGAGCAGATCGCGGCGGCGGCACGCGACGTCGGGATCCCCCGTCCCAGAATCGTCTGGGTACTGCAGGGCCCGGACGCCTTCTCACCGGACCGCGTCCGCCGGGTCAACGGCATCTACCGGGCCCAGGCGGCTGCCGGCCGGGACCTGGTGGCGGACGCCGGCCTGTCGGTGAGCCCAGCGGGTGCCCGCTACACCTGGGCGCAACGGCTGGCCTGCAACGCCGACGAGCGGGCGCGCCCGCAGGACTGCCGCGGCGGGCTCACCTCTGTGCACCGGGACGACGACCACCTGCACTTCTGCCTCGCGCCGACCACCAAGACGCCGCGTCCTTGTCCAGTGCGTTCACCCGGCATCGTGCGTTACTGCGAGGCGATCGCCACAGTCGTCGACGCCGGGCTGCGCCCACGCGCCTGACCGCTCGCACTTCGCTCGCTACGCAGCGCGACAACGTACGCATCACCTGTCTCGCCAGGATCTCCGCGCATCAGAGCGTGCGACTGCGGGTACCCGGCGGCTGCCGTCAGCCCGGCCGTCAGGCTGTGCCAGGCGTCGCGGGGCAGGCGGGAGTTTGACGACAGGGTCTAGGGTGGAGCCCGGCGCGGCACGGGACATTACGAGGAGACACCAGTGACCGCGATCAGCCTTGAGCACGCCGCCGTACCGGCCGACACCGGAGAGGTGACGCTACTCATCGCCCGCCAGGTGGAGCCGGGCCACGAAGCCGCCTTCGAGGAGTGGGCGTCGGGCATTCTCGAAACCGCCGCCGGATTTTCCGGACATCTGGGGTACGGCCTGTTCCGGCCTTCGGCAGACGGCAGTCCGTGGTTCCTCGTCCACCGCTTCCGCGATGCCGCCGCGTGCCGGACATGGCAGGAATCACCGGAACGGGCAGCGTGGTTCGACCACTGTGAGGGGCACCATCACACCGAGATCGCCCGGCGCGAACTGACGGGCATGGAAACCTGGTTCGCCAAGCCGGGGTCCGTGCAGCCGGCCCCGCCCCGGTGGAAGATGGCGATCAGTTCGTCCCTCGCCGTCTACCCGATCTCGCTGATCGCCAGCGTCACGTTCGTCCCTCCGCTTGCCACCGCGCTGCCGCTGCTGGTCAACACCGCGGTGATATCGGCCGTGCTGAGCGTGGGCATGACGTACGTGGCCATGCCGGCCGTCAGTCGGCTGCTGCGCGGATGGCTCTGCAGGAACCGGGTCTGACCACCGGCGGACGACGTCCTCGGTCGGGAGCGCGCAGGGACCGAGCCCCTTCGGGCGCGTACCGCTCAGCGGACGGCCGGGAGAGCGGGCACGGCTGCCAGCAGTTCGCGCGTATACGCGTGCGAGGGGGCCTCGCACACCTCCGCGACCGCGCCCTCCTCCACGATCCGTCCCCGGTGCAGCACCGCGACCCGATGGGCCACATGCCGTACGAGCGCGAGGTCGTGGCCACTTCGTGGTGTCGAGGCTGGTGCCGTCGAACTCGTCCGCGAAAACCTGGCGCCAGGTGCCCGGGATACCCGTCGGAGGATCGTCGGGCGCCGGTGTCTCCGGGGCGCCGGAGGTGAAGGACTTCACCGGGGAGAGGTTGTGCCAGGCGCCGCGGAATTTGTACGCGACGAAGTAGGAATACGTACCGGCGGGGAATGTACGGCTACCGGTGGTGAAGGTCGTCTGCGAGCGGCCCAGTCTCTTTCGCCCGGTCGCCCCGGGAAAGTCGACCTTCGCTCCGCTCGCCGAGCGAACGGCGACGGTGAGCGCCTGTACCCGGACCGTACGAGCGGAATGGATCTTCGCGGTTGCCGTCAGCCGGCCACTTGCTGCCGCCGAAACCGACAGCGAGTCGACGACCACCCCGGCCGGCCGCTGCGGCTGGCTCGCCCATACGGCGCTGCCCATGGCAAGCATGGCGGCGGAAAGCACCAGGGCGGACAGCTTGGTCCAGATGGACAGTTTGCGGCGGTGCCTTGAAGTCCTGGGCATGTAATGGGTGACCCTTTCGCCCCTGCACGCGGCAACAGGCCTGCCCTCGCCCACGAGGCAAGAGCGGGCTGCATGGACTTGGACTCTGCGCGAGCCGAATACGGCATGCAAGCACCGCCCTTGTCGTGGCACCCGTATGGACTGGTCCACTGACCGTCCGGACTCACGGAACTCCGCCAATCAGGTGCCGATACGGTGGGAGGCTTGCCCTCGACGAGAGGAGCGCGACGATGACTGACACGCCTCGCGTGGAGCTCACCCCCGCGGCCGCCGGTCTGGTGCGGCGGCTGCGGGAGTCCCACGGCCCGTTGATGTTCCACCAGTCGGGCGGCTGCTGCGACGGCAGCGCGCCCATGTGCTATCCGGACGGCGAGTTCCGTACGGGCGGCTCCGACGTACTCCTGGAAGCCCTCGCTGTTGAGGGTGTCGAGGAGGCCGTCCCCTTCTGGATGTCCTCCGCGCAGTACGAGGTGTGGCGGCACACCCGGCTGATTGTCGACGTGGTGGAGGGCCGCGGCAGCGGCTTCTCGCTGGAGGCGCCGGAAGGCGTGCGGTTCCTGATCCGGTCGCGGCTGCTCTGACCGGTTCCCGTGCGCCGCCGTCAGTCCCGGTCGCGCACCGCCACGATGCCGTTGAAGACACCGGCGTAGGCGGTGCCGTCCGGGCCGATGGTGATCGGCGCCCAGTTGTTGTCGTACGCCGGTCCCGTGCCGGTGAGCTGCCGCCAGCGGGTCTTTCCCGTACGGAAATCGACGGCTGTGAGGTACCAGGCGTCGATGCCCAGCCGGTTCGGCTCCTTGGCGTAGAAGTAGAGCAGTCCGTTGGCGGTGGAGAGCTTGGGGACGGTGGACGGCGATCGTACGTCGCTCTCCCAGACGGTGTCGCAGCCGCTACCGTTCTCGCGTACGTCGATCCGGGTGGCGCCGCCGGGGACGCTGCGTCCCAGGAGCGTCGACGACGGGTTCTCGTAGCCGTAGTTGTTCTCGACGACGAGGCTGTTGCCCCAGCTGATGAGGGAGTTGTCCGTGGTGGACTTCCCGGCGGCGAAGACGGGCACCTTGCAGACCAATCGGACGTTCCCGGGAACGTTCGTTCCGCGTCGGTAGACAAGGACGTTCCTCCGGTCGTCGGCATTGTCGGTGATCGCCACGTAGTCGTCACCGAACAGGTCGGGGGTGGTGCCCGATCCTTGGTTGACGGAGCCGGGCTTTGTGCCCGTTCCCCGGTCGTACGTCTGGCGCCACTGCACCCGTGGTGTGCCGTCGGGGTCGGCGCGGAAGCTGTAGAGGGCGTGGTCGGAGACGATCGAGACGCCGTCCTCGGCCACCGAGAAGGAGTTCTGGATCTCCTCCCCTGCCAGCCGGACGGCACGGATCCGGGCCGTCTCGGGGTCGACTGTGCCGACGCGGCCGAGCCGGGTCACCCACCAGATCCGTCCCTGCCAGTCGGGCATCACGGAGGTCACGGGATCGCAGGTGCCGCTGGGGTGGAGGTTCGTCCAGGTCACGCAGTCGTGCGGGACGTGCGCGGTGAGGTCCCAGTCGTCCTCGACGACGAAGCGCCAACTGCCGTCGGCCGTCCGCTCGTGCGCTATCCGCAGGACGTGCTGGCGCGAGTCGGCGAGCACCACCCGGTCCTGGTCGTCCAGGTAGAAGTAGGCGCCGCCCGAGGTGTCCTTGAAAATCTTCTCGAAGTCGAGGCGGGTGATGGCCTCTACGGTGGAAGAGCGCTGCGGCAGCTTGTACTCGGCGAGGGTCGCGAGCGTTCGCGGGTGGAGCAGTTTGAGCCGGAAGCCCTGGAACGTGCCGCAGACGGTGATCAGGCGGCCCGCCGCGTCGAAGGTCGCGGTCGCGCACTCGCCGCCCAGCGCCGCGATCTTCTCACTGGTGACCTGCGGGTCGCGTCCCAGTGGTCCGGAGTACGGGTGGGTGCCGCTGCCCGCGGCGTCCGCGTGCATGCCACTGCGGCCGTTCGGGGCCAGGTAGGGGTGCTGAGGCGGTGCGTCGCCGGGGACCGGCTGTGCGGTGGCCGGCTCGCCCTCGTACGAGCCGACGAGCCGGTGGCCCGGCGCCTTGGGTATCTGCTCGGCAAGGGCGCCGCCCGGCGGCAGGACCGCCGGGACAACGAGGGCCAGGGCGAGGGCCAGTGCACGCGCGTACGCTCTGCAGGACCGGGACATCGGGCTCCTTGGACGGGGGCGGGTCGCGCCGCCGCCCGAGGCTAGAGCCGACCTCTTGAAGTGTCCATGGAAGCCAGCATCACGGTCTGAGGTCGCCGACCACGTCCGCGGTGGCGGCGATCCCGTTCTGGATGGTCGGGCCCATGCTCGTCCCGGCCAGGAAGAAGCCGAGCAGGGCGCAGACCAGTGCGTGCGAGATTTTCAGTCCCCCGTTGCGCAGGAAGATCACCGCGAGAATCAGCAGAAGCAGCACCAACGAGATCGAAATGGCCATGGTCAACCTCCTCCGCCGCGCCTGAATTGCGGCATTCGGCCGTCAGTCTGGCCCAGCGGAGGGCCCATCCGGGCGGAAGACGTGTACGCCGTACGGGTGTTGACTGGTTGTGACGGCCGGCTACGCGTCGTGCGTACGGAGGAATCGTTCCAGGCCGGCGAGGTCGTCGGTGTTGATGTGGTCCATGTCCGCGGCGAGCAGCTCGGTCCAGACGGCGTCGCGCGCGGGTCCGGGCAGGTCGGGTGTGGCCCAGAAACGGACCCGCTGACCGCGCTGGTGGGCGGCGGAGACGATGGCGTGCAGCTTGGCCCGCTCGGCGACGGGGAAGGGGCCCGCGCCCTGCCAGGTGAAGCTGTGCGTCCAGTTGCTGCTGATCAGCGGGATGAAGGAGGCGGGGGCCGGATCGGCGGCGGCGAGGTCGTCGAGGCGCCCGTCGTAGAAGGCGTGACGCACCGGCTGTGCCTCCATGGGGGCGCGGGCGGCGCGGTCGCCGGAGATGACGGGGGTCACGGCGCCGGGGCGGACGTTCCCGTGTGCGTACGTACTCAGCATCCGGCGGTGGCGGCGCAGTTGGCGGTGCAGCTCGGCGTAGGCGGCGGCGCCTTCGTTCTTGATGTCGATGAGCAGCTGCACGGGACGGCGGTATCCGCGGTACACGGAGCCGTGGTTGGCCCTGACTCTGACCGCGAGGGGGGACAGGTAGAGCGATTCGAGGGTGCGGGTGGGGTCGAGGTCAACCGGGTCGTGGGCGACGAGGAGCTGTCCTTCGACGAGGAAGATGTCCGCCTCGACGCTGGTGAAGCCGTGGGAGAGGGCGTCGAGGAGTGGGCGATCGTGCTCGTAGTCGTTGTGCGCGTGGGCGCGGCGCAGTGGCTTCTTGTGCCTCGCGGGCTTGTTCTCGGCGGCCTGGGCGTACGCGGGAACGGCGATGGTTCCCGCGAGGGCGGCTGCGAGGGTGGTGACGACTCTGCGGCGGGTGGACGCGGCGACGGCCATGGTGCCTCCGGAGGTGTACGGGGCGTTCGGGGCTCCGGCGAGTATCCGCCCCGTACAGCACCAATGGGCAGGGCCACGACAAGAGTTCGGCCACCTGTCGCCCGCGGTTCAGGGGCGTTGGCGGCGCGTCAGGCTCAGGGCGACGCCGCGACGTCCTCCCAGCGGACCGTACGGTCGCACCAGCTCTCCAGGAGGACCCGGTCGTGGCCGACGGTCAGCAGTCCGGCGCCGCGTTCGCGCCGGTACTCCTCGACCACCGCGACCAGGGCTGCCGTCGTCGACGCGTCCAGCATCGCTGTCATCTCGTCGCAGACGAGCCAGCGTGGACGCAGCACCAGGGCACGGGCCAGGCAGGCGCGTTGGAGCTGGCCGTCGCTCACCTCGTGCGGGCGCCGGCCGAGGAGGTCGTCGCCGAGGCCTACGGTCTCGGACAGCTCCCGCACGGTGGCGGCCGCTTCGTTACGCCGCCCAGTGGCATGCAGGGGTTCCGCGATCAGGTCGCGCAGGCGCAGGCGGGGGTCGGCGGACAGCCGGGGCTGCTGGAACACCACACCGATGGCTGTGCGCTGTTCGCGTGGGGTGCGGTGGCGCCAGCCGGTGACGACGCGGCCGTCGAGGGTGACGGTCCCTGCGTCGGGGCGGTGCAGGAGGGCGGCGACCCTGGCGAGCGTCGACTTGCCGCAGCCGCTCGGGCCGAGCAGGCCGACCACTTCGCCGGGTGCGACCGTGAGGTGCGCGTCCCGTACGACCGGTGCCCCGCGCTCGTAACCAGCGGTGATCGCGTCGAGTTCAAGCACGTGCGGCACGCTCCTCGGCAGGCGGGTGGTGGCAGGCGATGCCGTCCACGAAGTCGGGCTGTACGGCGCAGGCGTCAGTGGCGTACGTACAGCGGGCCGCGAAGGCGCACCCCGGGGGCAGGTCGCCGAGCTCGGGCGGCATTCCGGGGATCGGCGCGAAAGCGCGCTCGGGAAGGGCGTTGAGCAGGCCGCGGGCGTACGGGTGCCGGGGGCCGGGCGCCGCTGCGAAGAAGCGGGTGGCGTCGCTGAGTTCGACGATCCGGCCCGCGTACATCACCGCGACGCGGTCGGCGATGCGCTCGGCGGCCGCGAGGTCGTGGGTGATCATCAGCAGCGCGTGGCCCTCGCCGACGTGCCGGCGCAGCTCGTCGACGGTGCGGTCGACGAGATCGCGGTCGAGGCCGGTGGTCGGCTCGTCCGCGAGCAGCAGGGGCGCGTCGCCCACAAGGGCGAGGGCAGTCGCGGCGCGCTGGGCGAGGCCGCCGGACAACTCGTGCGGGTAGCGGTCGAGATGGTCCGCGGGGAACGCGGCCCGCTCGGCCGCCGCGCGGGCCGCCTCGCGCAGGTCATACTTGGGCGTGCCGGTCAGCTCGCGCAGTGTCTCTTCGAGTTGCGCTCCGACGGTCCGTACGGGGGTGAGGTGCGCGGCGGGACTCTGCGGTACGAGTCCGATACGGCGCCCCCGCACCGTGCGCGCCAGAGTGCGTTCGTCGGCGGTGAGCGAATCGACGTCCCCGAGGCGCGCGGAACCCGCGGTCTGAGCGTTGCCGGGGAGCAGCCCCAGCAGCGCGGAGGCGAGCACGGACTTGCCGCACCCGCTCTCCCCCACGAGGGCGAGGCACTCCCCCGGCGCCAGGTCGAAGTCGGCGTCGGTGACGGCGGCGATGTAGCGCCCCCCACGCATCCGAAACCGCACGGAGAGCCCCCGTACGGACAACAGGGACCTCGTGTTCGGCGACGCGGGAGGGCCCGTGGCGGCTCGCGGGCCGGCGGAGGGCTCCGACGTGCGGCCCGCAAGGGCGTCGCTACCCCTGTCGGTGTCCGACACCGAACCGGCCGCCTTATGAACGTTCCCCGGAACGGACTCGGGCGCGACACGGGCACTCTCATGAGCCGTTTCCGAGACGTGCGGGTCAGCAGGTCGTTCCGGTGTGCCGTCTGTGCTGGAGGCGTTCCTGTGCGGTGCCGGCGCGGCCGCCGCAGTTGCTTCCGCCGCGCACGGGGCGACCACCGTCGCTGTCTGCGCGTCGGGGGTGGCACCGGCCGAGGAGGCCGGACTGGCGTTCTTGGGCGTCGTCACAGCATCAGCTCCGATCGGCGGCGGGGATTGATCCGTTCCCGCCAGGCGCCGGCCAGGCCCGCTATGGCGAGGGTTGGAATGATCAGGAGGAGGCCGGGGAAGAGGGTCGGCCACCAGTCGCCGGCCAGCAGCGAACTGCGCGCCGACTGAACCAGGTTGCCCAGGCTCGCCTGGTGCGTCGGCAGGCCGAGGCCGAGGAATGAGAGCGCCGACTCGTGCCACATCGCGTGCGGGACCATCAGCACGGCCGCGAGTCCCGCCTGCGGCAGTACGCCCGGCAGCAGGTGCCGTACGGCGACCCGCCACCGCGACGCGCCGCCCGAGACCGCCGCGTCGATGTACGGGCGCGAGCGGAGCGACAGCACTTCGGAACGGACGATTCGGGCCGTGGACAGCCAGTGCGTCAGCGCCACCGACACGATCACCGGCCATACGCCCGGCCGGAACATCGCGACGATGAAGATGCCGAGCAGCAGGTGCGGGATGGAGGAGAAGGTGTCGACAAGGCGCATCACCACGCGGTCGGTCCAGCCGCCGAACGCCGCGGCCGCCGCTCCCACCGCCGTACCGATGAACGTCGCGACGAGCGCCGCGACGAGCCCGACCAGGAGCGAGACACGCAGACCGTACACGCAGCGCAGCAGCAGATCGCGCCCAACGTCGTCCGTCCCGAAGGGGTGGGCCAGGGATGGCGGCTGGAGCTTCATCGACAAGTCGATGGCCTGCTGGTCGAGGTTGGCAAGCGGCGGCACGACGAGGACCGCGAGCACCACCGCCGCCACGATCACGGCCGAGATGCGGACGCGGATCGTGCGCGTCGAGCGGCGCGTGCGCCCGTGGGAGTGCCATACAGCCGTTTCAGCAGCCGGTTCAGCCATCGAAGCCCACCCTCGGGTCCGCGAGTCCGTACAGCAGGTCGGAGAGGAGGTTTCCAGCGAGGACCGCCGCCGTGGCGAGCACCGTCAGCGCCGCGAGGAGGGGAAAGTCCACAGAGGTCGCCGCCTGTACCGTCGCCGCCGCGATGCCCGGCCAGCTGAAGACCGTCTCCACGAGCAGCGCACCGGTGATGAGTTCGGGCACCCGCGAGCCGACGAGCGTGAGTGTCGGGAGAATCCCGGAGCGCAGGGCGTGCCCGAGCAGCACGGTGCGTTCGTTCAGCCCACGCGCGCGGGCGCCGCGTACCGGGTCCTCCTCCAGCGCGTCGGCGACACCCTGGCGTACGAAAAGAAAGAACCAGGGAAGCTGCGAAACCCCGAGAACGGCCGCCGGCAGCACCAGGTGCGTGGCGACCTGTCCGAAAGTGATCACGTCGCTGTCGGTGTCGGTCAGACCGCCCGCCGGCAGTACGCCCAGCTCCAGCGCGAAGAACCACATGGCGAGCAGGCCCAGCCAGAAGGCGGGCGCCGCTTCCAGGGTGTACGCCGCCGAGGTGACCGCCCGGTCCAGCCAGCCGCCCTGCCGGCGCGCTGCCAGTACGCCCAGCGACGTACCGAGCAGGATCGCGACGAGGAACGCGGTGGCGGCGAGGAGCACCGACCAGCCGAGGCGTTCGGCGATGACGTCGGTGACGGGCTGGCGCATCACGCTGGAGTCGCCGAGGTCCCCGGTGACGGCCGAGGTCAGCCAGTGCCACCAGCGTTCTACGAGCGGCTGGTCGACGCCGAGATTGGCCCGCAGCTGGTCGAGGTTCTCCTGCGATGCGGTGAGCCCCGCGGTGCCCGCGTAGGCCTTCACCGGGTCGAAGGGCGAGGCGGCGGCGACGGCGAACACGCCGATAGTGACCACCAGCAGGACGGGGGCGGCGAACAGGATCCGCCGCCCGGCCATCCTCGCCATCGGCCCCCAGGGGAGCTTTCGGCTCCCGCCCGGGTGTGTCACTTCTTCGGCGTCCAGTCCTCGACGTTCCACCACGGGCCCGAGGCCAGACCGTGGTCGTGCGGCTCGGTCTGCGTGGTCAGCCCGGACCACTTGTCGTCGACGACGTACAGGTGGTCGATGTGGGTCAGGAAGGTGTAGCCGGGGTTCTTGACGAGCTCGCGCTGGACGGTGTCGTACGCGGCCCTGCGGTCCGCCGTCTCGCCGCTCTCGCGGCCTTCCTTGAGCGCTTTGTCGACGGCCGGGTTGTCGTACCAGGCCATGTTGTTGAAGGCGTCGCCCGCGAGGGAGGACTGAAGCAGCGTGTACTGGTCGAAGTCCGGGTCGCCGGGTGAGCCGCCGCCCGCGAGCACCGCGTCGTGCTTCATGCGGGGCATGATGACCTCCCAGGTGCCGGCCTGGGTCTTGATGTCGATGCCGGCCTTCTTCGCGTCGGACGCGTAGGCGAGGGCGTGGTCCTGGCGGAGCTTGTCGCCGGAGAGGTACCAGAGCGGGAACTGGGCGCGTACGCCGTCCTTGACGCGGGTGCCGTCGGCGCCCGGCTTCCAGCCGGCCTCGTCGAGGATCTTCTTCGCCTTGGCGAGGTCGTGCGTGCGCTCGGTGCCCTTGGCGAACCAGGGGCTGTCGGTCGGGACGGGCCCGTAGGCCGGCTTGCCCGCGCCTTCGAGGATCTTGTCGACCATGGCCTCGCGGTCGACGGCGACGTCGAGGGCACGCCGTACGTCCGTGTCACCCGCGACCTTGTTGTGCGTCGGCAGGGTCACGGTGCGGTAGTCGAAGGACCTGGCGGCGTGCGTTGTACGACCGTTGTCGTCCTTGAAGGTCTTGGCGAGGTTGGGCGGGAGGATGGCTCCGTCGAGGTCACCGGTGCGCAGTCGCGTGGCACGCACGTCGTCGTCCTTGATGATCGCCATGGTGAACTTCTTCACCTTCGGCTCGCCGCCCCAGTAACCGGGGTTCGCCTTGAAGCTGAGCTTCTCGCCCTTGGACCAGCCCGTGAGGACGTACGGCCCGGTGCCGACCGGCTTCGTCGTGAAGGAGCCGCTGTTGACGTCCTGCTTGCCCGCGACGTGCTCGGGAGCGATCGGCAGGACGGTCCGCTCGGCGAAGGGCGCGTACGGGTACTTGAGCGTGAAGACGACCTTGTGGTCCCCGTCGGCCCTGACGTCCTTGATCGCGTCGAGTTCCGTCTTGGAGGCGTTGTTCGTCTTCTTGTCGAGGATGGTCCTGTACGTGAAGACCACGTCCTTCGACGTGAAGGGCTGCCCGTCGCTGAACTTCACGCCTTCGCGCAGCGTGTACGTGTACGTCATGCCGCCGTCGGCGACTTCGGGCAGCTCGACGGCGAGCGCCGGCCGGAGCGTCATGTCGTCGTCGAAAGTGAGCAGCCCGTCGAAGATCTTGGAGTTGCCGTCCTTGCCGTAGCCCAGGAGCGGGCTGAGGGTCTCGGGCTCGTACGCGATGCCGACGACCGCGGAATCCCCGGCTCCGTGCCCGGTTCCGGACTCGCCGGGCTTCGAGCAAGCCGCCGCGGTGATGGCCAGTGTTCCGGCCAGCGCCGCAGCGGCCGCCCCACGTATCGATCGGGACAGCATGGCTCTCCACACCCCTAAACAAGATCAACAGTTATTGCGAATGACTCGCAATTAAACCGTATGTAGAGGGGTGCTTGATCCACTGACCCTTACAGGGGTGCCGGCAGACCCACCAGCTCCGCCACCGCCACCGTGTGCCGGCCCGGCGCTCCCAGCGCGATCGAGTCGGCCTTGGCGCGCTTCAGGTACAGATGCGCGGGGTGCTCCCAGGTCATGCCGATGCCGCCGTGCAGCTGTACGCACTCCTCTGCCGCGTGCACCGCGACCCGGGAGCAGTACGTCTGCGCGACCGCCACCGCGAGGGGCGCGTCCTCGCTGCCGGCGGCCAGGGCGTCGGCGGCGTTGCGGGCGGCGGCCCGCGCCGAGACGACCTCCAGCCACAGTTGCGCCATGCG
Source organism: Streptomyces sp. ISL-100 (assembly GCF_018614615.1). GTDB lineage: Bacteria > Actinomycetota > Actinomycetes > Streptomycetales > Streptomycetaceae > Streptomyces. The sequence continues at coordinate 70,572 of NZ_JAGGOK010000070.1, read as the reverse complement.
GTGCTTGAGCGCCTGGAAGGAACCGATCGGACGGTTGAACTGCTTGCGGTCGCGGGTGTAGCGGACGACCTCCTCCAGGCACCACTCGGCGAGCCCCAGCTGCTCGGAGGCGAGCAGCCCGGCCCCGGCGAGCAGTCCGCGCCGTACGGGAGCCGCCGCCGAGCCGGCGAGCCGGCGGCCGGGGGCGCCGTCGAGGGTGACGGTGGCCAGCGGCCGGGTCAGGTCGAGCGGCGTCAGTGACTCGACGGTGACGCCGGGCGCTCCCGTCTCCACCGCGTACAGCCCGTCCTCGGCCGGTACGAGCAGGACCTTGGCGGCAGCCGCGTCCGCAACGCCGGTGATACGTCCGCTCAGAGAGCTGCCGTCCGCCCGTACCGCACCGGACAGTTCGGCTGAGGGAGCGGCGGACAGGGGAGCGGCGAGCACCACGACCGTACGGCCGGACGCGAGCGCGCCGAGGAGCTCCGCGACGGCCGCATCGGCGTCGTCGGTGGCACACCCCAGCAGCGTCTCGGCGGCCACGACCGCTCCGGTGAGGTACGGGGCCGGTGCGACGCTGCGTCCCAGCTCCTCCAGCACCACCGCGGCCTCGCGATGCGTCGCGCCCTGGCCGCCGAGCTTCTCGGGCACCAGGAGGCCCGCGAGGCCCATGTCGGTGGCCAGTGAGGCCCAGAGTCGCGGATCGTACGGCGTGTCCGACTCCGCCCGCGTGAGCACGGCCGCGGCGTCGCAGCGGTCGGCGAGGAGGGAGCGTACGGCCGCGCGGAGGTCGTCTTCGGCCTCGGAGTAGAGCAGATCAGTCATCGAGCCAGGTCCTTCCAGGCGATGTCCTTGTCGCTGCGCGGCTCGGACGGCAGGCCGAGTACACGTTCCGCGACGATGTTGAGCAGCACCTCGCTCGTACCGCCTTCGATGCTGTTGCCCTTGGAGCGCAGGTAGCGGTAACCGGCGTCGCGGCCGGTGAAGTCGACGAGTTCGGGACGGCGCATGGTCCAGTCGTCGTACAACAGCCCTTCCTCGCCGAGCAGTTCCACCTCCAGGCCGCTGATCTCCTGGTTCAGGCGGGCGAAGGCCAGCTTCATGCCCGAGCCCTCGGGTCCCGGCTGCCCGGCCACGAGCTGCTGGCGCAGCCGCTCGCCGGCGAGGCGCGCGACCTCCGCCTCGACCCACAGGTCCAGCAGGCGCTGGTGCAGGTCGTGGGTGCGCAGTTCGGGGCGTTCGCGCCAGGTCTTGGCGACCGGGCCGATCATGCCGCCCTCGCGCGGGATGCGGGAGCCGCCGATCGAGACGCGCTCGTTCATGAGCGTGGTCTGGGCGACCTTCCACCCCTCGCCGACGGCGCCGAGGCGCCGGCTGTCGGGGATGCGCACGCCGGTGAGGAAGACCTCGTTGAACTCGGCCTCGCCGGTGATCTGGCGCAGCGGCCTGACCTCGACCCCGGGGTCGGTCATGTCGCAGACGAAGTACGTGATGCCCCGGTGCTTGGGCAGGTCGGGGTCCGTACGGGCGATGAGGATCGCCCAGCGCGCCACATGGGCGCTGGAGGTCCACACCTTCTGCCCGTCGACGACCCAGTCGTCACCGTCCCGCACGGCGCGCGTGCCGAGCGCCGCGAGGTCCGAGCCCGCGCCCGGCTCGCTGAACAGCTGGCACCACACCTCCTCGCCGACCCACAGGGGCCGCAGCAGGCTCTGCTTCTGCTCGTCCGTACCGAAGCGCAGGATGGTCGGCGCGGCCATGCCGAGGCCGATGCCGATGCGCCGCGGGTCGTTGTCGGGTGCGCCGGCCGCCGCCAGCTCCGCGTCCACGACGCTCTGCAGGGAGCGCGGCACGCCGAGGCCGCCGAGGCCCACCGGGTAGTGCACCCAGGCGAGTCCGGCGTCGAAGCGGGCTTTGAGGAAGTCCGTACGGTCCGTGGTGGCCGGCGGGTGGGCCGCCAGCAACTCCTGGGTCAGGCTGCGCACTTCAGCTGCGTCCGTCATCGGGCCATCCCCTCGGGTACGACGACCACGCGTCCGGTGGTCGTGCCGTCGGCGACGCGCTGGACGGCGTCCGCCGCGTCCTTCATGGCCACGCGCTCGCTGATCAGGGGCTTGATGGCGCCCTTGGCGGCCAGCTTGGTCAGCTCCTGGTGGCAGGCGAGGATCGCGGCCGGGTCCATGGTGTTGTAAAGGCCCCAATGGAGGCCGAGGATCGAGTAGTTCTTCACCAGGGCGTGGTTGAGGCCCGGCGAGGGGATCGCGCCGCTGGCGAAGCCGACGACGACGATGCGGCCCTCGAAGGCGACGCACTTGACCGACTTGGCGTACGCGTCGCCGCCGACCGGGTCGTAGACGACGTCCGCGCCCCGCCCGCCGGTGGCTTCCTTGACCTTGGCGACGATGTCCTCGCTGCGCCGGTCGATGACCACGTCGCAGCCCAGCTCCTGGGCGATACGGGCCTTGTCCGGGCCGCCGACGACGCCGATGACGGTGGCGCCGGCCGCCTTGCCGAGCTGTACGGCGGCGCTGCCGACGCCGCCCGCCGCCGCGTGCACCAGCAGGGTCTCCCCCGCCTCGATACGCGCCCGGCGGTGCAGGCCGAACCAGCCCGTCTGGTAACCGATGTGCAGGGCGGCCGCTTCGGCGTCGTCCAGCGACTCGGGGGCGGGCAGTACCGCGGCCGCGTCAACAACGACGTACTCCGCGAAACCGCCGTGCGGCAGCGCCGGGTTGGCGATCACCCGGCGGCCGTCCTCCGTCTCGCCGCAGATCTCGACGCCCGGCGTGAAGGGCAGCGGCGGCCTTATCTGGTACTGGCCGCGGCAGAGCAGGGCGTCGGGAAAGTTGATGTTCGCGGCGCGCACCTTCAGCAGAAGCTGCCCTTCGCCCGGCGTGGGTTTGTCGACCTCGTCGAGCCGCATCACCTCGCCCGGCTCGCCGTTCTCGTGCACTCGCCATGCCTGCATCCGAGATCCTCCACAACACCGTAGGCAGTACCACGCTCGGCGCATACTAAGCGGTCGCTTGCCCCGATGGGAACAGTCTCGGCACGATCAGCTCAGCCGGACGTCGTCAGAGCGCGACCGCCCCGCCCGCAGCCGCCGGCCCGACGAGCTCTTCCAGTACGTCCTCCATGGTCACGAAGCCGATGACAGTGCCCTTGTCGCCGGTGACGGCGGCCAGGTGCGTGCCCGCGGCCCGCATGGCGGTCATGGTGTCGTCGAGCGGCGTGTCGATCTCGACCCGGATCACCGGGTGCAGCACGCCGCGCGGGAACGGCCGGGTGCGCTCGACCACCCCGAGGGCGTCCTTGATGTGCAGGTAACCCAGCACCTCGTCGCCCGGCCCGGTGACCGGCAGCCGGGAGAATCCCCAGGTCGCCGCCGCCCGCTCCAGCTGCTGCGGGGTGGTGGTGTGGTCGACGGTGACGATCCTGCTGAGCGGCACCATCACCTCACCCACCGGCCGGTTGCCCAGTTCCAGGGCGTCGCGCAGGCGCTCACCGTCAGCCGGCGCCAGCAGACCGGCCTCGCTGGAGTCCTTGACGAGACGGGCGAGCTGGTCGTCGGTGAAGACGGACGTCACCTCGTTCTGCGGCTCGACCCTGAGCATCCGCAGCAGCACGTTGGCGAACGCGTTGATGCCGAAAATGACCGGCCGCAGAGCGCGGGTCAGCGCCACCAGTGCCGGAGCCAGCGCCAGCGCGGTCGGGACCGGGGCGGCGAGTGCGATGTTCTTCGGAACCATCTCGCCGATGAGCATGTGCAGGTACGTCGCCAGCGTCAGTGCGATCACGAACGCGATCGGGTGGATCAGCGAGTCCGGTACGCCGACGGCCTGGAATGGCGGTTCCAGCAGGTGGGCGATGGCCGGCTCGGCGACCGCACCGAGCACGAGCGAGGAGATGGTGATGCCGAGCTGCGCGGAGGCCATCACGGCGGACAGGTGCTCAAGGCCCCACAGGGTGCTCTTGGCGCGGCGGCTGCCCTGGAGGGCCTGCGGTTCGATCTGGCTGCGGCGTACGGAGATGAGAGCGAACTCCGCGCCGACGAAGAACGCGTTGGTAAGGAGGGTGAGCGCGCCGATGGCGAGCTGGAGGGCGGTCATCGGGCTTCCTCCGCGATCTTCGCTGCGGAAACGGGGGCGGCAGCGGGGGCGGAGACGGACGCTGTCGCGGTCGTGGACGACGCGCGTGCGGGTGCGGTGATCCGGACCCGGTCCGCGCGGTGGTGCTCCACATCGAGGACGGCGATCTTCCAGTCGTCGACGTCGAGCCGGTCGGCGGGCGCCGGAATACGCTCCAGACGCGTCGCGATGAGCCCGGCGAGTGTCTCGTACGGGCCGTCCGGGGCGGTGAAGCCGATCTCCTGGAGCTGGTCCAGACGGACGCTGCCGTCCGCTTCCCACACCGCGTGGCCGTCCGGCGACGGGTCACCGGCCGCGAGGCCGGGGCGTTCGTCCGGGTCGTGCTCGTCACGTACCTCACCGACGACTTCTTCGACGATGTCCTCGACGGTGGCGACTCCCGCCGTGCCGCCGTACTCGTCGATCACCACGGCCATGGTGCGGCTGCGGCGCAGCTGCTGAAGCATCCGGTCCACGGGGAGCGAATCGGGTACGAGCAGTGGCTCGGTGGTCAGGTCGGTGATCGGCGTCCGGTCCCGCTTCGTCTCGTCCAGGGCGAGTACGTCACGGATGTGAACCGTGCCGATCACCTCGTCCAGCGTGCCCCGGTAGACGGGGAACCGGGACAGCCCGGTCGCCAGCGTGAGGTTGGCGGCGTCGGCGGCGGTGGCGCGGGCCTCCAGGGCCTGAACGTCGACGCGCGGCGTCATGACGTTCTCCGCGGTCAGCGAGCCCAGGTGCAGGGTACGGACGAACAGTTCGGCGGAGTCCTGCTCGATCGCGCCCTCGCGGGCGGAGTGCTGCGCCAGTGCGACCAGTTCCTGCGGGGTACGGGCGGACGCCAGTTCCTCGGCGGGTTCCAGGCCGAAGCGTCGCACCATGCGGTTCGCCGTGTTGTTGAGGTGGCGGATCAGCGGACCGAAGGCGGCGGTGAACGCGCGCTGCGGTCCGGCCACGACCTTGGCTACGGCCAGCGGATTGGAGATCGCCCAGTTCTTCGGAACGAGCTCGCCGACCACCATGAGCACCACGGTGGACAGGGCGACGCCGAGCAGCGTCGCGACGGTGGACACAGCTCCGGCGGGCAGCCCGGCGGCTTCCAGCGGGCCGCGCAGCAGCACGGCCAGGGACGGCTCGGCGAGCATGCCGATCACCAGCGAGGTCACCGTGATGCCCAGCTGGGCGCCGGAGAGCTGGAAGGTCAGGCGCTTGGCGGCCTTCAGGGCGCTCACCGCGCCCCGCTCACCGGCCTGCGCGGCCCTTTCCAGCTCGCCACGCTCGACCGTGGTCAACGAGAACTCGGCCGCGACGAACAACGCGCACGCCAGGGTGAGTGCGAGAGCGAGGAGCAGAAGAAGAACTTCGATCACCGTGCCACCTCCGCCCCACGGTTCGAGGGGGCGGGAATGGCACGGCTCGTACTGGGAGGCTCACCCATTGCGGGACTGCAGCTCCTTCTTGGTCACATGTTCCGGGCGGGACGGAAGATCCCGCCCTCCAAGAGTAAAGGGGGCGCAAAGCGGCGTCAGGCGTCAGGTAACGGCGGTCACATCCACAGTACGGCCGGACACAGCGCGGCCCCCGGGCCGATCGATCGCCCGGGGGCCGCGCCGCGCCGGACGTCCGCTACCGGACGACCACCTCCGCGATCTGCGGGGTGCTGGCGCCCTCGCTCCACAGCAGTCGTACGGCCGAGACCGGTTCGTCGTCCACCGTGAATTCGCCGTAGCCGCCCTTGAGCGCGCCGACCGTACGCCAGTCGCCGTCCGCGGCCCGTACCTGCACGGCGCCCTGAGCGGAGCTGCCCTTCGGCTGGAGGACGGTCACTGACGACGCCGCGCGCGCCCCGCCGAGGTCGACCTGGAGTGCCTCGCCCGGTTCTGCCGCGCGTGCGGCGCGGTAGACACTCGTCACGTCTCCGTCGGCCGCCGCGCGCAGGCTGCTGCCCGTCGCCGCCGACGGTCCGCCGGACACGAACGCGTCCGTCGTCTCGACCGCGAACTCCCTCACGACGAGCCAGTTCGTCTGCCCCGCGGTGGCCCGCGCCCGTACGTACCGTGCCTTGGTACCTGCCGGAGCCGTCGCCGTCACGACGGGCTTGCCGGAGAACGTCGCGAGCTGTTCCCAGGAAGCACCGTCCGACGAGTACTCCAGCACCCCGTTCCGCATGTAGTCGTTCACACTGCCCGGCTTGCCCATGGCGAGCGAGATACGGCCGATCTCGCGTTCCGTGCGCAGGTCGACCGTCACCTGATCACCGGTGGCGGTGGCCCGGCTGCTCCAGAAGAACGTGCTGTCGTCCCCGTCGATCATCCGCCCGATCACGTTGCCCTGGTACGTCGGCAGGTTGGTGAGGCCCTTCACGGCGCCGCTGACGCCGAGCAGCCGGTCGTGCTCGGCGGCCGCGTCCTCGGTGAATTTGTCGAGCACTCCCTCGCCCACCACGACCGGGATCTTGCGCCCGTTCAGGTCGGTGTACGTGAACGACTTCGCGGCGGCCACGAGCCCGGGCAGTCGCTGCCGCTGGTCCCACGCCCGGGCGCCGTCTCCGTCGCGGGCCAGCTCGACCAGCCGCAGAGCCGCGCGCGTCGCGACGCCCCACGCCTCGGCGGCGTCGAGCCACGGCTCGCTGTCGTCGATGAACTCCTGCTCGGCGATACGGTCGCGCAGCACGTCCGGGGACTTCTGCAGACCCTCAAGGGCGCGGTCCAGCCGGGCCGCGTTCCCGGACTCCCAGAACCGCTCGACCGAGGCGGCCAGAGCGGGTGCCTGCTGTGCGTTGATGCGGGAGCTGTAGTTGACGTCGGAGAAGATCCGCAGCGCCTTCTCGGTCTTCGCATCGCCGCCCGCGTACTCGGAGATCGCCGTCTGCCATGAGGTGACCGGATCGTAGGCCGCGTCGTTCCACGTGTAGTCGGCGACCGTCATCAGCGGGACCTTCGAGGCGTACGCCTGGTTCATCGGGTTGGCGGTGATGCCGGAGCCGAGCTCGGCGGGCATCCCTTTCTCCCGGCCGTTGTACGGACCGAGCAGCAGCCGGTTGGTGACGTAGTCGTTCACCGGGTAGTTGTCCCAGAGCAGGATCGGGTGCGCGAAAACGTCACGCGCGGCCCTCGCCTGCGCCACCGTTATGACCGGCGCGATGACGCCGACACCGGTCCACTCGACCACCACGTCCTCGTCGAGCTGCTCGGCGAGCGCCTTCTTGTACGGGGACGGGGTGACGTTGTAGTACTCCGTCGGCACCATCTGGAGCGGCGCGGCGCCCGGGTGGGTGGCAATGAAGTCCCGGTTGACCCGGTTGAGGAGGTACGCCTGGGCGGCGCCGGCTGCGGCCGCGCCCGTTCCCCACTTGTCCTGGTCGGCCTGGCAGTTCCACTTGGTGTAACTGATGTCGTCGAGCGGGACGGCGTACGTGCGGATGCCGAGCTCCCAGACCGTCTTGAACTTGTCGGTCAGCGCCTTGATGTCGGCCTCGGAGCTGTAGCAGACACTCAGTCCCGGCGACAGCGCGTACGTGAACTCCACGTGCCGGGCGCGGGCCCGGTCGACGAGCTCCTTCATCTTCGCGAGCTGCGCGTCGGGGTACGGCTCCCGCCACCTCTCCCGCAGGTACGGGTCGTCCTTGGGCGAGTAGACGTAGATGTTCATCTTGTGCTCGCCGTAGAAGTCGAGCTGGTCGAGGCGGGCCGCGTGGGTCCACGGGATGCCGTAGAAGCCCTCGATGACGCCGCGGATCGTGGTGGTGGGCCAGTCGCGGATCTCGGCCCCCCCGACCTTCGCGCCGGGGCCCTTGCGTTCGGGCAGCAGCTGGCGCAGCGACTGGGCGGCGTAGTACGTACCGGCCGTGTCCTTGCCGGAGAGCGCGATACGGCGCTCACCGATGCCCAGGACATACCCCTCGGGTGGGAGTTGTCCGGGGCCTTCGATGTCCAGCGCTTCGAGCGCCCCGGCGGTCTGCGGGGTCTCCCCCGGGCCGCCGACGTACACGGTGAGCCGGCTCGGGACGGGGCGTTCCCCGCGTACGACCTGGTGCGCACCGGCGTCGAGGAGCGCCTGCTGAGTCACCTTCAGGGCGGCGGCATCAGCGTCGACGCCCGCGACGAGCGTCACCGTCGGGGTGATGGTGACGCGGTCGTCGCGCTGCCGGAGATCCTGCGGTGTCGGGGTGATGACGGGGGCGGATCTTCGGTCGGTGTCGGCCGGGGGGTCGGCGGCAGCCCCGGCGGCCGGAATCCCGAGCACGAGAGCGAGAGCGGAAGCGAGCATGGCGAGCGGGCGCAGGCGGAGCGTCACACGTCCTCCAGAGGTCCCGGCGAAAACTGTGGGCGATCGCGCATCACAACGCCACAGAATCCTCCTGGGGCCTGACAGGCTGTCAATGGCGCGCACGTCTAATCCAGACGATTCCGCAAGTCGCCCATGCCCATTCAACGTTGGGCCGGATAGCGGTATCCGTCCCTTGGTCCCCGCCGGGCCCGTCTCTTCCCCCATTCGGCGGCGGGAGACATACATGGAGGATGCCTGGGCAGTCGGGAGGAACGGAGCGATCAGAAGAGAGGCGGGAACATGACGGCAACGCCGGTGCTGATTTCGGAAGTTCCGCGGACGGAGGTCGCGACGAGCGCGCGGACCGGGACGCTTCCCGGGACGGGTGAGCTGCCGTGGATCGAGGATGCGGGGGCGGTTGCCCCGAAGGATGCCCGCAGTCTGTCAAAGGCGTTCTTCGACCAGCTTCAGGTCCTGGAGGAGGGCACGCCCGAGCACCAGTACGCCCGTACCACGCTCATCGAGATGAACCTCTCGCTGGTGCGGTTCGCCGCCGGGCGGTTCCGGGGCCGCGGTGGCGGCGGCGACATGGAGGACATCGTCCAGGTCGGCACCATCGGGCTGATCAAGGCCATCGACCGGTTCGACCTGAGCCGCGAGGTGGAGTTCGCCACCTTCGCCGTCCCCTACATCGTCGGCGAGATCAAGCGGTTCTTCCGCGACACGACCTGGGCCGTCCACGTCCCCCGGCGGCTGCAGGAGCTGCGGGTCGAGCTCGCCAAGGCCCGGGAGGAACTGGCGGCCACGCTGGACCGGGACCCGACGGTCAGGGAACTGGCCGGGCACCTGGAGCTCAGCGAGGACGAGGTCGTCGAAGGCCTCGTGGCCGCCAACGGCTATACCGCCGGCTCCCTGGACATGCCCAACGACCCCGGCGACGACGGCCACGCCAACAAGTCGCGCACCTTCGCCGATGTGCTGGGCGAGACGGACCCCGCCATGGAGACGGTCGAGGACCTCCAGACCCTGGCACCCCTGCTGGGCGAACTCGACGACCGTGAGCGGAACATCATCGAGATGCGCTTCGGCCAGGAGATGACGCAGTCCGAGATCGGAGCCGAGCTGGGCATCTCGCAGATGCACGTATCCCGCCTCCTCACCCGGACCCTCACCAGGCTCCGCGCCGGCATGCTCAGCGAAGCGTGAGCATCACCGCATCGCAGCATCACCGCATCACCGCATCACCGCATCACCGCATCACCGCATCACCGCATCAGGCTCAGCGGCTGAAGACCTCAAAAGTGACCGCGGGCTTTCCACCGAAGCGCTCCGCCGCGCGCTGCGCGTTCTGGGTGAGGAACGTACGGCAGTAGGCCTCCGGGTCCTCCGTCGTCAACGCCTCGATGTACGCACGGTGTTCGAGCAGCGAGCGTACGGAGCGCTCGAGCCCGGGCGTCGCGTCCACCGCATGGGTCGGCGTCGTGGAGCCCGCGACGGCGACCCAGCGCACCCCGTCCCAGGGCGCGAGCCCCTGCTCGGTGAGCTCGGGAAAGATCCAGCGGTTGCCGGCGTCGCCCGCCGCGTCCAGGGTGGCCCGGCCCACCGCCCGGTGGTCGGGCGTGTTCCAGGCGACGCCGCCCCAGGTGTCGCGGTGGTTGAGGGTGATGACGAGTTCGGGGCGGTGCTTGCGGATGGCGGCGGCGATGTCCCGGCGCAGCCCGGTCCCGTACTCGATCACGCCGTCCTTGTAGTCCAGGAACTCGACCGCCGAGACGCCGACAACCGCCGCGCTGGCCCGCTGCTCCTGCTCGCGCAGCGGGCCGCACTTGTCCGGCTCCAGGCTGTCGATCCCGGCCTCGCCACGGGAGGCGAGCAGGTACGTCACTTCGCGGCCGCCGTCGGTCCATCCCGCGATGGCGCCGGCGCACCCGTACTCGAGATCGTCCGGGTGCGCCACCACGGCGAGGGCGCGCTGCCAGTCGGAGGGCATCGGCTGAAGCTGGTGGGGCTGCTGCGGCTGCTGTGTCGGCTCGGTTGTCATGGGCGCAGAATAAGCGGCGAACCTCCCATTCCGGTTCTACTCGCGGGCTGTCGCCGCTGGTTGCCGCACTAGATGTCGCCGCGCGTCAGTGCGAGCAGCCGGTCCAGTACGCGCGCGCCGCCCGTCCGCAGACCGTCGTGTTCGAATTCGTCGGTGACCCAGGTGCGCAGGCCCTTGATGGTCCGCGCGGTCTGGAGCGCGTGCTCCGTGTCGACGTACATGTCGTCGTGGTAGACGGCGGCGGCGACCGGCACCTCATTCGCCGCGAGGCGCTCCGCGTCGTACAGCACGGGCCAGTCGGTACGTTCGGCGAGCAGCTGGGCCGTCTCGCGCAGCGGGCGCAGCGCCGGGTCGCAGTCGAAGTGCCAGGGGTGGATGGTCTCGCCCGTGAAGAGCACCGGCCCTTCGCCCGCGAGCGCCTTGCCGACGTCGAACTGCGGGAATCCGGCGCGCACCCGCTCGGCCGCCCAGGCGGTGGGCCGCGCGCCCTGGGCGTAGATCGCCTCGTGCAGGACGGCGTAGAGCGGGTGCGCGGCGTACGAGAGTGCCGTCTGCGCGGCCTCCTGGAAGGTGTCCGAGAGGGCGGGGCCGTGCGACGTACGGGCGAAGGCGTTCTCCAGGATGTAGTGCAGCTGGTGGCTGCCGTCGCCGGAGCCGAGCACGATGCCGAGGGACTGGAATGCCTCGGGGCTGAGGGTGTAGCCGCTCGGCAGCACGGTCTGGTTCTCGGTCAGGTGCTCGGCGATCCGGCGCGCCCGCTCGACGTCCTGGGGGTAACGGGCGTAGTGGGCGGCGTTTTTGCGCTCCATGCGGGGGAACGCCGCCTGGTAGACGTCGTCCGCGTGCCCGTCGAGGCTCGGCAGGCCGCCGGTGATGAGCACCGTACTCAGCCCTTCGGGGGCGGTGGTGAGGTAGTGGGTGGCGCAGAAGCCGCCGAAGCTCTGGCCGAGTACGGTCCAGGGCGAGCCGCCGGTCAGTTGGGGGCGGATGGTCTCGCAGTCGCGGACGATCGAGTCTGCGCGGAAGTGGGCGAGGTAGCCGGCCTGCTCCTGCGGGCCGCCGCACAGGGGCAGGCTCTGCCGGTTGGCGGGCGTGGAGAGCCCGGTGCCGCGCTGGTCGAGGAGCAGTACCCGGAAGTCCTGGAGTGCGCGGCCGAGCCACGCCTGGCGCCCGACGAAGCGGCGTGCGCCGAATCCCGGGCCGCCCTCCAGGTAGACCAGCCACGGCAGGTCCGCGGCGGCCCGGGAGCTGGACACGACCTCTCGCGCGAAGAGTTCGATGCGCTCCCCGGAGGGGCGGGCGTGGTCGAGGGGGACGGTGAAACGGTGGTCGGTGAGGACGGTGCCGGGCTGGCGATAGCTGGTCACAGTTACTCCCGTTCTGATCACTTCTGCATAGTTCAGCACACCCTGGGGCGGTGACTCGTACAGTCGCGGCCCGTGTGCGCCTTGTCCCTGCCGCTTCTACCGTGGCGTACATGATCCGGTTCGAGCAGGTCGGCAAGGTGTACCCGGACGGCACGGCCGCCGTCCACGACCTGTCCTTCGAGGTGGCGGAGGGTGAGCTGGTCACCCTGGTCGGCCCTTCGGGCTGCGGGAAGACGACCACCATGATGATGGTCAACCGGCTGATCGAGCCCACTTCGGGCCGGATCCTGGTGGCCGGAGAGGACATCGCGGCCGTCGACCCGGTCGGGCTGCGCCGCCGTATCGGCTACGTCATCCAGCAGGTCGGCCTCTTCCCGCACCGCACGGTCCTCGACAACACCGCCACGGTCCCCTTCCTCACCGGCTGGAAAAAGCCGAAGGCCCGGGCGCGGGCGGCGGAGCTCCTCGACCTGGTGGGGCTTGATCCGTCCGTGTACGGGTCCCGCTACCCGGACCAGCTGTCCGGCGGGCAGCGCCAGCGGGTCGGTGTCGCCCGCGCGCTGGCGGCCGATCCGCCGGTGCTCCTGATGGACGAACCGTTCGGAGCGGTCGACCCCGTGGTGCGCGAGCGCCTCCAGGACGAGTTCCTCGGCCTCCAGGCGACGGTCCGCAAGACGGTTCTGCTGGTGACGCACGACATCGAGGAGGCGGTGCGGATGGGTGACCGGATCGCGGTGTACGGACAGGGGCGCATCGAGCAGTTCGACACGCCGGCGACGGTGCTCGGCGCGCCCGCCACCCCCTATGTGGCCCAGTTCGTGGGCGCGGACCGGGGCCTGAAGCGGCTGTCCGTCACCGAGATCGAGGCCGCCGACCTGGAACAGCCACCGGTCGCCCGCCTGGACGAGCCCGCGCAGGACGCGGCGGCGCGGCTGCGCGCCGACGGCGCCCGGTGGGCCGTGGTCCTCACGGACGGGAACGACCTGCACGGCTGGGTGTCCACCGAAGAGCTGAGCATCGCGGGACAGGGCAGCGGCGGCACAGTGGGTGACCTGGCCCGCCGGATGGAGGCCCGGGTGCCGGTCGGGGCGCCTCTCAAGCAGGCGTTCAGCGAGATGCTGCAGTACGACGCGGGGTGGGTGGCGGTGCTCGACGGCGCGAAGTTCGTCGGCGTACTCACTCCGGCGAAGCTCCACGAGGCGCTGCGCCGGTCGGTCGACGCGGACGCGCGCGGCGTACCGCGCGGCCAGGTGGCCTTCGACTCGGTGGCGGACGCGTAGCGGCCAATCGCCCTTGCGCGGGGGCCTCTTGACCGGCATGCCGGGTGACTCCGGGTTGCGGGGAAGAAAGCGGGGGAAAGCGCTTGCCGAGTGACGCCGAGGAGCTCGCGTGGTGACCGGACACGAAGGACTGCCCGGCGGTATCGGTGTCTCGCTGCTCCGGGTGTACGACTGGCCCGCCGCCGACGGGCTGCGCGGCGGCACACCCCACCTCCACCTCACCTGCTCCGAGGGTTACTTGGTGACCGCCGGCCAGGGAGCCGTGCAGACGCTCACCGCGTCCGGCTTCCGGCAGACACCGCTCGCCGAGGGGGCGCTGGTGTGGTTCACGCCCGGCACCATTCACCGGCTGGTCAACGACGGCGGCCTGACCATCGTCGTACTCATGCAGAACCGCGGCCTCCCCGAGGCCGGCGACGCGGTACTCACCCTGCCCCCGCCCCTGCTGGCCGACCCGGCGGCGTACCGGGCCGCGGTGACGCTGCCCGCCGACGGCACCGAGGAGGAGCTGGCGCACGCGGCCCGGGTACGCCGCGACCTCGCCGTAGCGGGGTTCGCGGCGCTCCGCGCGGCGGCCGACGCCGGTGACCCCGGACCGCTCGCCGCGTTCCACCGGGCGGCGGCGGCTCTGGTCGGCCCGCTGACCGGCGGCTGGCGCGAACGGTGGCGGGAGGGGGCGGCTGCCGCGTCGGCCGCCACCGGGGACCAGCTCGACCGGCTGGGGGACGGTGACTGCGGATACCTCGCGCAGGCGCTCGTACGTGCCGAGCAGCCGGCGCACCGCGGAAGGTTCGGCATGTGCGGCCGTTTGGACGTCTACCCCGCGGCCTGATGCCTCAGCTGCCCGCCGGGATCAGCCTCTTGGACTCCAGGTAGTTCCGGGCGACGTCCTCCGGCAGCCTGCGCCAGCTGTCCACCTGCTCGTTGAGGGACGCCAGGTCCTTGGTCGTCAGTACGGTGTTGAGCCTGTCCAGCGCGCGCTTCACCCCGGCGGATCCGGCCCGCGACCTGTTGACCACCGGCACGATGCAGTCGGCGTTCTGGAGCTTCTTGTCGTCCTTCAGCAGGACCAGGCCGAAGTCGTCGAGGGTCGCGTCGGTCGTCGTGGTGAGGACCATCTGGTCCTGGCCGTTCTGGACGGCCTGCTTCGCCGGGGTGGTGCCGACGCCCAAGGGATCGACGGCGGTGATGTCGATGCCGTACGTCTTCTTGAGGCCGGGCTCGCAGTAGGGGCGCTGGACGCACTCGTCACCCGCCGCCAGACGCACCGGCTGCCCTGACCTGCCCAGGTCGGAGAGGGTCTTCAGCCGGTGTTTCGCGGCGTACGACGCGGCGACGGCGAAGGCGTTCTGGTCGACGGCGCGGCCCGCGTCGAGGACGACAAGGCCGCGCGGGGCGGCCAGCGCGCGCAGGGCGGTCATGGTGGCGCCGAGGTCGGGAGAGCCGACGGGCGCGGCGTCGGCGCCGTTGGCCTTGGAGTTCAGCCAGTCGGCGAAGGTGGCGGCGTACTCGGGTACGACGTCGATCTGGCCGCTCTCCAGGGCAGGTTCGTAGATCTCCCGGTTCGTTACGGACAGGATCGTGGTCTCGTATCCGGCCCGGTCGAGGAGGAGCGCGTACATCCGGGCGAGCAGGTCGCTCTCGGTGAAGCCCGCCGATCCGACGGTCAGCCGGTGGCTGTCGCCGGGCGGCGCGGTGACCTCGCCCCGCTCCTCCAGGGCGGGCCCTGTGGCGCAGGCGGTGAGGGTGAGCAGAAACGCGACGGCGGCGACGCGGACGGCTCTCACGTCGCACCGCGCCTTGTCCACTGGGGTCCGAGCCGCTGTGCGATCTCGAACAGACCCTCCATCAGCAGCGCGAAACCCGCCACCAGCACGGCCCCCGCGACCACCTGCGGGGTACTGGCGAGATTGAAGCCGGCGGTGATGATCCGGCCGAGGCCGCCGCCGCCCGCGAGCGCGGCGATCGTCGCGGTGGCGACGAGCTGTACGGCGGCGATACGCACTCCGGTGAGGATGAGCGGAAGGGCGAGCGGAAGCTCGACGCGCCACAGCAGCTGGCCGCCGGTCATGCCCATTCCGCGCGCCGCCCGGACGATGTCGCGGTCGACGCCGCGCATGCCGACGTAGGCGTTGGTGAGCAGCGGTGGTACGGCGAAGAGCACCAGCGCGATGATCGTCGGCCAGTCGCCGTGCCTGCCGATCGGGGTGAGCAGCAGCAGGACGAGGACGGCGAAGGTGGGCACGGCGCGGCCGACGTTGGAGATGTTGACGGCGAGCGCCCCGCCCTTGCCGAGATGGCCGAGTACGAGTGCGACGGGCAGCGCGATCAGGCAGCTGAGCAGCAGGCAGACGACAGTGAGGAAGAGATGCTCGCCGAGCCGGTTCCAGATGCCGCCCTCGCCCGACCAGTTCGCGGAGCTGGTGAGCCAGTCCCAGGCGGCGCTGAGGGTGTTCACGCTCGCGCCTCCCGCATCCAGGGCGTCAGCGCCCTCTGTAAACCGAGCAGCAGGAGGTCGGCGGCGACGGCGATCACGACGCACAGGACGGACGCGGTGAGCACCTGGGCCTTGAAGTAGGTGTTCATGCCGGTGTAGATGAGGTTGCCGAGGCCGCCGTACCCGACGATCGCGCCAATGGTGACGAGGGAGACCGCGGAGACGGTGGCGATGCGCAGGCCGGCCATGGCGGCGGGGAGTGCGAGGGGCAGTTCGACGGCGAGCAGCAGCCTGACGGGCCCGTAACCCATGCCGCGGGCGGCCTGCCGGGTCTCTTCGGGCACCGCGCGCAGTCCGGCGAGGATGTTGCGTACGAGCAGGGTGAGGGAGTAGAGGACGAGCCCCGCGATAACGAGCCAGGCGGAGAGCCCGTACACCGGCAGCAGCAGCGAGAACATCGCGAGCGACGGGATCGTGTAGAGGACGGTCGTCACGCCGAGCACCGGCCCCGCCGCCCCGCGCCGGCGGCGGGCGGCCACGGCGAGGGGGACGGCGAGCACCAGGCCGAGGAGGACGGAGACGACGGTCAGCTGGAGGTGCTGGAGTACGGCGTCCAGGAGGATCTCGCGGCGGGTGGAAAGGTACTCGGCGCAGAGCCACTCATTGCGCGCGAGGCAGTCGTCCGGGGGCGCGGTCACCCTTTCATTGCAGCCCGGGGCCGGTCGGGGCCGCGCGTATTGGTGGACTGTTCGGGGTGGGCTGCCCCTGGCTGCGCTCCCCTGTTCATGGCCAAACTGAAATTCGGGACATGAGCAGAGATAATGCGTCTAGTGGTCTCCAAGGGGGTGGAACAAGACAAGGCGAGGTGTGACAGCCAGGCAAGGTGTGACAACAGTCCGCATACGGCCAGGTGGGAGCAGCCTTGATCCGCGTTCTTCTCGTCGAGAACACCCGCCTCGTGCGGGGAGCGCTTGCCGCTCTTCTCTCTCGCGAAGAGGACATCGAAGTGGTCGCCGAAGGCGACGGGAATGGCGAGGTCCTCGCGCGGGCGCTGATGTGCCGCCCCGATGTGGTCGTGATCGACGTCGACTGCAAGGAGGGCGAGGATCTCGCCGCGAAGGGTGAACTGAGCGCGCGTCTCCCCGACTGCCAGATGCTGCTGATGATGGCCTCCCCCACACCCGAGCGCCTCCGGCGCGTGCTCGACCTGCACGCCGCCGGTGTGATCAGCACGAACGCCCCGCCCGACCGCCTTGTCTACGGCGTCCGGAAGCTGGTCAGGGGCCAGCGGTTCATCGATCCGGAGTTCGCGCTGGTCGCCCTGGACGCGGGAGAGAACCCGCTGACCCCCCGAGAAGTGGAAGTCCTGCGGATGGCCGCTGACGGCACGCCCACAAGGGACATCGCCGAGCGGATGTCCCTGTCTGTGGGCACGGTCCGCAACCACCTGTCGGCAATCACGAACAAGCTCGGGGGACGCAACCGGATCGATGCGATCCGGATAGCTCGGGAGTCGGGCTGGGTGTGACGCCGGAGCACGGAACACGGAACACGATCATCGCGTACATGCCATTCGACCGACGGGTGCGGGGGCCCTCACTTCAGGGAACGGATCGGGCGCGCCCCAGTGGCCGACCAGGTCCCGGTAGAGCGCGGAGTCGGCCATCAGCTCCTCGTGCGTGCCCAGGCGTACCCGCGTACCGTCCATGACCATGACCCGGTCGGCCCGAAGCGCCGAACTGATGCGGTGGGCGACGACGATCAGGGTGCCCGGGCGACGGGTGAAGCCGTCCTCGGCGACCGCCTCGGCGACCGGATCGAGGTGGCAGGTGGCCTCGTCCAGCAGGGTCAGCCGCGGCGACGGGAGAAGGGCGCGCGCCAGGGCGATGAGCTGGCGCTCACCTGCCGAGAGCGCACGGGAGTCCAGAGGAGCGTCGTAGCCGCCCAGGCGCTCGACGAGCGGTGCCGCGCCGACAGCGTGGACCGCCGACTCCATGTCCGCCGGAGCGGCGCCGGGCGCCAGGTAGGTGAGGTTCTCCGCCAGCGTGCCGGTGAATACGTACGCCTCCTGCGGGATCAGCACGCGGTGGCGGGCCAGGTCGTCGCCGCTCAGGGTACGGACCGGCACGTCGTCGAGGAGCACCTGCCCGGCCTGCGGTTTGAGCACCCCGGCGATCAGCGCGGCGAGGGTGGACTTGCCCGCGCCGCTCGGGCCCACCACGGCGAGGTGCTCACCCGGGCGCAGTACGAGGTCGAGGCCGCGGATCACCGGCTCCGCGGACCGTGCGTAGCCGAAGGTGAGACCGCGCACCTCCACCAGTCCGGATCCGCGGGGTCGCCCTGACACCTGCTCCGCCGGAGGGCCGGTAACGGCCACCGGCTGCGGCGCGTCGGCGTTCTCCGTGTCGTCAGGGACGTCCGCGACCTCGGCCATTCGGCCCACAGTCACCAACAGCCACAGCCCGCTGCTGCCGAGCCCCTGGACAAAGCCCTGCAGGGCCGGTTGCAGGCCCTGCGACACGTACGTCACCGCGCCCAGGATCGCCCCTGTCGTCACACCGTTGCGCACCAGCCACGGCGCTCCCAGCAGGATGAGCAGCAGGGGAACCCAGGCGCTGATGCCCAGGGCTCCGGTCCGCACCGCGGTGAGCCGCGCCAGCGCCAGGGTCGCCCGCCGCGCGGCGTCAACCTGCGCACCCGTCTCCGCTCGTACGCGCTCCTCCGCGCCGCAGGCGACCACGTCCCGCAGCCCGCCCGTCATGGCGCTCGCGATCTCGGCGATGCGCTCGTCCGCCAGGATGACCGCGCGCTGCCGTGCGGCCATCGCCCGTAGCGCCGCGATGAACAGCGCGAGCCCGAGCAGAAGCGGGGGCAGGACGAGCGCAAGCAGCACGGGATCGAGGCTGGCGAGGCCGATCAGGACGCCCACGGCGGTGACCACGAAACCCTGGACGAACAGGACGACCGCGCCGTAGGCGTCGCGGGCCCGCTCCACGTGCTCGGTGAGCCGTGCCACCCCGGCGGTGTCGGCCGGCTCGCCCAGCCGGGCGGACCGGTGCAGCGTGCCCGTGGTCACGAGGGTGACCAGATCGTCCCGGAACGGTTCGATGAGCGGCGCGAGCCCCAGCGTGGCGTGCCGGGTTCCCCACGCTCCGACGACGTAGGCGACCGCCAGTACGCCCAGCCAGAGGAAGCCGGTGGCGGGCCGGTCCGCGAGAAAGCCGCGGTCGACGGCGCGGGCAACGATCCACCCCGACAGGAAGGCCGGTACGGCCTGCACCAGCGACCAGCCCACGAGCCGCCAGTACGCCCGGCGCCTACGGCTCAGCGACGAGCGCAGGATCTGGAGGGACCGCCGGTTCACCGCACACTCCTTCCACCCAGACCGACCACCGGACCGGTGCGAGTCGAAGGGGCCGTGCCGTTGACCGAAACCGGCTGGAAAGCGGCCCGGTACTCGGGATCCGCCCACAGTTCGCGATGCGTCCCCTGCCCGCGTACGCCGCCGTCGGCGAGCCAGACCACGACTTCCGCCCGCGCCGCTGTGGAGGCCCGGTGCGTCACGATGAGGCGCGTACGGTCGGCGAGCGCGCCGGTGAGCACCTGGCTGATGTGGTGCTCGGTCACGGTGTCCAGGCTGGCGGCGACGTCGTCGAGGACGAGCACCCGCCGGGCCTGGACGAACGCACGCGCCAGCCCGACGCGTTGCGCCTCCCCGCCGGAGATCGGGGTGTCGGCGACGCGGCTGTCGTAGCCGGACGGCATGTGCCGGATGAACACGTCGGCCCGGGCCGCCGCGGCCTGCGCCGACAGCTCGTCCGCCGAAGGGGCCCGTGGGCCGAATCCGATCGCGTCGGCGAAGGTCTCACCGAGCAGAACCGGGCGTTCGAAGCCGTACGCCACAGCCTGCCGGAGCTCGTCGCGCGCCAGGCGGGGCAGCGGCACGCCGTCCAGCAGTACGTCGCCTTCGTCCGGGTCGACGAGGCGCCCGGCCAGCGCGGCCAGCAGCGACTTGCCGGCGCCGGAGTTCCCCACGACGGCGACCAGGGCGCCGCCGGGGACGATCAGGTCAAGGTCCTTGAGGACGGGTCCGCTCGCTCCCTGTACGGTCACGCGCCGGAACTCCAGCCGCCCGGAGCCTTCGGGCAGTTGCTCGTGGCCGTACGCCACGGGTGGTTCGTCGACCACCTCGGCGATCCGCCCGGCCGTCGTGCGGGCTTGGGCCAGCTGGTTCAGCGACGACATCACGCCGCCGATACCGGCCGCCATGACGACGTACTCGCTGGCCGCGAGCACGTCTCCCGCCGTGATGCGCCCCTGAGCGAGCCCCAGTCCGGCCATTGCCAGGACGGCTACGACCAGCAGGGGGACGACAAGATCTCCGCGTGCCGAGATCCGCGCGATCGCCCTCCACATGCCCAGCCCGTGCCGGTGCAGCTCGGGAAGGGGCGCGAGCACACGCTGCGCCTCACGGTCGACGGTCCCTGCCGCCGTGATCGTCCGGATTCCGCCCAGGGCATCGACGAGTCGTGCGGCGATGGTGCCCTGCACGCGGAAGTAGCCCTCGTTGGCGTCCGAGATGTCTCGGAGGAAGGCCCGCACCAGGAGCACCACGAGGGGCATCCCCACCAGGAAGGTGAGGCACAGCCAGTAGTCGATGAGCGCCAGGGCGATGATCGCTCCGAGCGGCGGGACGATGCCCATGACGACCCATACCAGACCCGATGCGACGTTCCCGGTCCGGGCGGAGTTGCCGACCAGGCGGCTCACCAGGTCTCCGGGCGTGAACCTGCGGGTGGCGCGCGTGCCCAGCGCGAGCACGTGCCCCAGCAGCGTATGCCGCAGCCACGCGGTCGACCTGGCCTCGGCGGCCTGACCGACGAGATCGTCCACGGCATCGCAGACCACCAGGACGAAGATCAACGCGCCGCTCACAGCCAGCCACCGCGCCACGTCCCCGTCGCCGAGGACGGCGTCGAGGGTGCGGCCCATGACGGCCGGCAGCGCCAGGGTCGCGCCGGTGAGCAGCAAGGATGTGACCACCGTGACGCCCACCCAGACACCGCCCTGTCTGGCTGACGCCAGCAGAAGGCGGTCCGCCGCGCGGAGGCTCATGGCTCCTCCCAGCCGTCCCGGCCGCGCCCGTTGCCGAGGCGGCGCACGTGCGCCATGGTCAATACCTCGGGTCCGTGCGAGACCGGTGGACGGGTTGGGCGGGGACGCACGGGGCGCCCCCGCATCCGACGGTTACTTGCCGCTACAAAGCAGCACGCTGTAGCTACTGGCAGAGCCAGCACACAGGGTGACGCTGAGGTTGCTGTGCCTCTTGCGACCACCGCCGCCACCGGTCGCGATGGTGGGGTCCATGGCCTGCAGTTCCAGAAGTGTCATCAGGGTTCACCTCCTTTCATGACCTCGTGGGGACAGGGAAGTGTGTGCCGTGCGGCGCGTTCCGTCGGTCGCTGGAGCGAGGAACGGCAGCCGTACGGGGCTGTTGTGCAGGGCCGAGCCGACGGCGAGCAGGACGCCCGCGCTGCCGGTGGCCAGGTCTGTGGAGAGCCGCATCAGCATTTCGCCGGGGAAGGCGAGGTGGCCCTGGTAGCTGAGCGCGTGGCGTGACAGGCGGCGTATGTGTGCGGCGACCACGGGGTCGCGCTCCGCGGCCGTGCCCGGAGGATGCGGTCGGCTGAGGAAGAGGATCAGCCCCGCCATGCCCTGGAAGAGCCCCGCCTGGATGAAGAACCGCTCCGTGGCTGCCGTGCGAATCGCGGCGCTCGCCCCGCGGAACTGGTCGTCCTCGCGGTGGGCGAGGTAGTCGTCGAGCACGAGGCCGATGCCCGCGCTGCCGATCCCGAGGTACGGCAAGGTCCGCCAGCCCTCGTCGACTTCCAGGGCCCCGCTCTCACGCAGGACGCAGCGGGCAAGGTCCTGACGGAGCGCCGCGCCGGCCAGGTCGAGGAATTCCGGGTCGCCGCTGTACTCGTAAAGCCGCAGGAACATCAGGGCGGGCCCCGTGGAACCGCGCAGCAGGCCGGTGTACTGGTCCTCGTCGTCGCCCTCCGCCGCTCCGCCGGAGAGTCCCAGCCGGTCGGCGACGATGCCCGCCACCGAGAAGGCCGCGTCACGCAGGGCGAGGTCACCGGTGGTCTCGGCGAAGTGCTGGAGGTTCAGGCCGATACCCGCCAGGCCTCCCTCCAGGCCGAGCCCCAGCTGCTGCCACTGCTCGCCCAGGCACATGTCGAGGAGCTTCATCGCCTCTTCGCGGTGGCCGAAGTGGTCGAGTACGTACGCGATGCCGTGCAGGCCGTCGTAGAAACCGAGGCGTGTTCCGGATTCCGGGTTCAGGGCATGCCGTACGAGCCACTCCTCGTGGCCGGGGTTGCGCCCGGCACCGACCGCGTCCAGCGCGTACAGCACCCCTGCCGCACCGTGAGCGAGGTTCAGGCCCCCGCCCGGGGCGGCGAACTGCTCGGGATCGCCCGGGAAGAGCCGGTCGTCACGGTCCGGTGTGGCGGCCGCCAGGATGGCGGCGGTCATGGAGTCGCGGGCGCGCGTCCAGCCCTGGTGGTCCGGTTCGAGCCGCTGCGGCGTGCCGGAGTCCGCCGGCGCGCTCGCGCCTTCCCCGGCGATCACTCGTACCGCGTCGTCGAAGAATCCGGGGGGAACCGGGAATTCCCGGGCAGCCTCTTCGGCGAGCTGCCGTGCCTTTGCCCGGTCGAGTGCGAGGAGGCCGGTGAGCGGCATGAACAGGGAAATGCGCAGGCAGGCCAGTGCGTAGCGGTCGATGTCGATTCCGGTCAGGCCCTCCGGGGCCACGAACCCGGGGGCGGCGAGGCGCTGCGTCCGCTGGTCGGACGCGTCCACCGCGCCCTCGAAGTCGATCAGCACCAGCCGGCCGTCGGGGCGGACGAGCATGTTGTCGGGGTGGAGGTCGCCGATGATCAGGCCCCGGTCATGCGCAGCGGCGACGGCGCGCTCGACCTTGTCGAGCATGTCGAGAGCCCACGCGGTGTAGGCGGAGGTGTCGTCGTCATCGGTTTCCGGATGTACGAGGGGGCACTTGTCCACGAAGAGGCTGTTGAGGGTCGTCCCCTCGACGAACTCCTCGACCAGGAAGTGGTGCTCTCCCAGTACGAAGTGGTCGAGCAGGGCGGGCACACAGTCGAGCCCGCGCAAGCGCTCAAGGGCTTCCCGCTCGCGGCGTTGCCTGGTGACCGCGTCCGCGCCGTCCAGGGTGAGCCCCGCGTACGGCCGGGCCTCCTTGAGCACGACGCGCTGCCCTGTCCGTACGTCCTGACCGGTGTAGAGGCCACCGCCGTTGGAGAAGTGCAGGGCGCTCTCGATGCGGTACGGCAGGTCGGCGACGGTCATGTTGTTGCGTGCGGCCACCTGGGGTTCGAGGAAGGAGGGCAGCGTCACCCACTCGGGCACCCGGAACGCGGGTCCGCGCACATCGGGCACGAGCCGGCCGGATCCGTCCTCGATCGCCGGCACGACTTCTCCCTCGGGCGATACGCAGGTCCGGACGGCGAACCCGCCGTACCTGACATACAGCGGACCGGACTCCCAGCGCAGGTCGCTGAGGATGTACGGGCCGGGCCGGCCGGCCAAAACGGTGCCCAGCTCGTGGAGGACCACCTCGAGCTGGGCCTCGTCCGCCGGATAGATCGTCACGAACTTGCCGCTGGATCCGCGGGGGGCGTACTTCGCGTTGGCGAGGAGGAGGTTGTCCTCGCTGGGGAGAAACTTGAAGGCGACGCGGCGGGGGACGCAGTAGTCCCATACGTCGCTGAGGATGTCCCGGGCGTTGTCGAGGCACGCGGACACGTGAATCTTCCAGCCCTGCGCGGGCAGCTCGACGCCGTCGGGACTGAAGATCACCCAGTCGCCCCGCTCGGAGCGCACCCAGCCGTCGGGAGCCGGACATCGCGTCCGGTCGAAGTCGATTCGCTCCCCTTGCGCGCCGGTGGGCGTGTCGTAAAAGTGGGGATCCATGAGGCAGAAGGCCTCGTAGCGCATGTCCACGGGAGTCTCCATCGAGGGCTCAGTGCCCGTGAGGCAGATCCGTTGCTCTGCGGCCTGGCTGAAATTGTGGGCGTTTGCAGGGAATACCGCCCTGAATCACTAGTGAGCATCCCAGAGTCGACCGCCGTGACAACACCACCCTTCGTCACCCATGCGGCGTGAGATCGTCACCTCGGGCCCGGTAGGAACGCCGGCCAGGGCGCATCGGCCCTGGCCGGCGGCACACCGCTCACTCGCTGCGCTGTTACGGCGCCATCTCGTACGCCCCGGACAGCGCCTCCACGCGCTCCCAGACCCGGGCGGCGCGGGCGTCGTCGACGACCGGGCGACGGACCGCGCCCAGGGCCCACTGCTGCTGCTGCGCGGTGGCGGAATCCTTGCCGTACAGGTCGACGGCGTACGAGGAGAAGTCCCGTACCAGGACGGCGAAGAGCTCGTCGAGCACGTCCTCGTCCAGGCCGGTCAGGCGCGCCTGTTCCAGGATCAGCTGGCCGTGAACCACCAGCGCGAACAACTGGCCGACGGCGAGCAGAAGGTCCAGGTCGCGGCTCTGCTTCTCATCCGGGGCGGCGGTGGTGACGAACTCGCACAGGGCGTCCGCCTGCTCCCGGAAGCGGCCGACGTTGGGCACATCGGCGTACGCGTCGTAGGCGGGGCGCCAGTCGTGGAAGCGTACGGACCCCAGGCCACGGGCCGGTCCCTGACGGAAGAGGAACGCGTCGTCGGCCGCGTCGAGCCGGGTCGGCACGGGCGCGTACTCGGCCGGACGCAGCAGGTGGTTGGCCATGAACTTGAGGATCAGCGCGAGGTTGACGTGGACCGTGCCCTCCAGCTTCGGCAACCCCCGGATCTCCTCGGCGGCTTGTGAGAAGTACGTGTCCTTCTCGAAGCCCTTGGCGGCGATGACGTCCCACATGAGGTCGATGACCTTCTCGCCCTCCGTGGTCACCTTCATCTTCGTCATGGGGTTGAACAGCAGGTACCGGCGGTCGTCGGGGCCGGCGGAGCGGAAGTAGTCGACGGCCCGGGCGCTGAACAGCTTCATCCCGACGAGGCGTACGTAGGCGTCGGTCAACTCCCGGCGCACGTGCGGGAAGGCGGTGACGGGGCGGCCGTAGAGGATCCGGTTGTGCGCGTGGGTGACGGCCTCGTACATCGCGTGCTCGCAGATGCCGATCGAGGCGGTGCACAGGTTGAACTTGCCGACGTTGACGGTGTTGAGGGCGGCGTCGAAGGCGGCGCGGCCGGTGTGCAGCACGTCGTCGGGACCGACGGGGTAGTCGTCGAGGCGGAACTCGCTGACGTACTTCGACGAGTCGACGACGTTCTTCACGAGGTGGTACGCCGGGTGGCGGCTGTCGGCGGCGAAGAAGACGTAGCCGTCGGGGCCTTCGACGTCGGTGCGGCGGCCGAAGACGGAGACCAGCGCGGCGGCGTTGCCATTGCCGATGTAGTACTTCGAACCGCTCGCCCGGAAGCCGCCGTCACCGTCGGGCTCCAGCAGCATGTCGGTGGAGTAGATGTCGGCGCCGTGGGCCTTCTCGGACAGGCCGAAGGCGAACACCTCGCCCTCGGAGAGGAGTTCGGCCGCGCGCGTTCGAGCGGCGGCGTTGTCGCTCTGCCAGACCGGGCCGAGACCGAGGATAGTGACCTGCCAGGCGTACCAGTAGTCGAGCCCGTAGAAGCCGAAGATCTCGTTGAGCGCGGCGATCCGCGCGGTGTCCCAGCGCTTGTCCTGCTCCGGCTGCCCGTCGGCGGCGGAGGCGGGGGTGAGGAAGGCGGCGAAGAGCCCTTCCCTGGCCGAGAACGCGAGGAAGTCCGCCAGCCAGGCACGGGAGCGGTAGTCGTCCATCAGCTTGCGCTTGCCGCGGTCCTCGAACCAGTCGACGGTGGCACGCAGCAGCCTGCGGGTCTCGGGATCGAAGTGCGCCGGGTCGTAGGTACGCGGGTTGAACAGCAACGGGTCCGCCATGGATGTTCGCCTTCCGGGTTGAGGTGATGAGGGGTCGAAGGGTGCGGGGCGTCAGCGCTCGGCGCCCAGTCGGTGGAGCGTGGCGAGTACGTCGTCGAGCCAGGCGAGCGTCATCCGTTCGTACGCGATGCCGCCGCGCAGCACCACATGCTGAAGCTCCCGCCCGGCATCGGGCACTCCAGCGGCATCAGGCACTCCAGCGGCGGCCTCGGGTCCGGTGAAGTCCCGCCGCTCCCCCGCGAGATAGTGCGCGAGCCGGTCGGTGTGCGCCCGGTGGTGCCGCTCGACCTCGCGGATCAGCGCGGCCGGGTCGTCGAAGGCCGCGCCGCGGATCTTCACGGCGAGGTCGTGCCGGACGCTCTCGGGTTCGATCGGCTCGTGCAGCCACTGGGACAGGGCGGCTCGGCCGAGGGCCGCGACGGAGTACTCCTTCTTGTCCGGCCGGGCCTGCTGCGGTACGTCGCGGGCGTCGATCCAGCCGTCGCTCTCCATGCGCTTGAGCACGCGGTAGATCTGCTGATGCGTGGCGTTCCAGAAGTAACCGATGGACCGCTCGAACCGCCGGGCCAGCTCATAGCCGGAGCCCGGCTGTTCCAGCAGGGAGACGAGGATCGCGTGTTCGAGCGCCATGCCCCGATCTTTCTATGCAACTCGTTGCATAGACAAGCCGCACCGCGCGGGTGAGACACGGCTCACCCGTCGCGCGAATGGCCCTGCGCATCAGGTAGATCTGCGCACCACCTAGGCGCGGGAGCCCGCGCGGGAGTACAAATAACAATGTGGTCGATCGTTTCACCCCGTGCCGGGCGTGTCGGTGCGGTCACTAACCAGGAAGCGCCCGCGGAGCGTCGCCGGACAGGTCTTCGTCCTCCAGGTGGCGGTCGTGCTGCTGCTCGCCGCCGGTGCCGTGCTGGCACTGGTGCTTCAGTCGCGCCACGACGGCGACCGTGAGGCCCGTAACCGGTCGGTCGCGGTCGCCGAGACATTCGCCCACTCGATCGGGCTTCAGGAGGCGCTGAAGGCGCCGGATCCGTCCAAGATCCTCCAGCCGCTCACGGAAGAGACACGCAGACGGGCGGGCGTGGACTTCATCGTGGTGATGGACACCCGTGGGATCCGCTACACGCATCCCCAGCCCGACCGGATCGGCCAGCGGTTCGTCGGCACGATCGAGCCGTCCCTGGCCGGCCGGGTCCACACGGAGAGCGTGGAAGGGCCTCTGGGCCGGGAGATACAGGCCATCGTCCCGGTGACTGCCACGGGCGGCGAGGTCGTGGCGCTGGTCTCGGCCGGTCTCACCGTGCAGAACGTCACCGGTGTGGTCGAGCGGCAGCTCCCGGTCATCCTCGGCGTCAGCGCGGCCGGCCTGGCCGTGGCCACGATCGGCACGGCGCTGGTCACCAGACGGCTGCGGCGGCAGACCCACGGTCTCGGGACCCTTGAGATGACCCGGATGTACGAACACCACGACGCGGTCCTGCACGCCGTCCGCGAGGGCGTACTGATCACCGACGGGGACGGCCGCCTGCTGCTCGCGAACGACGAGGCCAAACGGCTGCTCGATCTTCCGCCCGACGCGGAGGGACGGCACATCGGGCAGTTGCCCCGCCTCGATCAGCAGATGGCCGGCCTCCTGCTGTCCGGCCGGGAGGCCACGGACGAGGTCCTCGCGGCCGGAAACCGCCTGCTGGTGGTGAACCAGCGGCCGACGAAACCCCACGGCCAGCCAGAGGGGACCGCGGTCACCATCCGCGACTCCACCGAGATGCGCGTCCTGACGAGCCGGGCCGACGCGGCTCGCCGACGGCTGAAACTGCTGTACGACGCGGGTGTCGGCATCGGTACCACGCTCGACGTGGTGCGTACGGCCGAGGAGCTGGCGGACGTCGCCGTACCCCGGTTCGCGGACTTCGTGACCGTCGATCTGGCGGACCAGGTGCTGCACGGCGACGAGCCGACCGGCACGAGCGCCGACATGCGACGTACCGCCGTCAGCGGCATCCGCGACGACCAGCCGCTGTATCCGCGCGGCAAACTGATCGACTTCCTCCCGTCCACACCGCAGGCTCGCGGGCTCGACACCGGCCAGGCCGAGCTGGTGCCCGACCTGGCCGACGCTCCGGGCTGGTTCGCCCAGGACCCGCCTGTGGCGCGGAGCATCATCGAGTACGGCATCCACTCCCTCATCACGGCCCCCCTCAAGGCGCGGGGCGTCATTCTCGGAGTGGTGAACTTCTGGCGCATGGAGAAGCCGGAACCCTTCGACGACGACGACGTGTCCCTGGCCGAGGAACTGGTCGCGCGGGCTGCGGTCAGTATCGACAACGCCCGCCGCTACACCCGCGAACACACCGTGGCCGTAGCCCTCCAGCGCAGCCTGCTGCCGCGCGGCATCCCCGAACAGAGCGCCGTCGAGGTGGCGCACTACTACCTGCCCGCGCAGTCCGGGGTGGGCGGCGACTGGTTCGACGTGATCCCGCTGTCGGGCAGCCGCGTCGCTCTCGTCGTCGGTGACGTGGTCGGCCACGGACTGCACGCCGCGGCCACCATGGGGAGGCTGCGTACGGCGGTGCACAACTTCTCGTCCCTCGACCTGCCGCCCGACGAGCTGCTGTCCCGTCTCGACGACCTTGTTCAGCGCATCGACCACAACGGGGAGGACGGCGCGGACGCCGACGACGACGGCATGCTGGGTGCCACCTGTTTGTACGCCGTCTACGACCCGGTGTCCCAGCGCTGCGTCATGGCGCGGGCGGGACACCCGCCGCCCGTGCTAGTCCGCCCCGACGGTCCGGTGGAGATCCTCCAGCTGCCGATCGGACCACCGCTGGGGCTGGGCGGGATGCCGTTCGAAACCGCGGAGTTCCACCTGAGCGAGGGCAGCCAGCTCGTGCTCTACACCGACGGGCTGATCGAGGACCGCACCCGTGACATCGACGAGGGACTGGAGCTGCTGCGCACGGCCCTGAGCCACCCGGACCGGCCCCCGCAGGCCAGCTGCCGGGCGATTCTCGACGTCCTGCTGCCGGCTCGTCCGCGGGACGACGTGGCTCTGCTCATCGCCCGGACCCGGACACTCGGCGCCGACCGTGTCGCCGAATGGGATGTGCCGTTCGAACCGAGCGCGGTCGGTGCCATGCGAGCCGTCGTCGTGAAGAAACTGGACGAATGGGGCCTGTCGGCTCTCGCGTTCGGTACGGAGCTGATACTCAGCGAGCTGATCACCAACGCCATCCGCTACGGCTCCGCGCCGGTCCGGATGCGGCTGCTGCGTGACCGCACACTGACGTGCGAGGTGTCCGACGGAAGCAGCACCTCACCTCATCTGCGTTACGCCGCCACCACGGACGAGGGAGGACGCGGACTGTTCCTGGTGGCGCAGCTGAGCCAGCGGTGGGGGACCCGGTACACGCCGGCGGGCAAGGTCATCTGGGCCGAGCAGGCGCTGCCGGGCGCCTCGGGAGACCCGGAGCAGGAGCTCCTGGGCTTCTTCGACATCGACAACATCGACATCGACACGCTCTGAGGCTCATGTCCGCCGGGTGCGGGCCAGCAGCACCGCCACGTCGTCCTGCGCCAGCCGGGCGGCCAGCAACTGTTCGAGGATGCCGTCGCAGAGTTCCTCCAGCGGCTGTTCACGGCGGACCAGCGCCCGCGCGAGCTGCTCCAGGCCCTCGTCGAGGTCCCTGTCGCGGGCTTCGATAAGGCCGTCGGTGTAGAGCACCAGCAGGCTGCCCGGCGGGAGCGCCACCCGTTGGGTGCGGAAGTCCTCCCCTCCTGTCCCCAGGGGCACGCCTTGCGGACCGTCGAGGAACGTGATCCCCCCGCCGGCCGTGGCCACGGCCGGCGGGGGGTGGCCCGCTCTGGCGATCACGCAGGGGCCGTCGCCGGGTCGTGGACGGCGTAGACGCAGGTCGCCATTTCGTCCTCGCCCAGGTCGGAGACGACGGCGTCGAGGGATCGCAGCATCTGCGCAGGGGAGACGTCGTGGCGGGCGAGCGTGCGTACCGCTGTGCGCAGTTGTCCCATGACGGCTGCCGCATGGATCCCGTGCCCCATCACGTCCCCGATGACCAGTCCGGTCCTGCCCTCCGGCAGTGTGATGACGTCGAACCAGTCGCCGCCGACTTCGTGGTCGCTGGCGGGGAGGTAGCGCCCGGTGAGTTCGAGGCCGGTGACCTCGGGCAGCGCGTTGTTGGTCAGGCTGCGCTGCAGGGTGAGGGCGGCCTCCCGCTGGCTGGTGTACATCCGCGCGTTGTCGATGTTCAGCGCGGCGCGCGCGACCAGCTCGTCGACGAGTACGCAGTCCTGCTCGTCGAACGGCTCGCGGGTGCGCAGTCGCGTGACCACCACCGCGCCGAGCACCTTGCCGCGGGCGACCAGGGGGATCAGCCGCGCGGAACCGAGGGTCGTGAGGTACGTACGCAGCCTGTCGGAGCGGGGGTCGGTGATCAGCGCCGGGACGTCGGACTGGTACAGGTTCATGGGCAGCCCGTCGGCGATGACCCGCTCGTACACCGAGCCGGGCGGAATCCGGAAGGTCATGCCCGGCACCAGTTTCGCCGTGGGGGCGGACGGTTCGGGGAAGGCGGCCGCCAGCCGGCGGACCACACCGCGGGTGGACGCGGCGGCCTCGTCCGGTTCCAGGACCTCTTCCAGCAGCTGTACGTCGGCCGAGTCGGCGAGCTGCGGCACGAGCAGCTGGACGACTTCCTCGGCGGTCTGCCGCAGGTCCAGGGTGGTGCCGATGCGGGTGCCGGCCTCGGCGAGCAGGGCGAAACGGTGCTGGGCCCGTTCGGCCTCGATCTGTGCCTGCTGGCCCTCGGTGATGTCGATGAGGGAGGCGATCACTCCCAGCCGCCGGCCGGCGTTGTCGAGCAGCGGGGCGTACGAGCAGGACCACGTACGGTCGCGGTCGGGGTCGGCGGGGGTCCGGCCGGTCCGGCGGGCGTCGACCACGGTCGTACCCCGCTCCAGGACCTGGCGCATCATCGACTCCAGCGCCGTGGCGTTGACGCCGGGCACCACCTCGGTCAGCCGCTTGCCCAGGTGCTCGGCGGCGGAGACACCGTTCATCCGGGCCAGGGCGTCGTTGACGCGCAGGAAACGAAGGTCCGGGCCGAGGGTGGCGAGGCCGATGGGCGACTGCGTGAAGAGACTCTCGAGGGCCGCCAGCGAGTCCCGCATGTGCAGGACTTCCGAGGTCTCCACAGCGATCAGCAGGGTGCCCGGCCGTCCCCGCGGGTCGGTGGCGGGGACGATCCACATCTCGATCGTCACGTCGTGACCGTCGCGATGGCGCACCGGCAGGGTTCCGACGACGGTCTCACCCGCCTGGACCCGCCGCGTCAGCTGATCGGCCAGGTCCCGGTTGCCGTCGGGAACCAGCAGGGGGGTGGCAGGGCGTCCGAGGACGTCTTCGGGCTGATGTCCGAGCAGGTCCCGGGCGGCCAGCGACCACTCGACGATGCGCCCGTCCGCGTCCTCCCGCCACAGCGCGATCGGAAGGATCTCGCGGAGCACACCCGCGTACCCGACGACCGCCGGGGGCTGTGCCGGAACCTCGCCCGCCGACTGGTGTGTGTCCAACGCATCGACCTAACCCCGGGAGGGTGTATTTCCTACGGAATCACCTTATCCGAGGCTTCGGTGCGGGGTGCTCCCCCGGCGAAACGTGCCCATGCCGCGGCTATGGTGGGCGCCGCGCGCATGCCCCTTCGTTCGATAAAGTGAACGAAGGCGATGGAGGGGGAAGGCGTGAGCGACCACAGGGGCTCGATGGGCTCGATCCAGGAGATGCTGGCGGCCAATCTCAGGCGGGCCAGGGCGCTGCACGGGCTGTCGCTCTCCGAGCTGTCACGGCGCTCCGGGATCGGCAAAGCGACGCTGTCGCAGCTGGAGTCCGGGAGCGGCAACCCGACGATCGAGACGGTGTTCAGCCTGTCGAGCGCACTGGGAATGCCGGTGTCGGATCTCCTGGACGCCCGGGCACCCGGCGGGCTGACCGTGGTGCGCGCCGATGACGTGGAGGTGCTGAGCGGCGAGGGGGTCGACCTGCGCGCGCTCAGGCGGATCGACACTGGCGACACCGTCTTCGAGGTCTACGACCAGCAGTTCAGGGCGGATTGCCGGCAGGAGTCGCTCGGCCACACCGGCACCGAGCACACCGTCGTACAGTGCGGCAGGCTGGGCGTACAGGTGGACGGGCACGAGGTGGAGCTGGGCCCGGGCGACTATGTGGGCTTCGACGCGTCCCTGCCGCACGCATACCTTGCCGCCGAGGGGCCGGTGCGCTCCGTACTGCTGCTGGAATACCGGAAGGACCAGCGGGCGCCGCAGGTGGCGCCCCACCTCGATTCCTTGCCGCCGCTTGGCCGTTGACATGCCCCTCACCCCGCCTTAGCCTCAATTTCGTTCGATAAAGCGAACGGAGGGGCGATGGGCGGAATGCGCGTGGCTGTGCTGGGCGCCGGGATCGTCGGTGCGGCCTGCGCTCGCGAACTCGCCCTCGCCGGCTTCCGCGTCACCGTCGTCGACCGGGGTGGCCCCGCCGCGGCAACCACCTCGCACGGCGAAGGCAACGTCCTCGTCTCCGACAAGGGCCCCGGCCCGGAGCTGCTGCTGGCCCAGCTGTCCCGCAGGCTCTGGCCCGAAGTGCTCGGCGCGATCGCCGAACGGTCCGCCAAGGGGACCGCGGCGGTGGCGGCGGTGGAGTGGGAACCCAAGGGAGGCATCGTCGTCGCGACCACCGACGCCGGTGCCCGTGAGCTGGCCCGCTTCGCCGGCGCCCAGCGCGAGGCCGGCGTACGGGCGGAGGCCCTCGGCCCGGACGCGCTCGCCGAGGCCGAGCCCCATGTCACCCGCGACCACACCGCGGCCCTGCACTATCCCGACGACGCCCAAGTGCAGCCCGCCGGCGCTGCCGTGGCCCTGCTCACGGACGCGCTCGCGGCCGGCGCGGCGCTGCGGAGCGGGTGCGAGGTGCTCGGGTCCGTCACGCGCGGGGGCCGCCTCACCGCCGTACGCACCTCGGCCGGCCTCATCGACGCGGACCTGTTCGTCAACGCCGCGGGCCCGTGGGCCGGCGAGCTGAGCGCCCGCCTCGGGGCGCCGGTCGACGTCCGGCCCCGGCGCGGCGACATCCTCGTAACGACGCCCCTGCCGCCCATGGTGTTCCACAAGGTCTACGACGCCGACTACGTCGGCGCGGTCGGCAACAGCGCGGAGGATTTGCAGACCTCGGCGGTGGTGGAGTCCACCCGGGCCGGCAGCGTACTGCTGGGTTCCGCACGCCGTCGGGTCGGATTCGACGACCGGCTGCGGCCCGAGGTGCTCTCGGCGATCGCCGCCAAGGCCCTGCGGTTGTTCCCCGGCCTGGCGGGCGTACCGGTGATGCGTGCGTACGGCGGCTTCCGCCCCTACGTCCCCGACCACTTGCCGGTCATCGGCTCCGACCCCCGGCTTGCGGGCCTGTGGCACGCCGGCGGTCACGAGGGCGCCGGGATCGGCCTGTCGCTCGGCACGGCGGTGCTGTTGCGCGACCTGATGCTCAATCAGCCGACGGAGATCGACGCGACGGCGTTCCGGGTGGACCGTCCGGCCGTACTCGGCGCCGCCGCGCGCACCGGAAATGAGGAGACGGTATGAGCCCGCGACGTGTCCCAGTGGAGAGCGATGCCACCGGACGGCACGACCGGCCGCTGCGGATCACCGTCGACGGCGAGCCCCTCGACGGTATCGCCGGCCAGAGTCTCGCGGGCGTGATGCTCGCCGCCGACCGCCTGGCCTGGCGTCGCGGTCCCTCCGGCGCCGCCCGCGGCGCGTTCTGCGGCATCGGCGTCTGCTTCGACTGCGTGGTGACCGTCGGCACCGAGCGCGACGTGCGCGCCTGCCGCCGCCGGGCCCGCGACGGCGACGTGGTGACCACCCAGTCCCGGGTTGAGGAGGAGGAGTGACGCCCCGTCATGTCGTTGTGATCGGCGCAGGTCCCGCCGGCCTCGCGGCGGCCGGCGCGGCGCTCGGCGCGGGCGCCGATGTGACGCTGGTCGACACGGCGGAGCAGCCCGGCGGGCAGTACCACCGGATGCTGCCCGCTGCCTACGCCGCCGCCCACCCGGAGCGGCTCCAGCACGGCTGGGGCGCCTTCGACCGCCGGCGCCGGCGGGTGCTGGCCCATCCGCGCTGTACGTGGTGGCCGGAGACCGCGGTGTGGGCGTTGGAGCGTCCGGCTCCGGGTGAGCCGGGCCCGCCACGGGTGCACGTACTGCGCGGCCAGGCCGACGGGGGTGACCGGCGGCGCCATGTGCTCGTTCCCGACGCGCTGGTGCTCGCCGTCGGTGCTCACGACCGGGTGCTGCCCTTTCCGGGCTGGGAGCTGCCCGGGGTGTTCACGGCCGGCGCGGCACAGGCTTTGGCCAAGGGGGAACGGGTGGTGGTCGGTGACCGCGTGGTGGTCGCCGGCACCGGACCGTTCCTGCTTCCCGTGGCCGCGTCGCTACTGGAAGCCGGCTCCCGGGTACTGGAGGTACTCGAGGCCAACGGACCGGCCACCTTGGCGCGGGGCTGGTCAAGCCGCCCCTGGGACTTGACCGCACAGGCGGCCGGAAAGGCCCGCGAACTCTTCGTGTACTCGGCGGGCCTGATCCGCCGTCGGGTGCCGTACCGGACCGGGCGCGGCGTCGTCGAGGCCCGCGGCGAGGGCCGGGTGGAAGAGGTCGTCACCGCGCGGCTGCGGCCGGACTGGTCGGTGCTGCCTGGCAGTGAGCGGACCACGGCGGTGGACGCGCTGTGCGTCACGCACGGCTTCAGCCCGCAGTTGGAGTTGCCGCTGGCCGCGGGCTGCGCGCTGCACGTGTCGTACGGCGGCGAATTCGTGGCGGTCGACGACGACCAGCGGACCAGCCGCCCCGAGACGTATGCCGCCGGCGAGATCACCGGCATCGCGGGTGCCGTGGCCGCGCGCGCGGAGGGGGCCGTCGCCGGGTGGATCGCCGGCAGCGGCGACCCGGCGGCCCCTGCCCTGGGCCGCCTGCGCCGGAGCAGGGACCAGGGCCGGGCCTTCGCCGAGCGGCTGGCCCGGGCGCACCCCATCGGCGCGGCCTGGTCCGGGTGGCTGCGGCCGGACACGGTGGTCTGCCGCTGCGAGGAGACCGACTACGCCACGCTCCGTAAGGCCCTCACCAACCCGGCAGGCGCTGCGGCGCGCGTCGCCAAGCTGGAGACCCGGGCCGGCCTCGGTCCGTGTCAGGCCCGTATCTGTGGCCCCACGGTCGCCGAACTCAGCGCGCTGGGCAGTTCACCCGCTGCCGGCGCCGGCCCCGTGGAGGGGATGCCGGCCGCCTGCCCGCACCGTCGGCCGATCGCCCAGCCCATTCGGCTCGGCGAACTGGCCGCGCCCCCCGACCCGACAAAGGAGAACGATTCGTGAGCGACACCACGCAGCAGCTCAGTACTCATGGGGGGCTCGGCGAGCTCAGGGGTCTCGGCGGCGTCGTCGTGGCCACAGCCCTCCCCTATTACGAGAGCGCGTCGGCGCCGGCCGGGCTCGCAGTGGACTACGACCGTTACGCCGAACACTGCAAGTGGCTGGTGGACAACGGGTGTCACGGAGTCGGCCCGAACGGCTCGCTGGGCGAGTACTCGTCCCTGACGGACGAGGAGCGGCGGGCGGTGGCCCGTACCGCGATCGAGGCGGTGGACGGCTCCGGCACGGTCGTCGTGGGAGTGCACGGCGCCGGCTCACACCAGGCCCTGCACTGGGCGCAGATCGCGGCCGAGGACGGGGCCGACGGACTGTTGTGCCTGCCGCCCACGATGTACCGCGCCAACCGGGACGAAGTCCTGGCGCACTACGAAGCGGTGGCGTCCGTCGGCCTTCCGGTGATGGTCTACAACAACCCCATCGACACCAAGGTCGACCTGACCCCCGGCCTGCTCGCCGAGATCGCGCAGATCGACAACATCGTCGCGGTGAAGGAGTTCTCCGGCGACGTGCGACGCGTGCTGGAGATCAAGGAACGGGCGCCCGGCCTCGAGGTGATCAGCGGCGCCGACGATGTCGTGCTGGAGAGCCTGCTGATGGGAGCCACCGGCTGGTTCGCCGGCTTCCCGAACGTGTTTCCCGCCGAGTCGGCCCTGCTGTTCGAGCTGGCCACCACCGGCAAGCTGGAGGAGGCCCGCGCGCTCTACGAGCCACTGGTCGCTGCCTTCCGCTGGGACTCCCGTACCGAATTCGTCCAGGCCATCAAGCTCGGCATGGAGCAGGTCGGCCGGTTCGGCGGCGCCTGCCGCCCGCCCCGCGGACCCCTGTCCCCGGCTCAGCGTGAGCAGATCGGCGCCGACGTGGCCCGCGCCGTCGCGGCGCTCGGGAAGCGGTCGGCCTGATGCGTTCGGTCCGTACGATCAGCGCGGTCGACTCCCACACCGAAGGCATGCCCACCCGGGTGGTCACGGGCGGTGTCGGCCCTGTCCCCGGCGACACCATGGCCGAGCGCCGCCGCTACGCCGTGGACAACCTCGACCCGCTGCGCCGGTATCTGGTCGACGAGCCACGTGGACACGCGGCGATGAGCGGCGCGATTCTCCAGCCGCCGACCCGGCCCGACGCCGACTGGGGCGTGCTCTACATCGAGGTCAGCGGATTCCTGCCGATGTGCGGACACGGCACCATCGGCGTGGCCACCGTTTTGGTGGAGAGCGGAATGGTCGCGGTGACCGAGCCGGAGACCGTCGTACGCCTCGACACACCCGCCGGGCTGGTCGAGGCGCGCGTCACCGTCCGCGACGGGGTGGCCGAACGCGTCACCCTGCGCAATGTGGATGCTTTCGTCACCGAGCTGGACGCGGCCGTGGAGGTCCCGGGCGTGGGTGTCGTCCGCTACGACATGGCGTACGGCGGGAATTTCTACGCCATCGTGGAACTGGAGCAGCTCGAGCTCCCGTTCGACCGGGCGCGCAAGGACGAGATTCTCGCCACCGGCCTGTCGATCATGGCGGCGGTGAACGAGCAGAGGCGGCCGGTGCATCGGCTGGATCCGCTCATCGGCGGTTGCAAGCATGTGCAGTTCATCGCCCCGGGGTCGGATGCGAGGCATTCCCGTAACGCCATGGCCATTCACCCCGGCTGGTTCGACCGCTCACCGTGCGGCACCGGAACGTCGGCGCGCATGGCGCAGCTGCACGCTCGCGGGGAGCTCCCGCTGAACGCGGAGTTCGTCAACGAGTCGTTCATCGGCACCCGGTTCACCGGACACCTGCTCGCGGC
Source organism: Streptomyces sp. ISL-100 (assembly GCF_018614615.1). Taxonomy (GTDB): domain Bacteria; phylum Actinomycetota; class Actinomycetes; order Streptomycetales; family Streptomycetaceae; genus Streptomyces. The sequence goes on along the minus strand of NZ_JAGGOK010000070.1, from coordinate 33,812 downwards.
GACCGAGGTGGCCGGCCTGCCGGCCGTCGTGCCGGAGTTCTCCGGCCGGGCGTGGATCACCGGGACTGCGAACTATCTCCTCGATCCGACTGATCCGTTCCCCCACGGCTTCGTTATGTAGCGAGTGGGGCCTGGCTGTGTACGCGAGACGACGGAAATAGAAAGCATTAGTTCGGCCAACACACTGCGAAAATAAGGCAGACGGAAGTCAGCACCAATCTGATAAGGTGCGGTCCGTTTGCGTCTCCTCATCAAGAGCGGCGACCTCGGGCGAGAGAGTCGCATTGGTGCGCGGCGTCCCCACTCCCCCGCACCCCGCCGGAACGGTGCTGCGCAGTCTCGGCCTTCGGCTTCCCAGCCCCGCTGTCGCCGGCGCACCCATCATTCCGGTCACGCTGGCACGGATCACAGCAATGACGGCATCACACCGGCGCACCACGCGCCCGGGTGACCTTGAACGCCTCGACAGCGCTGCGGCGAATGACGAACATGAGTGCGGGTCTTGGTGCGAAGCCGAAGGCTCGAACGACCACGCGAAATGCGACTGCGCGTGCGCGTGCGCGTAATGTAGGGAAAGCTCAACAACAGTGCTGTGCGACGCCACTTCTTGGAACGGGTAGAGGCGTCGGTGTTTCGGGGCGGCAATCCCGTCCTGAACGAGCAGAACAACAACGTGGCGACTGTGAACCTGGGCTCGTACCAGGCGCACGGGGGTCCAAGCGGGCGCTGGGGCCCAGCCACATGACCAAGGGGAAAGAAGGACACGACTGTGCGGTGCCCGGCCGAGATCAACATCTTGGGACGAGGTTACGGAACGCCGGCATGCAACGGCTGCTGCGCACCAACGGCGCGAATCCGCCGGAATCTCACGGCAGCCAGATCATGAGCACAACCAACGGGGTGGACGAATTGCATTCTCCTGACACAGAGACACTCGATTCAACACGTCACATGGAAACGACGACGCATTCGACCGGTCCATCGGTTCTCCCCGATGCTCGTGAGCAGAAGGTTGTCGTCCCTGTTCCGATCGCGACACTCCTGCCTGGCGAGTCTCCGCGCTCCGAGGGGCCCGACCAGGAGCACGTCGCCCGACTGGCCGAAATCGACGGGCCATTACCTCCCATACTTGTCCGCAGATCCGACATGCGCGTAATCGATGGAATGCACCGCCTGCTCGCCGCGCTGATCCGCGGTCAGGACACCATCGATGTCGAATATTTCCAAGGCACCGCCGAAGACGCATTCCTGCATTCCGTCCAAGCGAATATCGCGCACGGCCTCCCGCTGTCGCAGGCCGACCGTCGCATCGCTGCCACACGGATCGTGGCGTCGCATCCGCATATGTCCGACCGGGCGATCGCCCGGGCCTCGGGGCTGGGCGCCAGGGCCGTGGCGTCCATCCGGCGCCGTTCAACCGATTCCGTGCCGCAGTTGAACGCACGCATCGGCCGCGACGGGAGAGTACGCCCCCTGAGCAGCGCCGAAGGCCGGTGGCGGGCCGCCGAGGTGATAGCCGAGAACCCCCAGGCTTCCTTGCGTGAGATAGCGCGGCTGGCGTCGATCTCGCCCGCGACGGCCAGCGACGTCCGAAAGCGTCTGCAGTCAGGTGAGCTGCCCGCAGCTGTACCGCCGAACACTGCCAAGGCCTCGGAAGCGCCAGTCGCGGCCGAAGCGGACGGCGACACGGCGGAGGCCACCCAGGGAGACCGGCGAAGACCGGGACGGACGCCACGACTCGTTCAGCCGGATCCGGCCTCGGTGCTCGAGAAACTGCTGCGGGATCCGTCGCTGCGCCTCAAGGAGGAGGGACGACACCTTCTGCGGCTCCTGCAGCAGAACGCGGTGGCAATGGAGGGATGGTCCACCCTGACCGCCGCGGTGCCACCTCACTGTGGAGCCCTGGTGGGGAGCCTCGCCCGGCAGTACGCGGCGACGTGGCTGGAGTTCGCGCAGCACCTGGACGAGCGTGACCGTTCCGTCCCCCGGAAGGCTTCAGGACAGTGACCTGACCACTGTTGGCAAGCGGCGAGTTGGGCGCCCGTGTCACGGGCGCCCAACATCGCCCGGCCGGCGTCGGAGTGGCGACACGCCAACGTCGCCGACCACGAAGACGCGGTCGGCGACGTGATGGAGCCGGGCTTACTTCTGCGCCATCGCCTCGATAAGGCTCTTGGGGCGCATATCGGTCCAGGACTTCTCGATGAAGTCGAGGCATTCCTGGCGCCCCGCCTTCCCGAAGATGGTCTCCCAGCCCTCGGGTACCTCTACGAAGACAGGCCAAAGGGAGTGCTGGCCCTCGTCGTTGACCAGGACCATGTACTCGGCATCGGGGTCGTCGAAGGGATTCGTCACCACGTCGTCCTTTCATTGGGTTCATGATGTGGATCACGTCGGTGGCGGGCAGTCACCGGGGCTGTGTCACCTGCCCCATTTCCGTACTCAGTGGCCGCCTCGTACGTCGCTCGGCCCCCCGCCGAGATCCACTATGGCCCCAGCCTCGGTGAGCGCGTCAACAGCGGCCCGCGGCTTCGGACTCCACTCGTTCGCAATCGCCCGTTCAACTGCGCCGATGCATCAGTTGCACGGGCGGCCGCCGGCTGGGAACGAGCTGGTTCACTCCGTGTGCTGCCCTTGATCAGCGTGCTTGCACGGTGCCATGGTGGGGCGCCGGGAGCCATGGCGTGAACCGGGCGGGCCGGAACCCACCCCGGATGCCACGGATGCCACGGGGCCAAAAGAGCCGGGGGCCATCGCCCAGTGCCGCGCGCACGCTGCCGTCTGCCACCCCTGGACCGCTCCCTCTACGACGACCAGGAGGCCCTCTTGCCCGCAACGACCACCGACGAGGGCGTGTCATGCCCTTCGTGAAGACCAACGGGATCCGGCTCTCCTACCAGCGCTCGGGCCGGGGAGAGCCCGTACTCCTCATCATGGGCTCGGGAGCGGCAGGCCATGTCTGGACCATGCACCAGACGCCGGCGCTGCATCGCGCCGGCTACGAGACGATCGTCTTCGACAACCGGGGCATCGCGCCCTCGGACGTGCCTCCGGGGAACTACGCGCTCGCCGACATGGTCGCCGACACCACAGGACTGATCGAGGCGCTGGGCCTCGGCCCATGCCGCATCATCGGGACGTCCATGGGCGCCATGATCGCCCAGGAACTGGCGATCGGCCGGCCGGACCTGGTGCGTTCCATGGTCCTCATGGCCACCAGAGCCCGATCGGACGCGACCCGCAAGGCGCTGTTGACAGCGGAACGGACACTGCGGGACAGCGGCATCCGCCTGCCGGCCAACTATCAGGCCGCCAGGACAGTCCTCGAAATGCTGTCTCCGGCAACGCTGAACGACGAAGCCGCCGTGTCCGGATGGCTGGACATATTCGAACTCACCGACAACGGAAACACCGCTGACGGGCAGGCCGCGGTCGACACCATGGGAGACCGGCGCGAAGCCCTGCGCAGGATCACCGTGCCCTGCCGCGCCATCGCCTTCACCGACGATCTGATCTGCCCGCCCCACCTGGTCGCCGAAGTAGCGGACGCCATTCCCGACTGCGACTACGAGGAGATTCCCGACTGCGGCCACCTCGGGAACCTGGAACGCCCCGAGAAGGTCAACGCCGCGATCATCGAATTCCTCGACAAATACTGACGGCCATCACGACCGCGAGGCAGGAATCTATGGCGACGAAGGGCGGCCCCGCGACGGGCCGGGCGGGGCGACGTTTCAAGGACGAATCGATCACCCGCCAGCGCGTGAAGCCGGGCACCGTGCGGAGAATTCTTCCGTACGCCCTCCGGTACCGATGGCCGATGGCCCTCCTGATGCTGGCCACGATCGCTCAGGCGGTCATCACGGCCGCAGGTCCACTGATCCTCAAGGCGATCATCGACGACGGGATCCTGGAGCGGCGGACCGCGGTTGTGGTGTGGCTGTGCGTGCTCGTGGCCGGGCTGGCACTGGTCGAGGCCGGGGCGATGTACGTCAATGCCTGGTGCTCCGGCCGGATCGGCGAGGGCCTGGTGTACGACCTGCGCACCAAGGTGTTCGAGCATGTCCAGAGGCAGCCGCTGGCGTTCTTCACCCGCGCTCAGACCGGCTCACTGGTCAGCAGGCTCAACACCGATGTCGTGGGGGCCCGGCAGGCCGTGACGACGCTGCTGTCCCAGTCGGTGTCCGTCGTACTCACCCTGATTCTCGTGCTCGCGGCGATGTTCTACCTCTCCTGGCAGATCACCCTCGCAGCACTGGTGATGATCCCGTGCTTCCTTCTGCCGGCCCGGCTGATCGCGGGCAGACTGCAGCGGCTCACCCGGGAACGGATGCAGCTGGACGCCGATATGAGCTCAATGATGAACGAGCGGTTCAACGTCTCGGGGGCGATGCTCGCCAAGCTCTACGGCCGCTCCCAGGACGAGGCGGGACTGTTCGCGGGCAAAGCGAGCAAGGTCCGCGACATCTCCGTCATGTCAGTGGTCTACGGAAACGTACTGGGCATCGTCGTCACCGTGCTCACCGCGCTCACCACGGCTCTGGTCTACGGCCTGGGCGGAGCCCTGACCATCTCCGGGGCGCTCGAGCTCGGCACCCTGGTGGCCATGGTCACTCTGCTCATGCGGCTTTACGGGCCGGTCAACCAGCTGTCGACGATGCAGGCGACCGCGATGACGGCCCTGGTCAGTTTCGACCGGGTATTCGAGATACTGGATCTGAAGCCGCACATCGCTGAGCGGTCCGGCGCCAGTTCGCTGACCGAAGTCCGGTCGCGGGAGGCAGCGGGTGGCAGTGACGGTGACGCGCCGGACCTGGAGTTCGACCGGGTCAGCTTCCGCTACCCCAGCGCCGAGGACGTCTCCCTCGCCTCACTGGAGTCCATCGCGTTTCGCCGGCCCGAGCGGACCGACAACGCGTGGACGCTCAAGGAGCTGAGCTTCCGCGTCCCGGCCGGCAAGCTGACCGCACTGGTCGGGCCGTCGGGCGCGGGCAAGACCACGATCACCCAGCTCGTGCCCCGCCTCTACGACCCGAATGAGGGGGCGGTCCGGATCGGCGGCCACGACACGCGGGACCTGACGCTGCAGTCCCTGCGGGACACGGTCGGCGTTGTCACGCAGGACGCGCACCTCTTCCACGACACCTTGCGGGCCAACCTTGAGTACGCCCGGACCGATGCGAGCGAGCACGAACTGATCGAGGCGTGTGAGGCAGCGCTGATCTGGGACACGATCCGCGCCCTCCCCGACGGCCTCGACACCGTGGTCGGGGACCGCGGCTACCGGCTGTCCGGTGGCGAGAAGCAGCGGATCGCCCTGGCCAGGCTGCTGCTCAAGGCACCGCCGGTCGTCGTCCTCGACGAGGCCACCGCACACCTTGACTCGGAGTCGGAAGCGGCCATCCAGCGGGCGCTCACCACGGCACTGGCCGGACGTACCTCGCTGGTGATCGCACACCGGCTGTCCACCATCCGCGAGGCCGACCAGATACTGGTCGTGGAGGCCGGCCGGATCGGTGAGCGTGGAACCCACGACGAACTGCTGGAGGCGGGCGGCCTCTACGCCCACCTCTACCGCACTCAGTTCGCCAAGCAGGCTCCGTCGAAGGAGATCGGTCTCAGCCCCGAACCTCACTGACGGGGCCTACGTTCGCTCCGGCACCGCGGTCGAGTTCGAGGTGGAGGACGGGGACCGAGGGCTGAAGGCGTCGTCCGTCCGGCTCGCCGAGGGCGCGGACGGCACGCCGCTGACGCCACCGAGGCCCGCTCCGGCGGCCTCTGCGGCCGCCGTGCCCCGGCAGGTGGACAGTGACGACTCCCTGTGTGATGTGCTCGGCGCCGCAGAGTTCATCGGTGAGGTGACCGAGGTCCTGCTCCAGGCAGCGCCCTCGCTCACCGGTGAGCAGATCCTGCAGATCCGCGGCGGGCTCGCGGGGTTCGCCAAGAGTCGTGGCTGGACCGAGAGCTGACAGACAGCGCCCGGTGGAGCGGTCCGAGGAGTGACAGCCGCCGCCCCGTTGCTACTCCTCGCACCGCGTGGCCACCGGGACGTGCTCGGGCGTCAGAAGGTGTGTCAAATGGCGTGCCGACGCGTCCCAGGACCAGGATTCCATGGCCCACCGACGGGCCGCGGCACCCATGTCGGCGCGGTCGGGATCGAGCAGTATCCGGGTGAGCGCGTCGGCTGTCGCGGCGGGGTCGGTGCCGTCCACGACCCGGCCCGTACGGCCGTCGAGCACGGTGTCCGGGGCGCCACCCGACCTGCCGACGACAACCGGCAGGCCGCTCGCCGCTGCCTCCAGGAAGACGATCCCGAGCCCTTCCGCCTCCAGACCGGCCTTCCGCGACCGGCACGGCATGGCGAACACATCCGCCGCGGCGTAATAGGGCGGTGTCTCGACGTGCGACAGGCCGCCCACGAACCGCACGGAGCCCTCGGCGTGACGCCGGGCCAGCTTGCGCAGCCGGGCTTCGTTGGGGCCCTGACCGACCACCAGCAGCACCGCGTCGGGAACCTCTTGCTGGACCAGGGGCATGGCGCGGATCAGCGTGTCCTGCCCTTTGCGCGGGACCAGCCTGGACACCGAGAGGATCACGCGCTTGCCGTCGAGGCCCAGTTCGGCCCGCAGACGGGCGACGGCTCCCTCGTCCGCTCCCGGCCGGTACACCTCGGCGTCGACACCGGGCACCAGGCGGCTCATCCGCGCACGCGGACCGAGCGCGGGCTCTATCCGGGCGCGCGTGTACTGGCCGAGGTAGGTGACGACGTCGACGCCACTGCCTATCCGGCGCATCAGCTGACGCGCACCGGGTGTCCTGGCCCACCAGATCTCGTGACCGTGGGTGGTCGCCACCATGCGGCGTACGCCACTGCGGCGCAGGGCCGGCGCCATCAGTGCCAGTGGCGCGGCGGCCCCGAACCAGACCCGGTCGCATCCGTGGGCCCTGGCTATCTCGATGGCCTTGCGGGTGACCCGGGCGGTCGGCAGCAGCATGCCGCTGGAGTCCCGTACGACAGGGAACGGCAGTGTCGCGTCGTAGGCGGTGTCACCGGGCTCGCGCGAGGTGTAGACAACGACGTCGTCGTCCGGCATCCGCGTGGCCATCGCGTGCACGAACGTCTCGATCCCGCCCTGACGGGGCGGGAAGTCGTTGGTTATGACAAGAGTGGAACCCATGGGGGTGTCAGTTCCTTCAGCTGGATGGAATCGGCCGGGCTGTGAAGAGGTAGTTGCGGCAGTCGTCAGTGACGTCCGCCACGCGCTCCCAACCACGGTTCCGCCAGCGGTACATGTCGTATTCGAGCTCGTTCAGCCGGCGAACGAGGTCGGTCGACTTCTCGTCGTACTTCGCGAGGTGGCGGTCCTCGATCTCCAGCAGGAGAGTGGGCCGGTGGCGCAGCAGGGTGCTCTGAGCACCCGACAGAACGGCTGCCTCCGCCCCTTCGACATCGGCCTTGATGAAATCGACCCTGTCCAGCCCCATGCGACGGCACAGGCCGTCCACTGTCCGTACCGGGGTGTCCACCGGGCTGGAACTGGGGAATTCGACGTTGGGGCCGGGCCCCGAAGTGCCCTCGGTGAGATAGGCGCGCCCGTGTACGGGAAGCAGTCGGCGCCGGGGCAGACTCATCGTGCCCCGGTACTCCCGCTCGCCGAGGGCCGTTCGGTGCACGGTGACGTTGTCGCAGCCGAGCACCGTGGCCGCGGTGCTGAGCCACTTCGCGGGGCCGTGCAGCGGTTCGACACTGTGCACCGCTCCGGACGGTCCGGCCAGCGTGGACAGGACCCAGGTGTAGAGGCCGTATTCGGCGCCGATGTCGAGGCAGACGGCGCCCGGGCGTACGAACGGCCGCAGGCCCGCCACCTCGTCCTCCACGAAAGGCCATCGTTGCGACCCCCAGCGCAGTGCGAGCGCCACCGACGTCACACGCAGCCCCGCATACCTGCGACCGGCGGACGCAGGACGTATCAGCCCCTGTGGGGGTAACTCGTAGCTCATCGCTGACCTTTCACCTTTCAACGGCGACCAGCGCCGAAGATCGAGGTTACGTGTGACCGTGTTCAATCACATCAGCCGCTGAGCTTGGATCCGGCTCACCCTCCAAGGTGATGCCACTGCCCCATCTCCTCCCCGGGATGTACAACTCTGGGGTCATCCAGATGCGTACATGGCACCGGAAATGTGTGCACAGGCGTGGGGATGGACGCCCTGTGCGTGCTCGGAGAAAATCAAATGCTGGGCGCAGATGGCTCGTTCGACCGCTGCCGCCGCCGACGCCCCTTCTCCCCACGAGACACGGAGATCTCTATGTCCGAGCAGCTCACGGGCCTCCTCGCCCGCCTGGATGCCGGCCCCTGCCCCGACGCCGCGTCCTGGATCAGCGAACACCGCACCCGGATCCGGGACTCGGTGGCGGCCCACGGTGCCGTCCTCGTGCGCGGCCTGCCGATCGGTGACCGCGCCGCGGCCGTCGCCGCCGTGCGTGCGGTCATCGTGGACGGCATGGCCGAGCGCGAGGCGTTCGCGCCGCGCGACAGTTACGGCGGCGGTGTGTACTCGTCGTCGCACTGGCCCGCCGACCAGCCCATGTGCATGCACCACGAGCTGAGTTACGTCACCGAGGTCCCCCGACTGCTCGCGTTCGCCTGTGTCACGCCGCCAGTGGCCGGAGGCGTCACTGCCGTCGCGGACGCGCGCGCCGTCCTGCGCGATCTGCCGGCGGATCTCGTTGAACGCTTCGAGCGGCACGGCTGGCGTCTGACCCGGAGTTACAACCCGCTGGTCGGCACCGCCTGGCAGAACGCCTTCGGCACCAAGGACCGCTCGGAGGTGGAGCGTTACTGCGAGAACAATGGCCTGGAGGCATCCTGGCAGGGGGACGACGGCCTGGTCACCACGCAGACCCGCGCCGCCGTCGTGGCACATCCTGACTCCGGTGACCGCTGCTGGTTCAACCAGATCGCGTTCCTCAACGAATGGACGATGGACCCCGAGGTGCGGGAGTTCCTCACTCACGAGTTCGGCTCCGAATGCCTTCCGTTCAACACCTTCTTCGGTGACGGTTCGCCCCTCGACCGGAAGACCGTCGACCACATCAACGAGGTGTACGAGCGGCACACGGTGCGCGAACCGTGGCAGCGCGGCGACCTCCTGGTCGTCGACAACATCCGTACGGCGCACAGCCGCGAGCCCTACCGGGGCGCGCGGGAGATCGTCGTGGGCCTGGGCGAACCGCTGCGCCTCTGAGCTTTCGAGCCGTACGCGAGAGGTGGCGCATCCCGGTGCCGGGTGCGCCACCTCTCGTACGAGAAAGGGTTTGGCCTCAGTCGAAGCTGAGTGTGCGGTAGACCGTGACGTTGCCGGCGAGCTCCTGGCATGCCTGCGCCGCGGCCGCCAGCTGGCTGGGGCAGTCCGGGAGCCTGGTGTCCAGAAGGACGCCGAGGGTGGTGCCGCTGTGTCCCACGACCACGCCGAGACCACCGACCGATTCGCAGATGGCGGTCATGGCCTGCAACGACCATTTGTGGCGCAGGGTTTGGTTCATCCAGGCGCTGGCCGTCGCGACCCTGCCGACCTCGGCCAGGTCGCGGCGGCGCACCGCGTGGGTGATGCGGTCGAGCAGGCGCGCGTATTCCCGCTTGTCGTCGACGGTGAACGGCTTGGGGATGTTGTTGAACTTCACCGTGTCGACCTCGCCGCCCTCGTCGACACTGACCACCGCCATCGAGGGCAGTGAGCCCAGACAGGCCCGCAGTCGGACGCTGCGGTGGTGGTACGCGACAACCGACGGGTACAGCACGCCGTCGGTCGGCTCGATCTGGGCGAGGTAGGACTCGATACGGCGCGCCGGCATGGGCTCGTCCAGAGCGTTGGCCACCGCCCGGGCCGTGGCCACCAGGTCGGCGGACGAGCTGGCGAGGCCCTTGCCTTCGGGCAGCATGCTGTCGATCTTCAGGGCGCCTCCCGCCGGCCGCCCCACGTCCTGAAGAATCATGGAAGTGAGCCGCAGAGCCTTCTTTTTGTGGGGTGGCCAGACCAGCAACTCGCTGCTTTCCGGGTGGACTTCGAAGCGCGCCATGGCCCAGCGGGCGACGGGCAGCGTCACCAGGAAGTTGCCGTCGTCCTCGGGCAGCACCCCCTGGAGCAGCTCCCCGAACGTACCGAAAGCCGCACTGACCCCGGTGGCGGCCACGCGTCGGTAGTCCGGCCGTGCAGCGAGTGTCCGGAACATGGTCACGTGGCCTGCCTAGTCCTGTCGCTTCGGCCGCGGGCAAGCGGCCCGCACCAGGTCCGCGGTGTCCGCCGGCCGCGTACTGACGAAATAATGACCGCCCTGCTCCAGCTCGTGGACGGTGACCCGGTCGGACACGGCCTTCCAGTCTCCGTATCCCTCACCGAACCGCTCTGTGGAGGCGTCGTCCCGTGCGAGGACGACGTCGACCGGGGACTCGACCCGGTGGGGCGCGGCGTCCTCGTGAATCCGCAGGAGGTGAGTGTTCGACGTGAGGACGTCGTGCCGGTACGCGCGTCCCACCACGTCGGCGCGCTCCGGCTTGAGGGCGTCGAGTTCGACGTAGGCGTTGTCGGCGCGCAGCCGGCCGAGCAGGGCGTTGTTGTCGGCGTCGGACACCTCGGCCATCTCCGCGCGCAGGGTCTCGGTGTCGTCCAGCAGGAGGGCGCCGATGAACACACGTTCCGCGGGGGTTTTGGCCTCCTCCAGGAGTCGGGCCGTCTCCAGGGCGGCCGCGGCGCCGGCGCAGTGGCCCCACAGCAGGACGGGCGTGGAGATAACCTCGGCGATCTCGTCGCGCACCCGGCGGGCGACGGCGGGTACGTCCTCCATGGCCTCGGTGTCGTCGACGAAGTCGTGCCCGGGCAGTTCCACGCCGAGTACGGCGATGCCGTCGCGCGCCAGCTCCGCCGCCAGCGAGCGGAAGTTGACGGCGTTGCCGCCCGCGTAGGGGAAGCAGACGAGCGTGTGGTGCGGGGTGCGTACGGAGGACAGCGGCTGGAGCAGCCCGGCCGCCGCGTCCTGTGCCTCGCCGCGGCCACGCTCGTCGAGCGCGGCCGCGAGGTCGGCGAGGACCGGATGGGCGACCAGGTCCTTGAGTGAGAGAGCCCGGTCGAGGCGGACCAGGAGGCGCACCGCGGCGAGGGAGGTGCCGCCGAGCTCGAAGAAGCTGTCGGCCCGCCCGATCCGTTCGAGGGGTACGCCGAGGACCTCCGCCCAGAGCATGGCGAGCCGCCGCTCGGAGTCGGTGATGGGCGCGGCGTAGGTGGCGCCTCCGTGGCCCAGCGTGCCCGCGAGACGTGCCAGGCCCTTCTTGTCGACCTTGAGGTTCTCGGTGAGCGGGAGGCGCTCCAGCTGGTGGAAGTAGGTGGGCATCATGTAGTCGGGAACGAGCGCCGCGAGGAAGTCGCGGACCTGCTCGGCGGGGACCGTGCCGGCGCTGCTGAAGAACGCTACGAGGTTGCGCTGTTCCCCGGTGGCGCCGTCGATGACGACCGCGGCCTCCCGGATGCCCTCCATGGACAGGAGCTTGTTCTCGATCTCGCCGATCTCGATGCGGAATCCGCGGATCTTGACCTGCTCGTCGCGGCGCCCCCGGTACTCGATGCGGCCCTCGGGCAGCCAGCGCCCGTAGTCGCCCGTACGGTACATCCGGGTGTCCGCCCGGAACGGGTCGGCCACGAACGCCTCGCGGGTGCGCTCCTCGTCGTTGATGTAGCCGCGGCCCACGCACACTCCGGAGAAGGCGATTTCGCCGACCGAGCCGAGCGGTACGAGATCCAGGTTCTCGTCCAGGATGTACGTGTTGACGTTGCGCAGGGAGCGTCCGACCGTCACGAAGTCACGCTCGGGCACGGCATCGAGGATCTCGTGCATGGTGTCGTCGGACACCTCGGTCGCACCGTAGGCATTGGACAGCTTGATGCCCGGGAAAGCGGCGAACCAGCGCTGCACGAGCTCGTACTTGAGTGCCTCACCGGTCACCGACACGATCCGCAGCACGCCGAGGTCGCGGGGGTGCTGCTCCAGGTGCGTGAGCATGACTTCCAGGTACGAGGGGACGATCTGAGCCACCGTGACACGCCCGTCGACGATCTCGTCGATGAAGCCGGCGACGTCCAGGAGCGCGTCCGTGTCGACGATCCGGACGGTGCCGCCCACCAGGAGCGGTGCGGCGAACTGCCACAGGGAGATGTCGAAGCACTGGGAGGCGGTCTGCGTGACGACCTCGTCGGGCCCTTCCCCCATCCCCAGGTCCTCGATCTTCATGTAGAGGTGGTTGAGGAAACCCACGTGCTCGCACAGGGCGCCCTTGGGGGCGCCGGTGGAGCCCGAGGTGAAGTAGATGTACGCCGCCTGCCCCGGAGCCACCGCCACGGCGGGCGGCACGGCGGGGCCGCCCGCGGCATGGATCGCCGGGACGGACAGGACGACGGGCGGCGCGGTGACCGCGGCGCGTGCGTCCTCGACGAGCTTGTCGCTGCCCGGTTCGGTGAGCGCGAACGCACAGCCGCTCCGGTCGAACTGGGCGGCGACGCGGTCGGCGGGGAAGTCGGGGCGCACCGGGAGGTAGACACCGCCCGCCTTGAAGACGCCGATCGCGGCTGCGATCCAGTCGAGGGTGCGGTCCATGACGACGGCGACCACGTCCTCGGTGCCCGCGCCCGCGGCGAGGAGCGCGTGCGCGACGCGGTTGGCGCGCGCGTCGAGTTCCGCGTACGTCCACCGCTGTGCGCCGTGCCGGGCGGCTATGGCGTCGGGGGCGGTGCGGACCCGCTCCTGGAACAGGTCGACGAAGGTCTGGTCCGGCAGTGCGGCCCGGGGCCCGGCGAGCCCGTAGAGCTGCGTGTCGACCTCCGCCTCGGACAGCAGGCTCTGCCGGTCGTGCCGCTCCCCCGGACCGGCCACGAGGAGGCGCAGCGCCGTGAGGTGGTATCCGGCGAGCCGCTCGGCGTACGTCGCGTCGAGCGCGCCCCGGTCGTACAGGACGCGCAGCGCCAGCCCGTCGCCCTCGCGTTCCCAGGCGACACGCAGTACGACGCCGTCGCCCGGCAAGTCGCCCGGCGAATCGCCCGGGGCGTCGGCGTCCGCAGCGAGCCGCGCCAGGTCGAGCACCACTTCGGGACGGGATTCGGCGTGGTGCCCGGTGGCCGCGGCCTCGGCGGCGGCGCCGACCAGGCCGGCCCAGGTGGAGTCGGCGACGTACAGCCGCAGCGGGGATTCGCTCCGGCCCGGCTGCGGTACGTAGCCGAAGAGGAGGTCACGTTCGGAGGCGACGCTCGCCAGGACGCGCGCGTGCGCGGCGATCAGCAGGGCGGGCAGCGTGGTGGCGAGTTCGGTGGCGGTACGCTCCAGCTCACCCGTGAGGTCCGGGGAGAGCACCGTGCGGTGCAGGCCGGCGCCCTGCTCGCCGCCGGACGGCGCGGTCCACCGGGGGATCCCCGTAAACGCCTGCTTCTTCGTGTCGTCATTCATTGGCGCCCGACTCCTTGTCCAGTCCGTGCGTGCGTGCGTGCGATGTGTCGGGGATACGCGGTTCCTCCGGCGTCGCCGGGTTCTCCAGGCGGACGCTGATGAGCCGTGTGGCGGCCTCGGCCCGCCGCACCGCCCGGTCCGCGTCGGGGCCGGTGGCGACCACGCAGCCCAGGCGGTCCTGGAACGAGTGCGTGATGCGGACGGTCCGGCCCGCGGCCGTGCCGGCCGTCGCGGCCACGACTCCGGGGGCCGCCGCGGCGGCCTGCACCCCGTCGACGGCCGCGATCCGGCCCTCCTTCTCCGCCCGGACAAAGCGAACGGCGGCGTGTCCGGCGCCGGACGCGGCGGGCGCGGGGGTCTGGCCGGCCGCCCGTGCGATGACCGCGTCGACGAGGTCGACGCCGGTGGCGGCGCGTACGGCGACGGGGATCATGCCGCCCGCGAGGCGCGGGTTGACCTCGATGACGACGGGGCCGTCGGCGGACATGCGCAGTTCGGTGTGGGCGGCGCCCCAGCCGAGGCCGAGCGCGGACAGGGCCCTCAGCGCGGTGTCACCGAGCGCGGCGGCGGTCGCGTGCGGCACGGGCGCGGGTACGTCGTGCCCGGTCTCCACGAAGTACGGCTGCGGTCCGAGGTGTTTGGCGACGACGGCGACGACGGCGCCGTCGAACGTCTCGACCGAGAACTCCGGCCCGGTGACGGCCGCTTCGACCAGGATCCGCGTCGGCAGGGGGTTTCCACGCTCGTCGGTCGCCCGGCCGAGCAGTTCGCCCGCCCACGACCGGGTTTCGTCCGGGTCGCGGCACAGCCGTACGCCGACGGAACCGGACCCGCTCACGGGTTTGAGCACGACGGGATGGCCGATCGCGTCGGCTGCCCGTACCGCCTTCTCCACGTCGTCGACGGCCACGAACGCGGGCACCGGCACCCCGCCGGTTTCCAGTGCCAGGCGCTGGGCTTCCTTGTCGCGGCAGCGGGCGACGGCGTCACCGTCAGCGGCCGGCAGTGCGAGCTTCGCGGCCGCGTGGGCGGCCGCCGACACGAAGTACTCGGAGCTCGACACGACTCCGGCGAGGCCTCCGTCGGCGACGAGCGCGGCGCAGGCGTCGAGGACGGCCGACAGGTCGCCGGTGTCCAGCACCCGGGTGGCGACGCCGTCCTGGGAGACGTACGGATAACGGCCCGGGTCCCGTGTCAGCAGCACGGGGCGAAACCCGCGCGCCCGCGCGGCGGCGCAGAACTCCCGCCCGGTGCCAGTGGTGTTGCTTTCGAGAAACGCCAACCAGGGCCTGCCGGGCCCTGTCCCGCTCGCCTCTGTGCGTGTTGCCCCGCTCACGCGGTGCCTCCAGTTCCGTGTTGTGCCACGACGGCGTCGACCGCCGCGTCCAGCTCCCGGCCCGCTTCGCGTACGCGGGTCCGGTGGGCGGTGAGCCAGTCGCTGTGGGCGGCGAGAGCCTGTCGCAGGACGCTCACCACCCTGTCGCACTCGCCGGGGCCCCCACCCCGGTTGTGGGCGGCGACCACGTCGCGCAGGGAGGGGAGTTCGGCGCCCATGTCCGTCAGCACACCGTCCGGCAGCGTGATTTTGGTCAGTTCGGTGTCCCCGGCCTCGACGGCCTCCCGGACGGCGGCGCCCACGACATGGTGCGCGGTACGGAACGGCACGCCCTGGGCGACCAGCCGGTTGGCGATCACCGTCGCGGTCACGAAGCTTTCCCTCGCGCGCTGTTCCATGCGCGCGGCGTCCGGCCGGGCCCCGGTGACGAGGACCTGTGCGAGCAGCACGGAGTCGTGTACGGCGGCGAACGCGGGCCAGGCCACGGCGACCGCTTCCGTGCCGACCTCGATGGAGTTCGTGAAAGGCGTCGACTTCATGGCGGACGCCGACGCCGTCCAGGCGCCGACGGCGACCGCGGCCTTCCCCTTGACGTGTTCGAGCAGGAAGGCGTTGCGCTTCTGCGGCATGGCCGAGCTGCCGCCGACGAGCCGCTCGGGGAACTCGATGAAGCCGAACTCCTGGGTGCTCCACAGCTGGAGGTCGGTGGCGAGGCGGCTGAGGGTCAGTCCGGCCGAGGCGACCGCCGCGAGCGCGCGCAGCACGGTGTCGCGAGCGGCCACCGCGTCGGTGGCGTGCAGCGGCGGCTCGGTGAAGCCCAGCAGGGCGGCGGTGCGCGCCGGTTCGATGGGCAGGTCGGTGCCCGCCACGGCGCCCGCGCCCAGCGGACAGCGACGCAGCTCGTCGACGGCGTGCCGCAGGGCGGCGATGTCGCGGTCGAGCGCGGTCGCGAGGCCGGCGAGGTAGTAGCCGTAGCCAATGGGCATCGCGGGCTGGAAGTGGGTGTAGACGGGCATGACGACGTCGCGGTGAACCCGGGCGCGGGACAGCAGCGCGGCCTGGAGGCGCAGGAGGTCGCCCAGCAGGTCGGTCAGCTCGCCGCGCAGCCTGATCGACGTGATGGTCGCCTTGATGTCGTTGCGGGAGCGCCCGGTGTGCAGCTTTCCGCCGATGTCCGTTCCCAGTTCGGCCACCAGGTGGCCCTCGTACATGAGGTAGAGGCCACGGGGCGCGTCGAGGCCGTACAGCTCCCGGAAGCCGTTCGCGCGCAGGCTTTTGATCTGTGCGAGGAGTGCGGCGGCCGCGGGCGCGGGGAGCAGCCCGGCCTCGGTCAGCATCACGACGTGCGCGAGGTCGACGGTGCTGGTGAGCTCCAGCTCGCGGCGGATCTCGTCGGGGCCGGGTTCGCCGTAGACGACGCGGCG
The DNA here is from genome assembly GCF_018614615.1 of Streptomyces sp. ISL-100. Lineage (GTDB taxonomy): Bacteria > Actinomycetota > Actinomycetes > Streptomycetales > Streptomycetaceae > Streptomyces. Next base: position 17,563 of record NZ_JAGGOK010000070.1, on the reverse strand, counting down.
GGTGCGCGGGCCCAGGATGCGGGTGAGCCGCCCGGTGCCCGTCATCACAGGGTCCGCTCGGCGGAAGAGGTGGAGAAGCGGGGCACGGTGCCCCGTACCTCGTCGTAGGAGCGGCGGCCCCAGGCGAGGCGGGTCCAGCTGTCGTCGGCCTGATCGGGTCCGTCGACGGTCACGGGCTCGACCGGCTTGCCGGCTTCCGCGAGCAGATGACCGTTGTCGGCGAGCCACGCGTCGTCGTACACCGTTGCCTGGTAGCGGTAGCCCTCGTCGGGGAGCATGACGACGCACTGCTGGTCGGGGTGGCGCTCCGCCCACCACCGGGCGACCAGGTACGCGGCGCCGCTCGTGGGCCCCTGGAAGAGGGCATGCCGGGCGTGCAGGTCGCGGGCCTGGGCGTAGGCCTCGCCGGCCGAGCACCAGTGGACCTCGTCGAAGACGCTGTGGTCGAGGTTGGCGGGCCACAGGCTGTTGCCGATGCCGCGCAGCGGGCGCTCACCGTCGGGCTGGCCGAACAGGACGCTGCGGTGACTGTCGACGCCGATGGCAAGGGTGTGGTCACTACGCTCGCGAAGGCCGCGCACAGTGCCGCACATGGAGCCGCCGGAACCGACCGGGCCGACGACGCAGTCGACCGTGCCGAGGGCCTGGGAGAGTTGCTCCGCGACCACTGAGTACGAGCGCGGGTTGTCGGGGTTGCTGTACTGCTCGGGGCAGAAGGTGTCGGGCAGCTCGGCTCGGATCTCGGCGAGCCTGCGCAGCCGCGCCTCCTGGAATCCGCCGACCGGAGCGGGCTCCGGGCAGATCTCGACCTTGGCGCCGAGGTCGGTCAGTCGCCGGTACAGGTTCGCGTCGATGGCAGGATCGCTGACGAGGATGAGCTCGCGTTTCAGCAGCGCCGCCTGCATCGCCAGGGCCAGCCCGAAGGTACCGGACGTCGTCTCCACGATCACGGTGCCGGGGCCCAGCTCACCGCGCTCATCGGCGCGCTGGAGGATGTAGGTGGCGGGCAGCAGCTTCATCAGGGTGAAGGCCGCACCGTACAGGTTGGGGCCGAGGCGGATCAGGCGCGGCATCATCTGCGCCTCGGTGATCGAGTGGTACGTCCGAGTGGTCACCGGCATGGTGGAGCTCCTGGGGTTCGGGGCGGACAACAACACGTCAGAACGTGATCACCCCTCACCCGCGGCTCTGACGAAACGCGCGAGCCGTGCGATGCCTTCCGCGATCTGCTCGTGTGTCAGGTAGCTGACGGACAGCCGGAGGGTGTGCTCTCCGCCGCCCTGGGGGTAGAAGTACGACATCGGCGTCCAGATGACTCCGAACTCCTCCGCGGAACGCACCAGCGCGGCATTGTCCGCGCGAAAGGGAACACTGAGCGCCAGGAAGAATCCTCCGGCGGGCTTGTTCCACTTGACGCCGAGCGCTGCCCGCTCGTCCTCGGGGAAGCACTCCTCGAGCTGCTGAAGCGTTACGCGCATCGCGTCGCCGTAGTACGCGGCCGTCCTGGTGTTGAGTTGCGCGGTCCCGCCGTTGGCGGAGAGGAGCATGCCCGCCACGACGGCCTGGCTCACCGGTGAGGTGTTCACCGTCACCATGCTCTTGATCCTGGTGAGTTCGTCCGCCAGCAGTCCGGTTCGGCCCGCGCTGTCCACGACGAGCTGGTCCGCGACGGCGAAACCCACCCGGGCGCCCGGAAAGAGCGTCTTGGAGAGCGACCCCAGGTGAACGACTCTGCGCTCACGGTCGAGGGACTTGAGGGTCGGCAGCTGCTTCCCCGGGCTGACCATCCGGTAGGGGCTGTCTTCCAGGATCAGAATGTCCTGACGGGCGGCCAGGTCGAGAAGCTCCCGGCGCGCTTCCAGGGACATGGTGGTGCCGGAGGGGTTGGAGTGGTCGGGAACGACGTAGAAGGCCCGGGGCCGGCGTCCTCGCGCGCGCTCGGCAAGGATCGCCGCCTCGAGATCGGCACAACGGAATCCGCCTTCGCCCTCCTCGACAGCGGTCGGTACGACGTCGAGCAGGCGGGCCGCGCCGGTGATGCCCACATAGCAGGGGCTGGAGACCAGCAGCACGTCCTCGGGCCCCGAGATGAGCGCCCGTACCGCGAGGAACATCGCCTCCTGACAGCCGACCGTGACCACGATGGATTCCGCGGGTACGTCGATGCCCTCGTCCAGGCGCAGCGAGTCGGCGATCAGTTCGCGGATCTGGCCACTGGTCGGGCCGTACTGGAAGAGCGCGGAGCGGATCTGGCCGGGTGAGTCCCCGCCCTCGGCGAGGTGGTCCACGTAGCGGCGGAGGTACGTGAAGATCTGCTCGGTCTCGAAGAAGCCGTCGTACGGGCGGCCGGGCGCGAACGAGATCGCCTCGGGGTAGCGGTGGGTGATCTCGTTGAGGAAGTTCATCGTGTCGAGCACCGGGTCGCGGACGCTGCCGTGCAGGTCCTGCTTCCGCAGCCCACCATCGTCCGCGGCCGCCGGCCTCGGGACCGTACGGGCAGGCACCATGGGTGCGGGCGCCGTGCCGGACATCCGCGCGCCACCCGGCTGGGCCTGCACCAGTCCGGGCCCCGCGTCGGCGACGGAACGGGTGCCGGTGAGCGTCATGGCCTCTGTCAGTTCGTCGGTGAGGATGCCCAGAACACGCTCCACCCCCTCCTCCCTGCCGGCGGCCAGCCCGTGCAGCACAGGGCGTCCGAGGAGCACCGCGTCCGCGCCCAGGGCCAGGGATGCCAGTACGTCTGCCCCGCGGCGTATCCCGCCGTCGAGGAGCACCGGGCAGGCCCCCGCGACCGCTCCGGCGATCTCCGGCAGCACCTCGAGCGTCGCCGGGGCGCCGTCCAGCTGTCGGCCGCCGTGGTTCGACACCACGATGCCGTCGGCACCCCCGTCGATCGCCTGCCGGGCGTCGGTGGCGGTGAGAATGCCCTTGAGCAGTACGGGCATCGAGCTGGCAGAGCGCAGCCACTCGATCACGGACCAGTCGAGGGAAGAATCGAATTCGGCGAGGGCATGACCGCTGGGTGAGGAGAAGCCGGTGCCGCTGAGGTTGGCCGGCCCGGTCCCCGGCGGCAGCCGGAAGTCGTTGCGCAGGTCGCGCAACCGGCGGCCGAGCCGGGGTGCGTCCACCGTGAGAACCAGTGCCTCGAAGCCGGCCCGCTCGGCGCGTTCGACGAGCTGCCGCGTCGTGGAGCGGTCGCGAAAGCAGTACACCTGGAGCCAGAGGGGGCCGGCGGCGGCTGCGGCGATGTCCTCGAACGTACGGCTGGCGAAGGTGCTCACGACGAGCGGGACACCACCGGCCGCTCCCGCGCCGCGTGCCGTCGCGACCTCGCCCTCCGGGTCAGCCAACGTGTGATAGGCCATCGGCGCGACGGCGAGCGGCGCCGCCCAGGTCCGTCCGAGAATCTCGGTCTTGGTGTCGGGCACGCCCAGGCCGGTAAGCACCCGCGGGCGGATCCTCGTCCGGTCGAAGACCTCCAGGTTGGCCGCGAGGGTCCGCTCCTCCCCCGCGCCTCCTTCGAGGAAGTCCCAGACGGCGGGATCCATGCCCCGCCGCGCCTCGGCCGCGTAGTCGGCAAGGGTGATCGGGCTCCCGGCGGTGGTGGAGCCTGCGTCGCTCATCCGGCGGTCAGCCGGTCGCGCTCCACCGCTTCGTACAGGGCCCGGATGTTGGCACTGCCGAATCCCCGGGAGCCCTCGCGCTGGATGAGCTCGAAGAAGAGAGTGTTGCGCTGATACGGGGAGCGGCTGAACAGCTGCAGGAGGTGGCCCCACTCGTCGCGGTCGGCCAGTACCTGCGCGTCCCTCAGCGCCGCGATCTGCTGCCCGGTCTCAGGGATCCGCTCGGCGAGCAGGTCGTAGTACGAGTCCGGGGTGCTGAGGAACTCCACACCGCGGTCCCGGAATTCGTGAACGGCCGGAACGATGTCCTCGACCAGGAACGCGAGGTGCTGCACTCCCTGGCCGCCGTTGCGCTCCAGGAAGGCGTCGAGCTGTCCCGGCTCCTTCCCGGGATCCGGTGCGACCAGGGTGAATATGACGCGTTCGGACGCGCTGCGCACGACGACCGAGTCCATCGCCTGGCCCCCGACGGCGACGTACTCCGAGGAGAAGCGGGAGAAACCGAAGGCGTCGCGATAGAAATCGGCGTAACGCTCGAGGCTGCCCCCTTCGAGGCAGATCGCTACGTGATCGAGGAGCTGGATCCGCTCCGCCGGCCGGGCGGGCGGCTGCGGGGTGTCGACCCAGCTACGGCCCTTGGGCAGTCGGCTCGCGGGGCTCTCGACCAGGGGGAGCAGGGTGTGGGAGACGTCGCCGAACCCCGACACGACCGGGTTGCCCTGCACGGAGTCGGCCACCTTGGCGCCGGCTGCCACCGCCGCCTCGCAGGTCGCCGTCACGTCGTCGCACGTCATCGCGATATCGGCGATGCCATCCCCGTGGTCATCCAGGAACTTCCAGATACCCCGGCCCGAGGTGACGACCACTTGCACCTCGCCCTGACGAAGCAGCACCGAACTTCTGTCGACCTCCACGGAGTCCGCGACCGGTGTGAAGCCCATGGCCGAGACAAAGTAGTTGACAGTGGACACTTTGTCTTTCGTGTACAACTCAGCGTACGCAATGTCGTGCACAGCCATGGAAGTACCTCCTGAAGGGGCTGGTCGCCAGAAGTCGGTGCGTGCTCGTCAGGTTTCGCCGGGGTGTGGGAACACCTCGCTACCAGCGCCACTCCTGCTGCTTGAAGAGGTGTCCCGCCTTGATGTTGCGGTCGGCGCACCACGCCAGGAACTCGTCGATCTGCTTGATCTGGTAGGTGTCCTCGGTGTACGTGGTGGCCATGACGTGGCCGAGCCAGTCCTCCTCGCCCATGGCGTAGATGTACGCCTCCTTGGCGCCCAGCTCGGTCATGATCGCGGCGGCCTGCTCGGCGTTCGAGCCGGAGAGCTTGCGCGAGTTGCTCATCTTCTTGGTGACCGGGATGGTCAGCAGCGCCTGGTAGAGCCAGGTCAGCGGCGCACCGTCGCACTCCATGCCCAGGAAGGCGTAGTCGGCCGTACCCAGGTGCCCCTTCACATAGCGGTAGAGAGAGGGGTCGATGCCCGAGGAGTCGGCGCCGATGTAGATCTTCTTGCCGGCGAGCTCGGCCCAGTAGGTCGACTTGCCGCGGATGTCCAGGTCGCAGTGCTCACCCAGGAACGGGGTCGCGGTGATCTTGCCTCCCGGGAACTCCACTTCATCGAAGTCGTCGACCTCGATGACCGGGAAGCCCTGGTGCTTGAGCATCAGGGCGATCGACGGGTCGGCCAGGTTGCCGCGCGAGGACCGCGGCACGACGATCGCGCCGACACGCCCGCGCAGCTGCAGCAGCGTCTCCAGCACGATGTGGTCCTGGTGGCCGTGCGTGATGAGGACCAGGTCAATGAAGTCCGGCAGGTCGTCCAGGGTGTACCGGTCGCCGGCGGTGCTGTCCGCGCTGATGAACGGGTCGGTGACGATGGCTGCCTCGGGCGTCTGCAGGACCAGACAGGCATGCCCGAAGTACCGGATACGGCCGCCGCCCTCGATGTGACGGTCCTCGGCGAGGCTGGGCCGCGCACTCAGCATGGTGGACAGCTGAGCCGCCTGCGCGTCGTCGAGCTCCAGCGCCTCGCGCAGGTGGCCCAGTGTGGTCGGACGTACTCGGGTCTTGAACAGCTCCTCAAGTCCCGCGTGCCGGAACGGGATATCCAGCTCCAGAACGTCCGGTGACTTCAGCCTCGGCGTGCTCAGGATGAACGGACGCTCGATCCCGGTCTCGAACGAGAGCTGCACCGACTGGCGTGCCTCGGTGTAGACGGGGCTCTTGTAGATCACCGGCTCCATGAAACGCATCTGCGCCTGGTTGTTGGTGTCGTACGCCAGCTCGACCAGGCCGCCCAGCTCCGGCGGCAGCTTCGGGTACAGCGGAGTCAGATCGAATCCGGTCGCGTTCGCCCGCAGCAGCTCCTGGCCGGCGGCGATCGCCTCGGCGAAGCGCAGCATGTCTGCCCGGTCCTGCTTGATCGCGGACAGCAGATCGCGCACCTCGTCGGCACGCTCCTCCGCGATATTGATGAAGTAGCCGCCGCGCAGCTCCGGGTTGTTACTGGCCGCGACATGAACCTGCGGAGACTGCAGATACGACTCCAGCAGCGGTACATGCAGGAATGCCAGATTCATCGCCGCCTCGATCGGCGCCAGCGTGTGCGGCTGGGCGACGAACCTGTCCACCAGCGGCTCAATTATGACCTTCGACCGCAGAAACACCTGCTCATCAGACATCTGCACCCCATCCCTCCAGGAGAACCGAAAACGTTTTTACCGGCCCGAGACACACCGCAAATTACCCATGGCGCCACACCGGACCGCAGAGAAAACAGACAACCACAGGGAAAACACACAGACCTGAAGTTCAGTGCGCCGACGAAATCACATCCGGCTCGCCGCACACAGGGTGCTCTCCTATCCGAGGATGGCCCGCGCCACACGGTCGATCAAGACTCTGCATCCTCACGACGCTTGAACACACAAGCGGAAGCGATGGGCGGGCTCTCCTGGCGCGGGCGCATTGTTCAACTGCGTTACTGCGGCAGTTGAACAGCACCGGGCAGCGCGGGAACGCATGCGCGTCGCCACGAAACAGACCGGCCTCCGCTGCCCAAGCAGCGGAGGCCGGTCGTCGTCATGACGGGTTACGCGCTCATTGGTCGCGGCGGTGCACGGTGGTCACGGCGAGGACGGCGGCGACGAGCGCCCAGGCCGCGAGCACGACCCATGCGCCGGCGACCGTCCACGGGTAGGGGTGGCCGACGTTGGGATCGTAGGCGAGATCGGACAGGCGCATCCAAGCGCTGTAGGGCAGCACGTGATCGATGACGGCCGGCAGGTAACGGTCGTCGCTGAGTGCCGTGGGCACAACCAGCAGGATGGCGAAGGAGCCCATCACGGCGCCCGCGCTGTGCCGGATGACGGCGCCGAGAGCCAGACCGACGAGCGCGGCGACCGGCGCGAGCAGTGTGGAGGCCACGACGACGCGCAGTGCGCCCGGGGAACCGATCGAGGCCGCGGCGTCCCGCCCGGACAGGATCGCCTGGGTCAGACCGAACGAAGCCGCCGCGACGACGGCGCCGAACACGGTCATGACCACCGCCATGACGACGACTTTGGCCGCCAGTACCGAGCGGCGGGCCGGTACGGCCGCGAAGGTCGTGCGGATCAGCCCGGTGCTGTACTCGCTGGTGATCGAGACCGCACCGATGGAGCCGGCCGCGAGCAGCAGGGCCGTGGCGGCGTTGCCGGTGAAGGCGTCGGCCGTCGCGATGCCGCGACTGACGAATTCGGCCCGGGCGAGCGCGTCGTACTCGTACCAGTAACGGTAGTGGTCGTAGGCAGTGAACACGTTGAACGCGATGACGGCCAGTGCGCTGATCAGGAGCGCCCAGGGCGTCGAGCGCAGCGACCACAGCTTCAGCCACTCGGCGGCGACGAGGTCGCCGAACCGGGCTCGGGGTTCCGTCACCGGCGCGGTGAGGGACTGCTCGGTCGTCGGGGCGGTCATCGGCCTTCTCCTGCCAGGTACTGGACGCTGTCGGCGGTGAGTTCCATGAAGGCGTCCTCCAGCGAGGACGTACGGGTGGTCAACTCCTGCACCGGCACCACGTGTTCGAAGGCGAGGTCTCCGATGGTGGCCGCGTCCATGCCGGTGACCGTCAGCAAGCCGCCGGCGTCCAGCCGTACCGTCGCGCCCTCGTCGGTCAGAATCGCTGTCAGCGCGGCGACGTCGGGCGTGCGCACGGTCACACTCGTGCCGGAGCCGCGGGCGGAGAACTGCGCCAAGCTCTCCGCGGCGATCAACTCGCCCCGGCCGATGACGATGAGCTCGTCCGCGGTGTTCTCCATCTCGCTCATCAGATGGCTGGAGACGAACACCGTACGGCCCTCGTCAGCCAGCCGGCGGAACAGCCCGCGCAGCCACTTCACACCTTCGGGGTCCAGCCCGTTCAGCGGCTCGTCGAACAGCAGCACCGGCGGGTCGCCGAGCAGAGCGGCGGCGATTCCGAGCCGCTGCTTCATGCCGAGTGAGAAGCCGCCGATCCTGCGCCCCGCCACCTCGGCCAGGCCGACCTCCTGCAGTACCTCGCCCACCCGGCGCCGCGGGATGCGGTTGCTGCGGGCCAGCATGGACAGATGCGCCCGCGCGCTGCGCCCGCCGTGTACGTCGTGCGCGTCCAGCAGCCCGCCGACGTGCCGCAACCCGCGGGGGCGGTCCCGGAAGCTGCGGCCGTCGACAGTGACGGATCCGCTGGTGGGATCGTGCAACCCCAGGATCATCCGCAGCGTGGTGCTCTTGCCTGCACCGTTCGGGCCGAGGAACCCGGTGACGCGCCCGGGGCGCACGGTGAAGCTCAGGCAGTTGACGGACGTCGTACTGCCGTAGCGCTTCGTCAGTTCATTGGCTTCGATCACGCTCCCAACGGTGCCGTTGCCGGCCCCGGACGTCATCCCTCCACCGGGGGTACTTGGGGGCAGGCGTCTGCCTCCTGAGAGGTACCCCAATGGTCTGATGCCCTAATGCCACCGAGGTTATTGAAGTCAAGTAACCAGGGTTTGGACGGTACATATGCGTCATCGTCTGAACCTTCCGCCCGCGAGAACTGCCATGCAACGATGACGGGCACGCCTACAGCATTCCCCGATCCCCCATAAGGAGACCCCCATGGGGAAAACGTGGACGCAGGAGACATCCGCATTTTCCGCGGCGACAAAATGCACTCCGCGACTTACCCGCGGCGACATTGACAGCGCGGAGCGGCGGCTGATCGGACGGGTATGGAGGACTCCGGTTGTCCGCTCGGACCATTTGGACGCGCTTTCGGGCGCCCGATTGTGGTTGAAGGCCGAGAACCTGCAGCGCGGTGGGTCATTCAAAATCCGGGGAGCGCTCCTGGCCGTGGAGCAACTGGCCGCCGCCGGGAGCCGGGGCGTGATAGCGCAGAGTACGGGCAACCACGCGATCTCGGTCGCCATGGCCGCCGGCGAATACCGGTTACCCACCACACTGGTGCTGCCTTCCGACGCGGCACCGGCCAAAGTCCGGCGTATTCGGGAAACCGGGGCCGAGGTCGTACTCGTCGGCACCAGGCTCGCCGAGCGGGTGGCCGTGGTGGAGGAACTGCGGGAGCTGCACGGGTACGACGTGGTCGACCCCTACGAGAACCCGCACGTAGTCGCGGGCCAGGGAACCGCCACAGCCGAACTGATCAGCCAGGTGGCCGGGGAAGGCACCCGGCTGGACGCCGTGGTCGTGCCGATCGGCGGTGGCAGCGCGATCGCCGGTGCCTGCCTGGCGGCCTCGGGGCACGACGTGACGGTGGTGGGGGCGGAGCCGGAGGCTGTGCCCGCGTTCACCGCCGCACTGCGCGAACAGCGGCCGGTGACCGTTCCCGCACTGCACACCATCGCCGACGGGCTCCGCCCCGACCGGATCGGCGACCTTCCCTTCGACCTCGCCCGGCAGAGCGTTGCCACGGTCGTCACCGTACGGGAATCAGCGATAGCCGATGCGCTGCGCGCCGCCTTTCTCCACTCCCGGCTGGTCATCGAGCCGGCGGCAGCCACCGCGCTGGCGGCGGCCTTGAGTCACGCCGCCGACTGCGGGACCGACGTCGGAGTCCTGCTCAGTGGCGGAAACGTCGAACCGGGCCTGGTCACCTCGTTGCTGACCGACCACGTGGACGGGATCCCGATGCCGTAAGCGCCCGGATGAAGTGCGAACACCCCCACGCGAAGGGAGCTCCCGCCAGATGGCGGGAGCTCCCTTCGCGTTGTCACTCCTCGCGTCCCAGCCAATCCGACACGGCGGACCACACCGTGCCCAGAGCCTCGGGACTGCCCAACTCGTAGTGAGTGCACGGAATTCCGGTCTCGGAGACCTCACCCGCCACATACGGCTTCCAGTGCTCGGCGGTGGGACCGTCCTCCGGCCTGTCCTCCTCCGCCACGATCAGCAGGGCATCACCGTCGAATCGCCCGAACTCATGACCGACCCGTATCGTCCGGTGGTTCTGAAGAACGCGTGCGAACCTCCGGTACTCCTCGTCGGTCACCGCCCCGAGAGTACTGCCGGCCTCCTGGCGCACGACGTCCAGCAGCCGGTCCACCTTGGCCTCCAGATCCTCCTGCGGCTCGTCGCCCTGCCCGGCGGGCTCCTCGTCCGGCTGCTGGACCCACGGGCTCATGTCCATGATGACCAGGGCCGCGATCTCTTCTCCCGCGGCTTGCAGCTGAACGCCCATCTCGTGCGCGATCGGACCTCCGTAGGACCAGCCCAGAAGGTGGTACGGACCGCTCGGCTGCACCGAGCGGATCTGCTCGATGTAGTCCGCCGCCATCTCCCGGATGGAACCGGCGAGTTCGCCCGCTCCGTCCAGGCCTCGGGCCTGCAGTCCGTACAGCGGGATGTCGGCCGGGACGTACCGGGCCAGTGGCATGTAGCACCAGCTCAGCCCGCCCGCGGGGTGCACGAGGAAGAAGGGCGGCTCGCTGCCCTGGGTCCGGATCGGCAGCAGGACGTCGAGTGAGTCCCGTACGGACGACAGGGACATCCGCTTCATGAGTTCGGCGGCGGTCGGGGCCGCGAACAGGTCGCGGACCGCGATCGACACTCCACGCGCCCGCAGCCGCTCCACCAGCCGGACCGCCAGCAGGGAGTGTCCGCCAAGGGCGAAGAAGTCGTCGTCCACCCCGACCGACTCCACCCCGAGGACCTCGGCGAACGCCGCGCAGACATTCGCCTCGACCGAGTTGACCTCCCAGTTGGTGGTCTCCTCCCCCGCCGTGCTGTCGGGGACCGGCAGTGCCTTGCGGTCCAGCTTGCTGTTCGGCATCAGCGGCAGCTTTTCGATCACCACCACCGCCGAGGGCACCATGTACCCGGGCAGCCGGTCCTGGGCGATCGCGCGTACCGCCTGGGCGAGCCCGTCGGTCGCGTCGCTCGCGGCATCCCGGGTCGGCACGACGTAGGCCACCAGCCGCTGGTCGCCGGGGTTGTCCTCCCGTATGAGCGCCACTGCCTGCGACACCTCGGGGTGCGAGGCCAGGAGCGCCTCGATCTCCCCGAGCTCGACGCGGAACCCGCGCACCTTCACCTGGTCGTCGGAGCGTCCGACGTACCGCAGCTCGCCGCCGGCGGTCCACCGCACCACGTCGCCCGTACGGTACATCCGCTCACCGGCAGCGCCGAACGGACAGGCCACGAAGCGGCCCGCCGTCAGACCCGGCCGTCCCAGATATCCACGCGCCATGCCCTTGCCGGCGATGTACAACTCGCCCGCCACGCCCGGGGGTACCGGGGCCAGCGCGTCGTCAAGGACGTACACCTGGGTGTTTCCGATCGGGCCGCCGATCGACGACACGTCGGCCGAGTCACCCCGAAGCTCCGCGGCGGTCGACCAGACCGTGGTCTCGGTCGGGCCGTACAGGTTCGTCAGGGTGGGCGTCCTGGCCAGCATGGTGCGTGCCAGGTCACTGGGCAGTGCCTCGGCGCCGATCATCGCGCGCACCCGTGTCCAGTCCACCGGGTCGTCGGCGTCGGCCACAAGGCCGCGCCAGAGGCTCGGCGTGGCATGCACCATCGTCGTACCGGTGGAACGGATCACCTCGCGCAGCGCCCACGGGTCGAGCACCTGCTCCTGCGCGGCGAGCACCAGCCTCGCGCCGTTGATCAGCGGCAGGTAGAACTCGAAGCCCGCCATGTCGCAGCCGTGCGTGCTGACCGCGAGGAGCCGGTCGTCCGCGTCCAGCGTGAACCTGTCCTGCATGGAGGCCAGGAAGTTCACGATCGCCCGGTGTTCGACGAGCACGCCCTTGGGGCGTCCAGTGGACCCGGAGGTGTAGATCACCCACATCGGGTGCTCGGGCAGCAGAGGGGTCGTCCGCTCGGCGTCGGCCGGCGCATCGTCGGCGTAGCCGGCCAACTCCTCGGCCATGGTGGGGTCGTCGACGATCACCACGGGCACGCCTGCTCCGTCCTTGGCGTCGACCTCGAACTCATGCAGCCGTTCGCGCATGCTTTCGCCGGTCAGCAGGCACACCGCGCCCGAGTCCGCGATCACGTACGCGATGCGGTCGGCCGGGTAGTGCGGGTCGATCGGCAGGTAGGCGGCGCCTGCCTTGATCACTGCGAGCAGCCCCACCACGAGGTCGACGGTGCGCTCGAAGACGACCGCGACGACCGACTCCGGCCCCACTCCCCGGCCGATCAGGTACCGCGCGAGGCGGTTCGCCCGGGCTTCCAGTTCCGCGTAGCCGAGCTCCACGTCCCCGAAGGTCAGAGCGGTCCGGTCGGGGGTACGGGCGACCTGTGCCTCGAACAGCTCGACCACCGTCGCGTGCGGCACCTTGGCCTCGGTGTCGTTCCACTCGGTGAGCACACACTGGCGCTCGTCCTCGTCCAGTACGTCCACGGCGCTCAGCCGGATGCCCGGGTCGGCGGCCAGGGTCGTGAGGACGCGTACCAGCCGCTGAGCGATCCGGGCGACGGACTCGGGGTCGAACAGATCCGCCGCCGCGACCATCCCGCCGCGCATCCCCGCCGGTGCGCCCTGGGCGTCGAACGTCTCGGCCAGGCTCACGTCCAGGTCGAACTTCACGACCGACGTGCCGACGGATGTACCGGCCTCCGCGTCGGCCGGCTTCTCGGGCCCCGCGTCGGCCGGCGCTTCGGCCGGCACTTCGGTCTGCGCTCCGCGACCGGCGTCGAGACCGGGCAGGTCGAGCACCGCGCTCGCGGTGTTCTGCAACAGCAGCATCACCTGGAACAGCGGATGGCGCGCCATCGAGCGGGTCGGGGCCAGCTCCTCCACCAGGCGCTCAAAGGGTACGTCCGGGTGCGCGAACGCCCCGAGACCGGCCTCCCGCACCCGTTCCAGCACCTCATGGAAGGTCGGGTCGCCCGACAGGTCGGTGCGCAGAGCGAAGGTGTTGACGAAGTACCCCACCAGGTCGTCCAGCGCCTCGTCGGTGCGCCCGGCGATCGCCGACCCGATCGGGATGTCCGTGCCCGCCCCCAGCCGGGACAGCAGCACCGCCAGGGCGCCGTGCAGCACCATGAACATGGTCACGCCCTCGGCCCGCGCCACCCCCTGCAGCCGCGCGTGCACATCCGCCGGGATCTCGAGCGGTACTCGGTGCCCCCGGTGGCCGGCCACCTCCGGACGCATCCGGTCGAACGGCAGCTCCAGCTCCTCCGGCACACCGGCGAGTGTCTCGCGCCAGTAGCCGACCTGGCTGGAGATCAGGCTGTCCGGATCCTCACTGTCCCCGAGGACGTCGCGCTGCCAGAGGGCGTAGTCGGCGTACTGCACCGGCAGCGGTGCCCACTCCGGAGCCCGGCCCTCGCACCGGGCCGCGTAGGCCGTGGAGACGTCCCGCGCCAGCGGGGCCCAGGACCAGCCGTCACTGGCGATGTGATGGACCACCACCACGAGGACATGCTCAGCCGGTCCGGCCCGGAACAGCCAGGCCCGTATGGGGATCTCGGAGGACAGATCGAATGTGTGGCCCTCCGCCTCGGCCACGGCCGACGCGAGGTCACCCGGGGCGACATCGGCCACGGTGAGCTCCCAGGCCAGCTCCTCGACGTCGACGATCTGCTGGTACGGCTCACCGTCGGTGACCGGGAACACGGTGCGCAACACCTCGTGCCGCGCGAGCGCGTCACGGAAGGCAGCCGCCATCGCTTCGGCGTCCACACCGCCGGACAGCCGTGCGGCGACCGGGATGTTGTACGTGGCGCTGGGACCTTCGAGCTGGGCGATGATCCACATGCGGCGCTGTCCGTAGGACAGGGGTATCCGCTCGGGGCGTTCCGCTGCCGTCAGCGGGGCCCGTGCCGCGCCCGCGTCGGCCAGGCCGGCAGCGAGGCCGGCGACCGTGGGAGCCTCGAAGAGCTCGCGGATCTCGACCTCGACGCCCAGCACGGTACGGATCCGGCTGACCAGCCGGACGGCAAGCAGCGAATGCCCGCCCAGGTCGAAGAAGTCGTCGTCGACACCGACGCTCTCCAGGCCGAGGACCTCGGCGAACGCCAGGCAGAGGATCTCTTCCTGAACAGTGGCCGGGCCACGGCCACCGCCCGTCGTGGCGGCGTAGTCCGGTGCGGGCAGAGCCTTGCGATCCAGCTTGCCATTGCCTGTCAGGGGCAGACTGTCAAGCACCACAACCACCGAGGGCACCATGTGCTCAGGCAACCGCAGGGCAGCGAACTTCCTCAGGGTTACGGGCAGTTCTTCATCCACGCTCTCCGCGTCGTCGGGGACGACGTAGGCCACCAGACGCGTGTCACCCGAGGAATCAGTACGGGCGATCACGACCGCCTGGTCCACCAGCGGATGACCAGCCAGTACCCCCTGAACCTCACCCGGCTCAATCCGGAAACCACGGATCTTCACCTGATCGTCAGCCCGCCCCAGGAACACGACCTGGCCCTCAGCCGTCCACCGCACCCGGTCACCCGTCCGGTACATCCGCTCCCCGGGAAAAGAGAACGGGTCAGCAACGAAGCGCTCCCCCGTCAAACCTGCACGACGGACATACCCACGCGCCAGAGCAGCGCCCGCGACGTACAGCTCACCCACCACACCTACCGGAACTGGCCGCAGACACTCATCCAGAACATAGAAGCGGGTGTTGCCGATCGGCGATCCCACCGGGACCGCCTCACCCGCCACACGTTCCGGAGTCAGCCGGGTGGTCGCCACGCCGATGGTGACCTCGGTGGGTCCGTAATGGTTGAACACCCCGCGCTCACCGGCCGCAGCCATCAACTCCCGTACCCACGACGGCGAAGCAGCCTCACCGCCCAGCACCAGCGACTTCCCCGGGAGCACGCCTTCCACACCGCCGGCCGCACTCAGCGCCGCCAGGTGTGAGGGCACCGCCTTCAGACAGTCGATGGCGTGCTCGGCCAGATAGGCCGCCACCGCCTGCGGATCGGTGACCGCACCCTCCTCCAGAATGTGCAGCTCACCGCCGGTCGCGAGGCTGGCGAACACCACCGTGTTCCCCAGGTCCGTCGCCTGCGCCTGCAGCAGCGCATACCGGCCACCCGGCTCACCGAACCCCACACGGCCCGGCACCGAAGACACATAGTTCGCCAACGAACCATGCGTAACCGCCACACCCTTCGGTTGCCCCGTGGACCCAGAGGTGTATATGACATAGGCCAACGAGCCCTGCGCCACCCAGGCTTCCGGTGCCGTCGTCGGTGCCGCGGCCAGCTGCATCCCGGTCAGGACATCGTCCACCGCGACCAGACGCCCGCGTCCGGCCGGCAGCTCGTCAAGGATCTCCTCGGTCGTCAGCGTCAGCACCGCACCGCTGTCACGCATCATGAACGCGATCCGCTCGGTCGGCTGCTCCGGATCAATGGGCAGATAGCCCGCACCGGCCTTCCACACCGCCAGGATCCCGGCGATCATCTCCACACCCCGGCCCAGGCACAGACCCACAACCGACTCCGCACCCACACCCTGACCAGCCAGATAATGCGCCAGCCGATTCGCCCGCACATCCAACTCCGCGAAGGACACCTCCACGCCATCGGCGACGATCGCCACCGCATCGGGAGTACGCCCCACCTGAGCCGCGAACAGCTCGTGAACGAACGGAGCCACAGAATCGGTCGCCGTGTCATTCCACTCGACCAACACCCGCTGCCGCTCAGCCTCATCGAGCACGTCAACAGCACTGAGACGAATCTGCGGATCACCAGCCAGCAACTCGAGAACCCGCGCCCACCTCTGCGCGATCCGCCCAGCCCACTCAGGCTCGAATACATCAGCCGCCACCGTCACCGAACCATGCAACCCGGCGGGGGCGCCATCCGCATCGAGCACCTCCCCCACCATCACGTCCAGGTCGAACTTCGCCGCCCGCCCGTCCGTCGGCTCCCCTCCGGCCCGTGCAACCGGCCGGTCCGGCATTGCATCGATGGTGTTCTGCATCGTCAGGACGGTCTGGAACAGCGGGTGACGAGCCATCGACCGGCTCGGTGCAAGCTCCTCCACCAGCCGCTCGAACGGCACATCCTGGTGCGCGAAGCCCGAAAGGCCCGCCTCCCGTACCCGCGCCAGCACCTCACGGAACGTCGGATCGCCGGTCAAGTCAGCACGTAGTACGACGGTGTTGACGAAGCAGCCCACCAGGCCTTCCAGGGCCGCGTCCGTACGCCCGGCATGTGCCGAACCGATCGGGATGTCGGTGCCCGCGCCCAGGCGGGACAGCAGCACCGCCAAGGCGGCCTGCAGCACCATGAACCTCGTCACGCCCTCGGCCCGCGCCACCTGCGCGAGGCTCGCGTGCACCTCCGCCGGAACGACCAACGGCACGGTGTGCCCACGGTGAGAAGCGACCGCCGGCCGCGCACGGTCGAAGGGCAGCGCCAGCTCCTCCGGAGCCCCCGCCAGCGCCTCACGCCAGTACGCGACCTGGTGGGACATCAGGCTCTCGGGGTCCCGCTCTCCACCGAGCACCTCGCGCTGCCACAGGGCATAGTCGGCGTACTGCACCGACAACGGCTGCCACTCGGGGGTGCGGCCCTCACACCTCGCCTCGTAGGCCGCGGAGAAGTCCCGGGCCAGCGGTGCCCGCGACCAGCCGTCGCTCGCTATGTGATGGACCACGACCACGAGTACCTGCTCATCCGGCCCGGCATCGAAGAACCAGGCCCGGATCGGCACTTCGGACGCCAAATCGAATGCATACCTGGTGGCCTCGGCGACAGCATCGCTCATCTCCGTCGGGGCGAGCTCGACCACGCTCAGGTCCCAGGCCAGGTCGTCCAGGTTCAGTACGCGCTGATACGGCTCACCGTCCGCCACCTTGAACACCGTGCGCAGCACCTCGTGCCGGCCGATCACATCCCGCAGCGCCGCACCAAGTGCGTCCCGGTCCACCTCGCCGAACAGCCGCACGGTGATCGGAGTGTTGTAGGTGGCGCTCGGTCCTTCCAACTGCCCAATGAACCAAAGGCGTCGCTGAGCAAACGACAGCGGCACCCGCTCCGGACGCTCCCTCGCCGTCAGCGCCGGCCGGGCCGTGTCGGCGCCGACGAGGTGGGCGGCGAGAGCGGCGACCGTCGGGGCCTCGAACAGCGCCCGCAGCGGCACCTCCACATCCAGGACCGTACGGATCCGGCTGACCAACCGGACCGCGAGCAGCGAATGCCCGCCGAGCGCGAAAAAGTCGTCGTCGACTCCGACGCTCTGGATCCCCAGCACCTGCGCGAACACGCCGCACAGCAGCTCCTCCTGGAGGGTCGCAGGGCCTCGGCCCGCCGCCTCTGTGTCGAAGTAGTCCGGTGCGGGCAGGGCCTTGCGGTCCAGTTTGCCGTTTGCCGACAGCGGCAGGGATTCCAGGGCCACAACGGCGGAGGGCACCATGTACCCGGGCAGCTGATCAGTCGCGAACTCCCGTACCAGTGCGGGGAGTCCACTGGTGTCGCTCTCATGCTCGGCGGCTACGACGTAGGCGACGAGGCG
>NZ_JAGGOK010000007.1 GCF_018614615.1 Streptomyces sp. ISL-100 | reverse complement strand
CCCCGCACCGGAGCCGGCCCCGTGCCCGACCCCCGCACCGAACCCGGCTCCGCCGCCGACCCCGCCGAGTGGCCCGAGCTGCGCGCCGCCGGCCAGGCCGAAGCCGCCGCGCGCCTGGCGGAGGAGGCCAGATCCGGGCGTATGAACGACGTCGACTACGCCCGGATCCGCCGCGCCTGGCAGTCCGTCCAGGCCGACCCGTCCCGCCTGGCCGCCTTCACCGACACCGTCCTGCGCAACGGCGCCGCCGCCTGCACGCACCCGTCCGGGGCGCGCGACCTGCCCGTACGCGCCGCCGCGCACGACCTCCGCGCCCGCCAGGTCCGCCTCGGCACCGTCCACCCCGGCGAACGCAATCCGTACGCCCGGCGCGGCACCGGCCTCGCCCTCGACCCGGAACTGCTCGGCACCTCCCTCGTGGCCGTGGGTCCGCCCGGCACCGGCAAGACCCGCGACCTGGTACGCCCCGTCGTGGAATCGCTCGCGCTCCAGGCGCTCGCGGGCCAGGCCGCCGTCATCGCCGTCGCGGCCGTCGGAGCGCAGCTCGGCCCGGACGAGGCGTACGACGTCGTGGTCAAGCTCGGCGACCCGGCCTCCGTGTACGACCTGGACCTGTACGGCGGCACCACCGACCCGGACGAGGCCGCCGCCGTGCTCGCCGAGGGCTTCGTCGGCGATCTCCCCGAAGTCGACAGCCGCCGCGCCGCGACCGTCCTCGCCCAGCTCCTCGGCCCGTACCGCGCCGCCTACGGCCGCTTCCCCTCCGTACCCGAACTGCGCGAACTCCTCGACGGCGTACCGACCGCGCTCGCCGCGCTGCGCGAGGCGCTCGACGACGGCTCGCAGTACGCCCTCCAGCGCGAACTCGACGCCCGCGCACGGCAGTCGGGCACGCCGGGGGACCCCGGCATCGCGCTCGCCGACCGGGTGGCGCTGCTCGACCGGCCCGCGTTCGCCTCGTTCTTCGACACGAGCGGCCGGGCGCGGCCCTTCTCGCTCCGCTCCCTGGAACACCCGCTGCGCGTCCGCATCGACCTGCCCGAGCGCGGGCACGCCGAGGCGTCCCGGATGCTGGCCCGGCTCGTACTCGCCCAGTTCACGGCGAGCGCCGCGCACCGCGCCGACCGTTCGCTCTTCGCCTGCCTCGTGCTGGACGACGCGACGCGCGCGATCACCGCGGAGACCGTGCGAGGCATCCAGCGGCTGCGCTCCGCCCACGCAGGCGCCGTGATCACGCTGCGGTCGCTCGACGACGTACCCGAGAATCTGCACTCGGCCCTGCTCGGCGCCGTGGGCTGCCGGATGGCCTTCTCGGGGGTCACGACGTGGGACGGGAAGCGGTTCGCCGAGGCGTGGGGCACCGAGTGGGTCGAGACGCGTGACGTGACGAGCCGGACGGTTTTCGCTGATCAGCCGCTTACCCGGGCTTTTCACGTCTTCCGGCGGATCGTGACCGGCAAGGCCGTGACGACGGACGCGATCACGGTACGGAAGGTCGAGCGCGAGCGGTGGTCCGCGTCGGATCTGGCCCATTCGGTGCCCGCCGGGCATGCCGTTCTGTCCCTGACCACGGTGCGGGGGGAGCACGCTCCGCCGCTGCTGGTGGATCTGCGGAGCTGAGTGGCGCGGCGCGCAGGACCCGTACGTCCTGGCACAATCGGTATGAGCCGTTCGTACGCGACGGCGAAAAAACCTCCGAAAAATCCTGCGTTCCTTCTTCCTAAGGTCATACCGTCCATGCCGCCCACGCTCGCCTCGCTCGTCCACCACTCGGCGCTCAAGCTCACCGTGCGCGCCGGGGAGGACCGGCTGGACACGCCGGTGCGCTGGGCCCACGTCAGTGAGCTCCCGGACCCCGTGCCCTACATGGAGGGCGGTGAGCTCCTCCTCGTCACCGCCGTGAAGCTTGAGGCCGAGGATCCGGAAGTGATGCGCCGGTACGTGCGGCGGCTGGCCGGGGCGGGTGTCGTCGGGCTCGGCTTCGCCATCGGCGTCCATTACGACGACATTCCGCAGGCGCTCGTCGACGCCGCCACCGATGAGGGGCTGCCGCTGCTGGAAGTGCCGCGCCGTACGCCCTTCATCGCCATCAGCAAGGCCGTCTCCGCAGCGAACGCCGCCGACCAGTACCGCGCGGTGACCGCCGGCTTCGAGGCGCAGCGCGAGCTGACGAAGGCCGCGCTGTCGGGCGACGGGCCGGGGGATCTGCTGGCCCGCCTCGCGTCGCACGTGAACGGGTGGGCGGCGCTGTACGACGTCTCCGGGGCGGTGGTCGCCGCCGCGCCCGACTGGGCCGCGCGCCGGGCCGCCCGGCTCACCGCCGACGTCGAACGGCTGCGGGAGCGGCCCGCGCCGGCGAGTTCCGTCGTCGGCGGTGGCGGCGCGGACAGCGACGCGGAGGCGGACGACCGGGTCGAGCTGCAGTCGCTGGGCGCTGGGCGACGCGTGCGCGGCGTACTGGCGGTCGGGACGGGCGCTCCGCTGGGGACGGCCGAGCGGTACGCCGTCCACTCGGCGATCGCACTCCTGACGCTGACCACGGAGCGGTCGCGGTCGTTGCAGGCGGCCGAGCAGCGGCTGGGCGCGGCGGTGCTGCGGATGCTGCTGGCGGGGGAACCGGACCATGCGCGTGCGGTCGCCGGCGACCTGTACGGGGCGCTGCTGGACGCCCCCTTCCGCCTCCTCATCGCCGAGCCGACGGCCGCGGAGGGCGCGGCCGCGGGGTCCGACCCGTTGCACGGGCTCGCCGACGCGATGGAGTCCGCGGCGCTGCGGGCGGGGGAGCCGGTGCTGGTCGTGCCGGACGGCGACCGGCTGGTGGTGCTCGCGGCGGACGGGGGCGACGCGGTGGCAGCGTGCCTCGCCCATACGGAGGCGCGGCGCGGGGACTCGGCGCGGCCGCACGAGCCGGCGGACGAGGACGAGCTGGTGGTCGGGCTGTCGGCACCGGCCGGGCCGATCGCGGCGGTCGGAGCGTACAAGCAGGCGGAACAGGCGCTCTCGGTGGCGCGGCGCCGGGGGCGGGCGCTCGTCGAGCACGAAGAGCTGGCGGCGGGCTCGGTGATGCAGCTGCTGGCGGACGACGCGGTGCGATCCTTCGCGGACGGGACGCTGCGGGCACTGCACGAGCACGACGCGAAGGGGCGCGGCGACCTGATCGCCTCGCTGCGGGCATGGCTTTCGCGCCACGGGCAGTGGGACGCGGCGGCGGCGGACCTGGGCGTTCACCGGCATACGTTGCGGTACCGGATGCGGAGGGTCGAGGAGATCCTGGGCCGGTCGCTGGACGACGCGGATGTCCGGATGGAGCTGTGGCTGGCCCTGAAGGCGACGTCGGGGTCGGGCTCCGGCTGACGTTGGTGCCGGGGGCGGTGCCGTGCGGGCACACAGACGCCCTACGGGCGTGTCCTCAATCGCCGGACGGGCTGAAAGTTGCCGCAACGCGGCACTGTCCAGCCCCTCCGGCGTTTGAGGAGCGGGGTCTGGGGCGGAGCCCCAGTTCGGGAAGGGGCGGGCAGGGGAAAATTCAGCCCCCAGCCCCGGCCCCGCACGCGCCGCCCACCCCGTACCGGGCCGCCCGCGCCGGGGGCGCACACCATGGCGTTCTCCAAACCGGCGTCCCCGCGCCCCGCAGCACTCCATCCCGGATAAACGACCTTCCGCCCCCGCACCCCTACCGTGGTGACATCAGCACCCACCCCCTCGGAAGGGCCGGAAACGATATGACTTCCACCCACGCCTTCTGGCTCGCCGGCCGCCAGGCCACCGGCGAGGACGCGTTCGACGTCACGTCCCCCTGGGACGGCCGGCTCGTCGGCAAGGTGAGCATCCCCACCGACGCGCAGGTCGAAGAGGCCGTCGCGGCCGCGTACGCCGTCGAGAACGAGTTCGCGGCGACCCCCGCGCACGTCCGCGCCGCAGCCCTCGACCACGTCAGCAAGCGCCTCGTCGAGCGCACCGAAGAGATCGCGCAGCTCATCTCCGCGGAGAACGGCAAGCCGATCAAGTGGGCCCGCGGCGAAGTCGGCCGCGCCGTTTCCGTGTTCCGGTTCGCAGCCGAGGAAGCCCGCCGTTTCAACGGCGGCGAGGCCCAGCGCCTCGACACCGACGCCGGCGGCACCGGCCGCCTCGCCCTGACGCGCCGCTTCCCCCGCGGCACGATCCTCGGCATCGCGCCGTTCAACTTCCCGCTGAACCTCTGCGCCCACAAGGTCGCCCCGGCCATCGCCGTCGGCGCCCCGATCATCCTCAAGCCGGCGCCCGCGACGCCGCTGTCCGGCTTGATCCTGGGCGAGCTGCTCGCCGAGACCGACCTCCCGGCCGGCTCCTGGTCCGTCCTTCCCGTCGCCAACGACAAGATGCCGGCGCTGGTACAGGACGAGCGTCTGCCCGTCATCTCCTTCACGGGTTCCGAGAAGGTCGGCTACGCGATCATGGACTCGGTGCCGCGCAAGCACTGCACCCTGGAGCTCGGCGGCAACGGCGCGGCCGTCGTCCTGGCCGACTGGGCCTCCGACCAGGACCTGGACTGGGCCGCGACCCGCATCGCGACCTTCTCCAACTACCAGGCCGGCCAGTCCTGCATCTCCGTGCAGCGCGTGATCGCCGACGCCTCCGTGTACGAGCGTCTCGTGCCGAAGATCGTCGCGGCCGTCGAGGCCCAGGTCACCGGCGACCCGAACGACGCCGGCACCGACGTCGGCCCGCTGGTCAACGAGGACGCCGCCAAGCGCGTCGAGTCGTGGGTCGAGGAAGCCGTCAAGGCGGGCGCGACGCTGCTCACCGGCGGCAAGCGCGACGGCGCTTCGTACGCCCCGACCGTCCTCGCCGACGTACCGGCCGACACCACGATCTCCTGCGAGGAGGTCTTCGGTCCGGTCCTGACGGTCCGCAAGGTGGAGGGCGAGGCCGAGGCCTTCGCCGCGGTCAACGACTCCAAGTTCGGCCTCCAGGCGGGCGTGTTCACACACGACCTCCAGACGGCCTTCCGCGCCCACCGCGAGCTGGAGGTCGGCGGCGTGATCGTCGGCGACGTCCCGTCGTACCGCGCGGACCAGATGCCGTACGGCGGCGTCAAGCAGTCCGGCGTCGGCCGCGAGGGTGTGCGGTACGCGATGGACGACTACACGTACGAGCGGGTCATGGTCTTCACGGGCCTCGCCCTCTGACCTCGTACGACACCAAGACCACGGCCGGAGCCCACTGTGCGGGGGCTCCGGCCGTTTCTTTGTGCCACGCGGCGGGCGATGTGCCGATCGGTGCGCCAGGGGTGGTGAGGATGCCGGGAATCGGGTAGATACGGACGAGTAAAACCGGGCGGTAATGCGACCGGCCGGGCCACGACTCGCGGCGAGGTGAGCTCCTCATGTCCGCACAACCGATCCAGCAGCCCAAGGTCTCCGAACGCGAAGCACGGCAGGTCGCCGAGGCGGCGCGCGAACAGGACTGGCGAAAGCCGAGTTTCGCCAAGGAACTCTTCCTCGGCCGCCTGCGCATGGACCTCATCCATCCGCATCCGATGCCGCCGCCCGAGGACGCGGCGCGCGGAGAGGCGTTTCTCGCCAAGCTCCGCGTCTTCTGCGAGACGAAGATCGACGGCGCGCAGATCGAGCGCGACGCGAAGATCCCCGACGAGGTGATCAACGGGCTCAAGGAGCTCGGCGCGCTCGGTATGAAGATCGACATCAAGTACGGCGGCCTCGGCCTCACCCAGGTGTACTACAACAAGGCCCTGGCGCTCGTCGGCTCGGCGAACCCGGCCATCGGCGCGCTCCTGTCGGCGCACCAGTCGATCGGCGTACCGCAGCCGCTCAAACTTTTTGGTACGCAGGAGCAGAAGGACGCCTTCCTCCCGCGCCTCGCCCGTACCGACATCTCCGCCTTCCTCCTCACCGAGCCGGACGTCGGCTCGGACCCGGCCCGGCTCGCGACCACGGCTGTGCCGGACGGTGACTCGTACGTCATGGACGGCGTGAAGCTCTGGACGACGAACGGGGTGGTCGCCGACCTGCTGGTCGTCATGGCGCGCGTACCCAAGTCGCAAGGCCACAAGGGAGGCATCACCGCCTTCGTGGTGGAGGCGGACGCCCCGGGCATCACCGTCGAGAACCGCAACGCCTTCATGGGACTGCGCGGCCTGGAGAACGGCGTCACCCGCTTCCACCAGGTACGGGTCCCCGCCGCGAACCGCATCGGCCCGGAGGGCGCCGGCCTCAAGATCGCCCTCACCACGCTCAACACCGGCCGTTTGTCGCTGCCCGCGATGTGCGTGGGCGCGGGGAAGTGGTGCCTGAAGATCGCCCGCGAGTGGTCGTCGGTGCGTGAGCAGTGGGGCAAGCCGGTCGCCTTCCACGAGGCGGTGGGATCGAAGATCTCGTTCATCGCCGCCACGACCTTCGCCCTCGAAGCCGTACTGGACCTCTCCTCGCAGATGGCCGACGAGGACCGTAACGACATCCGCATCGAGGCCGCCCTCGCCAAGCTGTACGGCAGCGAGATGGCCTGCCTGATGGCCGACGAACTGGTCCAGATCCGCGGCGGCCGGGGCTTCGAGACGGCGGATTCCCTGGCGGCGCGGGGCGAGCGGGCCGTACCCGCCGAGCAGATCCTGCGCGACCTGCGCATCAACCGCATCTTCGAGGGCTCGACCGAGATCATGCACCTGCTGATCGCGCGGGAGGCGGTCGACGCCCACCTGAAGGTGGCGGGCGACATCATCGACCCCGACAAGCCGCTGTCGGCGAAGGCGAAGGCGGGCGCGAACGCGGCGGGCTTCTACGCCAAGTGGCTCCCGAAGCTGGTCACCGGCCCCGGTCAGCTCCCGCGCTCGTACGCCGAGTTCCACCCGGCGGGCCTCCCGGACCTCTCGGCCCACCTCCGCTACGCCGAACGCACGGCGCGCAAACTCGCCCGCTCCACCTTCTACGCCATGTCGCGCTGGCAGGGCCGCATGGAGACGAAGCAGGGCTTCCTCGGCCGGATCGTCGACATCGGCGCGGAACTCTTCGCGATGAGCGCGGCGTGCGTACGGGCCGAACTCCTGCGTACGACGTCGGATCACGGCCGCGAGGCGTACCAACTGGCCGACGTCTTCTGCCGCCAGTCCCGCATCCGGACGGAAGAACTCTTCAACCGGCTGTGGACCAACACCGACGACCTCGACAACAAGGTCGTCAAGGGCGTCCTGTCCGGTACGTACACCTGGCTGGAGCAGGGCATCGTCGACCCGAGCGGCGAGGGCCCCTGGATCGCGGAAGCGAACCCCGGCCCGTCCGCACGAGAAAACGTCCACCGCCCGGTCCGCTGAGGAACGGTGCCTGAAGCTCGGCGGGGGCGGCCGGCCAGAAGGTCCGGCCGGCCCCGCCGGGCCACCGGTATGTCCAAAGGGCGAAACGGCCGAGGCTCCCCGCGCCCCACCCGGCAGGATGGGGTCCCGTGACCGTCGTAGACATCCCCGGCTCCAAGTCCGTGACCGCGCGCGCCCTCTTTCTCGCCGCCGCGGCCGCCGGAACCACCACCCTCCTGCGCCCGCTGAGCTCGGACGACACCGAGGGCTTCGCCGAAGGGCTCGGCAGGCTCGGGTACCGGCTGGAGCGCGGGCCCGACGCCTGGCGCGTCGAGGGCCGCCCGGCGGGCCCGGCCGTCGGCGAAGCCGACGTCTACTGCCGCGACGGCGCCACCACCGCCCGCTTCCTGCCCACGCTCGCCGCGGCCGGAGCGTCCGGTACGTACCGCTTCGACGCATCCCCGCAGATGCGCCGCCGCCCGCTCGCCCCGCTCACCGACGCGCTGCGCGCGCTCGGCGTCGACCTCCGCCACGAGGAGGCCGAGGGCCACCACCCGCTGCGCATCGCCGCCGCCGGCATCAAGGGCGGCGAAGTCACCCTGGACGCGGGGGAGTCGTCGCAGTACCTGACCGCGCTCCTGATGCTCGGCCCGCTCACCGCGGAGGGCCTGCGCATCACCGTCACCGACCTCGTCTCGGCGCCGTACGTCGAGATCACTCTCGCGATGATGCGTAGCTTCGGCGCCGAAGTGACGTGCGAGGGCAGCCTTTTCAGCGTCGCGCCCGGCGGCTACCGCGCGACGACGTACGCCGTCGAGCCCGACGCCTCCACCGCGAGCTACTTCTTCGCCGCCGCAGCGCTCTCGCCCGGCCGCGAGGTCACGGTCCCCGGGCTCGGCGCGGGTGCGCTCCAGGGGGACCTGCGCTTCGTCGACGTACTGGAGCGGATGGGCGCGGAGGTCCGTATCACCGCGGACAGCGCCACGGTCCGGGGCACCGGCACTCTCAACGGCCTCACGGTCAACATGCGCGACATCTCCGACACCATGCCGACGCTGGCCGCCATCGCGCCGTACGCCGCGGGACCGGTCCGTATCGAGGACGTGGCCAACACGCGTGTGAAGGAGTGCGACCGGCTGGAGGCGTGCGCGGAGAATCTGCGCCGGATGGGCGTCACGGTCGCCACCGGCCCCGACTGGATCGAGATCCACCCCGGCACGCCCCGCCCCACCGAAATCGCGACGCACGGCGACCACCGCATGGCGATGTCCTTCGCGGTCACGTCGCTGCGTACCGCGTCGCCCGGTGTCACCTTCGACGACGCCGGCTGCGTACGGAAGACCTTCCCGGCCTTCCACGACGCCTTCGCGGCGCTTCAGCGAGCCTGGTAACCCTCCACCGAGCAAATGACGAGTCTCGGTATCAACTCCGGGGCTCCGGGGCCCGAGAGACGTACTCGCGCCGCGTGGGGAGGGTCGAAGAATTCGACGTACACGCGTTCATAGCGCCGATGCACTCCAGTGTGACGGGGAGGCACTCCTCCGCGGCCCCCGAAGCCGCCGGAACAGAGAACTCGTGCCCGATGCGTGGCACGCCACCCACGCATCGCACCACGCAGACAGCTTCGTCGGGTCCGGAGTGCTCAACCGAATGAATCTGCAGCTTGCTTGGGGGCATGGCAGCGCGCCTCACACCCCCACGGTTCCGTCGATGCCCTCACGGAGGAAGTCGGCGTGGCCGTTGTGGCGGGCGTACTCGTGCATCATGTGCAGCATCACCATCCGCAGCGACACGTCCTCGCCCGTTCTGGCCCATTGGCCGGTCACGTCCAGCGACTCCGCCTCCCGCTCGATGCGGCGCGCGTGCTCGACCTCCGCCTGCCAGGCGTCGAATGCCTGCGACCGGGTGGCCGATGTGGCGTCGTACGCCACCTGGAAGTCGCCCTCGTCCGACCACACGAGCGGTATGTCCTGGCCGTTGATCACCCGCCGGAACCACGCTCGTTCCACCTCCGCCATGTGCCGTACCAGACCCAGCAGCGACAGCGTCGACGGTGGCATCGACTGCCTGCGCAGGTCCTCGTCGGTCAGCCCCTCGCACTTCATGGCGAGCGTCGCGCGGTGGTAGTCGAGGAATCCGCGCAGCGTCTCGCGCTCACCCGCGGCGACGGGCGGACCGATGCGTTCGGTGGTCAAGGAAAGCTCCCTTTCGTACGGGCGGATGAGCGGCCGGGGGCGGCGCCTGTGGCGCGAGCCGCACCCATGCACCACAATCGTGCATTCACCCACGCATCAACGGAACCAGGGGTCACGCATGTTCGGGGCGGGAAAGCGAAACAGCCGACGGCGTGGGGCGGCCCTCGCAGTGGGCGGACTGCTGTTCGCGGGAGCGGTCGCCTGCGGCGGCGGCAGCGAGGGCGACGGCGGTCAGGACGACAAGAAGCCCAGCAGTAAGGGCAAGGCCAGCGCAAGCGGGCCCAAGGCGCTCACCGAGGCGCAGCTCACCGCCGCCTCCTTCACCGACGGCGAGACGGTCGGCAAGTACACCGCATCCGAGTTCACCCTCGGCGCACCCCACGGCGACGACTACACCGCCGACCCCGCCGTCTGCCAGCCTCTGGTCAGCCTCGCCGCCGACGTCACCGACTACGACCTGAAGACCGAGGTCAGCCGCCAGGTCGACGTCCCGGACGAGATGCTCGGCCTCGTCGTCGCCGTCCAGCTCCGCTCGTACGGAGGCGGCGACGCCGCCCGCGTCATGAAGGACCTCGGCAAGGCCGGCAAGGAGTGCGCCGACGGCTTCACCGAGGTGCGGGCCATCGCCAAGGGCAAGTACCTCAAGGTCGAGCCGGTCGAGGCGCCCGAGCTCGGGGCCGGCGCGGACGAGGCCAGGGCGTACCACTTCACGATTCTCGACGTGAAGGGGAAGCTCAAGCTCCACGAGTACCTCACCGTCGTACGCTCCGGCTCGGCCACCCTCTCCTTCCGCGGCGAGATCACCGACACCAAGGACATCGGCGGCGTGCCCGGGGAAGTCACCGACGCCCAGTGGGAGAAGTTCCGGGCGGCGGTCGGCCCCAAGTGACGCGAATCGACGGGACGCGCTGTCCAACGAGTGAGCCATTGCGGCAACAATGGGGGCATGAGCGACAGCCCAGCCCCCCTCGCCGACCCGCACATCGCCTTCGACCCTTCCGAAGGCCGCCGGGACATCGTCGTCCTCGGCTCCACCGGGTCCATCGGTACCCAGGCCATCGACCTGGTGCTCCGCAACCCCGACCGCTTCCGCGTCACCGCGCTCTCCGCGGCCGGCGGCCGGGTCGGACTGCTCGCCGAGCAGGCGCGGCAGCTGCGGGTCCGTACCGTCGCGGTCGCCCGTGAGGACGCCGTGCCCGCCCTGCGCGAGGCGCTGAAGGCGCAGTACGGGAACCACGGGAACACAGAACCCCTCCCCGAGATCCTGGCCGGGCCCGACGCCGCCACCCAGGTCGCCGCATCCCCGTGCCACACCGTCCTCAACGGCATCACCGGTTCCATCGGCCTCGCCCCGACCCTCGCCGCCCTCGAAGCCGGCCGCACCCTCGCCCTCGCGAACAAGGAGTCGCTGATCGTCGGCGGCCCGCTCGTGAAGGCTCTTGCCAAGCCCGGTCAGATCATCCCGGTCGACTCCGAGCACGCCGCGCTCTTCCAGGCCCTGGCCGGCGGCACCCGCGCCGACGTCCGCAAGCTCGTCGTCACCGCGTCCGGCGGCCCCTTCCGCGGCCGTACGAAGGCGGAACTGGCCAACGTCACCCGCGAGGACGCCCTCGCGCACCCCACCTGGGCCATGGGCCCGGTGATCACGGTCAACTCGGCGACACTCGTCAACAAGGGGCTGGAGGTCATCGAGGCGCACCTCCTCTACGACATTCCCTTCGACCGCATTGAGGTCGTCGTCCACCCGCAGTCGTATGTTCACTCAATGGTGGAATTTACCGACGGCTCGACGCTCGCCCAGGCGACACCGCCCGACATGCGCGGCCCGATCGCCATCGGCATCGGCTGGCCCGAGCGCGTCCCTGACGCCGCGCCCGCCTTCGACTGGTCCAAGGCGTCGACGTGGGAGTTCTACCCGCTCGACAACGACGCTTTCCCCTCCGTGGGACTCGCCCGTCACGTCGGTACGCTCGCGGGCACGGCCCCGGCGGTGTTCAATGCCGCGAACGAGGAATGCGTCGACGCGTTTCTCGCGGGACGGCTGCCGTTCACAGGAATCGTGGATACGGTCGCCGAAGTCGTGGCCGAGCATGGCACCCCCCGTACGGGAACCTCGCTCACGGTCGCGGACGTCCTGGAAGCCGAGACCTGGGCACGAGCCCGGGCCCGTGAAATCGCAGTACAGACAGCTGCACAGGCAACAGCGGAGGCTCGCGCATGACGACGGTCCTGTTGACGGTCCTCGGGATAGTCATCTTCTTTGTCGGGCTGCTCATCTCCATCGCCTGGCACGAGCTCGGCCACCTCTCGACCGCCAAGCTCTTCGGCGTCCGCGTGCCGCAGTACATGGTCGGCTTCGGCCCGACCATCTGGTCGCGCCACAAGGGCGAGACGGAGTACGGCGTCAAGGCGATCCCGCTCGGCGGCTACATCCGCATGATCGGGATGTTCCCGCCGGGAGCCGACGGCAAGATCGAGGCCCGGTCGACATCCCCCTGGCGCAGCATGATCGAGGACGCCCGGGAGGCGGCGTACGAGGAGCTGGAGCCCGGCGACGAGACGCGCCTCTTCTACACGCGCAAGCCGTGGAAGCGCGTGATCGTGATGTTCGCCGGTCCCTTCATGAACCTGATCCTCGCCGTGGCGATCTTCCTCGGCGTCTTCATGACGATCGGGCTGAACCAGCAGACGACCACGGTCGACACGGTCGTCCCCTGTGTCGTCGCGCAGAGCGAGAACCGTGACTGCCGGAAGAGTGACCCGGCGTCGCCCGCCAAGGCCGCCGGCCTGGAGAAGGGCGACAAGATCGTCGCCTTCGACGGAAAGCCCGTCGAGGACTGGACCACCCTCTCGGACCGTATTCGCGAGACCATCGGCCCCGCCTCGATCACGGTCGTGCGTGACGGCCAGGAGAAGGTCCTCCAGGCCAACCTGATCGCCAACAAGGTGGCCAAGAAGGACGCCCAGGGCCAGCCCATCGACGATCAGTACGTCAACGCCGGCTACCTCGGCTTCGGCCCAGGCATGGCCGTCACCCCGCTGTCCTTCACCGACTCGCTGGACCGGATGGGCGTCATGATCGAGTCCGGTGTGGACGCGCTCATCGACCTGCCGTCCAAGGTTCCCGACCTGTGGAACGCGGCGTTCAACGGCGAGGAGCGCAAGGCCGACTCCCCGATGGGCGTGGTCGGCGCGGCCCGCGTGGGCGGCGAGATCCTCGGGCTCGGGCTGCCCATGGAGAACACCGCCGCGATGATGCTGTTCCTCGTCGGGGGCTTCAACCTCTCCCTCTTCCTCTTCAACATGCTGCCGCTCCTGCCACTGGACGGCGGGCACATCGCGGGGGCCCTGTGGGAGTCGCTGAGGCGCAATGTGGCGAAGGTCTTCCGACGCCCCGACCCGGGCCCCTTCGACGTCGCCAAGCTGATGCCCCTCGCGTACGTCGTCGCCGGGATCTTCATCTGCTTCACCGCGCTCGTACTGGTGGCTGATGTGGTCAATCCGGTACGAATCTCCTGAGCGGACATGGCGACGTGGTGTGCTCCGGGCTTTCGCGGTGACGTAACCTCGGAGTCCGGAGCCCGCCGATCTCGGGACCTTGATCCACACCTTGGGGTTGCACAGCAGATGACTGCAATTTCTCTCGGAATGCCGTCCGTTCCGACGAAGCTCGCCGACCGAAGGGTCAGCCGCAAGATCCAGGTCGGATCTGTGGCCGTCGGCGGGGACGCGCCCGTCTCGGTGCAGTCGATGACGACCACCAGGACGTCCGACATCGGCGCGACGCTCCAGCAGATCGCCGAGCTGACCGCTTCGGGCTGCCAGATCGTACGCGTGGCATGTCCCACCCAGGACGACGCCGACGCGCTCGCGACCATCGCGCGCAAGTCGCAGATCCCGGTGATCGCGGACATCCACTTCCAGCCGAAGTACGTCTTCGCCGCCATCGACGCCGGCTGCGCCGCGGTCCGGGTGAACCCGGGGAACATCAAGCAGTTCGACGACAAGGTGAAGGAGATCGCCAAGGCGGCCTCCGCCGCCGGCACCCCGATCCGTATCGGCGTGAACGCCGGATCGCTCGACGCGCGCCTGCTCGCGAAGTACGGCAAGGCCACCCCGGAGGCGCTCGTCGAGTCCGCGCTGTGGGAAGCCTCCCTCTTCGAGGAGCACGGCTTCGGCGACATCAAGATCTCGGTCAAGCACAACGACCCGGTCGTGATGGTCAACGCCTACCGCCAGCTCGCGGCCCAGTCCGACTACCCGCTGCACCTCGGTGTCACGGAGGCGGGCCCGGCCTTCCAGGGGACCATCAAGTCGGCGGTCGCCTTCGGCGCGCTGCTGAGCGAGGGCATCGGCGACACCATCCGCGTCTCGCTGTCGGCGCCGCCCGTGGAAGAGGTCAAGGTCGGCCTCCAGATCCTGGAGGCGCTCAACCTCAAGCAGCGCCGCCTGGAGATCGTCTCCTGCCCGTCCTGCGGCCGCGCCCAGGTCGACGTCTACAAGCTCGCCGACCAGGTCGCCGCCGGCCTCGACGGCCTGGAGGTCCCGCTGCGCGTCGCCGTCATGGGCTGCGTCGTGAACGGTCCGGGCGAGGCCCGCGAGGCCGACCTCGGTGTCGCCTCCGGCAACGGCAAGGGTCAGATCTTCGTCAAGGGCGAGGTCATCAAGACCGTGCCGGAGTCGAAGATCGTCGAGACGCTCATCGAAGAGGCGATGAAGATCGCCGAGCAGATGGAGAGGGACGGCGTCATGTCTGGCGAGCCCGAGGTCTCCGTCAGCAGCTGACCCCGGCCGACCTTCCGCACTACGACGCAACGGAGCCCCGCCCCCTCGGCAGGGCTTCGTTCCGTTTTGCGGCGTCCCGCAGGAGCGCCCGGTAGAGTGCGGAGATCAGAAGACCGTACGGTGAGGCCCCTCACGTGTTGACTCAGACCACTACCCGGGTCCTCGACCCCGGCGAACTCGGCGCCGCGCTCGCCATCCTCGAAAGCGAGCCCGTCGCCAACGCCTTCGTGACCTCACGCGTCCAGGCCGCCGGTCTGGACCCGTGGCGCCTCGGCGGCGAGATGTGGGGCTGGTACGCCGACGGCCGGCTCCGCTCGCTCTGTTACTCCGGCGCCAACCTGGTCCCGATCTGTGCGACCCCCGAAGCCGTACGCGCCTTCGCCGACCGCGCCCGCAGGGCCGGCCGCCGCTGCTCGTCGATCGTCGGCCCCGCCGAGGCCACCGGGCAGCTGTGGCGCCTGCTCGAACCCAGCTGGGGCCCGGCCCGCGACGTACGCCCGCACCAGCCGCTCATGGTCACCGACCAGCCCTCGCCCGACGTCCGGCCCGACCCCCGCGTCCGCCGCATCCGCAAGGCCGAGCTGGACGTGATCATGCCGGCGTGCGTGGCGATGTTCACCGAGGAGGTCGGCGTCTCGCCGCTCGCGGGCGACGGCGGGCTGCTCTACCAGGCGCGGGTCGCCGAACTCGTCGCCGCCGGGCGGTCGTTCGCCCGTATCGACGACGGCAAGGTCGTCTTCAAAGCCGAGATCGGCGCCGCCACCTCGCACGCCTGCCAGATCCAGGGCGTCTGGGTGGCCCCCGAGTACCGGGGCCACGGCCTGTCCGAGACCGGCATGGCGGCCGTGCTGCGCTACGCGCTGGCCGATGTCGCGCCCGTGGCCAGCCTGTACGTGAACGACTTCAACACGGCGGCCCGGGCGTCGTACCGGAGGGTCGGCTTCCGCGAGGTTGGCGCGTTTATGAGCGTGTTGTTCTGAGGTGAGCGCCCAGTAGGGTGCAATTCATGGCACCTCTTGCCGGGGGCGAACCCCGGACCCCCGCCGTCGTGGTCGCGCCGGTCAACCTCGCCGAGCGCGTGGACGAGGCGCTCGCCGTACAGGCCCTGGCCTTCGGCCTCACCGACGACGAGATCGGTGTACGCCGTCACATCGTGCTGCGGCATCTCCTCAGCCCCGGCGCGCGGGCGCTCGGCGCCACGACCCCCGAAGGCCGGCTCGTCGGCTTCGTCTACGGGATGCCCAACGACCGTACGCACTGGTGGTCCACGGTCGTCGAGCCGTACCTGCGCCGCGCGGGAAACGACGACTGGCTCGACGACTCCTTCGTCATCACCGAACTGCACGTCGACCCCTCCCACCAGGCACGTGGCATCGGACGCCAGCTGATCACCACCATCACGGACACCGCCGAGCAGCCCCGCTCGATCCTCTCCGCGATCGACATCGAGAGCCCGGCCCGCGGTCTCTACCGGGCGCTGGGTTACGTCGACCTGGCCCGCCAGGTCCACTTCCCGAGCGCCCCGAGGCCGTACGCCGTCATGGGTGCGCCGCTCCCGCTGCGCCGTTACGGCGCGTAACGGATTTCCCGGGGCCTGTACCACCCGGCTAACCTCCTGCCATCACACTTTTCTTCGCAGGAGTTCACCATGGCCCAGGTCCAGCGCATGTCCCGTCTGATGGTCAAGACATTGCGTGACGACCCGGCGGACGCCGAGACGCTCAGCCACAAGCTGCTGGTGCGCGCAGGCTACGTCCGCCGGAACGCGGCGGGGATCTGGACCTGGCTCCCGCTGGGCAAGAAGGTCCTCGACAACATCTCGCGCGTCGTGCGCGAGGAGATGGACGACATCGGGGCCCAGGAGGTGCTGCTCCCCGCGCTCCTGCCCAAGGAGGCGTACGAGGCGAGCGGCCGCTGGGAGGAGTACGGCGACCTGCTGTTCCGCCTCAAGGACCGCAAGGGCGCCGACTACCTCCTCGGCCCGACGCACGAAGAGATCTTCACGCAGACCGTCAAGGACCAGTGCACGTCCTACAAGGACCTGCCGGTGATGCTCTACCAGATCCAGGTCAAGTACCGCGACGAGGCCCGTCCGCGCTCCGGCGTGCTGCGCGGCCGTGAGTTCCACATGAAGGACTCGTACTCCTTCGACACGACGGACGAGGGCCTCGCCGAGTCCTACGCGCTGCACCGCGCCGCGTACCAGAAGATCTTCGCGCGCCTCGGCCTCGACTACCGCATCGTCTCCGCCGTGTCCGGCGCGATGGGCGGCTCGGCGTCCGAGGAGTTCCTGGCCCCGGCCGCGGCCGGCGAGGACACCTTCGTGGACTGCCCGGCATGCGACTACGCGGCCAACACGGAGGCCGTCACCTTCAGTGCCGAGGCCGTCGCCGCCGCGTACGACGGCTCGGAGCACGGCCCGGCCGAGGAGCTGGACACCCCTGACACCCCGACGATCGAGACCCTCGCCGACCACCTCGGCGTACCGGCGTCGGCGACCCTGAAGAACCTGCTGGTCAAGGTCGACGGCGAGATCGTCGCCGTGGGCATCCCCGGTGACCGTGAGGTCGACCTCGGCAAGCTCGGCGAGCACCTGGCGCCGGCTGTTGTCGAGCTGGTCACGGCCGAGGACTTCGTGGGCCGCCCCGATCTCGTACGCGGCTACGTCGGCCCGCAGGGCCTGGAGAAGGTCCGCTACATCGCCGACCCGCGCGTCGCGGCCGGCACGGCTTGGATCACCGGCGCCAACAAGCAGGACAAGCACGCGAAGAACGTCGTCGCCGGCCGCGACTTCGAGGTCGACGACTACCTGGACGTCGTGGTCGTCGAAGAGGGCGACCCCTGCCCGAACTGCGGCACCGGCCTCAAGCTCGACCGCGCGATCGAGATCGGCCACATCTTCCAGCTCGGCCGCAAGTACGCCGACACCTTCCAGCTCGACGTGCTGGGCCAGCAGGGCAAGCCGGTCCGCGTGACCATGGGCTCGTACGGCATCGGCGTGTCCCGCGCCGTCGCCGCCCTGGCCGAGCAGTCCGCAGACGACAAGGGCCTGTGCTGGCCGGCCGAGATCGCCCCGGCGGACGTGCACGTCGTCGCCGCCGGCAAGGCGCTCCAGACCGAACTGGCCGTCGAGGTCTCGGAGAAGCTGGCGGCGGCCGGGCTGCGCGTGCTGGTCGACGAGCGTCCGGGCGTCTCGCCCGGCGTGAAGTTCACGGACGCCGAGCTCATCGGCGTACCGAAGATCCTGGTGGCGGGGCGCCGCAGCGCCGAGGGCGTCGTGGAGCTCAAGGACCGCCGCACGGGTGAGCGCGAGGAGCTGACGGTCGACGAGGCGATCGCCCGCCTGACGGCCTGACGGCCTGACGGCCTGACGGCCTGACGGCCTGACGGCCTGACGGCCTGACGGCCTGACGGCCTGACGGCCTGACGGCCTGACGGCCTGACGGCCTGACGGCCTGACGGCCCCGGCTGGGTGCGGGTGGGGGTGCGGGTGGGGGTGCCTGCGGCGCTTTCCCCTACCCGCCCCTTCCCGAAGCTGGGGGCAGGCCCCCAGACCCCAGACAGCGCAGACGCCAATTCGGGCGTGTCCTCAATCGCCGGAGCCGCGGGTCCGGGCCGGCCGGTTACAGCCAGCCGGCGAACTCCAGCAGGAGTTCCGCGTCCTGGTGGCGGCCCGCCGCAGCCGCCCGTACACCAGACTCCACCGCACGGAACAGCGTCCAGCCGTGCAGCCTGCCCCGGTCCACGTCCAGGGAGTCGGCGAGCTTGTTCACCCGGCGGCGGGCGGCGGACGCGCCCCCGGCGGAAGCGACCAGGTCCTCGACCCGGTCGCGGACCAGCCGGGCCAGGTCGTACGCCCGCTCACCGACCACCGGATCCGGCCCGACAGCCACCCACGGCGCCCGGTCGCCGGCAAGCACCTTGCCCTGCCTGAAGTTGCCGTGCAGCAGCAGGAGTTCATCGGCGGAGGACGTCAGTTCGTCGCGGGCCGCGAGAGCCGCTTCGACCAGCGGCGCCAGTGACGGGTCGGCCGATCGCATCGCCGCCGCCTGGCGGGAAGTGCGGTCGGCGACCGTTTCGAAGGGGTGGTCGGGAGGCGGCTCGATCCACAGCCGGCGTACGATCCCGGCCGCCTCCAGAAGGGCCTTGGCCTCCGGCAGGGAACGCAGCGAGACCTCGGAGTGCAGGCGCTCCAGCAGGAGTTCACCGGTCTTGGCGTCCCCGTCGAGCAGCTGGACCGCTCCCCAGCCGTTCCAGTGCGCCAGCGCCGCGCGCTCCAGCGTGGGCCCCGCCGCCTCCGGTGCGATCTTGAGCGCGGCCGGGGAGCCGTCCTGCTGCCGTACGAGGACGACCAGGCTGCTCCTGCCGCCGGGGTTCTGCACCCGCTCGACGGTCAACTTCCACCGGGACACGGCCTCTTCGGCCAGGGCGGGCAGCTGCCCGAGCCAGTCGGCGGCCACGTCCGGGTACACCTCGCCGAGCGCCCGTACGAGACGCTGCGGCGGTTCAAAAAGCATGCGTGTGGTGTCCCCTTCAAAGGCCGGTTCAAAGCTCACTGCTTGCGGCTCACAGCCGGCGTGGTCAGCTCGGCAAGCCCCGGAAAGGCTACGCCGCGTCCCCGCCAGCGCACGGCCCGCACCGCTGCCTCCCGCAGCGCCCCCGCCGCCTCGCGCCGCAACGGCCCCCCGGCGGCGCGTACGACGTCGGAGTAGACCCCGGCCACCCGGTCCTCCAGCTCGGCCGCCAGACGTACCGCCGCCGCCGCGTCGGGCACCGGGAAGGGCAGGGCGTACGCGGCGGCTGCGGCCACCGGGGTGGCGCCCAGGTCGCGCACGGTCCGCTCCAGCGCGTCGCGCCGCGAACGGTGGGCGTCGTACGCCTCCCGCGCCTCGCCCCGGCGTTCGTCGGCGATCCGGCCGCCGACGACTCCGTACCCGTACACGGCGGCGTGCTCGGCGGCCAGCGCGGCCTGCACGGCCTCCACCGCCTGCATGGCGGTCGGCGTCGTCCCGCTCATCGCCCGTCGCTCCCTTCAGTCAGCAGATATACGTGGGCGGCGCCGGCCGCGGCGACGGACGCCAGCAGCCGTGCCAGCTCCGGCGGCGCTTCGACGAGAGCCGCGGTGTGTGCGTCCGCGCCGCGCTGCTCCTCGGCGGCGAGCTCCTTGAGCGCGGCCTTGTGCTCACCGGCGACGGCCGGGGGCGCCCCGGCACGGCCCGCCGTACCCTCGCCCCGCAGGGCGTCCGCCTGCCTGGCCACCGCGTCGCGCAGCGGCTCCAGCCGCTCTGCGACGGAAGGATGGGCGGCGATGACTGCGTCGTAGCGGGCCAACAGCGTTTGCCTGGTCCGGGCGGATCGCTTCCGCAGCCCGGCCTCGGCCCGCGCGGCGGCGGCCACGGCATCGGCCGTGGAACCTTCCCTGCCCCGCGGAGCCGAATCCTCCGCACACCCGCCGGTCAGCAGCGCGACGGCCGCGGCCCCGGTCGCCGCGAGCGCACCCCTGCGTGTGGTTTCCGTGCGCCGCACCTGTGTCTCCCTCGGGCCTCAGCGGTGATCACCGCAGGCGAGCGTACCTGCGGCTCCCCGGCAGGCGGACGGCAACACCCCTCGGGACCGGATACCCTTTGATCTGACACGCGAC
Source organism: Streptomyces sp. ISL-100 (assembly GCF_018614615.1). Lineage (GTDB taxonomy): Bacteria > Actinomycetota > Actinomycetes > Streptomycetales > Streptomycetaceae > Streptomyces. The sequence continues at coordinate 52,835 of NZ_JAGGOK010000007.1, read as the reverse complement.
GATCCACACAACAGCACACGCGGCCGAGGAGTCACCCGGATGAGCACCACCCAGAGCGACAGGCTGCGCGCACTCCTGGAACTACTGGTCAGCGCGGAAGGCCTCGATCTGGAAGACATCGAGGTGTCCCGGGCAGGCAGGCGCCGCCAGCTGAGGATCGTTGTCGACTCCGACGAAGGCGTGGAACTCGACGCCTGTGCCGAGCTGAGCCGCTCCATCTCCGAGAAGCTCGACGAGACGGACGCGATGGGCGAGGGCGAGTACGTCCTCGAAGTCAGCTCCCCGGGCGCCGACCGCCCGCTGTCGGAGCACCGCCACTACGTACGGGCCACCGGCCGCCTCGCCAAGCTCACGCTGAACGACGCCACCGAGCTGGTCGCACGCATTCTGACCGTGGACGACGAGGGGCTCGACCTCGAAGTGCCGGGCGTGAAGGGCCGCAAGCCCACCGCCCGCCGGGTCGCCTTCGCGGACATCGCCAAGGCGCGCGTGGAGATTGAATTCAGTCGCAAGGACAAGAAGGAAGAGGAGGCGTAGCCATGGATATCGACGTAAAGCTCCTGAAGGGCTTGGCGAAGGAAAAGGAGATCTCCTTCGACCTGATGGTCGAGGCGATCGAAGCAGCCCTCCTCATCGCGTACCACCGCACCGAGGGAAGCTTCCGCCGTGCGCGCGTGGAGCTCAACCGCGAGACCGGCCACGTGACGGTCTGGGCGAAGGAAGACCCGGCGGATCTCGAAGAGGGCCAGGAGCCCAAGGAGTTCGACGACACCCCGTCCGACTTCGGACGGATCGCCGCCAGCACCGCCAAGCAGGTCATCCTCCAGCGTCTGCGCGACGCCGAGGATGACCGGACCTTCGGCGAGTACGCCGGACACGAGGGCGATGTCGTCACGGGCGTCGTACAGCAGGGCCGGGACCCCAAGAACGTCCTCGTCGACATCGGCAAGCTGGAAGCCATCCTGCCGGTGCAGGAGCAGGTGCCCGGCGAGGAGTACACGCACGGCCTCCGGCTGCGCTCGTACGTCGTACGGGTGGCCAAGGGTGTGCGCGGTCCGTCCGTGACGCTGTCCCGCACCCACCCGAACCTCGTGAAGAAGCTCTTCGCCCTCGAAGTTCCGGAGATCGCCGACGGCTCGGTCGTCATCGAGGCCATCGCCCGCGAGGCCGGCCACCGCTCCAAGATCGCCGTACGGTCGACGCGGTCGGGGCTCAACCCCAAGGGTGCCTGCATCGGGCCCATGGGCGGCCGTGTGCGCAATGTCATGGCCGAGCTGCACGGCGAGAAGATCGACATCGTGGACTGGTCGGACGACCCGGCCGAGATGGTGGCCAACGCCCTGTCGCCCGCGCGCGTCAGCAAGGTCGAGGTCGTGGACATGGCGGCCCGCTCCGCCCGGGTGACCGTGCCCGACTACCAGCTTTCGCTGGCCATCGGCAAGGAGGGCCAGAACGCCCGTCTCGCCGCCCGGCTGACCGGCTGGCGTATCGACATCCGTTCTGACACCGAGCAGCCCGAGTCCTCCCACCAGGACTGAGGCACGTTTTACGACAACATCCGTTCGATTTCTGCCCCCATGGGGCGAGGTCGCCGCGGGGAGGTAGACTTAATAGTGTCTGGCCGGACGCATGCCCGCGTGTGCCCTGAGCGAACCTGTGTGGGATGCCGGGAGCGAGCGGCCAAGCGCGAACTGCTGCGCATCGTGGAGATCGAGGGTGAATGTGTCCCCGATCCTCGCGGTACGCTGCCCGGCCGGGGTGCGTACATTCATCCCGCCCCTGCCTGTCTCGCCCTGGCGGTCCGCCGCCGGGCGTTTCCCCGGGCCTTTCGGGGCCGGGCACCGCTCGGCACAACGGCACTGAGCCAGTTTGTCGAGCAGGCAACACCGTAAGAACCGTAAGAACAGAACGGCACGGATAACCGTGCGGTCAGGTACCTCGCGAGTTGGAAGTAGGTCGAGATTGCGATGAGCACTCGATGAGTACGCGATGAGTACGCCCATGAAGTAGCGACGGTCCGGCGGTAACCCGGACCTAAAAGGAGCGAAGTGGCAAAGGTCCGGGTATACGAACTCGCCAAGGAGTTCGGTGTTGAGAGCAAGGTCGTCATGGCCAAGCTCCAAGAACTTGGTGAATTCGTCCGTTCGGCGTCCTCGACGATCGAGGCGCCGGTTGTACGCAAACTGACTGACGCACTGCAGGGTCCCGGCGGCAACGCCGGCAAGTCCGCAGCCAAGCCGGGTGCGCCTCGTAAGGCAGCGCCCGCAAAGCCGTCCCCGGCTACCCCCTCGTCCGCGCCTTCCCCGGCGCAGGCAGCACGTCCCGGCGCCCCGAAGCCCGGCGCACCGGCCCCCAAGCCGGCCGCTGCCGAGGCTCCGGCCAGCACCCCGCCCGCGGCCGCGCCGTCCGGTGCCCCGCGTCCGGGTCCGAAGCCCGCACCGGCCAAGCCCGCTCCGGCGGCCCCGGTGCCCGCGGCGGAGTTCTCCGCGCCCGAGCCCGCCCAGCAGGCCCCCGCTGCCCCCGCGCAGCCGCAGCAGGCCCCGCGTCCCGCGGGTGCCACGCCCGGGCCGCGTCCCGCCCGTCCGGCTCCGGCCGGTCAGCGTGACGCCGGTCAGCGCGACGGCGGTGCCCGCGAGGGTGGCCAGCGTGACGACCGCCGTGGTGGCGAGCGTGGCGAGCGTCCCGCCCGCCCCGGTGGCCAGCAGGCCCCCCGCCCGGGAGGCGCCCGTCCCGCGGGTCCGCGTCCCGGCAACAACCCGTTCACCTCTGGTGGCTCCACCGGTATGGCGCGTCCGCAGACGCCCCGTCCGGGTGGCGCCCCGCGTCCCGGCGGCGCCGGTGCCCCTGGTGGCGCCCCGCGTCCGCAGGGTGCTCCCGGCGGCGCTCCGCGCCCGCAGGGTCAGGGTGGCGCACGTCCTTCCCCGGGCGGCATGCCCCGTCCGCAGGGCGGCGCCCCGCGCCCGGGTGGCGCTCCGGGCGGTAACCGTCCGAACCCCGGCATGATGCCGCAGCGTCCCGCGGCCAGCCCCCGTCCCGGTGGCGGTCCTGGCGGCGGTGGCCGCGGTCCTGGCGGCCCCGGTGGCCGTCCGGCCGGCGGTGGCGGCGGTCGTCCCGGTGGCGGCGGCTTCGCAGGCCGTCCGGCCGGTCCCGGCGGTGGCGGTGGCGGCTTCGCCGGCCGTCCCGGTGGTCCCGGTGGCGGTGGCGGCGCTGGTCGTCCCGGCGGTGGCGGCGGCTTCGGCGGTCGTCCCGGCTTCGGTGGACGTCCCGGCGGCCCCGGTGCCCGTGGTGGCACGCAGGGTGCGTTCGGCCGTCCCGGCGGTCCGGCGCGTCGTGGTCGTAAGTCGAAGAGGCAGAGGCGCCAGGAGTACGAGGCCATGCAGGCCCCGTCGGTAGGCGGCGTCATGCTGCCTCGCGGCAACGGACAGACCGTCCGCCTGTCGCGCGGTGCCTCGCTCACCGACTTCGCCGAGAAGATCAACGCCAACCCGGCGTCGCTCGTCGGCGTGATGATGAACCTCGGCGAGATGGTCACTGCTACGCAGTCCGTCTCCGACGAGACGCTGAAGCTGCTCGCGGACGAGATGAACTTCATCCTCGAGATCGTCAGCCCGGAGGAAGAGGACCGCGAGCTTCTCGAGTCCTTCTCCATCGAGTTCGGCGAGGACGAGGGCGGCGAGGAAATGCTCGTCTCCCGTCCGCCGGTCGTGACCGTCATGGGTCACGTCGACCACGGTAAGACCCGACTGCTGGACGCGATCCGCAAGACGAACGTCGTTGCGGGCGAGGCCGGCGGTATTACGCAGCACATCGGTGCGTACCAGGTCGCCACCGAGGTCAACGGTGAAGAGCGCGCCATCACCTTCATCGACACCCCCGGTCACGAGGCGTTCACCGCCATGCGTGCCCGTGGTGCGAAGTCCACCGACATCGCGATCCTCGTGGTCGCGGCGAACGACGGTGTGATGCCGCAGACGATCGAGGCGCTGAACCACGCCAAGGCGGCCAACGTGCCGATCGTGGTCGCGGTCAACAAGATCGACGTCGAGGGTGCCGACCCGACCAAGGTGCGCGGTCAGCTCACCGAGTTCGGTCTGGTGGCCGAGGAGTACGGCGGCGACACGATGTTCGTCGACATCTCCGCGCGCCAGGGTCTCAACATCGAGCAGCTGCTCGAAGCCGTGATCCTCACCGCGGACGCGTCGCTCGACCTCCGTGCGAACGCCGAGATGGACGCGCAGGGTATTGCGATCGAGGCCCACCTCGACAAGGGCCGCGGCGCCGTCGCCACCGTGCTCGTCCAGCGCGGAACGCTCCGCGTCGGTGACACGATGGTCGCCGGTGACGCGTACGGCCGAGTCCGCGCCATGCTCGACGACAACGGCAACAACGTCGAGGAAGCGGGTCCGTCGACCCCCGTCCTGGTCCTGGGTCTCACCAACGTCCCCGGCGCCGGCGACAACTTCCTGGTCGTCGACGAGGACCGTACGGCCCGCCAGATCGCCGAGAAGCGTGCTGCGCGTGAGCGCAACGCCGCCTTCGCCAAGCGCACCCGCCGGGTGTCCCTCGAGGACCTCGACAAGGTGCTCAAGGCCGGCCTGGTCCAGGACCTCAACATCATCATCAAGGGCGACGCGTCCGGTTCGGTGGAGGCTCTCGAGTCCTCGCTGCTCCAGCTCGACGTCGGTGAAGAGGTTGAGATCCGGGTCCTGCACCGCGGTGTGGGTGCGGTCACCGAGTCCGACATCGACCTGGCGATGGGCTCCGACGCCATCGTCATCGGCTTCAACGTCCGAGCTGCCGGCCGCGCCGCGCAGATGGCGGACCGCGAGGGTGTCGACGTTCGGTACTACTCGGTCATCTACCAGGCGATCGAAGAGATCGAAGCGGCCCTCAAGGGCATGCTCAAGCCGGAGTACGAAGAGGTCGAGCTCGGTACGGCGGAGATCCGCGAGATCTTCCGCTCGTCCAAGCTGGGCAACATCGCCGGTGTCCTGGTCCGCTCGGGCGAGGTCAAGCGCAACACCAAGGCACGCCTCATCCGCGACGGCAAGGTCATCGCGGAGGACCTCAACATCCAGGGTCTGCGCCGCTTCAAGGACGACGTCACCGAGATCCGGGAAGGCTTCGAGGGTGGTATCAACCTCGGAAACTTCAACGACATCAAGGTCGACGACGTCATCGCGACGTACGAGATGCGCGAGAAGCCGCGCGGCTGAGCCGTGTAGCACTGTGTAGTTACGCGCGGTGTCGGGGCCGCTCGGCGGAAGTTATTTCCGTCGAGCGGCCCCGGCCGTTGCGTGTACGGTTCTTGTGTCCCTGCCAAGTGGTTGGCGGGGCACGACCCCGAACCGGCGGGACATCCGGACACACATGTATGTGGGGACACTGTCCTTCGACCTGCTCCTCGGCGACGTACGGTCGTTGAAGGAGAAGCGCTCCGTAATACGCCCGATCGTCGCCGAACTCCAGCGGAAATTCGCGGTCAGTGTGGCGGAAGTCGGCGACCAGGATGTCTACCGCCGGGTCAGGATCGGCGTGGCGGTGGTATCGGGGGAGACGGGGCATCTCACAGACGTACTCGACCGGTGCGAGCGCATGGTCGCCGCCCGGCCCGAGGTGGAGCTGCTGTCGGTACGGCGGCGGCTGCACACAGACGAAGATTGACGAAGCAGAAAGAGGAGACGGACCGGTGACCGACAAAGCGCGGGCCCGCAAGCTGGCCGATCGCATCCAGGTCGTGGTCGCGGAGACCCTGGACCGGCGAATCAAGGATCCGCGACTGGGGTTCGTGACCATCACGGACGCCCGGGTCACCGGTGACCTGCGGGAGGCCACGGTCTTCTACACGGTCTACGGCGACGACGAAGCGCGTGCCGCCTCGGCCGCCGCGCTGGAGAGCGCCAAGGGCGTCCTGCGCTCCGAGGTCGGCCGGCAGACCGGCGTGCGCCACACGCCGTCGCTGGCCTTCGTCGCGGACGCGCTGCCGGACAACGCGCGCACCATCGAGGACCTCCTCGACAAGGCGCGCGCCAAGGACGCCGAGGTGCGCCAGGTGTCGACGGGCAAGACGTACGCCGGCGAGGCCGACCCGTACCGCAAGCCCGAGGATGCCGACGACGACGCAGCTGACGTCGAGGCTGACGACGAGGCCGAGGACGAGGGCGAAACCGCGGAATGAAGAAGCGCACCACCACGACGCCGGACGGCCTTGTCATTGTCGACAAGCCGTCCGGCTTCACTTCGCACGACGTCGTAGCCAAGATGCGCGGGATCGCCAAGACCCGCCGCGTCGGGCACGCGGGCACCCTCGACCCCATGGCGACGGGCGTCCTCGTCCTCGGCATCGAGAAGGCCACGAAGCTGCTCGGCCATCTCGCCCTGACCGAGAAGGAGTACCTCGGTACGATCCGGCTCGGCCAGATCACGGTCACCGACGACGCTGAGGGCGAGGTCACCGCGTCCACCGATGCGTCGGGCGTGACGCGGGAAGGCATCGACGCGGGCGTCGCCGAGCTGACCGGCGCCATAATGCAGGTGCCGTCCAAGGTCAGCGCCATCAAGATCGACGGCAAGCGGTCGTACTCGCGGGTGCGCGAGGGCGAGGAGTTCGAGATCCCGGCCCGGCCGGTGACCGTCTCGTCCTTCCAGGTGTACGACGTGCGCCCGGCGGTGGCCGAGGACGGGACGCCCGTCGTCGACCTCGTCGTCTCCGTGGTCTGCTCCTCCGGTACGTACATCCGCGCCCTCGCCCGTGACCTCGGCGCGGGTCTCGGCGTAGGCGGTCACCTGACCGCGCTGCGCCGCACCCGGGTCGGCCCGTACGGGCTCGACGCGGCGAAGACGCTGGAGCAGCTCCAGGAGGAGCTCACCGTCATGCCGATCGCCGACGCGGCGGCTGCGGCGTTCGCGCGCTGGGACGTGGACGAGCGGCGCGCGGGCCTGGTGACCAACGGCGTACGGCTCGACATGCCGGCGTACGACACCAGCCCGGTCGCGGTCTTCGGGCCGGAGGGCCGCTTCCTGGCACTCGTCGAGGAAAACCGGGGCAAGGCGAAGAGTCTCGCGGTATTCGGCTGAGATTCTGTTCCACCGTGGAGCGGGCGGCCCGCAGGCCGGCCGCTCCACAATCCCCCTCGGAAGGGGTCTGTCCACGCCGCCCCGCCGATTCACCCCTTCGGGCGGGCGCTCGGAGTGAATGACGGGTGCACTGGGGGGCGCTTTCGCTGTGCGTTCTTCTCCTGCTGATCACCGCCGACCTACCGTCGGGGATACGGGGCACGGCGGGAGGTTCGGCGATGGCGGTACGGGAGACGCCGCTGCCGACGGTGCCACCGCTGCCGCAGGTCAAGCTGGTGCGGATCTGCGATCTGGCCGGGCGGCCGCGCGGGACCGGGTTCGTCGCGGACGACCGGGGAACGGTCGTCACCAGCCATGAGGCCGTCGACGGCCTGACCCGGGTAGTCCTGCACGCGCCCGGTGAGTCCGGGGATTCCGGCGAGCGGACCTGTCTCGCCGAGGCGGACGCGATCGTCCCGCTGCCGGAGATGGATCTGGCGCTCGTAACGACGCAGGGGCTCGGCGTACGGCCCGTCCCGGTCGCGGCGCGGGACCGGATCGAGACCGGCACTTACGTGCGACTGCCGGCGGGGGGGTGGCGTGAGGCGCGGGTCTTGAGACCGCTCTCCGTCACCTACACGGCGACCGACCGCTTCCATCTCATCGAGCACGCGGTGGAGTTGGCGATGGGAACGGCCGGCACCGACGCGCTGCGGCTCGGCAGCCAGGCCGCGGGCGGGCCGGTCCTGGACGCGGGGACGGGCGCGGTGCTGGCCGTGCTCGGCACCGCGCTGGGTGCTGAGCAGCGGGCGGCGGGCTTCGCCGTACCACTGCGAGCGGCGGCAGCGGCGGCTCCCGACGGCCCGCTCGCGGAGCTGCTGCGGCGGAACGCGGCGACGGTGCCGGGTTATGGGCCGGACCTCAACCTGGCGGGCGCCTTGCAGCTGACGGCGACGTCGGCCGGGCCGGTGGGTGGGCCGGAGCGGGGGCCGGGGCAGGAACCGGTGGAACGGCCGGAGGTAGCAAGGGAGTTCGCGTCCTTCTCCGCCCTCGGCGGCGCGCTGGTGCTTGCTCTGGTCGGTGATCCCGGGACCGGTCGTACGACGGAACTCGCCGCGCTCGCCGCCCGGCGGGCCCAGGGCCCCGAACCCGCACCGACGCTCTGGCTGCGCGGCGCCGAGCTGCGGGCCGGTGACACGTCGGTCGCGGACGCGGTGGCGCGGGCGCTTCAGCAGGCGGGGCGGATCGTCGCCGCGTCGGGGGAGTGGAGCGGCGACCCGGGAGGCGCGACGCCGGAGCGGGTGGCGCGGCTGGCTCTCGACGCCGGGCGGCCACTGCTCGTACTGCTGGACGGACCCGAGGAAATGCCGCCCGCACTGACTCACCGGCTGCCCGACTGGACTGCGGCGACGGCGAGTTGGCTGCGGACGGCGGGGGTGCGGATGGTCGTCGCGTGCCGGTCCGAGCACTGGGAGCAGGCGGGCGCGCTGTACCCGGAGGGCGCCCTGCACCGGCCGGCGCGGCCTGCCCGGCCTGACCGGCCGTGGCCCGGGCTGCCCTCCGCCGTACGGATCGAGGACCTGACCGAGGCCCAGGCGCTGCGCGCGCGGGAGCGGTACGGCATCCCCGACGGGGCGCTCGCGGACCCTTCCGACGCCCGGCATCCGCTGACGCTGCGGCTGCTGGCTGAGGTACGGGAGGCGCTGCCGGGGGATGTACCGGGGCGACCCACCCGCGAGGAGGTGTTCGCCGCGCACCTGGACCTGATGTGCCTGCGCATCGCGGTGCGACTGGCGGCGACGGCCCGGCCGTCGCCGCGCGGCACGGCAGTGCGGCGGCTGGCGGCGAAGGTGTCGGGGCAGGTGCACGAGGCGGCGCGGCGGTGTCTGGGGCCGGGGCAGGGCGAGCTGGACCGCGAATCCTTCGAGGAGATCTTCCCCTGGCGTACGGGGTGGGCGTCGGCGGTACTGACGGAGGGACTGCTGGTGCCTGCGGGGGGCGGCTACCGGTTCGCCCACGAGGAGCTGGCGGACTGGCTCCAGGGCGAGCACCTGGACATCGACGAGGCGCTGCACGCCTTGGTCCACCGAGCCCACGACCCCCACCCACCAGAACCGACGCCTACGCCGGAACCCGCTGGGCACATCCCACCCCCGCCTGGTGCGCAGCGAGGGACCGCCGACGGGCAGGCGGACGCCGGCGCCGGTGCGGCGTGCGGCTCGCACGGGGGGACCTGCGCGGAGTGCGTGAGAGCGCCGCTTGTGCCGGGGACGTACTGCGAGCGGCATGCTCAGGTGCCGTCTCGGACCGGCTCGGAGCCCGCCGAGTGGCAGACGCAGACCGGCTCTGGTCAGGCGGGCGGGCACGTGCCGCGTCCTGCGAGCTCGCACGCCGGGTGTCAGGCGCGGGTCGGGTCCGGTGAAGCGTGCGTGCGTGTGCCGCTTCCGGCGGGGGCGCCTCGCGGGGTGGATGCGCGGGTGCCGTCGCCGGCGGGCTCGCGCGGGGAGGGGCGCTGGTCGTCGGTGCCTCGGCATCGCATCGGGGCGGTGGTGGAGGCGCTGCTGCTCGTGGAACGTGTGCACGGGCCGGCCGCGCTGTCCCGCAGGCTGCTGGCCTTGGTCCGCGCGCTGGAAAACCTTCCGTCCCCCTCCGAGGAGGCTTCGTGGTGGGGGCGGCGGTTGTTGGGGGAGGTGTTGCTGCGGGTGGGGGGCGCGGGGGGATATCTGGGCGTGCTGCGCGCGCTGGCCGACTGCGTCAGCCGGCCGTGCGTCCGGCGAGGCGAGCCGCGAAGTCTCGGCGGGCTCGGCGAGTTCGGGCCCTGGTTCTGGGAGCGGGTCGCCGTCGCGGAGGGGGAGCGCATCGATCTGCTGCGGCGGCTCCTGCCTGCCGACGGGGCGCCGGGGAGCGGGCACGTACCCCCACAGGGGCGGTATCTCGACGCCGTGGCGCGGCGGCTCGAGGCCGCGCCACGGACCGTCCAGCCCATGCTCTGCCAGTGGTTCGACGACGAGCGGCCGCTGCCGGCCGCCGACGACGCCGCGGTACGTCCCACCGTCGCCGGCGTCGCCCAGGCGCTGCTCTACGCCCGCCGTGAGCTCGCCATCGACGATCTGACCGAGGCCCTCGTCGACGGCGCGCACCCCCGCGCCGCCGAACTGCTCACCGCCCTCGCCGAGGACGAGCCGTCCGCGCTCTGCCGGGCCGTCGACCGCTGGGCCCACGACGGCGAACGGCCGGAGCGGCGGGTCGCCGCCGCCCTGCACGGGCTCGCCGCCGCGCCGCACGTCACGACCGGCGCCGACTGCGAGCTGCTCAGGTACGCCGCGCTCTCGCTGCTCGCCCGGCCAGGTGACAGCACCCTGCACGGACCCGCCCTCGGGCTGCTCGTACGAGATCCGGAAACCCGGTCGCGCTACTTGGACCGGGCCCTGGCGGCGTTCGGCGGCGACGGCTCCCGGCCGCCCGCTGCCACCCTCGCCGCCGCGCTCACCACCCACCCCGAGCCCGTCCTCGCCGCGTTCCAGGCGCGTCTGGAAGGGGGAGATGCGGATGGTGAAGTGCTGCGCGTGCTCGCCGACGTCAGGACGCCCGCCCTCGCCCGCCGCGCCGCCGCCCTCGTCCGCGCGTACGCCGACCGCCACCCGGAGGGCGGCGCCGCGCACACCGCCGCGTACGTCGACCGGCGCCTCGAACACGGCCCCGCCGCCCGCGCCGTCCTCTTCCCGCTGGTCACGGGCCTGCTGCGGGATCATCCCGGCCCGCTGCGGCGCGCCCTCGCCCCCGTGCTCGCCGCGCCCGGCAGCCGCGCCTCGCGCCCGCTGCGGGCCGAGCTGCTCGACGTACTGCTGGAGGGGGAGCAGTACGGGGGGTACGGGGAGCATCAGGTACGGGATCCCGGGGTCCTGGAGGCGGTGCTGCTGGCCGCCGGCACCGGCGCCCGGCGCAGGGGCGAGGCCCGGACCAGGGATCTCGTGCACCGCACCGGGATGCTCCTGGTCCGTACGCCCGAGGGCGCCACCCGCTTCGACCGGCTGCTGGTCGGGCTCGCCCGCGAGGTCCCCGGATTCGCGGCCCTCGTCGCCGGCTGGCTGGCCGCCGCGCCGGACGAGTGGGCGGCGGTGGTCGGGCCGAGCGCCCGCCGGACCGTCGGGAGCCTGGCCACTGCGATGCCGATGCGAGCCGCACCCCGTGGGCATGGCAGTCTTAGACCTGCGTAATCGATGCGTAATCGGGTTCGAGTTCGGACGAGGGGAGCGGTCACAGTGCAGCGCTGGCGTGGCTTGGAGGACATCCCCCAGGACTGGGGACGCAGCGTCGTCACCATCGGCTCCTACGACGGCGTACACCGCGGGCACCAGCTGATCATCGGCCGCGCGGTCGAGCGCGCCCGTGAGCTGGGCGTGCCGTCGGTCGTCGTTACGTTCGATCCGCACCCGAGCGAGGTCGTGCGCCCCGGCAGCCATCCTCCGCTGCTCGCCCCGCACCACCGCCGCGCGGAGCTCATGGCGGAGCTGGGCGTGGACGCGGTGCTCATCCTCCCCTTCACCGCCGAGTTCTCGAAACTCTCGCCGGCCGACTTCATCGTGAAGGTGCTGGTCGACAAGCTGCACGCGCGAGCGGTCATCGAGGGCCCCAACTTCCGCTTCGGGCACCGGGCGGCGGGCAATGTGGCATACCTGGCCGAGCTCGGCCAGACGTACGACTACGAGGTCGAGGTCGTCGACCTGTACGTGCGCGGAGCGGCGGGCGGCGGCGAGCCGTTCTCGTCGACGCTGGTACGGCGCCTGGTCGCCGAGGGCGACGTCGAAGGCGCCGCGGAGATCCTGGGCCGGCCGCACCGCGTCGAGGGCATCGTGGTGCGCGGGGCGCAGCGCGGCCGTGAGCTCGGCTACCCGACGGCGAACGTCGAGACGCTGCCGCACACCGCGATTCCGGCCGACGGCGTGTACGCGGGCTGGCTGACGGTGGAGGGCGAGGAGATGCCCGCCGCGATCTCGGTCGGCACGAACCCGCAGTTCAACGGCACCGAGCGGACCGTCGAGGCGTACGCCATCGACCGGGTCGGCCTCGACCTGTACGGGCTGCACGTCGCCGTGGACTTCCTCGCGTACGTACGCGGCCAGGAGAAGTTCGACTCGATCGAGGCGCTGCTGGAAGCGATCGCGGACGACGTGAAGCGTTCGAGCGAGCTCATCGAGGCGTACGAGGCTTAAGTAGCGGCCCCAGTAGCGGCCTCTTCCGTGGGCCGGGCCGCCGCCCAGTGGCAGGCCACCTGCGCGTCGCCGCCGCCGGTCAGGACCGGCAGGAGCGTCGTACGGCAGTCGGCGGCGACGCCCGTACGCTCGGCCTCACCGGAGGCGAGCACCTGGCAGCGGGCGTGAAAGCGGCAGCCGCCGGGGACGCGGGACGGGTCCGGGGGCTCACCGGTGAGGACGACCGGGACCTCGCCCGACTCCGGAAGTACGGACAACAGCGCGCGTGTGTATGGATGCTGAGGAGCCGTCAGGATCTTCTCGGTCGGTCCCGTCTCGACGATCCGGCCCAGGTACATCACCGCCACGCGGTCCGCGATGTTCCAGGCGAGACCGAGGTCGTGGGTCACGACGAGGGCGGAGAGCCCGAGTTCGTCGCGCAGGGAGAGAAGCAGGGCCAGGATTTCGCCCCGTACGGACGCGTCGAGTGACGCCACAGGCTCGTCGGCGACGATGAGTTCGGGTTCGAGGACGAGCGCGCCGGCGATGACGACGCGCTGGCGCTGGCCGCCGGAGAGCTCGTGCGGGTAGCGCAGGAAGAACCGCTCGGGGGGCCTGAGCCCGGCGCGGGACAGCGCCCCGGCGACAGCTTCGCGCTCGTCGCCGGTGTAGCCGTGGATCCGCAGGCCTTCCGCCACGGCGTCGTACACCGTGTGACGCGGATTGAGCGAGCCGCTCGGGTCCTGGAGCACGAGCTGGACGCGCTTGCGGTACGCCTTGAGGGAACGCGAGCCGTAGCCGAGGGGCGCGCCGGCGAAGGTGACCTGGCCGGAGGTGGGTGCGACGAGGCCGAGCAGGGAGCGGGCGAGCGTGGTCTTGCCGCAGCCGGACTCGCCGACGAGCGCGACGATCTCGCCCGGGCGGATGTCGAGGTCGACCCCGTCGACGGCACGGGCGGTCGCCGCGCCGCGCCGGCCGGGGAAGGCGATGTGGAGTCCGGTGGCGGAGAGGAGGGGGGTGGTGGGGGTGGTTGTGGTGCTGGTCATGTCTGGCTCCGGTGGGGTGGTGGGTGTGGATGCGGGTGCGGTGGGGTGCGTGTGGGCAAGCCCCAGCCCCCGGGACGCCCTTCGGGCGTGTCCTCGAACGCCGGACGGGCTGGGTTCGGCCGCACCATCCAGCCCCTCCGGCGTTCGAGGAGCGGGGTCTGGAGCGGAGCCCCACGTCGGGGCGCCCCGCTCACGCCGGCGGCAGCCCCGGCGCCGGCACCGCCGCCCCCACCCGCACACACGCCGCCCGCCGCCCCACCCCCGCCTCCAGCAGCACCTGGTCCTCCGTGGCGCACTCGTTCAGCGCGACCGGACACCGAGGGTGGAACGTACAGCCGGCCGGAAGCGCCGACGGATCCGGCGGGTCGCCCGGCAGGCCGCGCGGGGCCCGGCGCGAAGCCGGGTCGCCGATGCGCGGGAACGCCGCCGACAGGGCCAGGCCGTACGGATGCCGCGCATCGGTGAACACCTGGTCCGCCGGACCCTCCTCCACGACCCTCCCGGCGTACATCACCGCGAGCCGGTCACACGTGTCGGCCAGCACCGACAAATCGTGGCTGATCATCAGCAGACTGATGTCCTTGTCCGCGACCAACTGCTCGATCAGCCGCAGGATCTGCGCCTGGATCATCACATCCAGCGCCGTCGTCGGCTCGTCCGCGACGATCAGCCGCGGATCGCATGCCAGCGCCATCGCGATCATCACGCGCTGCCGCTGACCGCCGGACAGCTCGTGCGGATACGCGTCGGCCCGCGAGACCGGCAGCCCCACCTGCTCCAGGAGATCGCCGACCCGCCGCCGCGCGGCCGCCGCAGTGGACTTCTGGTGCAGCAGCACCGGCTCGGCGATCTGCTCGCCGATGCGGTGCACGGCGTTCAGCGAATGCATGGCGCCCTGGAAGACGATCGAGGCGCCCGCCCACCGTACGGCCCGCAGCCGCCCCCACTTCATCGTCAGGACGTCCTCGCCGTCGAGCAGGATCTCACCGCTGAGCCTCGCGGACGCGGGCAGCAGGCGCAGCAGCGCCAGCGCCAGCGTCGACTTGCCGCAGCCCGACTCGCCTGCGACGCCGAGCTTCTGACCGGCCGACAGGGACAGATCTACACCCCGTACGGCCCGCGTCCCGGCGCCGTACGTGACGTGCAGGTCTTTCACCTCAAGCAGCGCACTCATCGGGCGGACACCCCCAGCTTCGGGTTCAGTACGGACTCCACCGCACGCCCGCACAGCGTGAACGCCAGCGCGACGAGCGCGATGGCGATGCCCGGCGGCGCCAGGTACCACCAGTGGCCGGACGAGACCGCGCCCGCTTCCCGCGCGTCCTGGAGCATGCCGCCCCACGAGACGACGTCCGGGTCGCCGAGGCCGAGGAAGGCGAGCGTCGCCTCGGTCAGGATGGCGTTGGAGATGCCGAGCGTCGTCTGGGCGAGCACGAGCGGCATGACGTTGGGCAGGACATGGCGGCTCATGATGTGCCCGTGGCCGCCGCCGAGCGCCGTCGCGCGTTCGATGTACGGACGCGACTCGACGGCCAGGGTCTGCGCCCGCACCAGCCGGGCCGTCGTCGGCCAGCTCGTGACGCCGATCGCCAGGATCACCGTCCACACACTGCGCGACATCACCGTGGCGAGCACGATCGCGAGCACCAGCGCCGGCATCACGAGGAACCAGTCGGTGATCCGCATGGTCACGGTCGCGAACCAGCCGCCGAAGTGCCCGGCGAGGATGCCCACGAGCGTACCGATGGCCACTGACAGCGCGGCCGCCATCAGGCCCACCGTCAAGGAGATTCGCGCGCCCCAGATCAGCAGCCCCAGCAGCGAGCGCCCGAACTGGTCGGTGCCGAGCGGGAATTGACCGCTCGGCGACTCCAGCGCCGATCCCGGAGCGCTCGTCACACTCTGTACGTCGCTGCCGACGAGCAGCGGCGCGGCCAGTGCCACCAGCGCGATCACGGCCAGGGCGCCGAGTCCGAAGAGGCCGGCCCGGTGCGTACGGTACGAACCCCAGAACCGGGCCACGGAGTGCCGTCGCCGCGCCCACGCGAGGGACGAGGCGGTCTGGGCAGCGGTCACAGGACTAGTCATCGGCCCACCCGGGGATCGAGCAGCGGATAGAGCAGGTCGGCGAGGAGGTTCATCACGATCATCGCGCCCGCAAAGACGACGAACAGCCCCTGCACCAGCGGCAGATCGGGCACACTCAGCGCCTGGTAGAAGAGCCCGCCGAGCCCCGGCCAGGAGAAGACCGTCTCGACGAGGATCGAACCGGCCGCCACATGACCGAGGTTGATGAAGACCATGGTGACGGTGGGCAGCAGGGCGTTCGGTACGGCGTGGTGGCGTCGTACGAGGTCGTCGCGCAGCCCCTTCGCGCGCGCCGTCGTCAGATAGTCGCTGCCCATCTCGTCGAGCAGCGAGGCCCGCATGACCAGCAGCGTCTGCGCGTACCCCACCGCGGTCAGGGTGACGACGGGCAGCACCATGTGGTGCGCGACATCGGCGACGTACGCGAAACCGGTCTCGCCGCCCGTCTCCATGCCGCCGGTCGGGAACATGCCGGGGATCGGGCCGATGCCCACCGAGAAGGTGATGATCAGCAGCAGGCCCAGCCAGAACGACGGGACGGACCAGAGGGTGAGGGCCACCCCGGTGTTGACCTTGTCGCCGAGCCGGCCGTGCCGCCACGCGGAACGCGTGCCGAGCCACAGGCCGAGCGCCGAGTAGATGACGACGGCGACCCCGGTCAGCAGCAGGGTCGCGGGCAGCTTCTCCGCGATCAGCTCGCCCACTGGTGCGTGGAACTGGTACGAGGTACCCAGATCGCCGCTCAGCGCCTTGGCGCAGTAGTCCGTGAACTGCTGCCACACCGGCAGGTCCAGGCCGAACTGCCGGCGAAGCGACGCGAGCTGCTCGGCGGACACCTGGCGGCCGTGCGTCATGGTGCGCACCGGGTCGCCGGGGATGATCCGGAAGAGGAAGAAGCTGGTGACGAGGACGGCGAAGAGCGAGACGGCCGCGCCGCCCAGCTTTCCGGCGACGTAGAGGAGGTAGGCCCGGGCGGAGCGGGCGCGGGGGCCGGACGGCCCGGTCTTCACCGGGACCGGGCCGTCGGCCGCACCCTCCGCGAGGGGGGCGGTGCTTGCAGTGCTCATGGACTACTCACGGTCTTCCGCGGTGGAGCGGCGGCGCATGGCGACGAAGGCCCCGAGTCCCGCGGCGAGGACGACGGCCACGCCGATTCCGATGACGAGACCGGTGGAGGCGGCGCCGCCCTCCTCGGAGGTGTCGTTCACGTCGGCGGGCACGGCGGACCACCAGCTCCAGTAGCCGTCCTGGCCCCACAGATTGCCGCCGGACTCGGGCATTGTCGTGATCGCCCTGATCTGGTCGGTACGGTACGCCTCGACCGCGTTCGGGTACGCCATGACATTCATGTACCCGGTGTCGTAAAGCCGCGACTGCATCTGCTTGACGAGATCGGCGCGCTTGGCCTGGTCGTACTCCGCGGTCTGCTTCGCGTAGAGCTCGTCGAACTTCTTGTCGCAGATGAAGTTGTCCGTCGCGCCGGTGTCCTTGGGCGTGGACGGCAGCGCGGCGCACGTGTGAATGGAGAGGACGAAGTCGGGATCGGGGTTGACGGACCAGCCGTCGAAGGCCAGGTCGTACTCGCCGGCCAGCCAGGGGTCGGAGACGTTGTCGAGGCAGTCGACCTTGAGCCCGATGCCGAGGTCGCCCCACCACTCCTGCATGTACTTGCCGATGGCTTTGTCGTTCGGGTCGGTGGCGTGGCACAGGATGCGGAAGTCCAGCGGCTTGCCGTCCTTGCCGACGCGCTTGCCTGCTTTGTTCTTCTTGTAGCCCGCCTCGTCGAGGAGCGTGGCCGCCTTGGCCGGGTCGTACGCGATCTTCTGACCTTCGGCCGGCTTCCAGTGGTACGCCGAGAAGCGCGGCGGGATGTATCCCTCGCCCTCGACGGCGTGGCCCTGGAACACCTTGTCGATGATGGTCTTGCGGTCGGTGGCGGCGAGGAGTGCCTGGCGCACCTTCGGGTTCAGCAGCGCGGGGTGGCCGTCACCGAACTTCTTGCCGTCCTTGGACCTGGCG
Organism: Streptomyces sp. ISL-100; assembly: GCF_018614615.1. Lineage (GTDB taxonomy): Bacteria > Actinomycetota > Actinomycetes > Streptomycetales > Streptomycetaceae > Streptomyces. The sequence goes on along the minus strand of NZ_JAGGOK010000007.1, from coordinate 35,434 downwards.
CCCGGGTTGGTGGCGAGCGCGTAGAAGCGACGCCCCGGGGCGTCGTTGACCTTGATGTTCTTGGCCTTCGCGAGGGACGCGGCCTGGGCGGGGGTGAGGTTGGCCGCGAAGGACACCTCGCCCTTCTGGAGCGCGGCGACGGCCGCGTCACCGTCCTTGTAGTACTTCAGGACCAGCTCGTCGAACTTCGGGGCGCCGCGCCAGAACTTCTGGTTCGGCTTGAACTTGACGTACTGGTCGACCTTGTAGTCCGTGAGGACGAACGGACCGTTGCCGACGACGGGGAACTTCTTGTCGTTGTTGAACTTCGAGAAGTCGCCGACCTTCTCCCACTCGTGCTTGGGGAGGATCGGCACGTCGAGCGCGGCCATGGTGGCCTGCGGCTTCTTCAGCTCGATGACCAGCCGGGTGGGACTGGGGGCGGTGACCTTCTTGAAGTTGGCGACGAAGCTGCCGTTGGCGGTGGCCGCGCCCTCGTCCTTCATCATCGTGTTGAACGTCCACGCGGCGTCCTCGGCGGTGGCCTGTTTGCCGTCGGACCAGTTCGAGTCCTCACGGATCGTGTACGTCCACGTCAGCTTGTCGGGGGACGGCTGCCACTTGGTGGCGAGGCCCGGGATCGCGTGGTTGTCCTTGGGGGAGTAGTTCGTCAGGTTCTCGTAGATCAGCCGGTGGACGGTGGTGGAGACCAGGCGCTGAGCCAGGAACGGGCTGAGGGAGTCGACGCTCTGCGAGACCGCGACAGTCAGTGTCCGCGAGCCGTCTGCTCGCGCTTCCTGCGGTGCGGGATTCAGCGGGGTCGCGGCTCCGGCGGTCAGGGCCAGGGCGGTGGCTCCGACGGCAAGCAGCGTTCGGATTCGGGTGGAGGGCCGGGTACTGCGCGGAACTGTGGTGTCCATGGGACCTTGACCTCGTGTCATCACTCGCTCGGAGAAGGCGTGTTGATCACTGATGTCCAGCTGGTGAAGCGAAGGTTTATCAGCGCCGGTCCGGCCGCGTCAACGATGTCCGAAACCCCGTGTGTACTGCGGGAATGCCTGAGCGAACGACACAAGGCGCGCCTCGTGGAAGCGGCGTGCGCCCTCATTGGTCTACACCCTTGTTGCCCTACTGGTGAGGATCTGGCGGAGGTTGAGATCGCCCGTAGGGGCGTGCGTGATCGGGTTTGATAATTTGAGCTAATCACCATCTGTTTCTCGGGGGACCCCTTCATGAGCCAGCCCTGGCAGCCGCAGTACAACCCGGGCAACCAGCCGCCCGTACCCCCACAGCCGCCGGCGCCCCCGCAGGGGTTCGGTGCACCGCCGCCGGCCCCCGGGCAGTTCCCGGTGCAGCCCGGGTACCCCTATCAGGCGCCGTACGCACCGCAGCCGAGGTCGGGCAACCCGGTCGGCGCGTTCTTCCTTGGGCTTCTCGTCTCGATCGTCATCGCGGCGCTCTACAGCCTCGTCTGGTACGGCACGTACGAAGACCTCACGAAGAACACGACCATGACGCTGTACGTGGTCCACGCCCTGCTGAACGGGGCGGCCGTCGGCGCCGTGGTCGGCCTGGTGGGCCGCAGCAGGACCGGCGCCCACATCAGCGGCGTCCTTGTGGCCATGCTGGGCACCTTCTTCGGCTACACCAACGGCATCGTTCTCATCACCGCCGACAGCGGTGGGTGGTTCGCCTTCAAAGCCATGATGCGGGACGCGCCCTTCTATCCCGCCGAGGTGTGGTGGGGCAGCGCGAACAACAGCGAATGGCACACCCTGCTCGGCCTCCTGGCCGCCGCGGCCGCCGCCTGGGGTCTGGCTTTCCTCATAGGCAGAAGTCGCCGCTGACACCGCGGCTCGCAACGACTTCGCCCCGCCGGATCTCATCCGGCGGGGCGAAGTGCTGTCACGGCAGGTCACGGCACGGCACTCAGGTCAGGTCGAACTCACCGTCGCGCGCTCCGAGTACGAACGCCCGCCACTCGGCTTCCGTGTACCGCAGCACGGTCTCCGGATCCATGGACGACCTCATCGCGACGGCCCCGCCGGGCAGGTACGCGATCTCGACCCGCTCCTCGTTCTCACTCGTGCCGGGCGCGCTGTGCCACTCGATGCCTGAGATATCGAGGGCGTACAGCTCTTCCTTCTCCTGTGCGCTCCCCATCAGTCAATCTCCCTCTTCGTAACGGCCGGACGACGACGCTTCGGGCATCTTAGGCCGACTCAATATGCCGTGCGTATAAGCACCTTGGAGGAACTCACCCACACGGGGGATGGCGACGAGGCCCAGGTGCTACTGCTGCGTCCAGCCGGGGCCGGGCTGCTGCGGGTTCTGCTGCGGCGGTGCCGGCTGCTGCTGCCAGCCCTGACCCTGCGGAGGCTGCTGCTGCCAGCCCTGCCCCGGCGGGGGAGCGGCGCCGGGGTGCTGCTGCGGGGGGTACCCCTGCGGGGGCTGCTGGTGCGGCGCCTGCTGCTGGGGGGCCTGCTGGTGCGGGGCCTGCTGTTGCGGGGCGGCGAAGCCCTGGCCCTGCTGGGTGCGGGCGATGTCCTCGGCGACGAGGGCCGCGATGTGGAAGTACGCCTCCCGGGTCTTGGGACGCATCATGTTCAGGTCGACCTCGGCGCCGGCCGCGAGGTGTTCGTCGAAGGGCACGACCACGACGCCGCGGCAGCGGGTCTCGAAGTGCGCGACGATGTCGTCAACCTTGATCATCTTGCCGGTCTCGCGGACCCCGGAGATCACGGTGAGCGACCGCTGGACGAGGTCGGCGAAGCCGTTCGCGGAGAGCCAGTCGAGGGTCGTCGAGGCGCTGCTCGCACCGTCCACGGACGGCGTGGAGATGATGATCAGCTGGTCGGCGAGGTCGAGGACTCCGCGCATCGCGCTGTAGAGCAGTCCGGTGCCCGAGTCGGTGAGGATGATCGGGTACTGCCTGCCCAGGACTTCGAGCGCACTGCGGTAGTCCTGGTCGTTGAAGGTCGTGGAGACCGCCGGGTCCACGTCGTTGGCGATGATCTCAAGACCGGACGGGGCCTGCGAGGTGAAGCGGCGGATGTCCATGTAGCTGTTCAGCTGCGGGATCGCCTGCACCAGGTCGCGGATGGTCGCGCCGGTCTCGCGCCGAACGCGTCGGCCGAGCGTGCCGGCGTCCGGGTTGGCGTCGATCGCGAGGATCTTGTCCTGGCGCTCGGACGCGAGCGTGGCGCCGAGCGACATGGTCGTCGTGGTCTTGCCGACGCCGCCCTTGAGGCTGATCACCGCGATCCGGTAGCACGACATCACCGGCGTACGGATCAGCGCCAGCTTGCGCTGTCGCTCTTCCTCTTCCTTCTTGGCGCCGAGCTTGAAGCGGGACGGACCCGCGTTGTTCTTACGGGCCTTGGGCTGGTTGCGCAGCAGCCGGTCGGAGGAGAGCTCGACGGCGGCGTTGTAACCGAGCGGGGTGCCCGGTGCGGCCTGCTGCTGAGGAGCACCGGCCTGCGGTCCTGCCGGAGCGGTCCAGCCCTGGTTGCCGTAGGCGGGCGGTGGGGTGGGTTGCTGCTGCTGGGGCGCCTGTTGTGGCGCCTGCTGCTGGGGGTGCTGCTGGTACTGGGGCTGTTGCGGCTGCTGCGGCTGCTGCGGCTGTGCCTGCTGCTGGTGTGGCTGAGGCTGCGGCTGTGCGGGCTGCGGGTAGCCGTAACCGGCCTGCTGCGGCGGGTAGTTGTAGCCGGGCTGCGGCTGCTGGGGCTGCTGCGGCGGGTGTACGGGCTGCGGCTGCGCCGCCTGCGGGTGTACGGGCTGCGGCTGTGCGGCCTGCGGTGCCTGCTGCTGGGGCTGCTGCGGGTAGCTGGGCGCGGGCTGTCCGCCCTGCGCCGGGTACCCCGGGTGCTGCTGCGCCGCCGGCAGTGGCTGGGCCGCGCCGAAGGTGCCCTGCGGGGGGATCTGGTACTGCGGCTGCGGCTGCGGCTGGGCGACGGGCTGGGGGTAGCCGTATCCGGCGGCCTGCGCGGCCGCGGCCTGCGGGTCCGGCTGGCCGGCCTGCTGCGGTGCCCCCTGGACGGGCTGCTGTACGGGCTGCTGCGCGGGCTGGTAACCCTGCGGCAGAGGGGGAAGCTCCTGGGAAGCCTGCTGCGCGGGCTCACTCTGCGGCGGCTGAACATGCGCGGCGGCCGACTGGGGTTCGGGTGCGCCGGGCGCTACTGCTGCCGACGCGGCACCGGCTGCGTCCGCGCCGTCGCCGCTGGCCGCAGCCTCCGCATCCGCCTGGGCGTCCGTCGCCGAGCCGGAGTCAGTGCCGGCGTCGCCTTCGGCGCTGGACGCGGCCTCGGAGTCACCCGTTGCCGCCTCGTCGGTGTGCTCCTCTGCCGAGTCGTCGTCATCGGCGCTGCCGAACAGCGCTGCCGCTTCGGCGTCGGCGGCGGCGTAGTTGGGCTCGGGGATCTCCTGCGCCGGGGCCCGCTGTTCGGGGACGTTCGGCTCCGGTGCGGCGGCCTGGGGCGCGGCGGCCTGCCCGCCGTCGTCGACCGGGCGCAGTACAGGGAAGCCGGGTGCCGGTGCCGGTGCTGGGGCCGGTGCCTGGGGCATGGCGGCCGCGACCGGCTGGGCCGGCTGCTGCTGTTGCGGATACCCGTAGCCGCCCGAAGTGTCCTGGCCCGGCTGGGGCGCGGCGGGCGGGGGCTGCTGCTGGGGGTACCCGTATCCACCCGGCGCGGCCTGCTGGGGATATCCGTACCCACCGGCCTGCTGGGGTGCTGCTTGCTGAGGCGTCGGCTGCTGCGGCACGCCGGGGCCCTGCTGCTGCGGAAACCCGTAACCCTGCGGAGCGCCCTGAGCGTACGGCTGCGCCTGCGCGGGGACCTGAGGTGCCGGCGGCCCCTGCGGAGCGGGTCCACCCTGACCGAGCGGCGGTCCGGTCGGCGGCGGCGGGGACACGTGCCCGGAGTCGCCCTGTCCGCCCTGCGCGGCTCCACCCCGCGTGCTCTGGTCGTACCAGGCAGGAGGCTCGTAGACGATTTCGAACTCGCCGGTGAGATCCAGCTCGCGGTCGTCCCCGTCCGAGGACTGGCCGCCGCCGTCGTACTCGGACCGATCCCTGTTCACTGCTTTGCCTCCTGGTCAGCCACTGCTGCTGGCGTCGTCGCGGTCGGGCGGATGGGGTGGCGCGTTCCTACGCGGCTGCGACGTTCACCGCATCACCAGAAGACTAATCTTTCGCCCCACCGTACGGAAAAGCGCCCTTGCGTGCGGACCGGCCCCACTGTTCCCCCGGCGACCGGCCCGGCCCGCCCCCAGCCCGCGACGCTCGGCGCGGGACGCTAGTCCAGGCGGCGGGCCATACCGAGCAGGCCCGTCTCCGCGTCCGTGGCCTCGGTCATGACGTACTTGCGATGCTTGCGTGTGCACCACAGCGCGACGTTGTCGGAGAGCGTCGGCAGCATCTCCAAGTGCTCCGCCGGGATGCCGAGGATCTCCCGTACGACCTCGGTCTCCTGCGGAGAGATGCGCTGGATCCCGACCAACTGCGCCTGCGCCAGCCAGCGCGGCGCGTGCTCGCCCACGAACGGCAGCACGGTCACCACGGCCTGCCACGGCAGGGACGTAACCCGTCCACGCGGCGGACGTACGCCGCAGTCGCGGATCAGCACCACCGGACTGGAGACCGAAGGACCCTGCGCCGGAACCCGCCCCACCGGATAGATCGTCATGCACTGCTGACCGCCACCCGCCGCCTGGGCCAGCTGCTGCCAGGCCTGTGGGCGACCGGTCTCGACGGCCACGCGCGCGCCTGTCGCGGCCGAGCGCAGCGCCAGCACCTGTGCCATCCACAGGCCGCCCACGACGACGACGTCGAAGGCGGTGGGCCGGGCCAGGCCGAGCACCGCCGGCTGGGAGGCGGTGTCGGTGCCGATGATCACGCCGTCGTCGCCGATGGGCATGCTGATCGCCGCGATTTCCTCGGCGGTGACGACATGACGGTTACGGCGCGGTCCGCGCAGCCCGAACCCCGGGCTGAAAATGCGCCGTTGCTGCTGAGGCGTTTCCGGCCGGATGACCGGGATCAGGCCCGTGTCGGTGGGCGAGGCCACATGCGCGGGTGTGCGGGCGGGCTCCTGGCCGCGCTGACCCTGGTTCATGGTCGGTGTGGGGTAGGACATCAGTAGGTACCTCCGAGCGGCAGGGTGGCGAGTGCTCCGGGGACCTGTTCCCGGTCGAGACGCACCAGGCCGACCTTGGACGCGCTCGCGGCGCGCTCCAAGTCCCGCCGTACCTGGCCGAGTTCGTTCTCGCCGCGCCCGGTGATGCGCACATGTCCGGTGACGGACACGCCGCGGTTGCCAGCCTTGCTCAGGGTCATGCTGAACGTCGTCGCGAGGACGGGCAGCGAGGTGAACTGGGTGATGAGCCGCGGCAGTGCGACGCCGTTGTCTCCCAACTGCGGCCAGCGGGAGATCCAGTAGGTGGAGTGCCACCGGTCGTCGACGCGCCAGCTGCGCACCGATTCGACCGTACGCCGCTGAGCCGGGCGCCCGTCCTGACCGCGCTGCGCGTTGTTGGCCCGCGGGTTGAGGCAGCTCGACGTCGCGAGCGCCTGTACGAGCTCGTTCTCGTCGAGGATCGTCGCCTCGAAGCCGGCTCCGGCCAGCCGGCTCGCCAGCTGGTCGGCCACGCGCAGCAGAGCGCGCTGGGTGCCGGGGGCGCCGTCGCCGCGCGCCTCCACCGCCTCGGGGCACAGTTCCGGGTCGAGCTTGAGGGCGACCCACGTGAGCCGGAGCGCGGGAGAACCGGCCTGGGCCTGGAGAGGTCCGTACGACCGTGCTGCGACGGACTGCTGGGGCAGATGGGGCGCGGGCGCCGGCTGGGTGTGCTGCACGACCTGCGCGGAGGCGAGCTTGATGCCGTCGACCTCAAGGGCGTCCTGGATCAGCTGCAGCGGCAGTTGGCGCCCGGCGAATCCGGGGCGCAGCGGTTCGTCGCCCGGCTGCACGAACAGCACGGCGGTCAGGAAGGACCCGTCGCCGATCATGCCGATCGAGCGGTCGTCACGGGACACGAAGGTGTACGTCCGCAGGGCGGAGTCGCACTCCACGGTCGGGGCCAGCATCGGATCCGTACCCGGCGGGACGGGCAGCTTGGCCTCGCGCTGGCGGCGCTTGAGGGCGCGGGCCGTCTCGTACCACTCGGGCAGCGGCCGGTGGTGCCGGCGCAGGACCGCCAGGAGCAGCAGCAGTGCGGCCACGGCGCCGGCCGGGGCGAGCAGCCAGCGCTCGCTGGTGACCCAGGCGGCCAGCATGATGGCCGCCGCCAGCTCGACCAGAATCAGCTGCTGCAGTCGCAGCGGACCCATGCCGCCGGGGTGGGGCAGCGTGCGCGGCGCCGCCGAGGCGGTGCTGGTGGTGGCGGGAGCCGGGGCCGGCGCGGCTCTGCGGCCACGGCCCGGTTGCTGCTGTGCGCGGCGTCCGCGCCGAGTGCTCGTAGCGCTGGTCATCCCCCGGGACATCCCTTTCGCGAAGTGGTGGCCGTCGTCGGTGCGGAACTCTCTGTCGAATCCCAGCGACGGGGCCTGGGGCCACAATTGCCCACGTCAGTTGTGCGAGTGGTCACGGTACCCGTTGATGAACACGGGGCGACACAGGTGCCGGGGTACGAAATGGCACAGGCCTGTGAAGATGCGGCGGGGACCGCGTACCTGGTGGATCACGGTCGCGCGGCGCAGTGCATAGTAGGTGGCCTGTTCGGCCGCTGAAGCAGCCTTTACGCACGACCAAAACGGGAGAGCCAGGACCATGGCAACGCGTCGGGATGAGCTCGCCGCCTATACGTTCGCTCGCAAGCGCACTGTCGCAGCGTTCCTGGCACCTTCGCCGGGAGGTTCGGACGAAGGCGCACCGCGTCCCATTCGGACGGTAATGCCCAGCTTGGCGGTGGGTGTTGTCCTGGTGATCGGCTTCATCGCCTGGGGTGTGATCAAGCCGTCGGCGCCCAAGGGGTGGGACACAGCCGGCGAGCACATCATCGTCGACAGCGATTCCACGACGCGCTACGTGGTGATCAACGACGAGACCAAGGGCGGCAAGAAGGTCCGGACGCTGCATCCCGTCCTCAACTACGCCTCCGCCAAGCTCCTGCTGGACAAGGGCAAGGGCACCGTCATCGAGGTCCCCGGCAAGGACATCGACAAGAGCGGCATCCCGCACGGCGCGACGCTCGGCATCCCGTACGCCCCCGACCGGCTGCCCACCAAGGAGGACGCCGAGGAGGCGAAGACCTGGGCGGTCTGCGAGCGGCCGACCCGCGGTACGAACGCCTCCATCGACCGCGCCGTCTTCGTCCTCGACAGCGACGACGCGAAGTCGGTCAAGGACGCGGGCAAGGTCGACGCGCACGAGGCGCTGTACGTCGTCGACAGCAAGACGAAGCTGCAATACCTGATCGACGGCAAGGGCAACGCCTTCCTGCTGGGCGGCACATCGGGTCTTGACGACACCGAGATGGAGCAGCTGAAGGCCGCGGTCATCGGCACGCCGAACGAGCCGCAGCCGGTGAGCACGGAGTGGCTGCGGACCCTCACACTGCGCGGCGCCATCGCGTTCCCGACCGTGCCGGACCTCGGGACGCAGACGACGGTCCGAGGGCTTCCCGACGCGGCGGGGACGGTGGGCCGGGTGCTCAAGGCGCAGGAAGCCCAGGGGGATCGGTACTACGTCGTACTGAAGGACCAGGTCGCAGCCGTCTCGCCGTTCGTCGCCAATCTGCTCACGCACTCGCCGTCCGCCGAAGTGGCGTACGGAGACGCCGATCCCGCCTACATCAAGGCCAGCACCTCGGACATCATCACCGCCAACGGTGGCAAGGCGAGTGACTTCTACGGGGACAAGGGCTGGCCGCTGACGGTCCCGAAGCAGGCCAACCCGGTGGCGACGGCGGCCAGTGCGGCCCGGAACACCTCGTGCAGCGTCTACAGCGGCACCCTGGGGGCGGACATGAAGCCGAAGCTCGCCGCCTGGGCAGGGACGACGTACCCCAAGAAGGTCATCGCCGACTCGCTGAACGCCTACGTCTCTTCGGGCTCGGGGCTGCTCTTCAAGGAGGTCACCGGCTCGGCGCAGGGCGGTGGCGCGACGTACCTGCTGACGGACACGGGCCTGCGCTACTCGCTGCCGTCGAACAACGACAGCGCGGCGGACAAGAACGGCGCGGGCTCCTCCTCGGACGGCTCGGAAGGCGAGCCGAGCGAGACCGACAAGGCGCGCACGCGACTGGGATACGAGAAGGTCGTCAACCCTGCGGTCGTGCCCCAGTCGTGGGCGGAGTTCATCCCGAAGGGGCCCACGCTCGACACCGGCAGCGCGGCGCAGCCGCAGGGCCAGTGACGTCAACGAGCCTGGTTGCGGCCGGACTTGGTGTTTTCGATCACATGGTCGTCGCGCATGTGTGTGAACTCTGTAACTGATAACCGCCACATGCGGATGTGTGACGGACGGGCGATAGAGTGCTTGCAGCGCTCACTGATATGACGCTTATCCGGGGAGTGGCACAGGCTTCCCGGACCAACAACGACATGGGGGAAGGTTCACCATGGCCGGGCAGTTTCGGGTAACAGAAGATGAGCTGACCAGGCTCTCGGGCCAGATCACCACGGTGAATGGTCAGATCCAGGGCGAGATCCGCCGTCTCAGCGGAGTGATCGACCAGGTCGCGGGTGGCTGGCAGGGCCAGGCGGCCAAGTCGTACCACGAGCTCCAGAACCGGTGGAACGAGGACGCCAAGAAGATGAGCGACATCCTCAACGACATCAAGGAAGCCGTGGACTCCACGCGGAGCAACTACACCGCGTCGGAAGAGCAGCAGAACGCTGAAGTCAGCAAGATCATGTCCGACTTCGGCTGATCCGCTCTCACACTTCCCACATTCCTCTTCCTGAAAGGAAGCGACGATGTCGATCCTCGTCAATTACGCCACCATCACCAACGCGTCCACGGACGTGAAGAACACCGCCGGCCGCATCAAGCAGCAGCTCGATGACGTCGAGGCCGCTGTCCGGCGCGTCGCCACCACCTGGGAAGGTGAGGCGCAGGAGGGTTACCAGCGCAAGCAGCGCGACTGGGACAAGACCGCGGCCGCACTGCACGCGACTCTGATGAAGATCGCCGCGGCGCTGCAGAACTCGGCCGAGAACTACCAGGCCACTGAGAAGAGCAACGCCAACACCTGGGGCTGAACCAACCCGAGGTGAAGACGAGATGGGCCGGCCCGGCCGACGCCATGGCGTCCGCTGGGCCGACCCACTTCCGCACAACAGCTAGAGCAGCTAGAGCTTCATCATCGAAGCAAAGAAGCCTGGGGAGCCTGAACATGGGGGTCCTGACACCCCGTCCGCGCACGCGCACGAGTGGAACCCGCGCACTGCAGCGGGCATTTGGCGTACTCGCGGTCACCGGGGTGTGTCTCACGACCGCCCCGCCGACGGCCGCCGCCACTCCGACGCGCCTCGCCGGCTCCGACACTCCGTCCTTCGGACTGTCCTCGAGCTCCGAGTGCACGTTCGGCGGCGAAATCATAAAGTCCACGCCGTGGTCGCTCCAGCGCGTACTCCTGGACCAACTGCGCGCGCAGGCGAAGGGCAAGAACGTCACGGTCGCCGTGATCGACACCGGCGTAGACGACTCGAATCCCCAACTGCGCGGCGCAATGGCCGCGGGCGGCAAGAACTACGTCGGCAAGGGCGACGGCACGGATGACCTCGAGGGCCACGGCACCCGGGTCGCGGGCATCATCGCGGCCCGCGTGATCCCGGACACCGGCTTCGCGGGCATAGCCCCGGAAGCCAAGATCCTTTCTCTGCGCTACACGGGCGGGGAGGAGAAGCAGGGCAACTCGAGGACCATGTCAGCGGCGATCCGTGACGCGGTCGCCAAGGGCGCGGACATCATCAACATCTCCTCGGACACGGCGAAGAAGCAGGACAACCCGGAGCTGCGAAACGCCGTGGCGTCGGCCGTGGAGAAGGGCGCCCTGATCGTCGCGGCATCCGGCAACGACGGCGCCAACGGCAAGTCCGCGAACACGTACCCCGCGTCGTACCCAGGGGTCCTGGCGGTGGCGGCCTCGGACCGTAACGACGAGCGAGCCTTCTTCTCGCAGGCGGGCGACTTCGTGGACGTGGCGGCCCCCGGCGTCGGCATGGTCTCGACCGTTCCGAAGGGCGGCCAGTGCGCGGCGGACGGCACGAGCTTCGCGGCGCCGTACGTGGCGGGCGTAGCGGCGCTGCTGAAGGAAAAGCACCCGGACTGGTCGGCGGCCCAGATCACCACCCGCATCCAGGAATCCGCCAACCGCCCCGGCCGCGGCCCGAACCGCTACCTGGGCTGGGGCGTAGTAGACCCAGTAGCCGCCCTCTCGGACGACTCCACCCCCGGCACCCGTCCCAAAGAAGACCCAAAGGTGGCACCGGGCTCAGGCGCGGTCATCCCCATGGCGGTAACGATGGGCGAAACAGAAGCGGAACAGGAAAGCCGGATCGCGATGTACGTGGTGGGGGCGGGCATGCTGCTGGTTCTTTTGGTGGGGGGCAGCGGCGTGGCGGTACGGGACTGGCAGAGCAAGCGGGCTGGACAGTCAAGGTAGTTCAGGGCACTTGAGCGCGAGCAGGCGCTGGAAATTAGAAAACAGGGGAGAGGACACGGGGTATGAGTGACGGAATGCGGGTGGACTTGAGCGCTCTGGATGAGGTCATCCGGAAGCTCTGGGCGCTTCTCGACGACATGGACAAGGCCGGCGGCAAGGTGCAGTACTCGACAAACGTCCCGAGCAGTGCGTTCGGCAACGAAAAATTCAAGGAATCGAACGACCTCTTTCTGGCCCACGAGCAGATGAAGACCAAGATCGAGGGCATGGTCAAGGGGCTGCACGGCCTGATCGACGACTTCGGGAAGAGCGCCTCGAAGGTCCGGGACAAGTACAACGAGCAGGAGCATGCCAATAAGCACGGCATGGGCGGCGGCTCGGGTCCCGCCAAGAACAACGACCTCGGCGCGTAACTTAATTTCAGGCACACCGGTCACTGACGGAGGGGATGATCGAGATGGGCATCGTCATGCCACCGCCCACGCCTGCGCAGCAAGAAGCGCAGCAGAAGGCGACAGAGAAGCGTCTGAAGGACGAACACGACGAGAAGCTCGAAGAGCACGAAAATGGCGGTAGGGGGTATGACCGGAGCAAGTTCAAGACGAATTTCATGGAAGAAGGTATTCCTGAGCTGCGTCGGATGATCCTTGACTCGGACCCGGACTCCATCCTTGAAGCCAGCCTGAGCTGGAAGCAGGTCCACAACATCCTCTCCGGCGGAGATGGTGACGGCGCCAGAGGCGGTGTTGACGCGGTCTCGGCCAAGGACAGCGTGGCCGGCATGATGCAGTCGGCTGTCGATAACGTCATGGAGCACTGGGAGGGCGACGCGGCCCGGGCGTTCCAGAGGAGGGCGGCTCAGATTGGCCAGGACATCAGGAATGGTGCCAGCCATGCCAACCTCACCGCGACGCAGCTGGATGCAGTGCAGAAGGACTTGCGCAAGGCGAAGGAGAAGATGAGGGACGTCAAGGTTCCCTCGGGCTGGGACAGCTTCTGTAACAGGATGGGGGACACCGGGGGCAGGGACACGACCCTGCTGGACGAAGACGTCAAGAAGGGCGTCGACGCCAAGGCTGCAGCGAAGGCGAACGAGGAAATGCTCTCAGCGGGCAAGGAGGCGCAGCTGCAGGGCGTTGCTGTGATGGAGGAGTTGGCAGCCAACTACCAGGTCTATTCCAAGAACCTGAGGAGTGGGTCCGTCAACGACCCGAAGGACCCCTTCAAGCCGCCAAGCAACGATGTGACGATGCCTCCCCCCATCACCATGCCAACTCCTTCGGGAAGTGGACCAGGTGCGGCGGGTGCAGCTCCAAAGCCGTGGAGCGCTGGCAGCACCAGCAAGATTGGCACAGCTCCCCAGATTCCCCGCGCTAAGGGAATCACGGGAGGTGCACAGCTCCCGCCCTCGACCGGCACCAACGTGGACAGCATCAAGCCCGGCCTGACTGGACCTGGCCTTAGCCCGGGTCCCGTCAGTGGCGGTGGCGGCGGCGGTGGAGGTGGCAGCACAGGCCCAGGCCTTATCGCCCCCGGCGGCTCGCAAGGTGGTATCCGCCCGGCCGGTGGTCGCGGCGGGATCAGCCCCGTTAGTGGCCGTGGCGGTCGAGTTGGCGTCCCGAGTGGCGCCGGAGGCACGGGCCGCGTCGGAGGCCGACCCGGCATGGGCGGCATGGGCGGTGGCGCCGGAGCTGGCGCGGCCGGCCGTGCAGGCGCCGGTGCTGGTGGCCGTGGAGCCCTCGCCAAGGCTCGTGGCGGCGTAGTCGGCGCGGCCAAGGGCATTGCCGGCGCGGGCGCCGGCGGCGGCGCGGGCCTGCACGGTAGCCGTGGCGGAACCCAGCGCGGCGGCATGCCGGGTGGCATGGCTGGAGGCATGGGCGGCCGCAATGGTCGTCGCCAAGGAGACGAGAATGAGCGGGGCGACCGTCCCGACTACCTTGTCGAGGACGAAGAGACCTGGATCTCGGAAGAGGACCGCAACCGGAACGTGCCGCGCAACATCGAGTAGGCACACACGAGTGAGCCGCACGGAACGTCCGTGCGGCTTGCGTGTATGAAGGCTGGCGTAACCAGTCGTAGTTGAGTGAGGAGCAAGGAATGGGTGTCAAGCGAGTCTGGTCCACGGCAGGAGTCGTGGCGCTGACAGGAGCCTTGCTCCTCACTTCGGCCCCCGTGGCCTCAGCGGATTACATTCGTGACCAGCAGTGGACGTTGGGCGTGTTCAGTTCAGAGAAGGTCTGGGCCGAATCTCAAGGGCAGGGTGTCACTGTTGCTGTCGTCGACACAGGAGTGGACGCTAGTCATCCTGACGTGACTGGGCAAGTATTGGCGGGCAAGGACTTCACTGGCGATGAAGACCCTCATAGTGACGAGGGTGGGCACGGTACGGGGATGGCGAGCCTTATTGCTGGTCACGGCCATGGGGAGAATAATTCCGCTGGCGTGATGGGCCTTGCGCCTAAGGCAAAGATCTTGCCAGTGCGGGTTATGCGCACAGGCAAGGGAGATGTAATCGATGAACGTCGCTGGGCGGCTGGGATTCGTTATGCGGTAGACCAGGGGGCGTCGGTCATAAACCTTTCGTTCATTGATGAGCATGCCTATCCAGGGACCGATGCGGCAAAAGCGATTGCGTATGCACAGGAGCGCGATGTCGTGGTTGTAGCCGGTGCAGGTAATGACGGGGAAGCGAAGGTGAGCACCCCCGCCGCATTGCCTGGAGTGGTTGCCGTAGGCGCTGTCGACCGATCGCTAGATTTTTGGGATAAGTCCAACTTCGGGAAGGGGATGACGCTGACTGCCCCGGGGGAGAAAAATCTAACCGCCGATCCCACACGCTCCGGCGGTTATGCAGAAACGGCCGGCACCTCGGACTCGACAGCGTTTGTCTCAGCCACCGCCGCCCTAGTGCGCTCCAAGTATCCCGATCTCACAGCAGGGCAGGTCATTAATCGTCTGATCAAGTCGGCGACACTCCTGAAGCATGACGTCAAGAAGGTGCCTGACGAGGAGTTTGGCTACGGCATCCTCCGTCCCTACCAGGCGCTCACAATGAACATCCCCAAGGGCCCCAAGGAGGGCCCTCTGGCCAAGGCCCCTTCGTCCACGTCCTCGAAGGCTGGCAGCGCTTCCGAGAGCGACGACAGCACGACGAGCCAGGCCAAGAAAAGGAAGAAGACCTCTTCCGGCGGCATCCTGGTCATCGCCGGTATCGCAGCCGTAGTAGTCATCGGTGGCATCGTCTTCGCGCTAATCCGCAGTCGCAGCAACCGAGGTAGCGGCGGCCCCGGTGGAACTTACCCTCAGGGCATGGGTTACCCGAACCAGCCCCCGTACCCGGCGGCCCAGCAGCCGCACACCACTGCGGCACCGGGACAAGCGCAGACCTCGAGCCCTTACGGCCAACAGCCCCCTCCCCACGGCCAGTAGGTGAAACGCGGCCTGGCAGACCGATCTCCTGGTGGGAGGTCCGGCCAGGTCACGGACATCACCTCCACCAGAGCCGATCGCAGCCGGCTCCGGCTGTCTAACCTCCATGCCTAACCCTCCTTTATGCCAGGGCTAATAGCTAGCCGGGACATGCGTTTCCCCCCACACACGTGCGCAACCGATATGGAATGAGGCCTTGGCAAGTGGCTGACGACGCACCCTTTTACGCGGACGATGCGGGTAGAAAGCTGGCTCGCAAGTTCGAGATGCAGGCGTATGACCTGCGCGCCTACCTGAAGAAGTTCAAGAATGAGACGGGAGAAGAAGCCATTTCTGACGGCTTCGGCTTCCTGACAGAGTCAGACGATGTTAGATCCGCCTACATCGAGTACTCAACGAGCGCCGCCGATGCTATGAAGGCTGTCCATGAACATCTGGACGCCATAGCCGATGCTTTGAGGAAGGTCAATCGCAACACTGAAGTGAACGACGACGATGTGGCAGCGCTTTTCGGGAAGAAGAGCGACGGGGGTAAGTAATGAGCGGGAAAGAGACTGGAGCCGAGGAGCTTGTCGAACTCGGAATTGAACTCGTCAATCCTGGCGGCAGGCCGGATGAGCTAAGGCAGGCAGCCAAAGCGTGGCGGCAGCTTAAATCCGAAGTTTCTGGTGCCGAGGGCCTCCTCAAAGCCTTGAATGCAAACGTCGAGGACACCGTTGGGGACACTTGGCGTGGTCCCGCTGCTGAAGCTTTCAAGAAGCATTGGCGCGAGTTCAAGGCGGCCGTCGAAGAGGCAACGGAACAGTATGACGACATTGCCAAACAGCTTGATGAAGTAGCCGACGAGATCGAGACAGTCAACGATGAGATCCATGCGATCTATATCGAGATTGGTGTTTCGATCGGTGTAGGTGTGGCCCTGTCATTCGTGACGCTTGGCGTTGGAGCCGGCGCTGCAGCAGCAAATGTGACTCGGCTTGCAGCTCAGGCTATACGGATCTCTCAACGCCTGGGCGCGCTTCTCCAACGTATCGCCACCGCTATCCGCGCGTACCAGCGGGCAGGGAAGTTGACAAAGCTGGGGGGGAGCTTCGTCATCAACTGGGTCGGCAACACAGGAGGCACCGTACTCGGCTCGGTGGCTTCTGGCGGGGACGTTGACCTCAAGGAGGCGGTGTGGCAGGGAGGCCTCGCGGCGGCGATTGGGACTCCTGTGGGTGCTGGGGCGGCGAGCAAGGCCGCGTCCAAGTTGGATGACATCGGCGCGTCCGCGTTCCAAAAGAATATGGGGGAGAACATCGCGGCTGGCGTCGCTGGCAACGTTGCCGGCGGGGTCGGTGTTGACGCTCATACCGCCCTAACCACCGATGAGGATCCGGATTGGCTTAAGAACGGTCTGGTCAATGCCGGAGGCGGTCTCCTGGGAGGGGCAACCGTAGGTGGAATAGGTCACCATCGACAGGACATGATAGACCGTCCCGCCAACCCCAACTTCAATTACCCGTTCGCCAGGCCAAGCGCGGATACTCCAAGCATGGGCGCCGAGGGGCCCGCTGGCGCGGTTGGTGCTGGCATCGCTGGAGTAGGCGGAGAGGTTCTTGGTCCGGATGAGCAAGAGAGCCCGAAGAAGGAGACTGAACCGCAGTCGCCGTTTGCTCGCCAGCAGCGCAGTATCCGGGAGGACTTCGGATGAGCGGTAAGTCTCGCGCTCTGGCAGTCTGCTTGGGCATTGCCGGTCTGGGAACCGTGGCCGCGGTCTTCTGCGTGTGGGCTCAACCCTCGGTCCCGCTGCCGCGGTGGGATCTGGCCATCTCACTTTCTCTGGCCCTGGCTGGTGTTGGGGGATGTTTGGTCATTGTTCGCCGTGGTCCTCATCCGGATTCGGATGGGCTGGGAACCAGCAAGTACTGGTGGCCGGCTCAGCGTAATGGGCTGCTGGGCTTCGTTCTCTGGGTGTGGATCATTCCTGTGTTCTTCGTGGCCAGTGCAGCACTTACTCCCTCACCGCAAGCATGGGAGATCGTCGATGCCGGGCACACGATTCGCACGGTTGAAGTTGAGAAGGTCCTGGCTTCGAGGTGGGTTCAAAGCAACAGGTCAGGCCATTACTCCACCGAGGTTCAAGTCTCGGCGCCGTTCGGCGAGGGATCCAGAACTGTCGAGAACAGGTTTAGTTCGAAATCACCGGTGAGAGTCGGTGACCAGGTTTGGGTCCTTTATGCCCCGTCTTCATCCGCTCTGGGTGCGCTGATCGATGATGATCGAGGTTCCCTCGAGACGGAGACCGGAGGACCGGCGGAGGCTTCGGTGGTGTTCGCGGCCATCGGCTGGGCTGCCTTTTGTTGGGTGCTCAATCTGCTGGGGAGCGTGCGACCCGGACCTACTAACACCATCAAGCGTGCACTCGTGGCGGGACGAGTCCGCGTTCTCTCTGTGGTCGTTGACCATGTGGGTGTACGGGTCGACGAACGTCCGTCGAAGAGCTCCACGACGAAACTGCTCAAGCCGTGTGTGCGTTTGGTGTTGGCCGACGGCCGCCACCTGGATCTGTACCTGGACCAGGTCATTGAACCTGAGCCGCTGGGTCGTTTGCTTGCCGGCGCCCAAGCGAACCTCTACTGGAGGCCGCCGGTTCAGAAACTTCCGTATGGGGCATCGGTTGGTTATGCGGTGCTGGTGTTGAGTGATCAACGCTGTGTCCAGGGATGGGTCGAAACCGCTGATGGTTCCAATCTGCCGCAGGGATTGCTAGTGCCCGCAAGCGAGCAACTGCCGGAAGGAAGCGAACTGCGCGCCATTCGACCGTTTCCTGTGTGGGACCCGGCGTTGCATTCCCCCGGCCTGTGGGCGCTGCTGATCAGCTTGCTGGCTTTGGTGATTACCTCCCTCGGTGTAGGGAGCTTCGCGACAGTTGTCTTGGCTGCTGTCGCGTACGTGTCGCCCATCATTGCCCGCAGTGTTTTCAGGAGCCGTCTCACGAGCCGCCTGCAGAGTTTGGGCCCTGACAAGAATCGGCACGACGCTGCGCCGCAGAGCCGTTGAGCCCTCCATCGAACGGGGCTAGTTGTACGCCCAGCGACGGCACGCGGCCGTCGCTGGGTGGCAACTGGCTCAATTGGCAAGGACTTTGGCTGGTGTTTCGACAAGCGAACTCCCGTGATCTACAGGGCATCTCGCGTGATCCGGACGTGGTGTGCACTCTTGGGGTTCATGTCAGCCGCATCAGTTTTCGCCCCGTGGATGTTTCAAACGACCCTGGCGCTGTGGCAGGAAATAATTCTGCTCGCTCTTGGCCGTGCCCTCGCCTGCCAGGCACCGGTTCCTTGCCGCCCCTCCTTTCCAGCCAGGTCGGTACCGGCGACAGCGGCCGTACCGCCGCCCACTCCGCTCACTCATGTCCGAGGGGTACCGATGCTGCCGCGCGGGGTGGTCAGCCGCATTGTCGAACTGGCGAGCGAGAAGATCGCACGACGAGGACGCCGAGTTGGACCCGACGGACATGACCGAGTGGAAATGCGACACAAGGGCCTCCTGGTGCTGCTCGGTTCGCGCGTTCCAGGCGGCTTTTGCCAAGAACGCCAAGGCGTCCTGACACGTCATGGTGCGAAGGCGTGGCGGGATACCGGGCCGGGGCTGGCTTGCCCAGGGGCCGGAGGCCGACCCGGCATTGGCGGTGGCGCCGGAGCTGGCGCGGCTGGCCGTGGTGGCGTTGGTACTGGTGGGCGTCTCGGGCCCTCGCCAAGGCTCGCGGCGGCGTAGTCGGCGCGGCCAAGGGCATTACCGGCAAGGGAGCCGGCGGCGGCGCGGGCCTGCACGGGAGCCGCGGCGGCATGGCCGGAGGCATGGGCGGTCGCAACGGCCGTCGCTCCGGGGACGAGAATGAGCGGGGCGAGCGTCCCGACTACCTGGTCGAGGACGAAGAGACCTGGATCTCCGAAGAGGACCGTAACCGGAACGTACCGCGCAACATCGAGTAGTGCACACGAGCGAGCCGCACGGATTTTCCGTGCGGCTCGCCTGTATGAAGACTGGCGGAACCAGTCGAAGTTGAGTGAGGAGCAAGGAAATGGGTGCCAAGCGAGTCTGGTCCACGACGGGAGTTGTGGCGTTGACAGGAGCTTTGCTCCTCACCTCAGCCCCGACAGCCTCGGCTGACTATGTTCGGGACCAACAGTGGGTCTTGGATGTGTTCGGGATGCAGGATGTTTGGGCTGAGTCCAAGGGGGAGGGCGTTACCGTCGCTGTCGTCGATTCCGGTGTTGATGCCAGTCATCCAGATCTGGCGGGCCAAGTCCTCGAAGGCAGGGACTTTACCGGCGGCGGAAATGCCCATGAGGATGAATTTGGGCATGGGACCGGCATGGCAAGTATCATCGCTGCGCATGGTCATGGCGCGAACAACGCCTCGGGCATGATGGGGTTTGCGCCAAAGGCAAAAATCTTGCCACTGCGGACAATGCAGAGTCAGGATGGCAAGAACGCGGATGAGACCTGGGCCGCTGCGGTTCGATATGCGGTCGATAAGGGCGTCAAGGTAATTAATCTTTCTTTCAGTAATGACGGCGGCAAGACGCTGAGCGTCGGTCGTGAAGCAATCGCATATGCGCAAGCGCGCGACGTCGTAGTTGTTGCTGGTGCTGGAAATGATGGATCAATTGCCATCGATGATCCGGCGGCACTTCCTGGTGTTGTTGCAGTCGGTGCCGTAGATAAAAAAGCAAACCGTTGGAATGTTTCCAATACCGGAAAGGGGCTTACTCTCATGGCTCCTGGTGTGGAAAATCTCTCTGCGAATAGTACCCGCTCGCAGGGATACAGCCTGTCTGACGGAACCTCGAACGCAACAGCCTACGTATCAGCCACCGCCGCCCTGGTTCGCGCGAAGTACCCGGATCTCACCGCAGGCCAAGTCATCAATCGCCTCATCAAGTCGACAACCTTCGCCCACCACAAGGGCTTGAAGGCACCCGACGAGGACTACGGCTACGGAATCGTCAGCCCCTACAAGGCGCTCACGATGGACATCCCGAAGGGTCCCAAGGAGGGCCCCTTGGGCGCCCTCCCCTCGGACGCAGCGTCAAAGTCCGCAGGCAATGAGGGTCCGGGGCAAGCCGCCGAGGAGAAGTCCGCTACACGTAGCATGTTGCCCCTCATCGCAGGAGGCGTCGCAGCCGTCCTAGTCATCGGCGGCATCATCTTCGCGGTCATGCGCAGCCGCGGAAACCGCGGCAACGGCGGACCCGATTCCGGTGGCCCCAACGGCGGAGCTTCCCCCCACGGCATGGGCTACCCGAACCAGCCGCCGTACCCGACGGCCCAGCAGCCGTACCCCACCGCTCCTCCGGGACAGGCCCAGGACCCCCACCCTTACGCTCAAAGGCCTCCACACCAAGGTCAATAGGCGGAACAGAGTTGCCTGGCCTGAACCTCGTATTGGTATCCGGGCCGGTGGCCGCCCAGGCCTAAATCTCCTACGTGCCAGGGCTAAGAGCCGGGACATGAGTTTCCCCCACGTGTGCAACCGATATGGAATGAGGCATTGCAAGTGGCTGACGACGCACCGTTTTACGCGGACGATGCGGGTAGAAAACTGGCTCGCAAATTCGAAATGCAGGCATATGACCTGCGGGCCCACCTGAAGAAGTTCAAGGCCGAGACAGGAGAAGAAGCCATCACCGACGGCTTTGGCATCCTGACGGAATCCGAGGAGGTGACGTCCGCTTACATTGACTATTCCACGGATGCTGCCGATGTCGTGAAGCTTGTGCATGAGCATCTGGATGCCATAGCTGATGCTCTCAGAAAAGTAAACCGCAACACTGAAGTGACGGATGACGATGTTGCAGTGCTTTTCGGCAAGAAGAGCGATGAGGGCAAGCGATGAGTGGAAAAGAATCAGTAGCCGAGGAGATCGTCGAGGCCGGATTTGAGATCGTTAATCCGGGCGGTAGGCCGGAAGAGCTAAGGCAGGCAGCCAAGGCGTGGCGTCAACTGCAGTCTGACGTTGAGGGCCAACTCAAAGCCCTGGATAGAAACGTTGAAGATACAGTGGGGGACACATGGCGTGGTCCCGCGGCTGAAGCCTTCAAGAAGTATTGGCTTGAGTTCAAGGCATCCGTCAAAAAGTCGACGGAGCAGTACGACGAAGTAGCTAAAGGCCTTGACGAAGCAGCGGATGCCATCGAGCAGTGCAACGATGAAAATTCATGCAATCTATGTAGAAATCGGTGTCTCGGTCGGGGTGGGCGTAGCTCTCTCCTTTGTTACATTCGGCTTCGGTGGTGCAGTCGCTGCAGCTAACGCAACCCGACTGGCCGCCCAAGCCATTCGCATCGCGGGGCGCCTCGGGGGAATCCTGCGCCGCATTGGTACAGCCTTCAGAAGGCTCCGTGAGCTGGCGAGGACGCACAAATTTATCACGAACGTGGCTATCAACACCGCAGGAAATACAGGCGGGTCGATCGCGGGTGCGGCGTGGAGCGGGGGGTCCCCCAGCGGTGAGGATCTGAAGGAGGCGGCCTGGCAGGGCGCACTCGGGGCGGTAGTGGGAACAGGGCCGGGACTCAAGGCGGCGAGTATGTTCTCGGGGAAAGTCGCGTCCGGGGCGGCTGGCGGCATCGTAGGCAACGTCACGGGCGGGCTGGGTGTTGACGGCGTCAGACTGGCGACGGGCGACATTCCGTTTACCGGGGAGGGCGCGAAGGAGGTGGGGGCGGATGCCCTCGTCAACGTCATTGGCGGCGGCATCGGCGGAGCGGCTGTAGGAGGGGCCGGCCACCTCAACCGGCCGACAGAAGGCCTGCAAGTGCCCGAGAATTTCACGCCGGCGCCAGAGCGGACGGGGTCCCAGCTGGGCGATCGATGCGCCGCTTGGTGCGGTTGGAGCTGGCATCCCCGGAGCGGGCAAAGAAGTGGTTGAGCAGAGCATGGATGACTCTGCCGACAAGGAGTCCTCGAAGGAGGATTCCTCGAAGAACGACACTCAGACGCGGGCCCAGCCGTCGCCGCGGCAGCGCAGCATTAGGGATGACTTCGGATGAGAAAGAGACGCCATGTTGTGAGGGTTGCCCTCACACTGGTCGGTCTGGGGCTACTGGCTGTAGTCGTACGAGCGTTGGCGGAACCTTCCGCGCCGATGCCCAGGTGGGATCTGCTCGTCTGCCTTGGGGTATCAGCGGTTGGCGTTGCTGGTTGCCTCGCCGTTTTGCGGCGCGGCCCATTCCCGCAGCCGGGCGCATTGGTGGCTCGCCGGTTCTGGTGGCCTGAGCAGCGCAGCGCATGGATGTTCTTTGGGCTGTTTGCATGGCTCATGCCTGTGTTCCTCTTGCTCTACGCGTCGATGTCGTACTCGCCGGAGGCCTGGCGGATTGTTGACGCAGGTCACACGATTCGCGCGGTGGAAGTCCAGCAGGTGATGTCTTCGGAGTACGTCAAGAACCAGCGCACCCGCAACGGCCACTACGTCACCGAGGTCCAGGTCCTCGTGCCCTTCGACAGCGGTAATGAGCCTGAGGAGGGCAAGGTCTTCTCGGAAACCCCTGTTGAGCCCGGCGACCAGGTGTGGGCTCTCTACGCCCCCTCCTCGGCAAGCCCTGGGGCGATCGTCGCGGGCGACCGGGGTTCTCTGGAGGAGAAGACCGGGGCATCGGCGGGAGCGCCGTTGGTGCTCCTGACGCTGGGGTGGACCGCCGGTTGTCTGCTGCTCGCGCTCGGAGGCGGAGGGCTTGCCGGTGCTACTCGGAGGTTCAGGCCCGCCCTGAGGAAGGGGCGTTCCCGCTGTCTCTTGGTCACCGTGGTAGAAGCGGGCGTGGCCCTGGACGAAAGACCTCCGAAGGGATCGGTGCCGAACCGGCCAAAGCCGGTTCTGCGGCTTGAGGCGGCGCATGGAGAGCGTCTGGACCTCTTCACTGACAGGGTCGTTGATCCTGTTGACCTGGCCCGGCGCATCGTCGGCAGCCGGGCGAAGCTCTATTGGGGGCCCGGGGCTCAAGTGGAACGCCACGCTGCCTCGGCCGCCCATGCGGTACTGGTCGTGGAGGGAGAGGGATACATCAATGGCTGGGCGGAGACCAGTGATGGCTCCGGTCTTCCTGAAGGCTCGCCGGTACCTGCGGCCAAGCAACTTCCTGAAGGGCGCGAACTGCGAGCGCTCCGTACGTACCCTGTGTGGCACCCTGCACTGCACTCCGCCGGCCTCTGGGCATTGCTGATCAGCCTGCTGGCCCTGGCGATCACTGCTATCGGCGTAAGTAATGTCTGGACGTTGGTCCTGGCCGCCGTTGCATTCCTGTCGCCTGCGGTCGCGTGGATGGTGACCGCAAGCCGTCGAACACGGCACTTGGAGAACCTTCTGCCGGATGTGGAGCCCACCACCGACCCGGCGGGAAGCCGATGAGTGGGCTGGCGACGGCCTCCGAAGGCGAAGCGACCCTGGCCTGAGGGGGCTGTCCCTGTAGCGGGTGCCTTGAGTACCGATCGTTTGTACGTTCCTGCCGCGACGTCAAGCACACGATGGCGTTGGCCGTGCAGCTAAAGGCCGACGCGGACGCCGATTGGTCCAAGATCATGCGGGCGATCAACCCCCTGCAGAGGAAGGGCCGGACGGGGGCGATCTGGACGGGGGCGATGGAGAAGGGTGCCTGGTTCGCCGGTGACCCTGAATTCGGTGGAGTGATCGCGGTGCCTGGGGGCGGGGACCTCATGACGCTGGAGCGGGACCGGCGGACGCCCGTTGAGGCGTACCTGGAGATCGCCCGCGACAAGGACCGAATGGCGCGGGACAAGAGGGCTGGTATCGGCAGCTTGAGTGGGGGCCGTAGCGCGTGAGAACGTCTGCTGAACCCGAGGACGAGGAGTTGTGCGCGTGCAGTCCGGTGCCTCTGTCCCCCTCCCCTTGGCCGAGTGCGCCTTCGACGATCCCGCCACCCGGCAGGCGTTTGAGGGTCCGACGCAGTGCTCGCGTCAGCCTCTTGATCAGAGTGGCGTGTTCCTGGCCCTGCTCATCGTGGCGAAGGCATTCACGGAAGAGGAGACACACCTCGTCTCGGGCACTGCATCCTTCCTGCTGATACCTGCTGCCTTCTTGCTGGCGGGGCCGGCCAAGGCGCTGCGTTGACTGCGTGCTGTCGAGAGTGTTCTGAAGTCCCGCCCCTGGAGGTACTGCACTGCGGTCAGCAGGTCAGACGTGAAAGTCGGTGCGAGGGCTGCCGTGCAACTCAGGCTCGGTGTCGGGGGCAGCGACGAGGACTGGACGCCGGTCCTCGCCGCGCGTACGTGGCGTCGGCGCAAGCGCTGGTCGGGAGAGTTCGAGCACGGAGCCTGGTTCGCGGGCAACCCGGACCGCGGTGGCGTCCTCGCTCTGCCGGGCGGGCACGGACTGATGACCCTGCATCGGCAGTGAGCGCACGGTGTGAGACCTACTGTAATCGAGAAGAAGCCGAGGATGATGTACGGCGTATAGCCCCCCGTCGCGGTTCGCCAGCTCTACGCGCACCCTTTCAGCTCCAGCTCCGCCCAAACGGTCTTGCCAACCGTGAGCGCCTCCACGTCCCAACGCGCCGCGAGCGCATGGACGATGACGAGCCCGCGCCCGAACTGGTCCTCACGCTCGGCAGAGCGGGGAACCGGTCTGCGCTCACCCTTCGGATCGGTGACGGCGATCCGTAAGACCGACTCGGACAGGGCCGCCTCCACGCGGAATAGCCGGTCCCTCAGGCAGCCGTGGAGCAGGGCGTTCGTTACTAGCTCGCTGGTCACGAGGGCCGCGTCCCCGGCGACTTCAGGATGTCCCCATTCACCGGCCAGCCACGCGATCCGCCTGCGGGCGGTGGGGACGGACTCCAGCCGGGGCGAGTAAGTAACCACGTCGTAGCGGGCGTTGGCTGATGCCTCCATGCACACGCACCTCCTTGTGCGAGCGGGCCGCGAGGCGGTGGCATGCCGCGCCCGCGCAGGCGGAGCGATGCACTTCCGCCAACTGGCTCCGCTGTGCGAGCGGTGGAGTACTGACGGTAGCCGCGTCGACACCGAAGGTGCAAGAACTCTCGGAGATATCTATCCCCGAGAGTCGCTTGTCTTGACTCGGAGATCGACTGCACACTGGGTTCAAATCGAGAAAGGTGGTGCGAAGTGGCAGGCGGTCAGACCAGTTTGGGTAACCGGGTGTCGACGGTCCTGGCCCGGAAGCTGGGCGGCGAGCTACTGCGACTACGCGACTCGGCAGGACTGACCCAACCGCAGGCTGCAGCGGCACTGAGTGCTACGGCGGCGAAGGTTGCCAAGATGGAACGGGGCTGGGTGCCGTTCCGGGACCCCGACATCTTGGCTCTCTGCCAGCTGTACGGGGTGGACGACTCGAAGACCGTCGACAGCCTCTTGCATATCGCGAAGCTCGACCGCGAAAGACGGAAGGCCAAAGGCTGGTGGAAGCACTCCCCAAACGCGGGGGCGCTGGCCGAGTACATTGCCATGGAGGACGTGGCCACACGCGTCCGCACCTGGCAGCTGTCGTTGGTTCCCGGACTGTTTCAAACTGCGGAGTACGCACGTGCACTCGCCGTGAGCGACGGCGTATGGGAGGACCCGGACGACATCGAGCGCATCGTCGCGGTCAGGATAAAGCGGCAAGCCCGCCTGACTGGCGAGACGCCCCTGCAGGTGCACGCTGTGATCTGGGAGGCGGCGCTGCGGCAACTAGTCGGCGGCCCGGAGGTCATGCGAGCCCAGCTCGATCACCTGCTGGATATGGCCGAACTCCCCAACATCCATGTTCAGGTGCTGCCCTTCCGGGCCGGTGGATACCCCTGTATCGGCGGGGCCTTCAACATCGTCTCGTTCGCCGAAGCTGGTGCCGTGGACGTGGTTCATGTGGACACCATTGCCTCTACGGTATGGGTGGAGGACACGAACGAAGGCGCGGCGTACGGCACGTTCTTCGACCGTACGGCCAGGCTCAGCCTGTCGCCGCACGACTCCGAGCTACTCATCGACAGCATTGGCAAGGGGAAGCAGGCGTGGCCCGGTTCGAGTTTGTGAAGTCCAGCTACAGCACGTCCGCCGGCGAATGTGTCGAGGTTGCCACGAACATCCCAGGCACCATCGCGGTACGGGACTCCAAGGACCCGGATGGCGAGATACTCCGCTTCGGCACGGCTGCATGGCAAGCATTCGCATTTCAGGCGCACGGAATCTTCAATTGACGAGCCTGCCCGAGGCCCGTGCCGTCGAACTGGTGCTGCAGCACAACTACAAGGGGTGAAGCCCAAGGTCGTACGGGCCAAGACGCTGGACAGCGGCGCTGAGCCACCAGCCTCAACGACGGATTCAGCCGGTGGCACTGCCCATCGGTCCCTGGGGTGGTGGGCGCCTCGGAGCGCGTGGGCGCCTTGGCTGGGATCGCGCGCACGGTCCCGTCGTATACGCGTTCGTCGGCATCCGACGCCGTGGTCGTACACACGAGTCGTCGCAATGTCCGTAAGGGGCGATCGCTCCCGCTGTCCTGCTGGTGATGAGCTTCGTTGTGGCGTTCGCCACCGCCATGTCACCGGCGCGGACAAGGTGGTGAGAGTTCTGGAGAGAAGTGCAGAGATACGCGGCAGTGTTCGCCTGGCTGTTGATCTACGCAGGTTTCGCGGTCTTCGGGTTCCGCGGTGCCGGGAAGGGCCGTAACGACAGGGTGAGCTGCCCAGAACCCGAACCCCTACAGGACACAACCCCCGCACCAGGGCCAGTAGGCCCGGGTTCCCTGCGCGGGTCTGATGTCGGTGGCGTGCTGAAGTGGGGCGGGCTCGCCGGCGTCGCGGTCTGCCTGTTGCTCCGGTACATCGAACCCGCCTCGGGATGGGACGTGCTGGCCTACATCGGCGTGGCCCTGCTCGGGCCGCTGATCTCCTGGGCCCCCACGCGGCGGAAGCGGGCGGCATCGCGGGACGTGCCGGAGGCGGCGGCGCCGACCTCGCCGACCGGGTTCCTGCCGCACGGGGACTGGCGGCCTGACCGTACGCAGCGGCAGCGGCTCAGTGTCTTGCCCGGATAGTCGGCCTGGGGGCTCTCCGGGTTGGGCGCCCGGCATGGTGCCCTCAGCCGGACGGCACCCTGCCGGGCAGGGGTGGACGGGCTTAGTCGATCACGATTCCTGCACGGAAGTCGCACGAGGGTTGTACGCCCTGCGTTAGTGAAGGCCATAGGGTGTTGTGTGATTAACGGGGAGGGTGTAAGCGGAAGTTGCGGGTGGTGCGTGGCGCCGACTCGTATTTGTAACTCCGTTGCGGGTCGGCCGAGATGCTGACCCGCCCTTGTGTGCGGACTGCCGCGCCTCGCGCCCCTCACCAGAAGCACTGTGTGAGATGGGAGTCATGTCTTATTCGACGCCGCTGGAGGCCCAGGGAGTGCGGGCCCTTATGGGGCGCCGGTGCAGCAGCCAAGTTGGCAGCCACCTCTGCCGCCACCACCGCCGCACAACTCCGGTGGTGGCAAGGGGCTGAAGGGGCTGTCATTGGCCTCCTGAACCTGGCTGTCGTGGCTGTGCTCGGCGTCGGCGGACTCGCCCTTTTCAAGGCCGTGGGCGGAAATTCAATGAACGGCGCCGAGGGCGGAGTCCCCGATGCCGACCAGGTGCTGAGCCAGGAGGACATCGGCACGTTGCTCGACGGCCGGACGACGGCGCTGAAAAGCGGTGACGAGGACGAGTGCCTCGCTCCCTTTGCCGGTAAGGCGAAAGAGACCCAGCGAAAGCTGTTTCGCAATCTTCGCAAGGTTCCTTTCGCGGAAGCCAAGTACAAGGTCATCCTGCAGACAGGGGATGGAACCAACGAATACGGGTCCGATGTGAAGCTTGCGCTCGACGTCGCGTTCGTCCATCAGGTCGAGGGGGTTGACGTACACCCGGTGTCCGAGTGGTACCGATGGACGGTGGAACGGCAGTCCGAGGCAGCGGAGCCGCGCATCACAGAAGTGGGTGGCTCGCCTTCCGCGTGCGGCAGTGCCTCCGCGGTCTACTACCCAGCCCCCTGGGACATTTACGACGATATGTACGTGAAGCGTCAGCCCCACACCGTCACGATCGCGGCCAAGAAGAACGCCGCAGACGCGAGCCGTTTCGCCCCGATCATCGAGCAGGGCGCCAAGACTGATCTGGAGCTGTGGGAGTCGAAGGGGCCCTCGGTGGCCAACACGCCGAAGGGCTTCCTCGTAGTACTCGAGCCCGACCGCAAAACGTACGCGAAGCTCTACAACAGCGCGGGCGAAGACATCGGATGGGATGCCGAGCGATACGGCGGTGAGAAGGACGAGCTCGAATTCGGCGGCGCGCGCATCAAGATGGACGCCTCGTCGGGTCGCTTTACCTCACCCTCGTGGCAGTGCGATGTGGCGGACATCTCGCGTCATGAGGTAGCTCATGCTCTGGTCCAGCCAGATCGGGACGTGGTGTGCACTCTTGGGGTTCGTGGCAGCCGCATCAGTTTTCGTCCTGTGGATGTTTCAAACGAACCCGACGCTGTGGCAGCAAATGATTGGTAAGGGGACCGGCGGCGGCGCGGGCCTGCACGGCAGCCGGGGCGGTACGCAGCGCGGTGGCATGGCTGGAGGCATGGGCGGTCGCAGCGGCCGTTGCGCAGGAGAAGAGAATGAGCGGGGCGATCGTCCCGACTACCTGGTCGAGGACGAAGAGACCTGGGTGTCGGAAGAGGACCGTAACCGGAACGTGCCGCGGAACATCGAGTAGGCACACGAGCGAGCCACACGGAAAGCTGTCGTCGGTTCGTACGCGAAGGCTGGCGTAACCAGTCGCAGTTGAGTGAGGAGCAAGGAATTGGGTGCCAAGCGAGTCTGGTCCACGGCTGGAGTCGTGGCGTTGACGGGAGCTTTGCTCCTCACTTCAGCCCCGGCGGCTTCAGCGGATCACATCCGGGATCGGCAGTGGATGCTCGATCAATTCAGCGTAGAAGAGGTCTGGGCTCAATCTCAAGGCCAAGGTGTCACAGTCGCGGTTGTCGACACAGGAGTGGATGGCAGTCACCCGGACCTCACTGGACAAGTCTTGGCGGGAAAAGATTTCACCGGTAACGGAAATGCGCAGGAAGACGTGTACGGCCACGGTACCTCCATGGCAAGCCTCATCGCTGGGCACGGTCATGGCTCGGGCAATGGCTCGGGGGTAATGGGGCTGGCACCCAAGGCTAAGATCCTGCCGTTGCGTTACGGCACAACGAAAGACGACAAATTTCCCGAAAAGCGTTGGGCAGCCGCAGTTAAGTACGCGGTTGATCACGGCGCATCGGTAGTGAACATGTCCTTGAGTAAGACCTTCGGCCTCACCGGACGTGAAGGTGAGGAAGCCCTCGCGTACGCACAGGCTCACGATGTAATCGTGGTTGCAAGCACTG
Organism: Streptomyces sp. ISL-100; assembly: GCF_018614615.1. GTDB lineage: Bacteria > Actinomycetota > Actinomycetes > Streptomycetales > Streptomycetaceae > Streptomyces. Next base: position 6,038 of record NZ_JAGGOK010000007.1, on the reverse strand, counting down.
GAAACGATGGCCTGGGTGTCGACGACCCCGCCGCACTTCCCGGTGTGGTGGCAGTAAGCGCCATCGACAAGGATGGCGAGTTCTGGTACGGGTCAAATGCCGGTAAAGAGGTAGTTCTTAGTGCCCCGGGCGTCGACATTGTGGGCGCGGATCCGACCAAATCGAACGGGTACGCCAACGGGACCGGCACCTCAGCATCTGCTGCCTACGTCTCGGCTGCAGCGGCGCTAGTCCGATCTAAGTTTCCTAACCTCACGGCCGGTCAGGTAATAAACCGTCTGATCAAGTCAGCAACGCTGCTTGATCATAAGGTGGAAAAAGTACCCGATGAGGAGTACGGATACGGAATGATCCGCCCATACTCGGCGCTCACGATGGACATCCCGAAGGGCCCCAGCAAGGCCCTCTCGGCAAGATCTCGTTGCCTGCCCCTCCCCCGAGTTCCGGGGAGGGGCAGGATAGCGGGTCCCCGGCGAAGAAGATTTTCTCCTCCGGCAGCATCATTGTCATCGCCAGCATCGCAGCGGTAGTTGTCGTAGTCGGCATCGTCTTCGCGCTAGTCCGTAGCCGCCGCAACCGCAGTGACGGCGGCGGAGCTTCCCCAGGGGGCGTGGACTATCCGAACCAACCGCCGTATCCATCGGGCCAGCAGCCTTACCACACCGCCGCTCCGGGTCAGTCTCCGCACAATCCCAGCGGGAATCCCTACGGGCAACAGCCGCCGTACCAGGAGCAGTAACGACGTCCTGTCAGTCGAGGTATTGTCCGAGCCCTTATTCGCGTCAACGCGACCGGGCCGCAGAGCGGAACGCACAAGGTGGAACGCTGCCAGCGGTTACTACGGTACGTCAGTTTCACACATAGCCCTCAGACCACTTGGCCGTAGGCCATGACCACGGGGAATCGAACGATGAGTTCTGGCTTCCAGATCGACATTCAAGATGCCGAGAAAGCACTTCGCAAGCTGACAGATGCGCCTGAGCGTATGCAGCAGGCGAGAGATCGGCTGAAGAAGGTCGGGCCAAAAACCCTTGGCACTGAGGGGCTCGATCAAGCCTGCGACACTTTCCAAAGTGAGTGGGGCGACGGTATTAAGCAGATCGAGAAGGCTTCCCAGGATATCAAGGACCGTCTTGGGGCGACGATCGATGCTTACAAGGCAGGCGACAAGGCGAACGCTGAAGGCTTCGGCGTGAAGTAGGGGGATCAGATATGACGTGGCGAAGCATGTTCATCGAGGACGACAGTGCGTGGCCTGGCGTCCAGTTCAACCCCGCCAAGGGTGACTTGGAAGCCATTGGCTTTCTGGCCAAGGACGTGGATGCCGTCGGTAAAGAACTTGACGAGCTGGAGCATCTACTGAAGACCGTCGGGGACTCAGACAGCTTCTGGAGGGGGGATGCCGCAGACCGATTCGCCAAAAAGCTTGGTGAACTCCCCAAGTACCTTAAGCAGGGCACTGAGTCGATGCAGGCTTGCGCGAAGGCCCTCCATAGCTGGCAAGGCCAGCTCCAGGACTTTCAGACCAGTGCCGAGCGCATCGAGGCGGAGGCTGTCACTGCCCGTAGAACCGCCGAGCGGTGCGCAGCCCGGTACGACGGGCTTGTCGCCCAGTATCAGGGGCGGATCTTCCCTGAGGATCAGGTCAAGCAGATCAATCGCACGCTTGATGAAGCGCGTGATGATGCTTCTTCGGCAAATGAAAAGCTAGGCGGCTTGATCAGGGAGGCCGAGAGGATCCACGCCCAGTGGAAAGACCGTGCCGGTGAGGCAGAGCGATCCATCCTTAAGGCATCGGAGAACTCTCCCCCGGATCTGTCGTTGTGGGGCCGCATCACGGACGGCCTCAAGGAGGCATGGCGTGATTTCAAAGACTGGCTGGTTGAGAACGCCGACCTGCTGTCGACCATCTCAGCAGGTCTGGCCGCCGCCGCCATGGCTCTCCAGTTCATCCCCGTGGTCGGCAACATCGCCGGGGGCGTGCTCGCCGTCGGTGCTGGGGTATGCGCCGCCGGGGCGATGGCCGGGCACTGGATGGGTAACGCCCGTGGTAACGGCACTCCTGGTTGGAAGGTTGCACTAGATGCCGCCGGAGTATTGCCCTTCGTCGGTGGCGTCACCAAGCTCACCAAGCTCGCCAAGCTCGGCAAGCTCGGCAAGGACGCTACTGCCACCGGGGGTGCGCTGAGCCGATTCGCGGAAGGCACCGCGACGAAACTCAGGGACTCCCTCACCCAAATGCACCTCATCACTAACCCCACTCAAAAGATCCTCGGAAAATTCGGCGCAGAGATGGGCGAAAAGGCCGTGGAGAACTTCAACGCGGCTTCGCAGGGGATCATCAAGGGCGCCAGCTCCGCCTACGGCGCCATCCAGAGAATGGGTGATGACGGTGAGACAACTGTCCAGGCCCCGAAGGCTCCCAGCGGTACCGCGTTCCATGGCGCGTTGGCTGCGTGACTGGAGAAGACTGCGACGGCGGGAAAGTTCCACAGCGGAGAATGATGATGAAAGAGAAACGCGCCGCACGTGCCGAGAAAGTGTCGTCCTGGGCCACGCATTTCAGCAACGGCGAGCAGGTCCGTGGCCTCTTTGCCTTTGGCGACGCAGGCCACTCCCTAATCTCCAACAAGCGTCGGATTGAGATCCTGCATGGCTACGAACGCCCTGGCAGTGGGCTGCGTCGCCTGCTGATCAGCCTCTTGGAGGGATTGGGTGGGCCACCCGCCGGCGAGGACACTCGGCGCCCTACGACTCCAGAAGAGCGCGCGAAACTGCAGCAGAAGTCGACTAAACGAACAATCGGTTGGATCAGGGCCTGCTGGCAGTTCGGCGACTGGGACAGCATCGCTGGCCAGCTGCTCGTCGCGTCCCAACCCAAGTCCCGCAGTCGCTTTGACAGTTATCTTGCCGTCACCCCGACCAAGCTGCTGGTCTTCCACGTCCTCAACGCCACCCGCAGCGCAAACTTCGGAAGTGCTGCCGAGGCCAACTGGACGATCCCCATTCAACAGCTGACCTGGACCCGTGACAGCCGGGACAAGCTCAACGACGGTGGTCTCCAGCTCGGTTTTGCCGATGGCTCCTGGATGACGCTGGTGGCTGCTGCCGTCCACGGCTTCCCCGACTATGGCGAGGTCTTCCCTGAAATCCTCCCCCGTACCCAGCCCATCCCACCAGCTTGACCTGACCCACCGCACAATCTCGCGAGGTGCCCGTCCCGCATGAGCATTCCAGTCGCTCCATCATCCCCTTCGAAGGCCCGAATGGGCTGGCTGATGCCGCCGTTTCTGCTGGAGCTTCCCCTGGAGGCGACCGACGAGGACAACCTGGTCGATGAGGTCTGCGACCGAGCCCGTACGATCCTCGAAGGCCGAAGCCCTGAAGAGCAGGCCCAGTTCGCAGTCGTCCTCTTCCAGCTCACCGTTCAACTGATCGAGCAGGCGAACGCCGTCTACGCGGGAATGGCGTTCCTCGACATCGACGGCCGCACCAGCATGGCCACCATCCTCGTATCCCAAATCACACACGACGGTGACAGCGACGTGGCAGTCTGCTCCCAGACCGAGGACTCTCTCCGCCGCGCCTACCCCGGCGACGACATCCGCATCGTGTTCCTCCCTAGGGTGCCTGCTGTCACGCGCATCGGGGCCGACTCCATCTTCCTATCCGCCGAAATAGCCCCCGACGGACAGGCTCACGCTGTTCCCCGCAACCTCGTCCAGGCGTATGTCCCCATCCCCCATAGCACGGAACTTCTCATCTTCGAACTGAGCACCACTTGCCTAGAAGACTGGGACCTCTACTCCGAACTCTTCGCTGAGATCCTCCGTACCATCGACTACTCCACTGACGAGGACGTTGCCGAGTTCCATCGCCGCGAAGCCCTCGCCTCCGCCCCTAGTGACAGCTTGGGGGACGATATGAGGCAGGACCTCCGTTGGCATTCCAGCCGTGTGCTCGAAGCTTGTGTGGTCCGGGGGCGGTTCATCGAAGACCAGGACTGGATGTCGGGCGCCGCATGCTCGGAGTGCTGGAGCAGAGGACTTCGGTCCTCATGCACAGCGCAGCACCATTGGCGCGTGGGGGACCTCACTGCCAACCAGCTGACCGTTGCTCTGGAGGGTGTGTCGGCCTATTTCACCGACCATGGCTGGAAGTTGGAGGACGGTCGACACGAGGGGCGGGTGCAAGCTCAGCAGGTGGGTCTCTCGGGAGATGGGAGACCGCGGCACTCCATAAGTGTCAATGCCGACATGGGGGAAGGGCATCTCACGATAGAGGTGCAATCGGAGTGCCGTCGGCAGGTTCGCTCAGTTGCGACTTCGGATTTCGGTTAGGCCCTGTGTGATGTCGTGATCAGCGGGATGTTTTCAGGAGGTCGTCGATCCAGATCATCGAGGCGCGGAGGTGGAGGCCTGCGAGGTAGCTTTCGGGTTTCTTGTCGTAGCGAGTTGCGATGCCTCGCCAGGCCTTGAGTTTGTTGATCAGGCGTTCGACGGTGTTCCGTTCCTTGTAGAGCTCGGAGTCATGGGTGACGGGCCGGCCGCCCCGGCTGCCCTTCTTCTTGCGGTTGGCGGCTTGGTCCCTCTTCTCCGGGATCACCGCTTTGATTTGGCGTTTGCGCAGGTAGGCGCGGTTGGCGCGGGAGGAGTAGGCCCTGTCTGCGGCGACCGCGCCGGGGCGGGAACGGGGCCGGCCCTGGGGCTGGCGGACTCGGACACCGGCGAGGACGGGGACGAATTGTGGGCTGTCGGCGGCCTGTCCCGCGGTCAGGACGAGTGACAGGGGGCGGCATCTGCGGTCCGATGCGAGATGGATTTTGCTGGTCTTGTGTCCTGAACATGAAAGGGAGTTGGTAGTAGGACAGCTTCTGGAAAAGGTGCTGTGCGAGAGATGAAGGTTTGGCCCTTCGGAGTCGCCCTGCGGGGGGAGGCTCCAAACCGCCTCATGCTGCGTTGGCTGAATACCGTCGTGGTGAGCGATGAGGAAAAGGCGTCGTGAGAGGCGTCAGGTGGGGACTGGAAAGGCGAACGCAAGTGAATCGCTGCTGACGTGTCGAAAAAGATAAAGGCGGCATCGAAACCGGGGTGTGACCAGAATCCCGGGATGAGCCTGGCGGGTGCCCGTTTATTGGCCAGGTGGTGTCCGGCATGTAGGCGACGCGAGTCCAGTCTGCTGCTTTCGCATGGAACAGGAGAAGGCAGGTCCCGACATGCCCCGCCATGTCGCGGGGGAGAGGGAGTGCCCCAAGTGGCGGACACCGCAAGGGGTCGAGTACCGAAGCGGGACCTGCTGGCGGACCGGTTCGTAGTAGTGACGAAGCCCCTGTAATGAGGGTGGAGCGAAGGGGCCGGGTCGTTCGTGACTGTGTTGATCACATCAACCGGACTGCGTCCGGGAGGAGTGCGATGGGCCAGTTGAAGTCTCAGATCAAGCCGTTTGATATCTCGAAGTGGGAAGTCAAAGAGGCGTGGGAGGAAGTCAGAGCGAACAAGGGCGCGCCCGGTGTGGATGGGCAGAGCATCGAGGACTTCGAGAAGGACCTGAAGAACAATCTGTACAAGGTCTGGAACCGAATGTCATCGGGCTCGTACTTTCCGCCTCCGGTGCGTGCGGTGGAGATCCCCAAGCCGCATGGCGGCGGCACGAGAATGCTCGGTATTCCCGCTGTCGCCGATCGCGTTGCCCAGACCGTGGTGGCCCGGCATCTGATGCGAAGGGTGGATCCGATTTTCCATCCTGACAGCTACGGATACCGGCCCGGACGGTCCGCCTTGGACGCAGTGGAAAGGTGCCGGGAGCGCTGCTGGAAGCGGGACTGGGTGGTGGAATTCGACATCACCAAGTTCTTCGACAGTGTGCCCTGGGACCTGCTGGTCAAGGCGGTGGAAGCTCACACCGACGCCGTTTGGGTGAAATTGTATGTGCGGCGGTGGCTCCATGCGCCGCTCGCCATGCCCGACGGTTCTCTGCTGGAACGGGAGTGTGGAACCCCGCAAGGGGCGCCGATCACGCCCCCAACGCAATGGGTAACT
>NZ_JAGGOK010000069.1 GCF_018614615.1 Streptomyces sp. ISL-100 | reverse complement strand
CGAACACCCAACCGCCCCGAACACCGCAACCCAACGGACACACACCCACACACATAAATGCACTAATGCGCAGAAAACGGCCAGCCGTTGAACACCCCCGTGCGACGACGCGGTCGCCGTCCGTGGCCACAACGCAGTAGTTCGGGAAGTCCTCAGCCACCCGGCTCAACAGGGCGCCTGCGACCGGCTCATGCGCGATGAACCCCGGCCAGGTCTCGGCAATCTCGTAGACACGGGCGATCAAGGACGGCCGCTCGGCGAGCGCGGTGATGCGGATGCTGCCGATGTCTGTCACAGCGGGGCGCATTGTCGCAGGGGCACCACTAACGGCCACAGCTTTACTCTCAGTTGTTCGGCGACCGAGCCCTTCAGGCCGTACCCCAACCACTGAACTCAACCGTCCCCCGCACCCCACTGCCCCCATGCGCCGCACTCATGAACATCCCCGCGTCCTGAGCCGCCGCCACCCCCGGAACAGCCACCCTCGCGACCGTTCGCCACGTCGTGCCGTCGTCCGTCGAGCACGCCCCCGTGTACGACCCGCCCACCCGCGAAAGCCGCAGCAGCACCGGTGCCTTCACCCCGGTGATGCGCTGGTAGGTGTCCAGCGTGCCGTCGCCGTTCGTGTCGTACGACAGCACCACGCCATTCGCCGGAGTCACCGCGAGGTTGAGGAAGCCGGGCGACCCCGGCGTCGCCAGGCTGTTGCGGACAGCGATACCGGCGCGCGCCCACGCCCCCGTCACCTCCTGCGCGTCCACCCGCACGGTGACGCCACCGCCGTCCCGCAGCGCCCCCTCCCGGTACAGCGCGCCGAATTCCGAGGTCGCCTTCCACAGGTCCTGGCCGCCGCCGTTGACCCCGTGCTGGCCGAGGTCCTGCAACTGGCCGAAGATCGCACCGTTGTTCGTGTACGTCCGCCAGCCCTCGGCCAGCGGCCCCGCGACGTACAGGTCGCCCCGCTGGACGGTGGTCACCCGGGCCCCGCCCTCCGGACCGTACGCCGTGCTCAGCTCGTACGGCATCGGCCTCAGCGGGCGGGTCAGCGGCCCGGCCGGCGCCTTCGCGCGCCACGACACGCTGCTCGTGCCCGCCGCCGGCACGGACCGCAGCGACGCCGGGCCCTGCGGCTGCGCCTCGACGCCCGTGAGCGCGAAGTCGACGCGGCCGGTCGCCCGCAGCCCGTTGACGTTGCGGAAGGCGGCGGTGAGCAGAGCCGAGCCGCCCGGTGGGAAGGCGGCCGGGTCGGCGGTGACGGTGACCGTGCCCTGGTACGGCGCGCGGGCCAGCACGTCGTGGACGCGCCGGGCCGTGCGGTACGCGTCGTTCGGCGGGCGCAGCGGGTACGTCTTGCGCTCACGCGTCCACGGCTCCTCGGCCGCGTACCAGTCGAAGGACTTCGGCGTGCGGTTCGCGGTCAGCGCGTCCTCCAGCTCGTCCAGGTACGCCTGCCACTGCGGAAGGTGGAAGTCGCCGATGAGGCCCTGCCAGTCGCGGTTGGCGTAGTTGGCGAGGCGGCCGGCGTCGGCGGTGGGGCGGGCCGCCCAGGTGGTGACCAGGACGCGCGCTGTGCGTTCCAGCTGCTCCGACTCCGCCGACGTGGACGCCAGGCGCTTCGCGTCCTCGATCCACGGTCCGAGAAGGAACGCGCGGTGCGAACCCGTCATGTCCTCGCTCAGCCGCATCAGCTTCAGCCAGAGGGCGGAAAGGGTACGGAAGGCGATCAGGTCGCCCCGCCCGTACGCCGCCTTCAGCTGCGGCAGAAGCTGCCAGGAGCGGTTGGCGAGTGCCTGGCGGCCGAGGTCGGTCACGTCGTATCGGTACGCGTCCGAGCGCCGCAGTGGTTCGCGTACGCCGAGCAGCGCGCCCAGCGCCTTGTCGAAGTCCGCCGGGTCGAAGGCGGGCGTATGCGTCGAGTAATGCGTGCCCGACGCGGCGGACAGGCTCGGGCGGGACGCGAAGACCGAGTCGTGGGGGCGGCCGTCGCGGCTGGTGATGCGGTACGCCGTCTCGCGCAGCGCGGCGAATGCGGCGCGCGCGTTCGCGTCCCGGCCCCCGTACCGCAGATCGGCGTACCCCTCGAACCACTCCTCGCGGTCCACTGTCTCCCTTCGCCACGCCAGCTCCGAGAACAGCTCCAGCGCGGCCGGGTCGCGCTCGGCGGCCTCCGGCATGTAGGCGGTGCCGGCGAGGGCGGAGCCGGGGCGGTCGCGCCAGGCGGTGAAGCGCTCGGTCCACATGTGCGTCTTGGCGCCGATCGTCGTACGGCCGCCGAAGTTCGGGATGGTGCCGAAGGCGTACGGGGCGCCGCCCCAGTCCTTCTCGCGGTCGGTGACGGTGTCGAGGTCGGACAGGCCGTCCACCACCAGGAGGTGGTTCTTGTCGAGCGCGTCGAGCAGGTCGCGGCGCGGGTTCGCCTGCCAGCCGAGGATGATCCAGGTGGCGCCGGGGCGGGAGGCATGGAGAGCCGTCTCGACCGCCCGGGCCGCCTCGGGGACGGGCACGTCGCCCGCCGAGCCGCCCTCGTGGAGGAGGTCCATCTTGAAGTGCTGGACCGGGCCGAAGAGTTCGTACTGGTGGCGGTAGAACGACGCGGCGACCTCGCGGAACGATGCTGTGCGCGGGTCGAGCCAGTCGGGGCGGCGCAGGCCCGCCCAGTCGCCCTGCGGGACGGTGCGGGCGCCCGGATTGCGGGCGGCGAAACCGTCGGGGACGGTGCCGAAGTAGCCGGGGAGCACCGGCTCCATGCCGAACTCGCGCATGCGGTCGGTGATGCGCCGGCCGAGGGCGGCGCGTTTCGCGATGAGCTCGGGGGAGAGCGGGCCGCCGTACGCGCTCATGTTCTGCAGGAGCCACCACGGCTGGTGGGAGGGGGCGGGAAGCCAGGTGCGGGCCTCGGTGTCGGAGTAACCGAAGTCCTTGAGGAGGCGGTGGTAGACGGCCTCCTGGCCGGTCGTGACCAGCACCTCGTTGAAACCGTGCAGGGCCAGTACGTCGATCATGCGCTCCCAGCGGGGCCAGTCGGCGTACGGCGCGGTGTAGCCGTCGTGGGTGTCGTTGAACGCGAAGCGGTGCGGGACGGTGGCCGAGCGCTCCAGGGGCTCGCGGGGTGCGGGCAGCCGCTTCGGGAGGTTGAGCTGGGTGCCGGACCAGGAGATGTGCGCGCCGCAGACGTACTTGAGGTACCAGTGGACGCCGGTGAGCGCGGCGGCGGGGCCGGTGGCCGCGACCTCGATGCGGCCGGTGGCGCCGCCGACCCGGAAACGGTCGTTGCCGCCGCTGCTTTCGAGCGTGGCGAGGTGGAACTGGCCGGCGTGCTCCGGGAGCAGCCGCTCCAGGGCGGCGCGGGCGGGGGCGGTAGGGGGTTCCGGTGCGGCCATGGCCGGAATGTGCCCGCCCACCGCGGCTCCGACGCCGATGGCTCCGGCGGTGCCCAGCAGCGTACGGCGCGACAGACGGTCGGTCATCGGGAGTGCTCCTCGGTGGGACGGCGACGTCGACAGGGGCGTACCGGGCGCACGTTAATGACGGCGCGGGGGCGCAGCAATGGGGCGTGCGATGTGTTCGTATCCACCCCACCGTGTGGCCCAACGGGGCACGATGAGCAGATGCGCAACCAACGCCGACGTACAGCAAATGCCGCCTCAGCCATAGCCCTTCTGGCCCTGCTCGCCGCGGGCTGCGGCGCGGGCGGTGACGAAGAGAAGCCGGTGCCGGAAACGGCCAGGGGCAGCCTGGAGCAGCTCGCCAAGAAGGTGCGGTGCGAGCCGAACATCCAGACGGACGCGGAGGAACTGCGTCAGGCGAACTGCAAGACTGGCGACGGCCGTTACGTGCTGGCCACCTTCGCGACCGACCGCGGACAGCGCGAGTGGATCAACGAGGCCAAGGACTACGGCGGGGCGTACCTGGTCGGCAGGAAGTGGGTCGCGGTGGGCGACCAGAAGGTGGTCACAGCGCTGCGCGGCCAGCTCGGTGGGACGGTGGAGACTTCCTCGCACCACTCTGGGGACAGTGGCAGTGGGGGGAACGAGGAAAAGCACTCCGGTCACCACGGGAGCTGACCGCGCAGGTGGAGAGGGCGGCCGGTGGGGGACGGCCGCCCTAGGCGTGGGTCAGGTGCACTGGCGTCCGTCGTTCACGCAGGACACCACCTTCTGCATCAGCCGGCTGTTGAAGACGTTGATGAAGTCGCCGTGGTCGGTGCCCGGCTTGTGGAGCTGCTCGGGGAAGGAGTCGACCGCGAACCCCGGGCCCGGCGGGACGTCGTACACGATCCGCTGCACCAGCTGCGGGATGGCCTGGAATCCGTTGGGGCACGCACCGTTCTCGTCCGCGAACGCGACATGCGTGCGGTGGTTGGCGCTGTCGGTGTTCTGGCCGTCCCAGCAGCTCTGGAAGTTGAACGTACGGACGACCTGGCTGCCTTCCGGGCAGATCGGGTATTTGTCCTTGAGCTGGCGGTCCTCGAATCCGGTGCAGCTCCAGGACGCATTGGCGTTGGCGTCACCATTGGTGAATGCCTTGGCGTCACCGGTGATGATCCGAAGGAAGCGCGGCATCGCGGTGACCTTGCTGACGGGACTGCCGACGAATTTCAGCGAGACTTCGGTGGGCGTCTGAATCTCGCCTACGTTGCTGTCCTTTCCTCCGCCGTCGGCATTGGCGTCGTTCTCGTTCTGGCCGTTCTGGAGGCGCAGGACGGGCCAGTAATACGTCGACTTGTCGCCCTGGTTCTGGCAGGTGGTCTGACCGCGGGCCAGGTCGTCGTCGCTCGCGAAGGCGTCATTGGCCTGGTTGCCGACGTAGTCGTGCATATGGTGCGCGCCGTTGCTCACGCCCGGTGCGACGATGACATTGTCCGGGTTGAACTTTCCGTTTTCGTTCGTCCCGCAATTGGTGGTGAACTCGCCGCGGGAGGCGCCACGCTGTTGTTGGGGCTGCTGGACGTTTGGCTGGACGGACTGGATGTCGACGAAGTCGGCGGCGTTGGGGCCGTTGCCGGCCTGCCCGCCGTTGCCGTTGCCGTCGTCCTGGCCGGCGTCGCCCTGACCATCGCCCTGACCACCATCCTGGTTGCCATCCTGACCAGCGTCGTCGTTGTTGTCACCCTGATCGTCACCGTTCTGGCCGTCGTCCTGCCCGTCCCCGTCCTGCCCGTCGACCCCTCCGTTGTCGTCGGCGCGCAAGGTGCAGGGTGCGAGGCTTTCGAGCCCCTGGGGGCGTTCGGCCGCACGGTCGAAGGCGATGGCGATCCGGTCAATGGTGGCCAGCCGCTTGTCCTTCAGCGGTCCGAGAATGGCGTTCTGGGCCAAGTTCGGGTCCTGGGCGATCTGCTGCTGGGAATCAGCGAATCGCTTGTACGCCTCCGTGATCTGGGAGTCGAGAGCCGCGAGCTCCCTGTCGACTTCCTGGCGCGCCGAATCGGGTACCTCTTCGGGCAGGTCGTTCGCCACCTCCGGACAGTCAATGGTCGACATTTGCTGGCCGGTGCTCCGAAGCTCACCGGACTGAACCGGGTCCGGGCTGGACCAGCCTTCACCTGCGGATGCGTAGACATTCACCGCGAGCAGTCCACCCCCGCCCAGGATCAGAGCAGCCGAAGCGGCAATCGCCCGGTTAGCCAGCGTGGAACGTTTTCTTGATGCGCGTCGCATGGAACTCCTCTTAGCTTCGTTGCCGGGTGAAGGTAAGGGGGGTCCCGGCAGGGGAGAAGCGCTCCGTTCCATACGGGCGCGGTTCGCGCCCTGTTCAAACCTCTTCCGGATTCGTAGCTATCTCCATTCGCAAACAGGGACGGACCCCGACATCACAGGATGCGCGCGGCGCGCCATGGGGAGGTACGCCGCGACCGCCTGAGCCCGGCCCGGGAGGGCGCGGCAGTTGTCAGCCGGCCTCGGCCGGCGTGCCCACCCGGAGCCGGTTGCCGTCCGGGTCCCGCAGCTCGACCTCGCGCGCCCACGGCTGGTCCACCACCGTTACGCCGAACTCCGCGGCGACGGCGTCCACGTCGCGCACGCGCAGGTACACCAGCGTGCCGGGGCGCGCGTCACCCTGGTGCTCCGAGAGGAACAGGCGCAGGGGGCCGCGCGCCACCTCCACGAAGGCGGGGAAGCCCGGCTCGAAGCGGTGCTCCCACTGTTTGCCGAAGCCGAGGCGGGCGTACCAGGTGGCTGCCGCGTCGGCGTCTTTGACGTGCAGGATCGGGATGACTTCCTCGTTCATGGCCATGTTCATGAGGGTCATCCTCCCCTCAGGCTCTCAGGCGAACGGTGCGAGCTGCTCGTCCAGGGGAGCGCCGGTCATCCGGTTGGCCAGGGTCGACATCGTGTAGGCGCCTATGCCCAGGACGACCTCCAGGGCGTTCTGCGGGGTGTAGCCGTGGGCTGTGAAGTCCCGCAGGGTGTCGTCGGAGACGGCGCCGGCGGTCGCGATGACGGCCAGCGTGAACTGCCGTACGGCTTCGAGGCGTTCGTCACTGAGCGGCTGCGGCTGCGACTGGTGGTGCTGCGCCCGCAGTGACTTGATCAGGTCGGCGTCCGCGCCGAGCGCTGTCAGCTTGGCCGTGTGCATCGCGACGCAGACGTGACAGCCGTTGCGGGTCGCGATCGTCATGATCAGGACCTCGCGGGAGAGCGGGTCCAGGGTCGTCGACTCGAACATCGCGCTGATCTTCAGGAAGCCGTCGAGGAGGTGCGGGGAGTTGGCCATACGGGCGACGGGGGCGGGCAGGTAGCCCAGGCGCTTGGTGGTCGCCTCCATGGAGCGGCGGGAGGCGGCGGGGGCAGTTTCGGGGGTGTGGTCGGGGAACAGCGTGCCGGTCAAGAGGTCTCCTTGGAGGGTAAACTCGTCAACATGATTGACGAAAAGGTAAACCACATTGACGAGTTCCGCAATGGCTGAGGGGTACGAGCTTCCGCTGCTGCTCTTCGCCGGATTCCGGTCGTTCATCGACGAGTTGCACGCCGAACTGGCCGAACAGGGCCACCCCGACGTCCGGCCCGCCCACGGCTTCGCCCTCCAGGCGGTCGGCCGCGACGGTGTGACCCCAGGGGAGCTGGGCAGGCGGCTCGGGGTCTCCAAGCAGGCCGCGGGCAAGACGGTCGAGCGGCTGGAGCGGCTCGGTTACGTCGAACGGGCCGACGATCCGGACGACGGGCGTCGCAAGCTGGTGCGTCTTACGCCGCGCGGAGTCGACGTCCTCATGCGGTCGGCCGTGATCTTCGACCGGTTGCGTGAGCGGTGGGTCGAGGCGCTCGGCGCGGAGCGGGTGAGTGACCTGGAGGAGGCGCTGCGGGTCATGGTCCCCAGGAACGGCATGCGCCTGGACGCGGCAAGCTGGTTCGGCTCCTAGCGGGGCGCCGCGGCGGCCTCTTCGCCGCCGCAGTTGGCGAATTCGGCCCGTCCGGCGCTTGAGGACCGGGGTTCGGGGCAGAGCCCCGTGGCGCGGTGTGCGGGCGTAGGTGCGGGCTCAGTGGCCGCGGTCCAGGAAGGCCAGTACCGCCAGCACTCGGCGGTTGTCGTCGTCGGACACCGGGAGGCCGAGCTTGCCGAAGATGTTCGACGTGTGCTTGGCCACCGCCCGCTCGGTGACGAAGAGCCGGCCTGCGATGGCCGCGTTCGACCTGCCCTGTGCCATCAGCTCCATGACCTCCCGCTCGCGCGGTGTCAGCCCGCCCATCGGCTTGTCCTGGGCGCGGCGGGAGAGGAGCTGGGAGATCACCTGGGGATCCATCGCCGTGCCGCCGGCAGCCACCCGCCGTACCGCGTCGATGAACTGCTCGGCGTCGAAGACCCGGTCCTTGAGCAGGTAGCCGATGCCACCGTTCCCGTCGGCCAGCAGCTCGCGGGCGTACAGCTGCTCCACGTGCTGGGACAGGACCAGCACCGGCAGGCCCGGCCGCGCCCGGCGGGCCTCCAGCGCGCACTGGAGGCCCTCGTCGGTGTGGGACGGCGGGAGCCGGACGTCGACGACCGCGACGTCCGGGTTCAGCTCGGCCAGGGCCCGGGAGAGTTCAGGTCCCGACTCCACGGCGGCCAGGATCTCGAAGTCGAAGGCTTCGAGCATCCGGACCAGGCCGTCGCGGAGCAGGAAGAGATCTTCGGCTAGGACAACTCGCAAGGGATCTCCATGGTCACCATGGTGGGACCGCCCGCGGGGCTGCTGACGGCCAGGACGCCGTCGAATGTACCGAGCCGGCGTTCGACACCGCTCAGCCCGGAGCCCGGTCCGGCGGCGGCAGCCCCGCCCCGCCCGTTGTCGGTGACGGAGATCCGCAGCATGCCGTCGGCGTGGTGGATGTCGGCGTAGACGCGGTCTGCCCCGGAGTGCTTGACCGCGTTCGTAAGGACCTCGCTGACCGCGAAGTACGCTGCCGACTCGACCGGCGCCTCGGCCCGTCCCCCCGCCAGTTCCACCGTCACCTCGGTCTCGATGGGCAGGCGCAGCGCCAACGCCCGCACCGCGTCCCCCAGTCCGCGTTCCGCGAGCACCGGCGGGTGGATCCCGCGTACCAGGTCACGCAGCTCGGCCAGGGCCTCGGCGGAGGACTCCCGGGCCATCGCGAGGAGCTTCTTCGCCTGGGCCGGGTCCTTCTCGACGAGCGCCTCGATGGTGCCCAGGTTCATGCCCATGGCGACCAGCCTGGCCTGCGCGCCGTCGTGCAGATCCCGCTCGATACGCCGCAGTTCGGCGGCCGAGGTGTCGACGGCGTCGTGCCGCGTCTCGGTGAGGTGGTCGACGCGCTGGGCCAGCGTCATCTCGTTGGTGGGGCCGAGCAGCGACTTCGTGAGCTTGAAGTGGGCGCGCAGCAGCGCCGGGTTGTAGCGGATGCCCACATGGAAGATCACGAGGCCGAAGGCGACGGCGAGGAGCGCGGTCCCCTGGCTGTCGACGCGTACGGGCCCGTACCAGTACGCGTCGCCGCCGTCCGCGAACACCCGCCACAGCCCCGCCGCCAGCACCAGGCTCTCCACCGGGTACAGGAACAGCACCGCCGGCAGAAGCGCGCTGACGCTGCCTACCGTCATGTCCGCCAGCAGCCACAGGAAGTCCCGCCAGGTCGCCGGGTCCTTGAGCATCAGCGTGCACCGCTCGACCTGTCCGACGAAGCCGCCGCGCAGATCGGTGGGCATGGGGCGGTACGGGACCGGGATGCGTACGTCCGACCACTTGGCGGCGAGCAGCCGCCGCTGACTGGCGTAGCCGCGGAGCGCGGTCAGCACGGCAGGGGTGGTGAAGAGGCCGACGCCGATCACGATGAGGACGATGGAGACGATGGTGAACGTGAACAGGATGACGGACCCCGTGAGCGACACGATCATCAGTGCCAGCCCTCGGATTCCGGCAAGGAACGCGTTGCGTATTTTGGTCGCCATCATGGTGTCCAGCCTCTCCTCGGCGGCCCGTCCGCCGGGCATGTGCACAGTTTTGCCTGTGCCGCCCGCCAAGGTCATTGGGCCGGGCACCCCGGTCGGGGTGTACGTAGCACCACCCCCGCGCCGTGCACTTATTCCCCATGACGGCGTGCGGGATGGCAGCATGAGCGGACCATGACGGACGCCCGGTCGCCCCTGCGCGCACTGCGAGCCGCACTCTTCGCGGCGGTGTGCGTCATTACGGCCGCTGTGGGGCATTCGTTCATGTCCGGGCATGAAGTCCCGGTTTCGGGGCTGCTCGCGGCCTTCGCGGTGACGGGCGGTCTCGCCTGGGCCGCCGGTCACCGGCGGCGCGGGGTCTTCGCCGTCGGTGGCGGCCTCCTCGCCGTACAGGGCGTACTGCACCTCATCTTCGGTACGGTGCAGGGGCCGGGCTCCGCACACCACCAGATGCCCGTGGCGCATGATCCGGCCGGCGTCGTGTCGGGCGAGGGTTCGTCGTCGCTCGCGATGACGGCCGCTCACCTCACCGCGGCGCTCGTCTGCGGTCTGTGGCTGGCACGCGGCGAGGCCGCCTTCTTCCGGCTCGCGCGCGCCGTCGGCGCGCTGGCTTTCACCCCGCTGCGGCTGCTGCTCGCCGTCGTACGGGCCACCGGACTGCCGGAGCCGGTACGCCCCCGGGGGCCCCGCACCACGCGCCGCCACGGCCACGGCGTCGTCCTCGCGCACGCGCTGTCGCGGCGCGGGCCGCCGCGGGTGCCGGCAACCCGCGCCACGGCCCCCGCACCCCTCACTGTCTGACCGCTGCCTGACTGCTGTCCGACCGCTGTCGACCGCGTGACCAGGGGGCCGCTCCCCATGCCCCGCGCATGGCCCACCCCACGTCACACACCAGTCGACAACTCCGAGGACAGTCATGGCCATTGACGACCCCGTACAGCCCGCCCAGGAAGCGGAGGCCGCCGGTCCGGCCCCCGCCGCCGGCGAACGCGGAACCACCTGGAGCGCACTGCGCCCCCTCGTCCTGCGCGTCCACTTCTACGCGGGCCTGCTGATAGCCCCGCTCCTGCTGATCGCCGCCGCCAGCGGGCTGCTCTACGCACTCTCCTTCCAGGCGGAGAAATTCCTCTACAGCAATGAACTGCGAGTCCCGGTGGGCGAACGTTCCCTCCCTCTCGCCGACCAGCTCGCCGCCGCCCGCGACGCCCACCCCAAGGGCACAGTGACCGCCGTCTGGCCCTCCGCCGAGGACGGCGCGACGACCAGGGTGCTGATGACGACACCCGAGGTCGAGGAGGGCAAGTCGCTCGCCGTCTTCGTCGATCCGTACACCGCCGAGGTACGGGGCGAACTGACCAGCTTCGGCAGCTCAGGCGCCCTGCCGCTGCGCACCTGGCTCGACGAACTCCACCGCGACCTGCACCTCGGCGACCTCGGCCGCCACTACAGCGAACTCGCCGCCAGCTGGCTGTGGGTGGTCGCACTCGGCGGCCTGCTGCTGTGGCTCGGACGCCGGCGCACCGCCAAGCGTGACCTGGTCGTCCCCGAACGCGGGGCGAAGGGCCGCCGCAAGACGCTCTCCTGGCACGGCACCGTCGGCATGTGGGCCGTGCTCGGACTCGTGCTGCTCTCGGCGACCGGCCTCACCTGGTCCCGGTACGCCGGCGAGAACATCGGCGCGGTACAGGACCAGCTCGGCGGCGCTACCCCGGTGGTCTCCGCCGCACTCACCGAGGGCGCCGACGGTGGCGGCGACGCACACGAGGGTCACGGCGGGGGCGGCGGCGCAGGCTCCCACGAGGGCATGGCCGGCATGGACGTCGGCATCGACAACGCGCTCGCGGCCGCCCGCCAGGCGGGGATCGACGGCAAGATGTCGGTGATCCTGCCGAGCGAGGGCAGCGGTTACGTCGTCAAGGAGACCGACACCCAGTTCCCCGTCCACCTGGACTCCGTCGCCGTCGACCCCGCCGACGGCACGGTCATCGACGAACTGCGCTTCGCCGACTACCCGCTGCTCGCCAAGCTCACCCGCTTCGGCATCGACGCCCACACCGGTGTCTTCCTCGGCCTCGCCAACCAACTGGCCCTGGCAGCCCTCGCGTTCGCCCTCATCATGCTGATCGTCTGGGGCTACCGCATGTGGTGGCTGCGCAGGCCGACGAAGGAACGCAGGCTGAGCGCCGGCCGCCCGATGCCGCGCGGCGCCTGGCGCAAGGTGCCGGTCACGGCCCTGCTGCCGCTGGTGGCGCTCACCGCGCTGGCGGGCTGGTTCGTACCGCTGCTGGGCATCAGCCTGCTGGTGTTCCTTGCGGTGGATGTGGTGCTGGGGCTCGTGGCCAGGGCCCGCGCGCGTACGGGAACGGCGGCCTGACCCGGGGGAGGCCCGTTCGTACCGGTCCAGGGACGGTACGAACGGGTCTTCCCATCGCCGCACATGCCGCAGCGCTCATGACGACAGCGCGCATTCCTCGCGCGCCAGGGCGGACTGACCAGCTGTCAGGACGTCGCGACCGGCGAAGAGCCCAGGTGGGGGCACCTGCGACCGGACCGGCCGCATGCGGCAGGATGACGACCGCGTCAGACCCCATCCGTACATCCGTACGTCCAGACGCGACCGCGCATCCCTCGGACCACGGGAGTGAATCACTGATGTACCGGGCCCTCACACTGCACGACGTGATCGTCGCCGGAATCGCGCTGGCCGTCGGCATCGCGGCAGGCCTGCTCCTGAGAGCGGTTCTGCGGTGGCTGCGAGAACGGGCCAGCCGGACGCGCTGGAGCGGAGACGACGTCATCGTCGACGCCCTTCGTACCCTGGTCCCGTGGGCGGCGATGGCAGCCGGCGCGGCGGCCGGCGCGGCGGCGTTGCCACTGACCCCGACGACCGGGCACAACGTCAACATGGCGCTGACCGCCGTGCTCATCCTGGCCGGCACCCTCACGGCGGCCCGGGTGATCGCGAATCTGGTGCAGTCCGTGGCGCAGTCCAGGTCCGGAGTGGCCGGTTCGGCCACCATATTCGTCAACATCACGCGCGTCGTGGTCCTGGCGATGGGATTCCTCGTCGTACTGCAGACCCTGGGCGTATCCATCGCGCCGCTGCTCACGGCGCTGGGAGTGGGCGGTCTGGCGGTCGCTCTCGCGCTGCAGGACACCCTGGCCAATCTCTTCGCGGGCGTGCACATCCTCGCCGCGAAGACGGTGCAGCCGGGGGACTACATCCGCCTCAGCAGCGGCGAAGAGGGCTATGTCGTCGACATCAACTGGCGCAACACGGTGGTCCGTAACCTGTCGAACAACCTGGTGATCATCCCCAACGCGCAGCTCGCCGGCACCAACATGACCAACTTCAGCCAGCCGGAACAGCAGTTGTCGATCATGGTTCAGGTGGGAGTCGGCTACGACAGCGACCTGGAGCACGTCGAGCGCGTCACGACCGAGGTCGTGGAGAGCGTGATGACCGACATCACCGGCGCTGTCCCCGACCACGAACCAGCCGTCCGTTTCCACACGTTCGGAGATTCCAGGATCAGTTTCACGGTGATCCTGGGGGTAGGCGAGTTCAGCGACCAGTACCGGATCAAGCACGAGTTCATCAAGCGCCTGCACCAGCGCTACCGGGCCGAGGGCATCGCGGTGCCCGCCCCCAAGCGGACCGTGACCGTGCAGCAGGGCGAGGCGCCGATGCCGATGGTGATCCCGCACCAGCGCGAGGCGACGACCGAGCCGGCGCTGTAGCGCCGCTCCCACGTTGCCGGGCGGGGCCGACTCGCCGGTGACCGCCCGGCACCGGCCGTCAGCGCCCGGGAACGGTGTACTTGTACCCGACCCGCCGCACCGTCTGGATCGTGCCGCGGTGCTCGGCGCCGAGCTTGCGGCGGAGCCGGGCGATGTGGACATCGACGGTCCTGCCGTCGCCCACATGCCCGTAGCCCCAGACGGTCGTCACCAACTGGTCCCGCGTGTGGACCCGGTTGGGGTGCGCCACCAAGTGCGCGAGCAGCTCGAATTCGAGGTACGTGAGTTCCAGCGTCCGCCCGTCCACGGTGGCGGCGCGCTGGGCGCCGTCGATGCGCACAGGACCGTCGGCCAAGGACTCGTCCTCCCCGGCCGCCGCCGGCACGACGGCGGGCTGCTGATCGGCCGGTACGAGCACCAGGTAGCCGATCATCGGTGGCTGGCCCGGGAGAGTCGGCAGCGTGTGCTGCGGCGCGGGCAGCCAAGTGGCGCCCGGCGGGAGGAAGTCGCCCACGTCGAGGGCCCTGCCGTTACGCACGACCTCGTCCCGGTCGACGGCTCGCAGCCGGTGGCGGCCGAGGGGGGCGGGGGACTGCGAGGGTGCGGCAGCGGAGAAAGTACGGGTGTTCGCCATGAGAGGTCAGCTCTTTCGCGCGAGGGATTCGTCGAGGAGGTACGGGACGTACCGCTTCGTGCGCGCTGGACCGAAGACCGGTGTGAACGGCTTTAGAGGGCCCGCGCGTTCGTCGCGCGACAACACACCCGGTCGAAGTCGTGATGCTGACGGGAAGGCCAGAACGGCTCGAGGTCGCTGCGACCTGTCGCGGTGTGTTCCTGGAGAAGGCTGGCCATGAAGCCTATTGAAGCAGACGTCCCCCCGCCACGGCACGCGAAGGGGGCGCCCGCCGGATCGGCGGGCGCCCCCAGTCACCTGTGGCGCGGGTGTTGGCGCGGGTGTTGGTGCGGATCAGACCTGGCCGGCCTTCTCCATCGCGGTGCAGCAGGTGTCGACGATCAGGCGCGTCACGACGTACGGGTCGACGTTCGCGTTCGGGCGCCGGTCCTCGATGTAGCCCTTCTTGTCCTGCCCGACCTGCCACGGGATACGGACCGAGGCGCCGCGGTCGGAGACGCCGTAGCTGTACTCGTTCCACGGGGCGGTCTCGTGCAGGCCGGTGAGGCGGTCGTCGATGCCCGCGCCGTAGTTCTTGACGTGGTCCATCGGCTTCGAGCCCTCACCGAGCGACTCGCACGCGGTGATGATCGCGTCGTAACCCTCACGCATCGCGCGCGTCGAGAAGTTGGTGTGCGCGCCCGCGCCGTTCCAGTCGCCCTTGACCGGCTTCGGGTCGAGGGTCGCGGAGACGTTGAAGTCCTCGGCGGTGCGGTAGAGCAGCCAGCGGGCGACCCACAGCTGGTCGGCGACCTCCAGCGGCGCCAGCGGGCCGACCTGGAACTCCCACTGGCCGGGCATGACCTCGGCGTTGATGCCGGAGATGCCGAGACCGGCGGCGAGGCAGTGGTCGAGGTGCTTCTCGACGATCTCGCGGCCGAAGATCTCGTCGGCGCCGACGCCGCAGTAGTAACCGCCCTGCGCGGCCGGGAAGCCGTTGACCGGGAAGCCGAGCGGCCGCGAGCCGTCGAAGAAGGTGTACTCCTGCTCGATGCCGAAGATCGGCTCCTGGTCCGCGAACTGCTCGGCGACCGGACGCAGCAGCGCACGCGTGTTGGACTCGTGCGGCGTGAGGTCGATGTTCAGGACCTCGCACATGACGAGTACGTTGTCGCCGCCGCGGATCGGGTCCGGGCAGGAGAACACGGGCTTCAGCACACGGTCGGACGCGTGGCCCACGGCCTGGTTCGTGCTGGATCCGTCGAAACCCCAGATGGGCAGCTCGTCGAGGCCCGCGGCCGAACCCGGCAGTATCTTCGTCTTCGAGCGAAGCTTGGCGGTCGGCTCGGTGCCGTCGATCCAGATGTACTCGGCCTTGAAGGTCACGGACGCCATCCTTTGTGGTGCTGCGGCTGCTGCTGCGGTACTGCGGCTTGTGAGGGCAGCTTCGCAAGCGCTGATTTCCCGTCCGTTGCCCGATTGTGAACCCCGTGTTACTCAGGTTTCCTACGTATCACGAGTGGATATCAGGAGCGCTTGCCGGTCACAAAGGCCAAGATCGCCGCGGTGGCGTCCAGCGCCTTGCTGGTGGGGCCGAAGGCCGGGTTTCCACTGACGGCCGAGCCGGGCCAGGTGTGGCCGCCGCCGTGTACAACGATCAGCTCGACATCACCGCGGGGCGACGGGGAGTCCCAGATGGTGCGCGTGTAGCCGGTCTTCTTCTCGGTGAGGGGGGCGGAGGGTCCCTTCTTGCCCGCTGCCGCTGCCGCTGACGCTGCCGCGAAGGCCTCGGCGCTCGCCCTCGCGGACAGGGTCGGCGTGGACGGCTCGGCACCCGGAGCGGGCGGGCCCGGCTTGGGCATCCCGGTGATCGGGCGTACGGGGTCCTTGTCGCCGTAGATGAGCAGTGCGGGCACCGCGTCGGTGGGCCGGACCTCGGCGGGCTTGGTGGGCAGCTGGCCCGCTACGGTGCCGGCCGCGGCGACGAGGCCGGGCCGCTGGGCGGCCATGCGCAGGGCCATGGAGCCACCGTTGGAGAAGCCGACGACGTACACGCGCCGGGGGTCGGCCTGCCCGCTGCCGACCAGCTTCTTGATCAGGGCCGCGGTGAACCGTACGTCCGTGTCGGGGTCGGGGCGCTTGGCCGTGGGGGCACCGCCGTCGCCCCAGCCCTTGTTGAGGCCCTCGGGGTAGGCGACCAGGAGGCCGCGGCGGTCGGCGGCCTTGTCGAGGCCGCTGAGCCGGCGTACTTCCTCGGCGGTCTGGCGCCGGCCGTGGAACGCGATCACCAGCGGCTTGCGCCCGTCGCCGCTCTTGGCGGGCCGGTGCAGCAGGTAGTCGCGGGAGGTGCCGTCGACCTCCAACCGCGCCCGGGTGCCGGTGGCGGCGGGCGGGGCGGCGGCGGAGGACGGCGGGCTGGAGGTGGTGGGGGGAGAGGCGCTGTCTGCCGGTGTGGTGGAACAGCCGGTGAGGGCGGTCGTGGCCGCCAGTAACAGGGCGAGGGCGGTGCCCCGGATACGTGAGGTCGTCGTCATGCGCCGATCAGAGCAGATACTGGGCCATCCAGTCCAAGATCCGTATCGGCAACAGATCGATATCCATTTCGGTATCGTCGCTGTTCATGGACCTCCTTCGGCACGTGCGCTGCTTTGTGGCTGTTGCGGAAGAGTCACACTTCGGGCGGGCGGCCGCCCGGCTGAACATGGCCCAGCCGCCCCTGTCCCAGCGCATCCAGCGCCTGGAACGGGAGCTGGGGGTGCGGCTGTTCGACCGCAGCAGCCGCCAGGTGACGATCACCAAGGCCGGCGCTCTCCTGCTCGACGACGCCCGCGCACTGCTGGCCCGCGCCGACGCCCTCGCCGCCACCGCCGTACGGGTGAGGGACGGCGAGAGCGGGGTGCTGCGCGCCGCCCTGCCGGCCGACATCTCCAGCGAGACGGTCGCAGCGATCCTCCGCGCCTTCCAGGAGCGGCAGTCCGGCGTCGAACTGGAGCTGCGCGAACTGTCCACCACCGAGCAGCTCGCCGAACTCGCCGCCCACACCCTCGATGTCGGCCTCGTCCACCACCCGTGCGACATCGCGGGCCTGGAACTGGGTCAGGTCCTGCGCCGCCCGCTCGGCGTACTCCTGCCGCGCGACGCACCCGCGGCCGCCCTCGGCGTCGTGCCGCTGGCCGCGCTCGTCGGGTACGACCTGATCCTCTTCCCGCGTGCTCACGCCCCCGCCCTCCACGACGACATGCTCACCACCTGCGCCCGTAACGGCTTCACACCCCAGGCCGTCCGCCACGGCCACGGCGAACGCTTCACCCGTGGCCTCGTCCTCTCGGGCAGCGCTGTTGCCTTCACCCCCGAGGACGACCAGGCGGCCCGGGGGACCGGCGGAACCGACGCGGACACCGTCTGGCGCCCGCTGGCCGGCGCCCCGTTGGCGTGGCGGCACTCCCTGGCCTGGCCGAGCGGGCGCGGGGACGTCACCGTACGGGCCTTCAACGACATCGCCATGGACGCCCTGTGGAACACTGCCGGGGTGAGTGCCGACCTGCCGCAGCGCTCGCTCCACCTGCGCCCGGCAGCGGAGTACTGGCTGTGAACACCACCCGAGCACCCGACGCCCGCATCCGCGCGGCCTTCGACGAAGCCGGCGTCACGGGGTACTTGCACGCCGTCGACATCGACTCGGACGTGCAGGATTCCGCGACGCAGATTTCCGTCGGTGCGGACTCCTTGGTCGCCACCTCCAGCGTGCACAAGCTGTGCCTGCTCGTCACCCTCTACCGGCAGGCGGCGGACGGTCTGCTCGATCTCACCGAACAGATCGAGTCCCCCGGTGACGCCCGCACAGGCGGCCCCACCGGCCTGGCCGCGATGCTCGACCCGGTGCGCATGTCCATGCGCGACCTCGCCTATCTGATGATGTCGGTCAGTGACAACGCCGCCGCAGACCTCCTCTTCCAGCGCGTGGGCCTCGCCGCCGTCAACGACGCGATGACCGCACTGGGCCTCACCCGCACCCTCGCCACCCAGACGGTGGGCGAACTCTTCGCCACCATCGCCGAAGACACCGGGCAGGCCGGCGTCCGGGCCCTGGCCGATCCACAGGTCGTCGCCCGGCTGCGCGCCCTCGACCCCTCCCGCACGAACCGCGGCACCCCGCGCGACATGACCCGCCTGCTCACCGCCATCTGGCGCGACCGGGCCTGTCCGCCGGAGCACTGCGCCGCCCTGCGCCGGATCCTCGGGCTCCAGGTGTGGCCGCACCGGCTGGCCTCCGGCTTCCCGTTCGACGACGTACACGTCTCCGGCAAGACCGGCAGCCTGCCGACCGTGCGCAATGAGATCGGCGTCGTCGAGTACCCGGACGGCGGCCGTTACGCCGTCGCCGTCTTCACCCGCGCGGCGAGCACCGCCGCGACGCTCCCGGCGGCCGACGCCGTCATCGGCACCGCAGCCCGGATCGCCGTCGAGGCCCTGCGCGCTCCCTGACACCCCGGGCACACTGACAGACATGACCGACTCGTTGACCACACCGCTCAGGCCACGCATCGGACTGCTCGGCACCGGCCCCTGGGCGGCCGGCACCCAGGCACCGGCGCTCGCAGCGCACCCCGAAGCCGACTTCGCGGGAGTGTGGGGGCGCAGGCCTGAGGCGGCCGCCGCGCTCGCCGCCGCCCATGGCAGCACGGCGTACGACGACGTCGACGACCTTTTTGCCACGTGCGACGCGATCGCGATCGCCCTGCCGCCCGACGTCCAGGCCCCTTTGGCGGTACGGGCCGCGGCCGCCGGATGTCACTTGCTGCTGGACAAGCCGCTCGCGACAACGGTGGCGGGGGCGCACGAGGTCGTCGAGGCGACGCGGAAGGCGGGCGTGTCGTCGGTGGTCTTCTGCACGCTGCGCTTCGCGACGGGCACGACGGAGTGGATAGCCGAACAGGCGGCGGTGGACGGCTGGTTCACGGCACACGCGCGATGGCTGGGCACACTGTTCTCACCCGGCGCGGACAGCGTGTACGCCCGATCCCCCTGGCGCGGCGAGAAGGGCGCGCTGTGGGACGTGGGACCACACGCCCTGTCGGTGCTCCTGCCGGTGCTCGGCGACGTTACGTCGGTGAACGCGGCGCCGGGCCCCGGGGACACCGTCCACCTCGTACTGAGGCACACCTCCCAGGCGTCGAGCACGGTCACGCTGAGCCTGAGCGCCCCGGCGGGCGCGGCGGGCGCGACGGTGGAGCTGCGGGGCACGGCGGGCGTGGCGGAACTGCCGGCCTGGGGCGACGGGGTCGAGTCCTTCTGCGCGGCCATCGACGCCCTGCTGCACGCCGTACGCACCGGAGAGCCGCGTCCCTGCGACGCGGCCTTCGGCCTGCGCCTGACGGAGGTCCTGGCCGACGCGGAGACGCAACTAGCACGGCACTGAGCGGGTCTGGTGCTCCGCGCTGCCCTCAACGCCGGCCCCGCGGCGGGCTCGGGCCATTCCGCGCAGCGGCAACCTTCAGCCCGTCCGGCGTTTGAGGACCGGGGTCCGGGGCGGAGCCCCAGTTACGGGAAGGGGCGGGGTGGGGAAGAAAGAGGCCCGCCCCACCCCGCGCCCGAACCCGCCCTACCCCACGCGCTCGATCCGCGCGTTCCGGATCAGGAACTTCCCAGGCTCCCGCACCTGCTCGAACGCCGCGTTGTTGAGCAGCGCACAGCTCCCGGAAGCCGAAGTGACCTCAACCGTCGTCGACTTGGAGTTGTCGAGGTTGGTGACCTTCAGCTGCGTACCGACCGGGAACTCCCCGCTGGAAGCGGCAGGCGCCCCGCCTTCCCCGGACAGCGTGACAGTGGACCCGGCACACACCACTTCGCCGACCGCACCCTCACCCGCGCCACCCTCAGCCGGCGGCGCGGCCTCATCCTCCGGAGGGGCAGTCGCCTCGCCGGGCGGGGCAGCCTCGTCCGCCGGCGGCGCAGTCTCCTCCTCCGGAGGGGCAGCCTCGTCCGCCGGCGGAGCCGCCACGTCCTCCGGCGGAGCCCCCGCGTCACACCCGGACGCCGCCTGCTGGCGCTTGATCTGCTCGATGACGGCCTCCCGGTTGGCGATCCGCGCATCCGACTGCGCATCGGGATTGGCCCGCTGCCCGGCGATGAACTGCTCGTTGTTGCTCAGCGCGGTGGCCAGCCCGTCACAGGCCACCGAGGCCTGGCTCGTACCGGTCATCACCACGGCGGTGCCCGCGACCAGCGCGGCGGCGCCCGCCAGCAGAGCGAACTGTTTCTTACGGCTGAGGGTCTTCTTGCGCGACACGTGCGACTCCTGTCCGCGGCCGTGTGCCGTGTGCACCACGGCCGCATGGGTTTCCGTGCCGTTACGTACGAGTAGCAACCCCATCCGTCTCAATAACCTCAGCAACAACTTCCGCATCAGGCAGGCGGCAGCGCGCGGCACAGCGCGTCGAGCGCACCGGCGTACTCACGCTCAGCCGGCGTCGAATACCCCACCACCAGCCCGTCACGCCCACCACCGCGACCCGTTCCCCCACTGTCCGGATGCCGGTAGTCGGACAGCCCCTCCACCGCCAGCCCCTGCCACGCCGCCGCCCTCACCACCGCCCGCTCGGTGCCGGGCGGCAGCTCCAGTACGGCGTGCAGACCGGCCGCGATCCCAGTCACGCACACGTGCGGCGCACGCTCCGCCAGCACCTCCACCAACTGGTCGCGCCTGCGCCGATGGCGCTGCCGCATCCGCCGCACATGACGGTCGTACGCCCCCGATTCGACGAAGTCCGCCAGCGTCAGCTGCTCCGTCGCGCTCGACCACTGCTCACGCTCGCCCTTCGCCGCCACGACGCCGTCCAGGAGCCGCTCCGGCAGCACCATCCAGCCGATCCGCAGCGTGGGTGACAGGCTCTTGCTGACCGACCCGATCAGCACCACATGGTCCGGGTCGAGCCCCTGCACCGCGCCCACCGGCTGCCGGTCATAGCGGAATTCGCCGTCGTAGTCGTCCTCCAGGACCAGCCCGCCCGTCGCCCGCGCCCAGTCCACGACGGCCGCCCGCCGCTCGGGATGCAGCGGCCCGCCGGTCGGGAACTGGTGCGCGGGAGTGAGCAGCACGGTCCCGGGCCCACTTCCGGGACCGGCCAAGTCACCCACCCGCGCGCCATCTTCGTCGACCCCGACCGGCACGGTACGTACCCCTTCCTCCACCAGCAGCGCGCGATGGAACGGCAGCCCGTACGCCTCCACCGCCCACGTCCCGCCCACCACCCGCGCCAGCAGCCGCAGCGCGTGCGCGGCCCCCGAACACAGCACGATCCGCCCGGCGTCCGCCCGTACCCCCCGCACCCGCGCCAGATACTCCGCGAGCGCCTGCCGCAGCTCGGCCCTGCCCCGGGGGTCACCGGGTCCGAAGGCGTCGTTGGGCGCGGCGGTCAGCGCCCGGCGGGCCGACGCGAGCCAGGCGCTGCGCGGGAAGGCGGAGGGGTCCGGTCTGCCCTGGACCAGGTCGTACGTCGGCCGGGCAGCCCGCGTGGGCGTGCGGGCCCGCTGTGGGGGCGCGGTCGGCGCCGCCCGCTGCGCGACGCGGGTCCCGGAACCCTGCCTGGCCGTCAGCCAGCCCTCGGCGACGAGTTCGGCGTACGCGTCGGCGACCGTATTGCGGGCGAGCCCGAGGTCGGCGGCGAGGGAACGGTACGGCGGCAACCGCGTCCCCGGCGCCAGCCGCCCGCCCCGAATCGCCTCACGCAGCGCCCGCATGAGCGCGGCGCGCCGACTGCCGGAACCAGCCTTTTCCAGCTCCAGATGGAGATCGCTGCCGAGCCCCTCCGCGGAATTGACCCACGATTCTGCCACTCAAATGCACCCCTTCGACGGTCGCCTGCGTCCATAGAGTCGTACACATGACGACGACAGAGATGAAGCAGACGACGCCGGCCCCCGCCTCCACTCGCCTCAACTTCGCCAAGGCCGCCCCCAAGGCGTTCAGGGCCGTGATCGGCCTCGACGCCGCCGCCCGCGAGGGACTCGACCCGACGCTCGTAGAGCTGGTGCAGATCCGCTCCTCGCACCTCAACCACTGCGCGTACTGCCTGCACATGCACACCTCCGACGCCCGCAAGGCGGGCGAGAGCGAGGAGCGGCTGCACATGGTCGCGGTGTGGAAGGAAGCCGCGCACTTCTTCACGGAGAAGGAGCAGGCGGCGCTGGCCCTCACGGACGCGGTGACGCTGATCGCGGACGGCGGACTGCCGGACGACGTGTACGCACGCGCGTCGGCCCACTTCGACGACAAGGAACTGGCCCAGCTCCTGGCCCTGATCTTCACGATCAACACCTGGAACCGCATCGCGCTGGCCACCGCGAAGACTGCAGGCGAGGACGAACGAGTGTCGTGACCACTCAGGGAGTTCCCGGCCCCTTCCCCTGCTCGTGCGCCACGACGTTCTTGTTGACGTACGTCAGGAGCCGAGTGGCCTGCTCGGTCAGCTCCGCCTCGCGCGTCTGGGAGCCGTCCGCCCACTGCCCGTTGGCGAAGACGACCGACCGGACCGTCATCAGCCGCCTGAACACCCCCGCGGATCCGGGCGGTACGGTCGGCAGGCCGGCCCCGGGTGGCGGATCGAGCGAGACGACCTGGTAGGTGACCGGGTCCATCGAGACCATCCCGAAGACCGACGCCGCGTCCTCGGCCCGCTTGAGGCTCAGTACGCCGACGGTCACCTGCGAGCGCCGCTCGGCATCGGTGAACAGGGCGGACGTCAGCTGCAGACACCCACCGCCCTGGGCTATGAGCCCGGCGAGTTCTTGGGACATGCCGCGCTCGCACTCGGTGGTGGTGCCCACGTCGACCCGGTGGTAGACGGTGCCGTCTGCGAGCCGCACGGTCTTCACCGGGAAGGCCTGGGCGGGGCGTACGACGGGACGCGCGAGCAGCGAGGGAAGCGCGGCGGGTGCGTCGGAGGGCAGCGCGGCGCTGACCGAGGGGACCGGGGCGGCCGGGCGCGAGGACGGCGTGCCCTTCGTACGGGCCGTATCGACGAGGGAGCCGGCCCCCTGGGCGACGTACAGCACCGCACCCACCGCCACAGAGGAGAGCACCCCGACCACGGCCACCGCGCTGCCGGCGATGAGCCAGGTGCGGCGCTTGGACCGCGGGGCCGGGGGCGGGGGCGGTGGGGGAGGCGGAAACGGGGGCCGGTAGGAACCGTACGGACCATGATCACCAGAAGTCATGGCCGCGGAGGGTAGCAGCGGTATCCCGCCCAAGTCCCGTCGGGTGACGAACTACCCATATCGCCCCCTGTGCCCCCTCACCGGGACATGGCGTCCCGCACTGCCTCGTCCGTACGCGCCACCACGGCCGTACCGTCCTCCGCCGTGATGATCGGCCGCTGGATCAGCTTCGGGTGCTCGGAGAGGGCCGCGATCCACCGGTCCCGCGAACCGGCGTCCCGCGCCCAGTCCTTGAGGCCCAGCTCCTTCGCCGCCGCCTCCTGCGTACGTGTGATGTCCCACGGTTCGAGCCCGAGCCGCTCCAGCACGGCACGGATCTCGTCCGGTGTCGGTACGTCCTCGAGGTAGCGGCGCACGGTGTAATCGGCGCCCTCCTCGTCCAGCAGATGCAAGGCGCTGCGGCACTTCGAACATGCGGGATTGATCCAGATCTCCATGGCCACAACCGTACCTCCAGGCACCCGTCAAACGGCGTCTGGCCAGGGCCGATTGTCAGTGGTGGGCAGTAAAATCGAGGTAGTCAGAGAGGGTTCCCGACCGCCCCAGGAGGATGCCCATGGCCGCAGCCGCACTGTTCT
The DNA here is from genome assembly GCF_018614615.1 of Streptomyces sp. ISL-100. Lineage (GTDB taxonomy): Bacteria > Actinomycetota > Actinomycetes > Streptomycetales > Streptomycetaceae > Streptomyces. The sequence goes on along the minus strand of NZ_JAGGOK010000069.1, from coordinate 199,381 downwards.
CGATCGCTCCGCAACCCCTGTCGAAGACCCCACTGCCGGCCGGACGGCCGCGCGCGTGGTACGAGACCCACAACCGCCGCCTCAAGGCGATGCGCCTGGCCATCGCGCTGCTCGACACGGGTGTGTACCACCCGTCGCAGGCACCCAACCGCAAGATACGCACCACCGCGGAGCTCATCGGCATTCACCCGCCGTCGGACACGACGTGCCGGATGGTGCGCACGCTGATCCGCTACGGCCGCTGAACTGAGCCGGGGGGCGCGTCTTCGGCACGGCCGAAGGCGCGCCTCTGGCCGGAAAAGGGCACTCCCCGATCCGCGGTGGGGTCCTCCGCCATGGGAAGTGTGACGCGTCACAGACGCCTTCAACTTCATTACCGATCAGTAAAGTTGCTCGGAAATCGCGATCTGCCCACATGCGGTCTGGAGCACGGGGTATCCACGCAAGGAGATTGGGATGAGCACTTTGGAAGCCGCAGCGCTCGACCAGGTGGTCGACACAGCCCGCTATCCCCTGTCGGAACTCGAAAGCCCCGAGGGGCGGGACATCGTCTCCCGTGCCCGGCACGACCTGTCGGCTCTCGGCTGCACCGTGCTGCCGGACTTCATCCGCCCGTCGCTCCGCGACGTTCTGCGGCAGGAGTGCTCGGCCATCGCCCCCCGGGCCCACTCCGACGTCGAAACGGTCAACGTCTACAACATCGCGGTGGGCTCCGCTCTGCCGGAGAACCACCCCGGCCGGAGAACCTTCCAGCGGGGCAACGCGTTCGTCGCCCGCGACCGCATCCCCGTGGGCTCCCTCATCAGCCGTCTGTACTCACACAAGGTGTTCCAGCGGTTCGTCGCGCGCTGCTTCGGGCTGCCGGCGCTGCACGAGCTGGCGGACCCGCTCTCCGGGCTGGTCCTCAACGTCGTCGCGCCGGGGAAGGAGCACCCCTGGCACTTCGACACCAACGAGTTCACCGTGAGCATGCTCACCCAGAAGCCGCAGTCCGGTGGCGACTTCGAGTACTGCCCGAACATCAGGTCCGCGTACGACGAAAGCTTCGACGACGTCCGCGACGTACTGGACGGCCGGGGCGAGCGCCTCACCCGCCGCCTCCCCCTGCGACCGGGCGACCTCCAGCTGTTCAAGGGCCGCTACTCCTTGCACCGGGTAAGCCCCGTGCGGGGCGAAGTCGCGCGCCACTCCGCGATATTCGCCTACAGCGAGCGCCCCGGCGTCATCGGGAACGTGGCAAGGACCCAGCAGCTCTTCGGCCGGGTACTGCCCGAGCACCTGGCGTCCGAAGGCCGGGCCGTCCGGGGCGACCGACTACTGGACTAGCACTGCGCCACCGAGCCACCGAGTCACCGCGCGACACTTCGCCACTCTGCCGATCCCGGAGGAGCAAGCCCTGTGCGTTTCGACGCGACCGGAAAAGTCTCGCTCGACCACATCTACACGCAGCCCGACCCGCGCACCTACTTCAGCGTCCTGCGGCCGCTCGGCTACTGCGTTCCGCAGCTGGCGAAGCCCTACTTCACGAAGCTCATCAAGGAGTACGGGGAGTCCCAGCAGGTGGCGGAGCCGAAAGTGCTGGACATCGGCTGCTCGTACGGAATCAACGCCGCCCTGCTGAAGTACGACGCGACCATGGACGAGCTGTACGCGCGCTACAGCGACGGGGGAGACCGCCAGGCCCTGCTCGCCCGCGACCGGGAGCTGTCCCGCTCCCGCCGTCCCGTGCGCGGCATCCGCATCGTAGGCCTGGACACCTCTTCAAGCGCCCTGTCCTACGCACTGGAGGCGGGGTTCCTCGACGACGCGGTGAACGCCGACCTGGAGGAGAACGAGCCCACGCCCCAGCAGCGCGCCCAGTTCGCCGGGACGGACCTGGTGATCTCGACGGGCTGCCTCGGGTACGTAACCGAGCGGACGCTCACCCGGGTCGTCCGGGCGCAGGGCGGCCGCCTGCCCTGGATGGCGCACTTCGTGCTGCGGATGTTCCCGTTCGACCCGGTCGAGCACGCGCTGGGCGGCCTCGGCTACCGGACCGTGCGAGTCGAAGAGGTGTTCAAGCAGCGACGGTTCGCCTCCCCCGAGGAGCAGTCGCTCGTACTGGACAGATTGGCGGCCGCCGGGGTGGATGCGCGGGGCCTGGAGGCGGAAGGCTGGCTCTACGCGCAGCTCTACCTGTCCCGCCCCACCACAACCACAGGTCCCCACGACCCGAATCGAGAACAGAATTGAACACGAGCCAGGCAACAGCAGCCGTCGACACGACCTTCTCCCAGGAGGACCGCCTGCCGCGCGTGCCGCTGCCCACGCTGGAGGCGAGCTGCGAGCGGTTCCTCGCCTGGTGCGCACCGCTGCTCACCGCCGACGAACGGGCGGCCACCGAGGCGGAAGTGGCCGCCTTCCTCCGCCCGGAGGGGCCCGGACGGGTCCTGCACAGGGCCCTGGAGGAGTACGACGCCACCGACGGCGTACACAGCTGGCTCGACACCTTCTGGCCGTACCGCTACCTGGGCCGTCGCGACCGGATCGCCCTCAACGCCAACTTCTTCTTCTTGTTCAAGGACTCCGGTGAGGAGCAGGTGGAGCGGGCGGCGGGCCTCATCGCGGGAGCTCTCCACTACAAACAGCAGCTCGACCAGGAACTGATCCCGCCGGTCGTACAGCGCGGCGCGCCCCAGTCGATGGTGCAGAACAAGTACCTGTTCTCCGCGACCCGCATTCCCGGGGCGGAACTGGACACCGTCCGCAGCCCCTACTCCGAAGCGTCCCCGGGCCCGTCCGAGGCGCGCCACATCGTGGTGTTCTTCAGGGGCGGCATGTTCCGGCTGGACGTGCTCGGCCCGGACGGTGTGCCGCACAGCCTGGACGACCTGCGGACAGGCCTGCGCGCCGTCATGAAGGCCGGCGCCGTACCCCCCGCCCCCAATACCTCCGTCGGCCACCTCACCACCATGGCCCGTGCGGAGTGGGCGGCGGCCCGCCAGACACTCCTCTCGTGCCACGCGCGTAACGCCGACGCACTGAACACCATCGAGACCGCCCTGTTCTGCCTCTCCCTGGAATACTTCGCACCGTCGGACACTCAGGCGGTGTGCGACGAACTGCTGTATGGCGACCGGGGCAACCGCTGGTTCGACAAGGCCGTGTCCTTCATCGTCTTCGCAGACGGCCGCGCGGGCATCAACGTCGAACACTGCGAGCTGGACGGCACCACCATCCTCAGCTTCACCGACGCCCTCCTGAGCACCCCCGCCGACGAGCACTCCCGCCGGTCCGGAGCGTGTCCCCAGGGCGCGCCGGCCCCGGAACCCATCACGTTCGACCTGAACGACACCCTCCGCGCCCAGGTACGCTCCGCCGCCAACGCCTTCGCGCAGTACGGGCAGAACACGGCCACCAGCACCGTCTCCTTCGAGGACTTCGGCGCCGACGCCGCCAAGGCACTCGGCGTCTCACCGGACGCGTTCGTCCAGGTCGCCTACCAACTGGCCCACCAGCGCGCGAAGGGCCACCTGGGCGCCACGTACGAATCGATCGCCACCCGGCAATACCGGCACGGCCGCACGGAGGCGATGCGCGTAGTCACCCCCGAGATGCAGGACTTCGTAACGACGATGGACGATCCGACGACGGACGCACACACGCGGCGCACCGCGTTCCGCGCCGCCGCCGCCCAACACGTGACGCGCGCGAAGGAATGCCAGGCGGGCCAGGCACCCGAGCAACACCTGTGGGAACTGGAACTGATCCAGCGCCGCCGCGGCAAGGAACTGGGCGTAACGGAACAGCCGCCCCTCTACCGCACGCCGGGCTGGCTGAAGACGCGCGACGACTACCTGAGCACCAGCTCAGCCCCCTCGGCCAACATCCAGTACTTCGGCTTCGGCTCCACCAGCCCCCGCTGCATCGGCGTCGCCTACGTACTCCTGCCCCACCGCTTCAACCTCTACCTGAGCACCCCGCTCCCGGTGGCCGCCCAAATGCAAACCTTCGCCACCTGCCTCCGCGAAGCGGTAACCGAACTGCGCGAACTGCTCGCGCCCGAGAGGCGGTCGGACTGACCCGCTCCGCGCTGCGCTCGATAACATCCAACGCTCCACCCCATCACAGGAGGCAGGAGCACAGTGAACAGCAGAGCGGCCAAAGCCGAGTTCACCGTAGACGGGACGCGGTACGCCATCACCCGCGACGACGTGGAGGCGGCGGCCTCCCGCTTGGCACCGGCGGACAGTGAGGCGTTCAATCAGCACCGCGCCTGGTATGCCCTCGTAGGAACCGGCCTCTACTACGTCACGGAACTGATAAACGAAGCGGCGCACAGCGAACTGAACGACGTGAAGACCGCCCGGCTCGCACTGGACTCGCTCGGCTTTCCGGTTCTGAGCTGGGCGTGGGGCGACCTGCTCCACACCGGCCACCCCGCCCACACCGCCGCTTCGTGAGCGTCGTGGGCGCGGGCGGGAGAGTCCTGCCCGCCCGGCCGGGCGACCCCGCCCGCATAGGCCCGTACCGGATCGTCGGCCGCCTGGGCTCGGGCGGCATGGGCACCGTCCATGCCGCCCTCGCCCCCGACGGGGTGCGCGTGGCGGTCAAGGTCATTCATCCCGCGCAGGCCGAAGACCCGGAATTCCGGGCCCGGTTCAGGCGCGAGGTCGAACTTTCCCGGCGGGTCACCGGACCGTGCCTGGTCCCGCTGCTGGCGGCCGACCCGGACGCGGCCGCGCCGTGGCTGGCCACCGCGTACGTACCCGGCCCCACCCTTACCGAGCACCTGGCCGCCCACGGGCCGCTGGCCGGCGGCAGCCTGCACGCCTTCGCGACCGGTACCGCTTCCGCGCTCGCCGCCATCCACGCCGCCGATGTGGTCCATCGCGATGTGAAACCGCAGAACGTGATCCTCAGCCCCGCCGGCCCCCGCGTACTGGACTTCGGTATCGCCCACGCCCTCGACGGTACGAGTGTCACCCGTACCGGGGTGATGACCGGTACCCCCGGCTGGATCAGTCCCGAGCACTACCGCAACGGCACCGCCGGACCCGAGGGCGACGTGTTCGCATGGGGAGCGCTGGTCGCCTACGCGGCCACCGGACGGCTGCCGTTCGGCACGGGCGCGCCGGACGTGGTCGCCTTCCGCGTCATGTCGGAACCCGCCCAACTCGACGGCGTACCGGAGGGGCTGCTGGAAATCGTGGAGGGGGCCCTGGCCAAGGCTCCGGACGAACGGCCCCCGGCGGCCGAGGCCGCCGAGGAATGCGCGGGGCTGCTGGCCGCCCAGACGACCCAGGTGGTGAACGCCGGGACGGAGCCGACCATGGTCGGCGAACTCGTGGCCGTCCAATGGGACATGCCGACCCTGGACGACCCGGCCTGGCATGTCCCGCCCGTACGTTCACGCCGGCGCACCGTAGCCATGGTCCTGGCGGCCGCTGCCGTCGTGGGCGCACTGGCCGGCGGCGCGATGGCCCTCGTACCGGAGGACGACACGTCAGGCGCCCGCGCGGGCGCGCCAGGAACCGCCACTCCTGCCATTCCCTCTTCCTCGCCGGGAGCGGAACAGCCGTCGGCGCACACCGCCGACGCCAAGAAGGACGACGGAGGGAAAGGCGACGGCAGGGCGAGCGCGGACGCATGGCGCCAGGCCCGCCCCGCGCAGGGCCGTGGAGAACACGACGTGGCGCGCGCCGTCCTGCACGACATCGGCGTCACTCAGGTCGAAGGGATGGAGATCTCCCCGCAGACGGTGACGTTCCACGAGCCCCGCAAGGAGGTGTACCTCTCCTACCGCCTCACCGGCGACGAGGCGGGGCGGCTGTACGCCGAGACGGAGATCGCCGCGGCGATGTGCCTGACCTTGCAGGATGTGATTCCCCGGCTGCACCCGGACCTTCCGTACCGCAAGTACGTGATGGTGAACGGGACGCCGGGCCGGGACCCGCTGGTGACCTGGGAGGACGATTTCCTCACCAACACCAGGTGCCTGTCGGCGGCCGACGCGGACGCCGCCTCGGACGCCGCACCGGACGAGGAGGCCGCAGGTCAGGACTGGCAGCCGACTGACGCAGGGCTGGCGGAGGCCGGAGTCCCGAGCACGGACCGCACCGAGATCCAGGTCGCGGACCGGACGGCGCGGAAGATCATCGAGGCCACGAACGGGATGCGGCAGACACTCGGCACCGACCGGACGCTGGGCCACGAGGACATCAGCGTCGGCTTCGACCCCGACGGCTCGGCGATGTACGTGTGGTCCAACTACGTCATGTGGAACCAGGAACAGGTCGAGACATGGGGGAACATGGCCGCCGGCGAGACGTGCCGGGCCCTCGTACGACAGCGGCGGGCCGGGGGCAGCACGTGGCCGTACGTCCACTACGCCGTGGCCCAGACCGGTGCGTCCGGCTACCAGATCCTCCACTCGGGCACAGCCACCACCGAGACGGAGTGCCCCACCTGAGCCCCTGACCGGCCTCCGCACGGCTCTCCGGCCGGAAAGCGGTTGACGCCCGCCGGCGTCCGGCGATCGGATGGCGCCCCATGAGTGCAGGGCAGATGCACCCCGGCCAGCACCCCATCGACGACGACCTCGTACGACGGCTGATCGCCGGGCAGTTCCCGCAGTGGGCGGGGTCGGCGGTGGAGCGGGTTGCGTCCGGCGGCACGGTCAACGCCATGTACCGGCTGGGCGAAAGCATGGTCGTACGGCTGCCGCTGGTGAAGGGCGGAGCCACGGACGTATCGCTGGAGCAGGACTGGCTGCCCCGCCTCGCGCCCCGGCTGCCCACGGCCGTCCCCGAAGTGCTCGGGGCCGGGGAGCCGGCGGAGGGGTACCCGTGGCCGTGGTCGGTGTACCGGTGGCTTGGCGGGGGAGAACCCCGAGCCAGGGGCGCTGACCGAGCCCGTGCTGCTGGCCAAGAACCTGGCCGAGTTCGTGGCGGCGATGCGGAGCATCACCCTGCCCGGGGCGCCGCAGGCCCACCGCGGCGGGCCGGTCGCCTCGCTCGATGCGGAGACCCGGGCGGCGATCGAGGAACTGCGCGGGATCCCGCAGGAGGGCGTCGACTGCGATGCCGCTGCTGCCGTATGGGAGGACGCGCTGCGGGCCCCGGGCTGGGACGGGCCGCCGGTGTGGCTGCATGCCGATCTCATGCCGGGCAATCTGCTGGTGGAGGGTGGCAGGCTGCTCGCGGTGATCGACTTCGGGTGCATGGGGGTGGGCGATCCGGCGTGCGATCTGTTCCCGGCGTGGAACCTGCTGCCGGCCGATGCGAGAGACGCCTTCCGCGAGGTACTCGGCGTGGACAACGCGACCTGGACCCGCGGCCGGGGCCGGACGCTCTCGCCGGCCCTGATCGCGCTGCCGTACTACCGGAGGACGAACCCGGCGATGGCACACAACGCCCGGCACGTGATCCGGACGGTGCTGGCAGAGGCCTGAGGCCCGGCACGAAAAATGGCCGTCGGCCGCGCCTTCCGGTGAGGGAAGGGCACGGCCGACGGCCCACAGACGGTCAGCCGGAGCGGAAAACCGCTCTGACCTGCGGCTGGCCTAGAGGTCGTAGTACAGCTCGGGAATGCACTGACGGGAGCACATGCTGGGCGAGGGCGGCCGGGCTGCCGGCTACCACCCGCAAGCGGCTCCTAGCAACGGCGCTGTTGACCGGATCAGCCCTCGTCTCGGTCTGCTTCCGGCTCACCGGATGTATGGCGCCGCATACGGCTGGGGTCGGCCGCGAGTATGCCCGGGTTGGTGGCACTCGCTGGGTGGTCCCGAGAGCCGGAATCGGCACCACCGCTGAGTTCCTGCCGTACTTGCCGCCACGCGCGGATGATCTGTGGCAGCCTCGACAGCACCTCGCTGATCTGCGTCAGCAGTAGCGTGACGCAGCCGAACGCGGCGAGGATGAGCAGGGTCAAGTCGTCCCACTTCATAGCGCCGCCTCCGCCTTATGCCGAGCCGGGGCGCGCCGCGCGGACAGGCGCAGGACCGCGCGGCCGAGTCTGACGTAGATGTAGTCGCCGTCAACACGCGCGACGGCACCGGGAAGACCGACCGGCCCGCTGGTCAGCGAGGCGGCCACATCGTCGGCATAAGGGAAGCCGTTCCACCGGAGCATCCATTGGTGACCCGACCCGCTGAGCTGCTTCTCGTCCTTCGTCTCCGTTGTGGTGCCAGCCGGGGCGTTCGAGCGGGTCGGAGAACCAGTTGCCGATCGCCCATCTGCCTTGGGGTTCCTTGGCTGCGATGCGACAGACGAGCCCGGCCAGCAGCCGTTCTGCCTCTTTGCTGACCTCGGGTACCTGGTCCAATTGCGAGCGCTCGGTCTTCGTCAAAGGTCTGCTGACGGTGTGGAAATCCCATTGGGGCGAAGGACACGGTGTGCCATTCATCACACCCGGTCAGGCCGGTGACGCACCTGCATTCCCGCAGGTCATGGCGCGCTTGCGTGTTCCCCGGGCACTCGGCAGGCCCAGGACGACACCGGATCTTGTCCTGGCGGACAAGGCTTACTCCTCCCGCGCGATCCGCACCTATTTGCGTCGTCGCGGGATCCGTGCGGTGATCCCCCAGCCCGCTAACCAGATCGCCAACCGAAAGAAGCGCGGCCGGGCAGGCGGCAGGCCGCCAGCCTTCGACCGCGACGCCTACAAGCGGCGAACATGGTCGAACGGTCCATCAACAAGCTCAAGCAGTGGCGCGGTCTTGCGACCCGCTACGACAAGACCGCCACCGTCTACCTCGCCGCCCTGCACATCGCGGGCATCTTCATCTGGTCCGCGAGGTGATCCGGAAGACCTAGGTGACAGGAGCCGACTTCGGCCTCAGGCCGGCAGGGCGGTCGGCGAATGCTTTCTCCGCGTCGACCTCGTAGCACACGTTTACGCTCGAGTCACCGAGAGTTGTATCGGCGAAGCCCTGGACGTCTGCTACGGATTTCGTCTCCCAGAGGCACGTCACGACGGATCCGTCGACGTGCGGGTAGAACTGCAGCACGCGGGTGCCGTCGGGCGCTCCGGTGCCGTCGATAAGGGCCTGGCCACGGGGAAACGCCGTCTCCGGGTTCAAGATCTTGTGCTGGACCACGACGTACATGGGGTCCTCCTCGTTCGGTGTCGTGTCGTTCGACGATTCGACGCAGGCGTTCGGAGGTGGCGCCGCGTCGCACTAGTCACCAATTCCATTGTGGGCTGGATGGTCACGCCTGGCTAAATCTGCGTGCGGGGCAGACCGCCAGCCTGCCAGCAGGGGGCCGCAAGGCCGCTCGCGCGTAACCCGTGCCTCTCCACGACCTCGTCGCCGACCGCGCCGAGGAGGTCGACCGCTCATGACCGAGGGCGGCGCTACTGATGCTGTGGCCGAACGAACGTCTGCTACACCGCGCCGACCATCAGGTCGAGGAGTTCCTCTCCGTATCCACGTAGCGGTAGAGCCGCATCGGCCCCGCGTCGGGCGCCAACGACACCCCCAAACCAACGATCAGGTGATCGGAAAGAAGCGCCCTGGCGTCCGTCTCTCCAATCAGCGTCCTGTCCAGCCGAGAGGGTCAGCAAGGCTGCTGTGTGGCCGGCTAGCGATGGCCGATCGGATCAGTCGGTCGCTAGACGTTCGTACGGCATGAGTCCACGAAAAATGGCCGTCGGCCGCGCCTTCCGGTGAGGGAAGGGCACGGCCGACGGCCCACAGACGGCTCAGCCGGAGCGCAAAAACCGCTCCCGCCGGGGCCTTCCTAGATGTCGAAGTACAGCTCGAACTCGTGGGGGTGCGGGCGGAGCTGGATCGGGGCGATCTCGTTCACGCGCTTGTAGTCGATCCACGTCTCGATCAGGTCGGGGGTGAAGACGCCGCCGGCCAGCAGGTAGTCGTGGTCCGCCTCCAGCGCATCGAGGACGGCCGGGAGCGAGGTCGGGACCTGCTGGACGTTCGCGTGCTCCTCCGGAGCCAGCTCGTACAGGTCCTTGTCGATCGGCTCGGCCGGCTCGATCTTGTTCTTTACGCCGTCCAGGCCCGCCATCAGGAGCGCCGAGAACGCGAGGTACGGGTTCGAGGACGGGTCCGGGGCGCGGAACTCGACGCGCTTGGCCTTCGGGTTCGAGCCCGTGATCGGGATACGCATGGCCGCCGAGCGGTTGCGCTGCGAGTAGACCATGTTGACCGGGGCCTCGAAGCCGGGCACCAGGCGGTGGTACGAGTTCACCGTCGGGTTCGTGAAGGCCAGGAGCGACGGGGCGTGCTTCAGGATGCCGCCGATGTAGTACCGGGCGATGTCCGAGAGGCCCGCGTAACCCTGCTCGTCGTAGAACAGCGGGTTGCCGCCGGACCACAGGGACTGGTGGACGTGCATGCCCGAGCCGTTGTCACCGAAGATCGGCTTCGGCATGAAGGTCGCGGTCTTGCCGTTGCGCCAGGCGACGTTCTTCACGACGTACTTGAAGAGCATCAGGTCGTCGGCCGCGGCGAGCAGCGTGTTGAACTTGTAGTTGATCTCGGCCTGTCCGGCCGTGCCGACCTCGTGGTGCTGACGCTCGACCTGGAGGCCGTTCTTGTCCAGCTCCAGGGAGATCTCGGCACGCAGGTCGGCGAAGTGGTCGACCGGCGGGGTGGGGAAGTAGCCACCCTTGTAGCGGACCTTGTAGCCACGGTTGTTCTCGACCGCACCGGTGTTCCAGGCGCCGGCCTCGGAGTCGATGTGGTAGAAGGACTCGTTCGCGGAGGTCTGGAAGCGCACGTTGTCGAACACGTAGAACTCGGCCTCGGGGCCGAAGTACGCCGTGTCGGCGATGCCGGTGGACGTGAGGTAAGCCTCGGCCTTCTTCGCCACGTTCCGCGGGTCACGGCTGTACTGCTCGCCCGTGATCGGGTCGTGGATGAAGAAGTTGATGTTGACCGTCTTGTCCTTGCGGAAGGGGTCAACACGGGCGGTCGACAGGTCCGCGCGGAGCGCCATGTCGGACTCGTGGATGGCCTGGAAGCCGCGGATCGACGATCCGTCGAAGGCCAGCTCCTCGTTCGGGTCGAACGCCGCGGCCGGGATCGTGAAGTGCTGCATCACTCCGGGCAGGTCGCAGAACCGGACGTCGACGAACTTGACGTCTTCGTCGGCGAGGAACTTCTTCGCGTCGTCGGCGTTCTGGAACATCCAACTCCTCCTACTCCCACCCGGTGGGGATGGGGTTGCAGCTCTCCGTGCGGCCAGTGCGGTGGCACACGCTGGACCCGACCATAGGCAGACCGGATTTCTCAAGCATGACCCATTTGTTTCGCGCAAGTTAACCGGACCGGCTCCGGACCGGCTCCGGACCGGCTCCCGGCCGGCCGACGAAGGGGCCCGACCTCCAGGGTACGAAAGCGGTCGCAGTACCTTGTACGGGTGGACAACAGGCAAGCAATCGGATCGTGGCTCTCCGGGCCGGGCGAAGCCGCCAAGCAGATGGGTGCCGACACCGGGTACCGGGGCGAGCGGCTCGGACTACCGGAGCAGGGGCCGGGTGCCATCGCCCCGCTCGGCCGGCGCTTCGGCGCCCTCTTCGTCGACTGGGCCCTGTGCATGCTGATCGCATACGGGCTGCTCACCGGGGGTAACTGGCAGGCCTCGGGCAACTGGGCGCTGGGCGTTCTGCTCGTACTGAGCGTGCTCACCGTCGGCACGGTCGGCTCGACGCCCGGCAAGCGCCTCCTCGGCCTGCGCGTCGTCGCGGAGAACGGCGACCGCCTCGGCCTCTTCCGCGTCCTCGTTCGCAGCGTGCTGCTGTGCCTCGCCATCCCGGCCCTGGTCTGGGACCGTGACGGCCGCGGCCTGCACGACCGCCTCGCACGCGCCGTCCAGGTCAGGATCTGACCGTACGAACGACAGAAACGACAGAAGGGCGGCCCGGAACCTCACGGTTCCGGGCCGCCCTTCGAAGTGTGTCGTACGGGTGTGGAGGAGTCAGCGCATCTTTCCGCGCGGCATCTTCCCGCCCTTGGGCATGGGCCCCTTCGGGAGGGGCATGTTCGACATCAGGTCGCCCATCGCGCGCAGCCGGTCGTTGGTCTTCGTCACCTGGGGGCCCTGGAGGACGCGCGGCAGCTTGAGCATCGTGGTGCGCAGCTTCTTCAGCGGCACCTGACCCTCGTCGTTGCCGATGATGATGTCGTGGACCGGTACGTCCACCACGATGCGCGCCATCTTCTTCTTCTCGGCCGCCAGCAGGGTCTTCAGCCGGTTCGGGTTGCCCTCGGCCACCAGAACAATGCCGGCCTTGCCGACCGCCCGGTGTACGACGTCCTGGTTGCGGTTCATCGTCACCGCGGGAGTCGTCGACCAGCCGCGCCCGACGTTCTGCAGCACGGAGGCCGCAGCGCCCGGCTGTCCCTCCATCTGCCCGAAGGCCGCCCGCTCGGCGCGGCGTCCGAAGACGATCGCCATCGCGAGGAAGGCCAGCAGGAAGCCCAGAATGCCCAGATAGACCGGGTGATCGATCAAGAAGCCGATTCCGAGGAAGACACCGAACGTGACGATGCCCACGCCCGCGAGAACGAGACCGATCTTGGAGTCGGCCCGCCGGGTCATCTTGTAGGTCAGGGCAATCTGCTTGAGTCGCCCGGGGTTCGCAGTGTCCGCGTTGTCTGCGCGTTCCTTCCTCGCCATGCTGTGAAGTTTACGTTGCCTGGGAAGCCCGGTCGGCCACGGCCTCCAGTACGTGCTGAGCCTCGACCCGGTCCTTGGCCCTGCGCCGGTCTTCGAGCACCGATGTCCAGGCGTTGCGGCGTGCGGTGCGCTGTCCGCCGCGCATCAGGAGGGACTCGACCGCGCGCAGAGCGTCGGTGACGGACGGGATGGCGTGAGCACGGACGGGGGTCGCGGCCTGCATGGTGTGGGTCCCTCCTCGGGGCGGTGACTCGGGAACGACGGCGACTGCTGTGTGCAGCTGTGCGTAAACCTAGGGTCACTGATTGGTGTTACCAGCGCATGACCGGGCGGTCAAACACCCATGAACCCTTAACACGTACGGCTGAAAGCCCGGCCAACACCGACGCGGCCCGCGCGGTCCCCCTTACCTGCGGGGACTGTACGGGCCGCGTCATACCGGCCATTACTGGCCAGTAATGGCTTGTGCTCAGATTCACACAGTCGGCGTGGCCGCCAGCTGCTCGCGCCGCTCCATCGCCTGGCCGAACAGCCGGCCCGCGCGGTACGACGAACGGACCAGCGGCCCGGACATCACACCGGAGTAGCCGATCTCGTCGGCCTCCTCCTTCAGCTCCACGAACTCGTGCGGCTTCACCCAGCGCTCGACCGGGTGGTGCCGCGGCGAGGGCCGCAGGTACTGCGTGATCGTGATGAGCTCGCAACCCGCGTCGTGCAGGTCCTGGAGCGCCTGGCTGACCTCTTCGCGCTCTTCGCCCATGCCGAGGATGAGGTTCGACTTGGTGACCAGGCCGGCCTCGCGGGCGCGCGTGATCACTTCCAGGGAACGCTCGTAACGGAAACCGGGACGGATGCGCTTGAAGATGCGCGGCACCGTCTCGACGTTGTGGGCCAGGACCTCCGGGCGGGACGAGAAGACCTCGGCCAGCTGCTCGGGGACCGCGTTGAAGTCGGGGATGAGGAGCTCGACCTTGGTACGCCCGGCCTCGCGCTCCGCCGTCATTGCGTGGATCTGGCGCACGGTCTCCGCGTACAGCCAGGCTCCGCCGTCCTCCAGGTCGTCGCGCGCGACGCCCGTGATGGTGGCGTAGTTCAGGTCCATCGTGACGACGGACTCACCCACGCGGCGCGGCTCGTCCAGGTCGAGCGCGGCGGGCTTGCCGGTGTCGATCTGGCAGAAGTCACAGCGCCGGGTGCACTGGTCACCGCCGATGAGGAAGGTGGCCTCGCGGTCCTCCCAGCATTCGTAGATGTTCGGACAGCCGGCCTCCTGGCACACGGTGTGCAGTCCTTCGCTCTTCACGAGCGCCTGCATCTTGGTGTACTCGGGGCCCATCTTCGCCCGGGTCTTGATCCACTCGGGCTTGCGCTCGATGGGCGTCTGGCTGTTCCGGACCTCCAGGCGCAGCATCTTGCGTCCGTCGGGTGCGACTGCGGACACGTCCGGCTCCCTACGACTTCGATTCTTCGGCGCCCACCAGGGTACGCCCGATATTTGTATGGGGATTACGTCTCGCCAACCTATGGCCAGCGGTCCGCATTCCCCGGGCACTGGACGGCCCGCTAGACGGTGGCCGTCTCGACGGGGCGAGGGGCCAGGTCCGCGTTCTCCAGAACGTCGCGCAGGTGCTTCTCGACGACCGGCAGAACCTCGCCGATGCTGACGTCACGGCCCAGCTCGCCCGCGAGCGAGGCGACGCCCGCGTCGCGGATGCCGCACGGCACGATCCGGTCGAACCAGGTGTTGTCCGGGTTCACGTTCAGCGCGAAGCCGTGCATCGTGACGCCCTTGGCGACCCGGATGCCGATGGCGGCGAGCTTGCGGTCCTCGCGGCGCTGGCCGGCGTTGGACGGGGCGTACTGGGGACCGTTCAGCCTCGGGTCGAACTCCTCGTCCTGGAGCCGCGGGTCGAAGTCCAGCGACAGGCCGCCGACCGAAACCGACGGGCGCTGCTCCACCGGGTCGCCCAGCACCCAGACACCGCTGCGGCCCTCGACCCGGCTCGTCTCCACGCCGAAGTCGGCGCATGTACGGATCAGGGCGTCCTCGAGGCGGCGTACGTGCGCCACCACGTCGACCGGGCGCGGCAGCTTCATGATCGGGTAGCCGACCAGCTGGCCGGGGCCGTGCCAGGTGATCTTGCCACCGCGGTCCACGTCCACCACAGGGGTGCCGTCCAGCGGGCGCTCGCTGTCCTGCGTACGCCGCCCGGCCGTATAGACCGGCGGGTGCTCAAGGAGCAGGCAGGTGTCCGGGACCTCGTCCGCGAACCGTGCCGCGTGCACCTCGCGCTGCTTCTGCCAGGCCTCCTGGTACTCGACGGCTTCCGCGCCGAACCCCAGTCGGACAAACCGCAGCTCACTCACGGCAACGCCTCCCTCGAACGAACACCCGGCACGTTTCGCGCGCCTCAGCCACTGTACGGCCGCTGCGAATCCGGTCACCGGCCAGGTCGTTTTCGTCAGTGTTCGTCAGCGTTCCCACGAATCCTCACACGATCGGATGAATGTGGGCCGAAGGGGCCGGGACGGATGGCATATGTCGCTAAATTCGCGCCGTTCCATGAGGGCTGCTGCCCGGCGCCCAGAAGGCAGGAGACCGCACAGCTGATGACGGAACGACCCCCGCAGCGCACCCCCAACCGCCAGCTCGCCGCGCTCATCGCGGAAGCGGGATTCTCCAACGCGGGCCTTGCCCGACGGGTGGACCAGCTCGGCCTGGAACACGGCCTCGATCTCCGGTACGACAAGACGTCGGTGACCCGGTGGCTGCGTGGCCAGCAGCCGCGCGGCACCACCCCCGCGCTGATCGCCGAGGTCTTCACCCGGCGCCTCGGGCGGCGGCTGACCGCTCAGGACCTGGGACTCGACGCCTGCGCGCCCGTCTACGCGGGGCTGGAATTCGCGGCCACACCCGAAGAAGCTGTCGACATCGTCAGCGGGCTGTGGCGCAAGGACTCGGGCAGCCACGCCGAACTGCGCAAGATCGCGTTCACCCCGGCCGGGCTCGTCGTCCCGAGCCGGGACTGGCTGATCGGGCGCGCGGACGACCGGGTCGCCCGCGGTGATCCGCCGCCGGTGAACGGCGTACGGGTGCCCCTCCAGGGGCGCGTTCCCGCCGTGCCCCGGCAGCGCCAGACCGGCCAGACCGACCGCAGCCCCGGGCAGCGCGTCTCCACGGGCGACATCGCGGCGCTGCGCTCGGTCGGCGAGCTGTTCCGGACGCTGGACGACGCGTACGGCGGCGGGCACGCCCGGCAGGCGCTGGTGCGCTATCTGGAGCACGAGACTGAGCCGATGCTGCGCGGTACGTACGGGGAGGCGACGGGTCGGCGGCTCTTCGCGGCCGCCGCCGATCTGACCCGGCTGGCGGGCTGGACGTCGTACGACATCGCGGCGCACGGCCTCGCCCAGCGGTACTTCGTCCAGGCGCTGCGGCTCGCGCAGGCGGCGGGCGACCGCCCGTACGGCTCGTACGTCCTGGTCACCATGAGCCGTCAGGCGGTCTATCTCGGCCACGGGCGGGAGGCGGTGCAGCTGGCGCGGGTGGCGCAGCAGGGCGTGGGGAGTGCGGCACCCGCGGTGGTGCAGGCGCTGCTGCATTCGGCGGAGGCGCGTGGGCACGGGGTGCTGGGTGAGGTGCGGGCGTGCACGGCCTCGCTCGTACGGGCCGAGCGGGCGATGGAGTCGGCGCGGCCGGGGGACGAACTGCCCCACTGGGCGCGGTTCTTCGACCAGGCGCAGCTGGCGGACGAGTTCGGCCACTGCCACCGGGACCTCCAGCAGTACCGGGCGGCGGCGCAGCACGCGGAGCGGTCGCTGCAACTGCGGGCGCCCGGCTATGCGCGGAGCCGGCTGTTCTGCCGGGTGGTGCTGGCGACCGCGCGGCTGGGGCTGGGCGAACTGGACCAGGCGTGCGCGCTGGGGGCGGAGTCGGCGCAGCAGGCTTCGGAGATGCGGTCGGCTCGGGCGATGGAGTACGTACGGGACTTCGAGAAACGGCTGGAGCCGTATCGGGACGCGGCGGCGGTGCGGAACTATCGGGACCGGGTGGCGGCGCTGGGGTGACCTTGGCCCCGGCGGGCGTGGGGTGCGGGTGCGGGTGCCTGCGGCACTGTTCCCCTACCCGCCCCTTCCCGAAACTGGGGCAAGCCCCAGCCCCCAGACAACGCAGACGCCCTTCGGGCGTGTCCTCAAACGCCGGACGGGCTGAATTCGGCCGCACCCATCCAGCCCCTCCGGCGTTTGAGGAGCGGGGTCTGGGGCAGCGCCCCAGTTCGGGAAGGGGGCGGGGTGAGGAAAAGCCCCGCAGGGATCACGCGGCCTCGCGAACCGCTTCCGCCGCGTAGCCGGGCTGGATGCCGAAGTCCATAAGGATCTCGTGCGCGGCCCGGCGGCCCGAGTGAAGCGCGCCCTGCACCGTGCTCGTCTCGCGGTGGTCCCCGCAGACATACAGGCCGGAAAGCAGCCGGACGGGACGGCGCAGGTCGTGCGGCGCCGGCATGGCCGGGACCGCCTCCCTGTCATGGTGGACCGCGAGGAGCTCCCAGTCGTCGGTGGATACGCCGTAGAGCCGGGCCAGGTGGGCGCGTACCGCGCGGTCGGGGTCCGGCGGGGGCGTGCCCAGGACCGTGGAGGAGATCAGCGACCGGCCGCGCGGCGCGCGCGACGGGTCGACCTCGCTGAGCACGGCCGTGTGCGAGACGGGGCCGCTCCGGTCGGCGTCCAGCAGCAGGGCGGGGTCCGCCAGCGGGGAGGCGGGCGCGGCATGGTGCAGGACTGTCACCCGGTGGAAGGCCGGCACCCGCAGCCCGGGCAGCAGGTTGGCGGCGGCGCGGGCCCCGGTGGCCAGCAGAAGGGAGCGGCAGCCGAACGCGCCGTGTTCCTCGGTGGTGACCGAGGTGGTGGAAGCGCCGATCACTCGTACGCCCGTACGTACCGCTCCTGGCGGCAGCGTGGCCGCCAGCAGCTTGGGCAGCGCGGAGGCCCCGCCCTCGGGCACGCACAGCCTGCCGCGCGCGAAGCCGCGCAGCGCGAGATCGGCGCACCGGCTGGAGGTGGTGAGCTCCGGGTCGCTGAGCAGCGCCGAGAGCAGCGGGCGCAGGAAGCCGTTGACCGTACGAGGCGGGAGTCCGCGCCCGGACAGGGCTTCGGCGGCGGGCCGTTCGGGGCGGGCCATCAGCCGGTGCACGGGTGTGGCCGCGAACCGCCCGAGCGCCGCGCCGAGGCGGGCCTGGTCGAGCGCGCCCCCGAACGGCGGTCGCGAGGTGCCTGCCAGGGCGCGCGCGGCGCTGAGCGCGCCCCGCGCGCTTCCGGCCTCTCCCGCGCGGTAGCGGCGGCCCTCGCTGTGCACGAGCACGCCGGGCGAGAACGTGCGCAGCGCGAGCCCTTCGAGGCCCGGTGTGCGGAGCAGCTCCGGATACGCGGTGCTGAGGACCTGGCCGATGCGGTCGAGGCGGAAACCGTCGACCTCGTCGGTGGCCATCCTGCCGCCCACGTAAGGGGCCGCCTCCAGGACGCCGACCGTTACTCCGGCGCTGGTGAGCTGGTGGGCGGCGGAGAGTCCGGCGACCCCGGCCCCCACTATGACGACGTCCGCGTGGTGTGCGGTGGTGAGCACGTGCCCCTCCCCGAGGTCGGCGCGACTGTGGGGGACTCATGCCCTCAACAGATCCACGGAATGCCCGAGTTCGAGTTGAAGCGTAGAAGCGGATGCGGGCGGGCACAGTCGCGCACCGACCGGGGCATCGGAGCACAACCGGAGCACAATGGTCGTACGACGGACAGAAAGCGATGAGAATCGGTCAGTTGCGCAGTGCCGCCCGCAGCGTGTCGTCGATCCCCGGGAACGCGAACGAGAAGCCCGACTCCTCCAACTGCCGCGGCAGCACCCGCTGGCTTCCCAGCACGTCCACGGAGAGTTCGCCCAGCACGAGCCGCAGCGCCGGCGCGGGGACCGCGAAGAGCGTAGGCCGCTTCAGCAACCGCCCCATCGCCGCTGTGACCTCCCGGTTGGTGACCGGCTGGGGCGCCGTGAGGTTCACGGGGCCCGAGAGCGACTCGGTGTCGATCAGATGGCGCAGCGCCGCGATGTGATCGTGCATCGCGATGTAGCTCCAGTACTGGCGGCCCGACCCCAGCCGCCCGCCGAGCCCCGCCCTGAAGAGGGGAAAAAGCCTTCCCCAGGCCCCGCCCTCGCGTGCCACCACAAGTCCCGTACGGGCGAACACTGTCCGTACGCCCGCCTCCTGCGCCGGAGCCGCTGCCTCCTCCCACTCCACGCACACGGACGGCAGGAAACCGTCGCCGGGCGGCGCTTCCTCGTCCACCGCGCGTTCCCCGGTGTCGCCGTAGAAGCCGATCGCCGAACCGCACACGAGAACCTTCGGCGGCGCGTCCAGGGAAGCGAGGGTTTCGGCGATCGCGGCCGTACCGAGGACCCTGCTGTCGCGGATCTCCTTCTTGTACGTCGCGGTCCAGCGGTGGTCGCCTACGCCCGCCCCCGCGAGGTGGACGACCGCCTCGCACCCGGCGAGCCCGTCGGCGTCGACATACTGCCGTTTCGGGTCCCACGTCACTTCCTCCCGGGTGCTCGCCGCACGCCTGACGAGGCGCACCACCTGGTGTCCGTCCGCGCGCAGCGAGCGCACGAGCGCCGTACCGATGAGACCGGTCGAGCCGGTGACCGCAATCCGCATGCCGCCCATCCTGCCCCGCATTCCGCCGCACCGGGGTGCGGGGGTACGGGGTGCGGAGGTGTATGACGTGTTTCATGGGTCGTGCGCTGAGGGGCGTGCGGTAAGCCGCTGAGCCATAGTGGGAGGGGTGAAGGAGCTCCGGATGCCGCCCACGTCAGCGACCCGCGCGATGTCACGCGGGCCCTTGGCCCGATGAGTTCGGCGCGGGCCAGGGGCGCGGAAGAGGCCCCCGGCTGGCTGCGCGGAACGCCGCAGCCGCGCTGGCTCAGGGCTTTGCCCGCAGTGATCCTCGCACTGCTCGTCGTCGCCGAGATCGTCACCCCCCAGACCATCGAGCTGGGCTTCTTCGTCGTCGCCGTGACACCGCTCGCGGCCCTCACGTACGGCCCGGCAAGCGTCGCGGCGCTCGGCGTCTGCACCCTCCTGGCGCTCGGCCTGCCGTACGGCCGCCGGATCTGGGACGTCGAGACCCCGGACCTGCTCGCGGTGCTGGTCGTCGTCGTGCTCAGCGTGGTCATCTCGTGGGTACGCGCCCGCCGCGACCAGCAGCTAGTGACGGTCCGCACGGTGGCGGAGGCCGCGCAGCTCGCCGTACTGCCGCCGCTGCCCGCCGCTGTGGGTCAGGTGCGGTGCGCGGGGCTGTACCGGTCGGCGCAGCGCGGGCTGCTGGTGGGCGGGGATCTGTACGACGTACGTGAGGGCCCCCACGGCGTACGGGCGCTGGTGGCCGACGTACAGGGGCACGGGCTGGAGGCCGTCGCGACAGTCGCCGCGCTGCTGGGCGCCTTCCGTGAAGCCGTGCTGGACGCGGGGGACCTCGCGCTGGTCGCGGCGCAGCTGGACAGGCGGCTGGTGGTCGACTCCGTCGCCGTGGAGCACGCGGAGCTCTTCGCCACCGCGGTCGTGCTGGAGTTCCCCGCCGACGAAGCCGTTGTACGGGTGGTCAGCTGCGGCCACCCGCCGCCACTGCTGCTGCGGGGCGGGACCGCGCGCGAGATCGCGGTGGATCCGGCGCCGCCACTGGGTCTGGGCCTGGCCGCGACGGTGCCGGTCACGGCAGTGTCCGTACCGCTGGAGCCGGGGGACCGGATTCTGGCCCACACGGACGGGGTGACGGAGGCACGCGACGCCGAGGGCACCTTCTATCCGCTCGCGCAGCGACTGCCGGCGCTGGCCGCCACCGTGCCGGCGGATGACCTGATGGCACTCAACGAGGCCGTTCGCGAGGACCTTGTGCGCTTCGCCGGCAACGCGGAGAACGTGCAGGACGACATGGCCCTGCTCACCCTCGGGCACGGAGAGATCATCGACCGGGAGCCGGCAGCCGCATCCCGCCCATGAGCTCGTTCAGGCAGCGCGCGGCGAGTTCGGCGGGGGAGCCGGGGCCCGAGACGGGGGCGTCCGACACCGACCACGTCTCCAGGGCCGTACGGACCGCTGCAGTGGCGGCGGCCGCGGCGAGCCGGACCTCAAGGGGGTCGGCCCCGGCGCCGGCCAGCCGGCCGAGGACAGGCACCAGCAGCTCCTCCGACTCCTGATTCACGCGGTACCAGACGGCGCGCAGCGCCGGGTCGCTCTCGGCCGCGCGGAGCAGGCCGCGCGTCCAGTCGAGCTGCTCGGCGGCCTGCGCGTCGGGCGTGGCGAGCGCTTCCGCGACGGCGCCCTCGAGGGCCGTGAGGACGCCGGTGCCGGGCTCGGCGGCTGCGAGCAGGCCGCGCCACCGGTCGGCGCCGCCGGAGAGCAGCGGGGCGACGGCGTCCTGTTTGCTGCGGAAGTAGCGGTAGAAGGTGCGCAGCGCCACACCTGCGCGGTGCGCGATGTCCTCGGCCGTCGTCGCGTCGGGGCCACGCTCGGCGAAGAGCTCGGCGGCGGCGCGGGCGATGTCGAGCTGGGTGGCGGCTTTCCGGCGCTCGGTCAGGGAGGGCTGCGGCGCGAGTGGCGGGGGCTCGGGGGGCGGCTGGGTGCTCACCCCGGAAGAGTACGCCCGGCCCTCCGTGAAATGCGCGAAATGACGCTATGGCAAAACGTGCCATGTAGGCGTACCGTGGGATGTGGGCAGGTGAGAGAGTCCGCCGCCATCAGCAGACCGGAGAGACAGCATGAACCGCTACGAAGGCCGTCGGGTACTGATCACGGGCGGCGGCTCGGGCATCGGCCAGGCCACTGTGCACCGCATCCTCGCCGAGGGCGGCCGCGTGGTCGCCGTCGACGTCAACGAAGCAGGCCTGAAGGCGACCGCCGAGCGGGCCGTCGCCGACGGCGTGGCCGAGCGCCTCACCACCGCCGTCTTCGACATATCCGACGAGGCGGCGGTCCGCGAGGGTGTCGCGGCAGCGCTTCCGGCGCTGGGCGGCGGCCTTGACGTGCTGGTCAACGCGGTGGGCATCCTGCGTTCCGAGCACACCCACAAGACCACGCTGGACCTCTTCAACAAGATCATCGCGGTCAACCTGACCGGGACCTTCATGATGATCCGCGAGGCGATCCCGGCGCTGCTGGCGGGGGACAAGCCGGTCGTCGTCAACTTCTCCTCCACCTCCGCCTCGTTCGCGCACCCGTACATGGCGGCGTACGCGGCGAGCAAGGGCGGCATCCAGTCGATGACCCACGCCATAGCGAGCGAGTACAGCAGGCAGGGGCTGCGCGCGGTCGCCGTCGCGCCGGGGTCCATCTCCTCGGACATGACCAGCGGCAAGGGCCCCGGCCTGCCGGAGGACGCCGACCTGTCGCTCTTCATGAAGCTGGCCCCCGCCATCGGCGAGGGGTTCGCGGCCCCGGAGACCGTCGCCGGCGTTGTTGCCATGCTTGGCTCGGAAGACGGCGCGTTCATCACCGGCACGGAGATACGGATCGACGGAGGGACCCACTTCTGACATCTGGCTTCCGGCGGTTGTAGGGACCCGCGGGCCGGCTACCCGCCGAACCGCTCCCACAGCCGGGGGAAGCGGTCGGCCAGGGCCTCCTCGTCCTCGAAGTCGAACGGCGTGTCCTCCGGCTCCGGCGTTTGCGCCGGGACGCCCAGGTCGGGGGCGACCGCGCCGGTGAGCTGCTCGTACGCCTCGTCTGCGGCGTACCCCAGCTCCTCGGCGTCGCCGTCGACCTCCTCGTCGAACTCGTTGAGGAGGTTGGCCAGGTTGTCCGGGTCGTGCAGCGCCCCCTCGAAGACCTCCCGGCCCTGGCCGATCAGCCAGCAGCGGAAGTAGTCGAACGCGTCGTCGCTCGCACCGCCGAGCAGCACGGCGGCCGCGCCCCACAAGTCCCAGCGGTACGCGCGGTTGTAGCGGACCTCGAAGTGTCTGGCGAAGTCGAGCACGGAGTCGGGGTCGAGCTGGAGCAACGCGTCGACCAGCAGGTCGGCATGATCCTCGGGGTCGCCCTCGGCGGCCTCGCGGGTGTGGTCGATGATCTCCCAGAATTCCGTCTCGTCCATCACGGGACAAGCATCGGCCTTGCCACAGGCCCGCGCACGCGGAGTACCCCGGATGCGGCTGTGTCGTTACCGTTCCTAGCGATGTTGGCCAGTGTTGGCCGAATCGCTTGAATCCGGACAGGTGGTCCGGTGACCTCGCGAACGGTCTTCGAGGTCGGGGAACAGCGTGAGCTGGTCGCCTCGGCTCCAGCAGGTCTTGTCGCCTCTGTTTAGCGTGCCTGTGGTCCTGGGTGGGCTCACGGTCCCGCGTGGCCTGGGAACGGTGACGGTCTGGCCGGTAGCTCTCCCCGCGCTCATCCTCTGGTGAGCGGGGGTCACACCTGGCCGACGCCGTACCCGGTAGCCCAGACCACGCCTGCGGATCGCCACCGAGGCACCGTGGTGCCTGGTGACGGAAGTCTTGGATTGGGTCTGGAGGGGCTTCTTCCAATGCTGCTCGCCCCAGATGCTGGTGTACGCAGGGTCCACGGCGACGACGATGAGGCCCTGGTGGTAGGCCATGCCACGCAGCCGTTCCCGGAATCTGGCGGTCGGGATACCGGCGACGGTGCGGCGGAACTTCTTGCCCCGCTTGCCCCGGCCCATGGTCTCGCGACCTGTGGTGCGTGCGTCGTCGAAGCCGAGGTTCTCGATCGCGATACCGGCACAGTCGTGCTGCCTCGCGAGAGCCAGCAGCTCGCTGATCGCGGCCCGCAGGCGTCCGTCCCGCTGGGAAGCCGGGCCGGTCAGGTCGATGGGGATCGTGTGTGGTTCGCCGACCGGATTCCCGTGCGGGTCGAGCACGGCCACGGCCAGGTGGTCGGCGTTCAGGTCGACGCCGAGCAGCCGTTGCCCGAACTGCTTGAGTTCGTCGGGGGTGGGCAGGACGGCCGGGTCGGCGGACCACGACGCATCGAGGTACCAGCGGTCTCGCTGCGACTCGTGGACGATGTCGTAGCGCACGGCCCGGTTCGCGGTGGCCCGGTCCAGCCACTCCTCGCGGCGGTGGCTGAAGGCCACCGTGCAGGACAGCCGGTACCGGCCGCGAGGCGCGTTCGCCAGATGCCGCAAAGGTTCGGGCAGCACGATCGTGACCGCGCCCGTGCCCGGCTCGACGGTGATCGTGTAGTTCCCGTGCGGGGCTCCGGACTCGCCATCGGCCGTGAGAAACAGCCGGGAGGCATCCCAGCGTTCTCGCCATCCGGCCTCGGTGAGCTGGGCGTCGGCCAGGTTGTGCCGCGTCTTCGCCAGGCGACGACCGCCGACCACGATCGCCGGACGGCCCTGCTCGATGCGTTCCTCCACGCGGGCCAGCCGAGCGGTGAGCGCTGCCATGCGGCGCTGCTTGTGGGCTCGTTCCCCCTGGCCCGAGTAGCCGCGCACCTTACCTACGCGCTCACCGCACGGGACATCCAGGCGCTTGCTGATCGTCGTGATGGCCCTGCGGAGCGAAGCCCGCTCGTCGTACAGGGCCCGCAGAGAAAGCTGGTACTGGTCCTGCGATACGCGGGTGATCGCCCCGGCCCACCGCGACGACGACACCGCCGTCAATGTCTTCTTGCGGCGTGCCCGCTCAGTGTCCTGCGCCCTGGCCTGGCCGATACGGACACGCTCAGCGAGATCGGCGCGGGCGTGGCGGCCCAGGTGCTCACCCACCAGGCGCACAACTTTCGCGTCGGCTGAGGTGACACGGAGCCGGTCCCGAATCCGGGCACCGGAAGGCGCGGCGACGGTGAAGGGGGCCGCGAGCGTACGCAGCTCGCGCTTCTTCTTGCGCCTGGGCATGCTCCTGGCCTCCCTCCCGTCGTCCCTCAACTCGCAGACAGAACACTACACATGGCCATTCCTGGCCTACAAATCACGTTCCCTGACGGTGGATTTGACTGCCCGCGTGAGTGCGCGTGCCCGCGCCGAGCGGGACCCGTACAACCGACCGGAGAACGAGGTGACGACCGCGAGCATGTCCCGCACCAGATCCCCGTCCCCCGCCCCGTCCAGTTCCTCATCCCCGCCCGCGATCTCCAGACGGCAGCCCCACGACGGCAGCACCACCTCCGCCAGCAAGCCGGTGCTGAACCGGGCCAGTCGTTCCTCATGCGTCACCAGCAGCGCGGACACAGTCTCGGCCTGGCAGGCCCGAAGTGCCCGGCGCAAACCCCTGCGCCGGTCCGACAACCCAGACGCCACATCCGTGAACTCCCCGACCACAACCCGGCCACCGACAGCCTCACGCAGCCGGGCCATCTGCCGGTCCAGATCCCCCTCGACCCGCTGCCGGTGCGACGAGACCCGCCCGTAGAGCACCACGCCACCCACAGGCGGCAACACAGGCTCACCCCGCCGCCGCGACAGCGCATCCAAGTCCCCGACACGGAAGACGCGCCGCCCACCAGGAGAACGCCGATCCTCCAACACACCTTCAAGGGTGTAACGGCGAAGGGTCCGCGTAGACACCCCCAGCCGCTTCGCAGCCCTACCCGCAGAGATCCAATCCTCAGCCTTCTCACTCATGTGGGGGACCCTATGACCCACCGTGACCTACAACGCAATCAACAATTGGCAACCCGGCTGCGTCCCGGCGTGCGGCGGGATACGGAAAACAGGACAGAAGGTGTCTGCTTTTAGTGTCAGTCTTGATCCGTACGGCACGGACACAGCAGCACGCGAGGAGTAGGTATGAGCGCACAGGACGCACAGGACGCACCCCTCAAAGGCAGGATCGCACTCGTCGCGGGTGCCACCAGAGGCGCGCGACGGGCGATCGCCGTGCAGCTCGCAGCGGCGGGAGCGACGGTGTACGTCACCGGGCGCACCACTCGCGAGCACGTCAGCGAGGTCGGCCGACCCGGCGAGACCATCGAGCAGACGGCCGAACTCATCAACGACGCGGGCGGCGAAGCCATCGCCGTACCCACCGATCACCTCGAAGAGGACCAGGTCAAGTCGCTCGTCGAACGCATCGACCGGGAGCACGGGCGGCTGGACATCCTGGTCAACAGCCTCTGGGGCGGCGATCATCTGCTCGAATTCGGCAAGAAGATGTGGGACATCGAGCTCGCGCGCGGACTGCGGATGCTGGAGCTCGGCGTGAAGACCCACGCCATCACGCTCAGCATCGCGTTGCCCCTGCTGGTGCGGAACCGGGGCGGCCTGGTGGTGGAAATGACCGACGGTACGGACGAGTACAACCGCACTCACTTCCGGGAGAACTTCTACTTCGACCTCGCCAAGAACGCGCCGATCCGGATGGCGTTCAGCCTCGGTCATGATCTGGCGGACGTGGGCTGTACGGCGGTCTCCGTTACCCCGGGGTTCCTCCGCTCGGAGGAGATGCTGGACGCATTCGGCGTCACCGAGGAGAACTGGCGCGACGCGATCGCCAAGGTCCCCGACTTCGTGATCGCCGAGTCACCGGTGTACGTCGGCCGGGCGGTCGCGGCCATCGCCGCCGACCCGGAACGGGCGCGCTGGAACGGTCAGTCGCTGTCCAGCGGGCACCTCGCGAAGGAGTACGGCTTCACGGACACGGACGGCAGCCGGCCGGACGGCTGGCCGTACATCATGGAGGTCTCGCAGGGCGGCAAGGACGCCCCGGCGAGCGACTACCGCTGACGGGCCGGCGAAGAGCAGAAGCCGTCCAGTCGCACTAGTCGTAGAGCCGCGCTGTCCGGGCCGCCGCCTCCGCGAATCGTTCGCGGAGGGCCGGCGGCTCCAGGACCTCCAGCTCCGGCCCGAGGGAGAAGAGCTGGCTGAAGGCGACCTCGTACGACTCGACCGGCAGGGTCACCGTGACCCGCCCCAACTCGTCCGGCGGCCCTGCCACCGCCAGGGCCTCGGCCGCCGCGGCACGGTCCACGGCGTACGGCAGCCGCCGCGCACCCGACTCCGACAGCCGCACCACCACCTCGGAACGCAGTATCGAGCGGGCGAAATCCGCCGCCCGCTCCTCCCAGAAGTCCGGCAGCACAAAGCTCTCGTCCCGCACGAAACGCTCCTCGGACACGACCACCGCGGCGAAGCGGTCGATCCGGTACACCCGGAAGTCCCCGCCCGAGCGGGCGCAGAGGTACCAGACCCCGGCCTTCAGCACGAGGCCGTACGGCGCCAGTTCCCGTTCGACCTCGCGGTCGTGACCGCGCCGGTAGCGGCCCGTCAGCATCCGGTCGTCCCAGACCGCCTCCGCGATCGTGGGCAGCAACTCGGGCGTCTTCGGCTCCTGGTACCAGCCGGGCGCGTCCAGATGGAACCGCTGCGCCGCTGTGTCCGACGCGTCCCGCAGGGACGGGAGCAGCGCCGCCGACACCTTGAGCCGGGCCGCCGACGCGGCGTCGTCGAGGCCCATCTCGCGCAGTGCGCGCGGCAGTCCGGACAGGAACAGGGCCTCGGCCTCGCTGCGGGCGAGGCCGGTCAGCCGGGTGCGGTATCCGCCGATCAGGCGGTAGCCGCCGGTCCGGCCCCGGTCGGCGTACACGGGAACGCCCGCTTCGGACAGGGCCTGTGCGTCCCGGGTGATGGTCCGCTCGGAGACCTCCAGCTCACGGGCCAGTTCGGCGGCTGTCATGGAGGGGCGGGACTGGAGCAGAAGCACCATTTTGATGAGGCGGGCTGCGCGCATGGCGGCCATTGTGCCGGGTGGCGGGGCCGACGGGGGAGAGCTGCTGGGGCTCCGGCCCCCAGACCCCGGTTCTCAAACGCCGGAGGGGCTGGATGGTGCCGCGTTGCGGCAGCCACCAGCCCCTCCGGCGATTGAGGGCTGTCAGAGGGTACGGCTCACAGGCCGTAGCGCTCCCGCGCTTCCTTGACCGCCGAGGCCGGTACCTCGCCACGGCGGACGAGCTGGGCCAGGGCGGCGACCACGATCGACTGGGCGTCGACGCCGAAGTGGCGGCGGGCCGCCTCGCGGGTGTCCGAGAGGCCGAAGCCGTCCGTACCGAGCGAGGAGTAGTCCTGCTCGACCCACTGGCTGATCTGGTCGGGGACCTGACGCATCCAGTCGCTCACCGCGAGGACGGGACCCTGCGCGCCTTCGAGCGCGCGGGTGACGTACGGCGTGCGCATCTCGCCGCGCAGCAGCGCCTCGTCGCACTCCAGCGCGTCGCGCCGCAGCTCGCCCCACGAGGTGGCGGACCACACGTCGGCCGCCACGCCCCAGTCGGCGGCGAGGAGTTCCTGCGCCTCCAGGGCCCAGTGGATCGCGGTGCCGGATGCGAGCAACTGTGCGCGGGGGGCATCGGCGGCCGGTGCCGCTGCCTCCTTGAAGCGGTAGAGGCCCTTGACGATGCCCTCTTCGACACCCTCCGGCATCGCGGGCTGCGGCTTCGGCTCGTTGTAGACGGTCAGGTAGTAGAAGACGTTCTCGGCCTCGGGGCCGTACATCCTGCGCAGACCGTCCTTGACGATGACGGCCACCTCGTACGCGAACGCCGGGTCGTAGTTGAGAGACGCCGGGTTCGTGGACGCGATCAGGTGCGAGTGGCCGTCCGCGTGCTGGAGACCCTCACCCGTCAGGGTCGTACGGCCGGCCGTCGCGCCCACGATGAAGCCGCGGCCGAGCTGGTCGCCGAGCTGCCACATCTGGTCGGCGGTGCGCTGCCAGCCGAACATCGAATAGAAGATGTAGAAGGGGATCATCGGCTCGCCGTGCGTCGCGTACGACGTCGAGGCGGCGATGAAGTCGGCCATGGCGCCGGCCTCGGTGATCCCCTCGTTGAGGATCTGGCCGTCCTTGGCTTCCTTGTAGTACATGAGCTGGTCGCGGTCGACCGGCTCGTACGTCTGGCCCAGCGGGGAGTAGATGCCGGCCGAGGGGAACAGCGACTCCATGCCGAAGGTCCGCGCCTCGTCGGGCACGATCGGCACCCAGCGCTTTCCGGTCTCCTTGTCCCGCATCAGCTCCTTCGCCAGGCGCACGAACGCCATGGTGGTGGCCATCTCCTGCTTGCCCGACCCCTTGAGGAGGGCGCTGAAGGCGCGGTCGGCGGGCTCGGGCAGGGCCACCGCGTGCACCCGGCGGGCCGGGGCGGGACCGCCGAGGGCGGCGCGGCGCTCCTGGAGGTAGCGGACCTCGGGCGAGTCGGCGCCGGGGTGCCCGTACGGTACGAGCTCCTCGTCCAGCTTCGCGTCGGGGATCGGCAGCTCCAGCAGGTCCCGCATGGCGCGGAACTCCTTGCCGGAGAGCTTCTTCATCTGGTGGTTGGCGTTCTTCGACTCGAAGCCCGGGCCGAGGGTGTAGCCCTTGACGGTCTGCGCGAGGATCACCGTCGGCGCGCCCTTGAACTCCACGGCCGCCTTGTACGCCGCGTACACCTTGCGGGCCTCGTGGCCGCCGCGCGAGGTGTGGAAACACTCGGCGATCTTCGCGTCGGTGAGCAGCTTGCCCAGCTCGGCCAGCGCGGGCTCGGCGCCGAAGAAGTGCTCGCGGATGTACGCCACGTCGCGGGTCGCGTACGTCTGGAACTGCGCGTCCGGCACCTCACGGAGCCGGCGTACCAGCGCGCCCTGGGTGTCGAGCTGGAACAGCTCGTCCCAGGCGGAGCCCCACAGCGTCTTGACGACGTTCCAGCCGGCGCCGCGGAACTGGGCCTCCAGCTCCTGCACGACACGGAAGTTCGCGCGGACCGGGCCGTCGAGGCGCTGGAGATTGCAGTTGATGACGAAGGTCAGGTTGTCGAGCTGCTCGCGGGCGGCGAGGGTGATCGCGGTGGTCGACTCGGGCTCGTCCATCTCGCCGTCACCGAGGAACGCCCAGACGTGGGAGTTGGACGTGTCCTTGATGTTGCGGTTCTGGAGGTAGCGGTTGAAGCGCGCCTGGTAGATCGCGGAGAGCGGGCCGAGGCCCATCGACACGGTCGGGAACTCCCAGAGCCAGGGCAGGCGGCGCGGGTGCGGGTACGACGGCAGTCCGTCGCCGGCGGCCTCCTGGCGGAAGCGGTCGAGCTGGCCCTCGTTCAGGCGGCCGTCGAGGAAGGCGCGGGCGTAGATGCCGGGGGAGGCGTGGCCCTGGATGTAGAGCTGGTCGCCGGAGCCGTCGCCCTCCTTGCCTCGGAAGAAGTGGTTGAAGCCGGTCTCGTACAGCCAGGCCGCGGAGGCGAAGGTGGCGATGTGGCCGCCTACGCCGAAGCGGGAGCCGCGGGTGACCATCGCGGCGGCGTTCCAGCGGTTCCAGGCAGTGATACGGGCTTCCATCGCCTCGTCGCCGTCGAAGGCGGGCTCGGCGGAAGTCGGGATGGTGTTGACGTAGTCCGTCTCCAGCAGCTTCGGCAGCGCGATGCCGGCGCCTTCGGCGTGCTGGAGCGTGCGGCGCATCAGGTAGGCCGCCCGCTGCGGGCCTGCGGCCTTGGTGACGGCGTCGAGGGAGGCCGCCCACTCGGCGGTCTCCTCGGTGTCACGGTCCGGGAGCTGGTCGAGCTCGCTCGGAGAAATGCCTACGGGGTCGGTCATGATGGCCGCCTTCCGGAGAGGAGGGGGGTGAAGAAAAGGGGGGCCTTGTCTGGCAGGACAGGGCGGTGGGGTCGGTGGACCCGCCGATGACTGTAAGTCCCTGATCGATGATCGATCAAAGCCTGGAGGCTAAAAACTTCTCCGTAGAACGAAATTGGCATTCCGTGCCGCGAAATGGGGCACCGGGTGCCGAGGTGTATGGGGCATTTCGGGCGCGGGCGCGGACGCTGGTGGGATGGCGTGGTGCCGGTTGCCTGCGGCGCTTTCCCCGACCCGCCCCTTCCCGCTGTGACACATTGCGGCTCCGCCGCGTGAGGGGCTCCGCCCCAGGCCCCGCTTCTCAAACGCCGGAGGGGCTGGATGGTGCCGACCAGCCCGTCCGGCGCGCAGCGGTACGGCTTACGCGCGCGGCGCACAGCCCAGGACGTGTTCCTTCACCAGGGTTCCGATCGCCGGGTCGCGGCGGCGGAAGGCCTGGACGAGGGCGTCGTGCTCCTCCGCGTACGACTTCTGCACCGTGCCGAGCCACCGAATGGACAGCGCCGTGAAGACCTCGATGCCCAGGCCCTCCCACGTGTGGAGCAGGACGCTGTTGTTGGCCGCCCGCACCAGCTCGCGGTGGAAGCCGACCGTATGACGCACCTGAGCCGTCCCGTCAGCGGTGCGGTCCGCCTCGTACAGGGCCGCCACATGGGGTTCCAGCGCCGAGCAGTCCTCCGCCAGGGCGGCCGCCGCCAGCTCGGCCGCGATCTGCTCCAGGCCGGCCCGTACCGGATAGCTCTCCTCCAGGTCGGCCGCGGTCAGATTCCTCACCCGTACGCCCTTGTTCGGCGCCGACTCGATCAGGCGCAGGGACTCCAGCTCGCGCAGCGCCTCCCGCACCGGAGTCTGGCTGACCTCCAGCTCCGTGGCGATCCGGCGCTCCACGATCCGCTCGCCCGGCTTCCAGCGCCCACTGACGATCCCCTCCACAATGTGCTCGCGGATCTGCTCGCGCAGCGAGTGGACGACGGGCGGGGTCATGAAGCGCTCCTTCAAGCCGTGTTCGGTCTCTAGACCATACGGCGGCGCCCCCGCCCGGATAACTCCGGACGGGGGCGCAGACGCTGGTGAGACGAGCGTTACAGGCCGAGCTCGACCTCGAACTCGCCGGCCTCCAGGATCGCCTTGACGGCCGTCAGGTAACGGGCCGCGTCGGCGCCGTCCACCAGGCGGTGGTCGTAGGAGAGAGCCAGGTAGGTCATGTCACGGATCGCGATGGTTTCGCCGAGGTCCGGGTGGTTGATGACCACGGGACGCTTGACCGTGGCACCGATGCCCAGGATGGCGACCTGGTTCGGCGGCACGATGACCGTGTCGAACAGCGCACCGCGCGAACCGGTGTTGCTGATCGTGAACGTCGCGCCGGACATCTCGTCCGGGCTGATCTTGCCGGAGCGGGCCTTGCCGGCCAGCTCGGCGGTCTTCTTGGAGATACCGGCGAGGTTGAGGTCGCCCGCACCCTTGATGACCGGGGTCATCAGACCCTTTTCGGCGTCCACCGCGATACCGATGTTCTCGGTGTCGAAGTAGGTGATCGTGCCCTCGTCCTCGTTGATCCGGGCGTTGACGACCGGGTAGGCCTTCAGCGCCTGGGCCGCGGCCTTGACGAAGAACGGCATCGGGGACAGCTTGACGCCCTCGCGGGCGGCGAACGCGTCCTTCGCCTTGTTGCGCAGCTTCATCAGCTTCGTGATGTCGACCTCGACGACCGAGGTCAGCTGGGCCTGCGTGTGCAGCGCCTTCATCATGTTGTCGCCGATGACCTTGCGCATGCGGGTCATCTTGACCGTCTGACCGCGCAACGGCGACACCTCGAGGGACGGAGCCTTCGAAGCGGCGGCAGGGCCTCCGGCAGTCACGGCCGGAGCCGGGGCGGCGGCAGCGGCCTTGGCGGCCTCCGCTGCGGCCACGACGTCCTGCTTACGGATACGGCCACCGACGCCGGTGCCCTTGACCGTGCTCAGGTCGACGCTGTTCTCGGCCGCGAGCTTGCGGACGAGAGGCGTCACGTACGCGCCGTCCGCCTCGGGGGCGGAAGGGGCGACGGCGGCGGGAGCAGCCGGAGCGGCAGGAGCCGGAGCGGGAGCGGCGGGAGCCGGCGGGGCCTGGACCGGCGCCGGAGCCTCCACAGCGGCCTCGGCCGGAGCCGGAGCCGGAGCCGGTGCGGGGGCCGGAGCCGGAGCAGCAGCCGGCGCGGGCGCCGGAGCGGCGGCCGGGGCCGGAGCGGCCGGAGCGGGGGCGGCGGCCGGGGCAGCGCCCGCGGCACCGATGACGGCGAGCTTCGCGCCGACCTCGGCGGTCTCGTCCTCGCCGACCAGGATCTCCAGCAGCGTGCCCGCGGCCGGGGAGGGGATCTCGGTGTCGACCTTGTCGGTCGAGACCTCGAGCAGCGGCTCGTCCTCCGCGACCTCCTCGCCGACCTCCTTCAGCCAACGGGTGACGGTGCCCTCGGTGACCGACTCGCCCAGTGCGGGCAGTACGACGTCAGTACCGGAGGCGCCGCCGGCCGGAGCGGCGGCAGGGGCCGGTGCCTCGGCGGCGGGCGCCGGAGCGGCCACAGCCTCCGGCTGGGGCTGAGCGGCGGCCGGGGCGGGAGCCTCGGCAGCAGGTGCGGGGGCCTCGGCGGCAGCCGGGGCCGGGGCGGCAGCGGGCGCACCCGTGCCGTCGTCGATGACGGCCAGCTCGGCGCCGACCTCCACCGTCTCGTCCTCGGCGACCTTGATGGACGAGAGGATGCCCGCGGCGGGGGCCGGGATCTCGGTGTCGACCTTGTCGGTCGACACCTCGAGCAGCGGCTCGTCAGCCTCGACGCGCTCGCCCTCGGCCTTCAGCCAACGGGTGACAGTGCCCTCGGTGACGCTCTCGCCGAGCGCCGGAAGGGTTACGGAAACCGGCATGG
Source organism: Streptomyces sp. ISL-100 (assembly GCF_018614615.1). GTDB lineage: Bacteria > Actinomycetota > Actinomycetes > Streptomycetales > Streptomycetaceae > Streptomyces. Next base: position 166,270 of record NZ_JAGGOK010000069.1, on the reverse strand, counting down.
TTTCGGTTGCTCCTTACGAATTGCGGAAGTGGTCGTCGCGCCCGGACTGAACTAGTCGTGGGAGTGGAGCGGCTTGCCGGCCAGGGCCAGGTGGGCCTCGCCGAGCGCCTCGCTCTGCGTCGGGTGTGCGTGGATGAGCTGCGCGACCTCGGCCGGCAGCGCCTCCCAGTTGTAGATCAGCTGAGCCTCGCCGACCTGCTCGCTCATACGGTCACCGACCATGTGAACGCCGACCACGGCACCGTCCTTGACCTGGACGAGCTTGATCTCGCCACCGGTCTTGAGGATCTTGCTCTTGCCGTTGCCCGCGAGGTTGTACTTGAGAGCGACGACCTTGTCCGCGCCGTACACCTCCTTGGCCTTCGCCTCGGTGATGCCGACGGAAGCGACCTCGGGGTGGCAGTACGTCACGCGCGGCACACCGTCGTAGTCGACCGGAACGGTCTTGAGACCGGCCAGACGCTCCGCCACCAGGATGCCCTCGGCGAAGCCGACGTGCGCGAGCTGGAGCGTCGGGACGAGGTCACCGACGGCGGAGATGGTGGGCACGTTCGTCTGCATGTACTCGTCGACGAGGACGTAGCCGCGGTCCATCGCGACGCCGGCCTCCTCGTACCCGAGACCCTGCGAGACGGGGCCGCGGCCGATCGCGACGAGCAGCACCTCGGCCTCGAACTCCTTGCCGTTGGCCAGGGTGACCTTGACGCCGTCGGCGGTGTACTCGGCCTTCTCGAAGAAGGCGCCGAGTGAGAAGTTGATGCCGCGCTTGCGGAACGCGCGCTCCAGCAGCTTCGAGCTGTTCTCGTCCTCGACCGGTACGAGGTGCTTCAGGCCCTCGACGACGGTGACGTCGGTGCCGAAGGACTTCCACGCCGAGGCGAACTCGACGCCGATGACGCCGCCGCCGAGGATGACCGCGGACTTCGGAACGCGGTCCAGGACCAGCGCGTGGTCCGAGGAGATGATGCGGTTTCCGTCGATGTCCAGGCCCGGCAGCGACTTCGGCACGGAGCCGGTCGCCAGCAGGACGTGGCGGCCCTGGATGCGCTGGCCGTTGACGTCGACGGACGTCGGGGAGGACAGCCGGCCCTCGCCCTCGATGTACGTCACCTTGCGCGAGGCGACCAGGCCCTGGAGGCCCTTGTACAGGCCCGAGATCACGTCGTCCTTGTACTTGTGGACGCCCGCCATGTCGATGCCGTCGAAAGTGGCCTTGACGCCGAACTGCGCGGCCTCGCGTGCCTGGTCGGCGACCTCGCCCGCGTGGAGCAGAGCCTTCGTCGGGATGCAGCCGTTGTGCAGGCAGGTGCCGCCGAGCTTGTTCTTCTCGATCAGGGCGACGTCCAGGCCCAGCTGCGCTCCGCGCAGTGCCGCGGCGTAACCGCCGCTGCCACCGCCGAGGATCACTAGGTCGAAAACGGTGCTGGCGTCGTTCGCCACGTCACGTCCTCCATGCATGTGCGCCGGTCGCCGGTCATCGACCGGGCGGCGGCTGGTATCGGCCGCTTTATATTCGGCCCTGTGGTGGGGGCCCTGTCCTGCCGAGAACCCATCTTCGCACTTGTCGACGGACGGCGGGACGCGGGGCCAGGGTGCGAGACGGTCCTGGGACCGCTCGCCAAGGGTTACTGCGACGTACGGATGTACGGATTTCGTTGAAGGCGAAATTGGACGTAGGTATTCCGACATACGTTCCGGCATGCGTTCCCACGTACGTTCCCGCGTGAGTACGGCCCCGGACGCGTGCCCGGGACCGTACTCACGAAGCCGCCTCGACAGCTCAGCCGAGGTCGCCCGCGGCGGTGTGCTCGGCGAGCGCCACCAGGGTGCGGATCGCGGAACCGGTGCCGCCCTTCGGGGTGTAACCGAACGGTCCGCCGTCGTTGAAGGCGGGGCCCGCGATGTCCAGGTGCGCCCAGGCGATGTCGTCGCCGACGAACTCCTGCAGGAACAGACCGGCGACCAGGCCGCCGCCCATCCGCTCGCCCATGTTGGCGATGTCGGCGGTGGAGGACTCCATGCCCTTGCGGAGCTCGGCCGGCATCGGCATCGGCCAGGACTGCTCGCCGGCCTCCTCCGCGATCTCGTGGACGGCGGTACGGAACGACTCGTCGTTGCCCATGACGGCGAACGTGCGGTTGCCGAGCGCCAGCACCATCGCGCCGGTCAGCGTCGCCACGTCGACGATCGCGTCCGGCCGCTCCTCGGATGCGCGGGTCAGCGCGTCACCCAGCACGAGACGGCCCTCGGCGTCGGTGTTGAGCACCTCGACGGTCTTGCCGCTGTACATGCGCAGCACGTCACCGGGGCGGGTGGCGCTGCCGGACGGCATGTTCTCGGCGAGCGCGAGCCAGCCGGTGACGTTGACCTTCAGGCCCAGGCGGGCGGCCGTGATGACGGCGGCGAACACGGCGGCGGCGCCGGCCATGTCGCACTTCATCGTCTCGTTGTGGCCGACCGGCTTGAGCGAGATGCCGCCCGAGTCGTAGGTGATGCCCTTGCCGACGAAGGCCAGGGTCTTCTCCGCCTTGGGGTGGGTGTAGGCGAGCTTCACCAGGCGCGGACCGTGCTCCGAGCCCTGGCCGACGCCGAGGATGCCGCCGTAGCCGCCCTTGATGAGCGACTTCTCGTCGAGCACCTGCACCTTGAGACCGTGCTCCTTGCCGGCGGCGGCGGCCACGGCGGCGAAGGACTCGGGGTAGAGGTCGTTCGGCGGGGTGTTGACCAGGTCGCGGGCGCGGTTGATCTCCTCGGTCAGCGCCAGAGCGCGCTCCGCGGCGGCCTTGAACGCCTTGTCGCGTGGCTTGCCGCCGAGCACGGCGATCTCGGCGAGCGGCTGCTTCGGGCCGTTGCCTGCGGGCTTCTCGCCCTTCCCCTCCTTCTCCCCACCCTGGTACGCGGTGAAGGAGTACGCACCGAGCAGCGCGCCCTCGGCGATGGCGGCGGCGTCCTCGACGGCCTCGACGGGCAGCGCGAAGCCGGCCTTCTTGAAGCCGCTGAGCGCGCGGGCGGCCGCACCGGCCGCGCGGCGAAGCGACTCGGCGCTGTACGAGTCGTCCTTGTCCAGGCCCGTGCCCAGGCCGACGGCCAGTACGACAGGAGACTTGAAGCCCGACGGCGCGGGCAGCTTGGTCACCTCGCCCTCGCCGCCCGTGGCGCCGAGGGTCTTCAGGACGGAGGCGAGCTTTCCGTCGAACGCCTTGTCCACGGCCTCGGCGCCCGGTGCGACAACCAAGTCCCCGGACTTGGAGCCGGCGCCCTTCGCCACGCCGACGACGATGGCGTCGGCGCGCAGCGCCGCCGCGCCGGAAGTGCTGAGAGTGAGAGCAGTCACGGTGGTGAAATCTCGCTTCCGTTGAGTTCTTCGGCCGATGGGGTGGGGCCGGCCGTGCCCGGCGCGACAGTATCCCGGTGGCCCGGCATCCCGGTGCCCGGCGGCCCGCCGGACCGGTTGAGCGCCGGGAATGAGCCTACGCGCGGTTCCCCCCTTCGATCACAGCAGCGAGCACTTCACTCATCAGAGGTGTCCTTTTCGTGTTTACGGTGCACGGAGTGAGGCCTGCGTCACACTCGTGGCAATCCGGCAAGTGACTATCACCTTGCTTTGCATGATTTCCACAGATCTTCCTCGAATTCTCCGCAGGGAGCGAGCCGCTTCTGCCCCCAGGCGCGCAAGCTGCGGCTCAGCTCGATGCTGAAGAAGTACGACCTGGGGGTGTGGCGCGAGCCCTGCGAGTAAGGCGAGTAATGCGAGCAACCGGCCGCGCCTACTCGTCCTTGGGGCAGTCGTACGACGTACCGCCCTGCCGCCACTCCTTCCCGGCATCGATGTTCTTCCCGGAGTCCCCGCACATCAGCACCGGCGCCGAGCCGTCCTTCCCGTGGTGCAGGACGGTCAGCAGTTTGTTGAGCGGCCGCTGGAGCGAGCCCGCCGCGAACAGCAGACGGCCACTGGCCCCCTCCAGGTCGAACGAGCCGCTGTTGATGATCTGCTGCACATTCGGCCGGGTCAGTTCGACACCCGCCGCGTTCGCCTGACTTGTCGCCTGGGCTAGCACCTGCACCGCGTCATGGGCGAGCGCGGCGTGCCCGTCGTTCAGCCACAGATCGGACCCGGTGAATTCCTCGGTGTAAGCGTCGTTGAACGCCTTCGCCGTCGCGCTGCGGTCCGGATGTCCGGCGGGCAGCATATGGGCCGTGTGATAAAGGTGCAGCCAGGACTTCCCCACGAATCCGCCGGAGAGCGCCGCATTGGTGAGCTCGTTCCCGCCCATCACGGTGAGGTCCTTGTTCGCGCATTTACTGAGGCTCTGATAAGTCTCCAGGAAATTGTCGAACTCCCGTACCCGAGACGTCCAGTAGACCAGCGTCTTGTTCTTTCCCGCGACCCTGCTGCACACCGCTTCCGCCACCTCCGACATGCTGAACTTCATGTCGAGGTCGGGCTCGTTCGGTACGACGACTCCGCTGTTCCCGCCGGGGATGTAGCCGATACGGCTGCCCGCTGAGGGGAAGGCCATGGCGAACTCCTTGCCGAGTTCGTCGCTGTACACATCGGTCGGATCGGTCACCACGGCAACGCTTTCCGCGGGTGCGCAGGAATTCTCTCCCGTACGCACCGTATTCGCGTTCTTCACGAACTCCGACACGACCCGCGCCTCCCGCTTGTTGTTCGGCGCGGCGCCGTGGTAATAACGCCCGACCTCCATGGCTTTCGCCGTGGCCGTGGAGCTGACAATGGGTATCCGGGCCGAGTTGAGCACGCGCAGCGCTCCGACCGTTTCCTTCCGGCTTTCGGTGAATCCCGTGACCCCGATGAGGTGCTGGTCCTTCTCCGCCTCGCGGACGATCTGCGCCGCCACCTTGCGGGCGTTCTTGAACTGCAATCCGGCGTCGTACGTCTTGATCCGCACCCATATGCCGTTGTCGTTGGCGGGCGCCAGCCGGTGCAGCGACTGCTGGGCCAGCGCGAGGCCGCGCAGTTCGGGGATGGCCGCGCCGGACTGCCGCTCGGCCGCGTTCGGCGCCACCGAGGCGCGGACGTGGGCGATGGTCACCGTCCGCTCGGGCTTCCCCCCGGTCTCCGCGATCTTGTTCTGCTCGGCGATCATCTTGAGCGCGTCGGCGTACTGGGCGGGGAGCGCGGGCGCGGCCGCTTTGGACTGCTGTACGTAGTCGGAGCCGGTGAGGCACTGCGTGTACGTATCCATGAAAGGGCTGCCGAGGTACGGGACGAAGGCGAGCTGTCCGGTGAGCCACAGGGCGACGGCGAGCGCCCCCGCTTCGAGGGCCAGTTCCCCGCCGGGCCGCAGCCGCACCCACGGTGTCCAGACCGGCAGCACCGTCACGCTGCGACCGCCCGGCTCCGGGCGCGGGAGCCGCACCTCGTAGGGCGTGGGGATCGCGCCCTTCGCGGGGTCGAGCCGGCGCGCCGCCTCCTCCAGCGTGCCGCTGCCGGGCGCCGCGTCGTGCGTGTCCGGCAGCGCGGCGATCACCACCGTGGCCGCGTTGGGACTCGGCCGCTGCTGGGCGCCGTACAGCCTGACGAAGCCCGCTACGGCCGTGCTGCCCCCGTCGCCGCCGTCGGCCGCCGGCCGCGTGCCGTTGAGCAGCAGCGCGTGGCGCGGGCGGCGGCGTCTGCGGCCCGGGTGGAGCAGCCCCTGGCGGGCGTGAGCGTACAGATCGGTCATCAGGGCCGCGATCAGCAGCCCGTCCCACCGGTCGATGTCCCGCGGAGTGCTGTCGGGCCGGACAGCCGCCTCCCACGTCCGGTGGAACTCGACGAGCGCGTCGGCGTACGTGCGCTTGCCCCGGTAGTTCTCCGGCCACAGCAGGCGGTAGCGTCTGCGCCGCGCGAGACGCCATTCCCAGCGGCGCTCCCAGAACTTGAGGTAGACGCGCTCCGCCACCGACCAGACGGAGCGGAGCGGCACGGTCATGAACCCCGCGTTGATGGTGGGGCCCGTGGTGTCCCTGGCCGGCAGTACGGCGGTCGCGCGCCCCCGGTGCCTGGCGAACACCCGGTCCGCCAGCTGGGCATCCGTGCCCGCCTGGTTGTCGGCGACGCATCGGAGCAGGTCGTAGGCGGGCAGCCGCAGCCTGCCCGCCTCGTCGGGAGCGTTCTTCTTCAGCTCCTCGGCGACCTTGGCGATCAGCTCGGTCCGGGAGCCCGCGCGCCAGTCGACATGGGCGTACGGAGTGCACGGCACGGTGCCCCGCGCCCTCGACGAGCGCTGAAGGCCCAGCTCCAGGGCCTCCAGGGCCTGCTGCGCCTCCTCCGCGCCGGTCCGCAGCACGATGGGCGGGTGCTTCGGGCCGCGTTTGGACAGCCGTGACCGGCTGCGCACCGCCTTGCGATAGGCCTCAGTGAATTCGCTGCTCTGGTCCCAGCCTGGAAACTCGGGCATCTTCTGTCTCCCCCGACAGCCGTGGGGGAAGAGCGTGCACCTTGCGATGACGGGCAGTCAACTGCCCTACGTTTCACTGGTGTTCATCTGTCACCCCAGCATCAGGACCACCAGCGCGGCCGTCGCCGCGGTCTCCGCGACACCGCCGAAGACGTCGCCCGTGACCCCGCCGAAGCGGCGCACGCAGTGGCGCAGCAACAGCTGCGCGGCGGCGAGTGCGGCCAACACGGCGGCGGCGTGACGCAGGGCGGCGTACGGGCCGAACAGCGCACCCGCGACGCCCGCGCAGGTGGCGGTCACCAGGACGGTGACCGCCACCGCGGTACGCACCGAGACCGTGCCCGCGACCGCCGCGCCCAGCCCGTCGGGCCGGGCCGGGGGCACGCCCGTACGGGAGGCGAGTGTCAGGGCGAGGCGGGCGGCGACGGCCGAGACGGCCGCGCCGACCGCGCCGTGGGCCCACCCGGCGGCGTACAGCTCGAAAAGCACCGCGACCTGGGCAAGCAGCACGAACAGCAGCGTGATGACGCCGAAAGGACCGATGTCCGACTGCTTCATGATGCGCAGCGCCTCTTCGGCCGGTTTGCCGCTGCCCAGGCCGTCGGCCGTATCGGCGAGTCCGTCGAGGTGCAGGCCGCGGGTGAGGGCGGCGGGTACGGCTGCGCCGGCCACGGCGGCGAGCAGCGGCCCCGAGCCGAGCAGCAGGAGTACGCAGCCGAGCGCCGCCGCGCACAGGCCCACGACGAGCCCGGCGAGGGGAGCGCACAGCATTCCGGCGCGCGCCGCCTCGCGGTCCCACCGGGTCACGCGCACGGGAAGCACGGTGAGCGTGCCGAAGGCGAAACGTATGCCGTCGCTGAGAAGAGAGGTCACGGCGCGCACGCTAGTCGCCGGAGACGGCCGGTAGGTTGCGCATAGCGCACAAAACCACACAGAGGGGGAGCGAGTGGCATGGGTCACTGGTGGTACCGCAACATCCTTGAGCCGGGAAAGCTCCCGCTGCTGCTGGCACTGCTGTCCTTCGTCCTCACGTTCGCGATCACCCGCACCATCACCCGGCTGATCCGGGCGGGCCGCGGCCCCTTCAAGAACGTCTCGCCCGGCGGTCTGCACATCCACCACGTGGTCCCCGGCATGATCCTGATGACGATCGGCGGCTTCGGGGCGGTGGCGACCAGCGCACACGGCGTCAGTTCGGCGCTGTGCGCGGTGATCTTCGGGATGGGTGCGGGTCTGGTCCTCGACGAGTTCGCGCTGGTCCTCCATCTCGACGACGTCTACTGGAGCGAACAGGGCCGGCAGAGCGTGGAGGTCGTGGTCGTGACCGCCGCCGTGGTGGGACTGGTCCTCATCGGATCCGTCCCGTTCGGGGTGGACCAGCTGACGCCGGACGAGCGGCAGAGCCGCGCCGCACTCATCCTCAACGTGTGCTTCAACTTCCTCCTCGCGGTGGTCGCGCTCAGCAAGGGGAAAGTCCTCACGGCCCTCTTCGGCACGGTCGTGCCCGTCGTGGCGCTCGTCGGCGCGATCCGGCTGGCGAAGCCCGGCTCCCCATGGGCGAAGCACCTCTACCGCCGGCGCCCCAAGGCCCGCGCCGGAGCGGCGCTGCGCCTCTGGCACCACGACCGCCGCTGGTCGGGGATCAGCCGCAAGGTTCAGGACGTGATCGGCGGGACGCCGGACCGGGCGCCGGAAGGGGTGCGGGACGGAACGCCGGACGGGACGGCGAAGGGGACGGCGGACGGAACGCCGGACCGGGCGCCGACGCGCGACGAGAAGTGAGCGAGCGCGCACAGCACCAGCACCGCGGCGATCGCCGCCAGATGCTCCTTGCCCGCGAGGTTGTTCTTGACGAACACCTCGACCACCATCGCCACGACCACCAGTCCCCCCGTCCAGTACGCCCCGTACCGCCGGCACACATAGACGGCGAGGCCGACGACCGCCGCGGAAGGGCCGGTGTCGACCACCTGCGCGTCGGAGGCGGGCAGCCCGAGCGGGCCGCCGGGGCCGAGCGCGATGCCGGCCCGCGCGTACAGCGTCCCGGCGAGCGTCGCGACGTACGCGACCATCAGCGTGCGCGCCCGCCCGACGCAGATCTCGGCGACGCCGAAGACCAGCAGGACCTGCGCGAGCGCGCCCCACACCGGCAGGTCGAGCGCGGGCACGAACAGCGACAGCGGCGTGCGCAGCAGCGACAGCCACAGCGGGTCCTCGGCGCGCACGAAACCGATGTCGTGGACGGGGCCGTGGCCCCAGGACTGGTGCTGTACGGCCTGGAAGAGCGCCGTAAGAGCGACCGCCACGAGCGTCAGCGGGACGGCCCGCCACGTCCGGGCGACGAGTGCGGTGCGTACGTCGGCGTACAGCGGACCCCACTCGCGGCGCGCGAAGCGCAGGGCCGTCGTCACCGTCACCGCCTCGTCTCCAGGTGCTTGCGGTGCATCCACTTGGGCAGGCCGGGCGCTTCGAGGAAGCCCTCGGCGCGGGCCGCCGCGATGCCGATGCGCAGCAGGTCGGAGCTCTTCTCGAAGAGCAAGAATCGGGGCTCCCAGATCGGCCGGTACTTGGCGTTGGCGCGGTACAGCGACTCGATCTGCCACCAGCGCGAGAAGAAGCTGAGCAGCGAGCGCCACATCCTCAGCACCGGCCCCGCACCGAGCTTCGAGCCACGTTCGAAGACCGACCTGAACATCGCGAAGTTCAGTGAGACCTGCGTGATCCCCATCTCCTTGGCGTGCTGGAGCAGCTCGATGACCATGAACTCCATCAGCCCGTTCTCGGAGTCGCGATCGCGCCGCATCAGGTCGAGGGAGAGCCCGCGCGGCCCCCACGGCACGAAGCTCAGCACCGCCCTGAGCTCCCCGGCGCCGTCGGTGCATTCGAGCATGACGCACTGCCCGTCCGCCGGGTCGCCGAGCCGCCCGAGTGCCATCGAGAAGCCGCGCTCCGTCTCCCCGTCGCGCCAGTCGTCCGCCTTGCCCAGCAGCTCGGCCATCTCGTCGTCGGGGATGTCTTCGTGGCGACGGATGCGGACGGTGTAACCGGCCCGCTTCACCCGGTTGTAGGCCTGGCGCACGGTACGCATCGCACGCCCTTCCAAGGTGAACTCGTCGATCTCGACGATCGCCTCGTCGCCCAGCTCCAGCGCGTCCAGTCCGTGCCGGGCGTAGATGGTGCCCCCTTCTTCGCCGGCGCCCATCACGGCGGGAATCCAGCCGTGCTCGCGCGCTTCCGCCAGCCACGGCTCGATGGCGCCCGGCCAGGCTTCCGGATCGCCGATCGGGTCGCCGGACGCGAGCGATACGCCGCCGACGACCCGGTAGGTGACGGCGGCCTTGCCGGTGGGGGACCACACGGCGCTCTTCTCGCGGCGCAGCGCGAAGTAGCCGAGGGAGTCGCGCTCGCCGAACTTGTCGAGGAGGGTACGGAGGCCGGCCTCGTCCTCCTCGGTGAGAGGCTCGACGGTCCTGCGTGAGCGGAAGGCGGCGTACAGGACGGCGAGGAGCAGCAGGGTGCTCATGACGTTGATGGTGACGTTGACCCAGCCCGGTGTGGTAATGCCCGCGAACCGGGCGTCTTCGGGGGCCAGAGACACCAGCCGCATCACGCCGTAGTGCCAGCGGTCCAGGAACGAGGCCCGGGTGTCGTCGGGCGCGGTGTTGCTGGCCGTGACGAGCAGGGCGGCGATCAGCGAGGTGACCAGCAGCCCGCCGACGGCGACGACGGCGGCCAGGGCGGGGTTTGAGCGGTCACCCTTGGCGTAGAACTCGCGTCGGCCGAGCAGCAGGGACAGGACGAAGGCGCCGGTCAGGACCAGGGAGACCCAGTTCTGCCAGTACTGCCGTACCTCGGGGAACAGCATCGCAAGGGCGAAGAGCAGGAAGAAGAGCCCGCCGAGTACGAGGTTGAGGATCCAGGCGGCGCGTTTGCGGCGGCGCATGGTGATCGCGAGGAAGAGCGTGAAGGCGCCGGAGGCGAAGCCCGCTGTCAGCAGGTACGGGGTGAAGTAGTCGTCGGTGTTGTGGCGTCGCAGATCCTGACCGAGCGAAACCCAGACGGCGCTCAGGAAGTTGATGAACGTGACGATACGCAGATACCAGACGGCGAATGCCGCGCTGCGGCGTGACCGGGGGGTGCGCCGGTTCCGCCGGTTCGTCGGGCTCGTTCGGTTCGTGCCTTCGGTGGCCAAGCGGACTTCTCCCATGAAACGCGATGATATGGGGCACCGTGCCGCGAAAGGTGCGGATGAGCGGCCGGCGGTGGCCGGCCGCACACACGGTCAGTCCGTTGAGTTTCCGGCCTCGCCGACGGTCTCTTCGACCGCCCCTTCGACCGTCTCTTCCTCTTCCTCGTCCGCCGCCCGCTCGGGCAACTCCGCCGCAAGGGCGGCGGCGGCCTGTACGAGGGGGAGGGCGAGCAATGCCCCAGTGCCTTCCCCCACAGTGACGCCCTGATCGAGCAGAGGGTTGAGTGCCATCCGGTCCAGTGCCTTGGCCTGGCCCGGCTCGCCGCTCACCTGACCCGCGAGCCACCAGTCCGGCGCCCGGAAAGCGGCGCGCTGGCCCACCAGGGCGCAGGCCGCGGACACCACGCCGTCGAGGATCACCGGCGTACGCCGCACTGCGCACTGCAGCAGGAAACCGGTCGCCGCGGCGAGGTCGGCGCCGCCGACGGTGGCCAGCAGCTCCAACTGGTCCCCGAACACCGGCCGGGCCCGGCGCAGTGCGTCGCGGATGGCGGCGCACTTGCGCATCCAGGCCAGGTCGTCGATGGGGGCGCCGCCGCGGCCGGTGACGACGGAGGCGTCCGTGCCGCACAGGGCGGCGATGAGGGTGGAGGCGGCGGTCGTGCCGCCGACACTCAGGTCACCGAGTACGACGAGATCGGTCCCGGAGTCGGCCTCTTCGTCGGCGATCGCCATCCCGAGACGCACGGCCTGCTCGGCTTCGTCGAGCGTGAGCGCGTCTTCGACGTCGATACGCCCGGAACCGCGCCGCACGCGATGGCGTACGACGTCGTCGGGCAGCAGCTCCGGGTCGCAGTCGAGCCCGGCGTCGACGATCCGTACGGTGGCGCCGGCACGGCGGGCGAGCACGGCGACGGGGCTCTCACCGTCCAGCACGGAACGCACCAGCCGGTGGGCGCCGCCGGCGGGACGGGCGGAGACCCCCAACTCGGCGACGCCGTGATCACCGGCGAAGAGAACGACACGGGGCCGCTCGATGGGCTTGACCCGTACGGACGCCTGTGCGGCCGACAGCCACTCACCCAGCTCGTCGAGCCGGCCGAGCGCGCCGGGCGGCACGATCAGCCGCTCCCGGCGTTCTTCGGCATCGCGCCGTACGCCGCCGTCGGGGCGCTCGATCAGGTCGGAGAAGTCGTCGAGGTTAAGCGAGCTCATTCGCCGAACAGTACCGGCACACTACCTGACGCCCAGTCAGGGGTACGGCCTCCCTGCGGGACGCTCCCCGCCCCGCGCCGCACCGCAAACCAGCCCGCCCGGAGGGCGTCCGGGGTCTGGGCCGGGGCGGGGGAAGGGAACCGCCCTCACCCCCGCAGCACAATCGTCTGCCCCGCCACAACCATCAACACCTGCTCGCACTCACCCGCGAACGCCGCGTTCAGCCGCCCAAGTTCGTCCCGGAACCGCCGCCCGCTCGCCGTAGCCGGCACAACCCCCGAGCCGACCTCGTTGCTCACCGCCACCACCGTCCGCCGAGTCGCCCGCACCGCCGCCACCAGCTCCGCCACCCGTTCCCCCAGCGCCCGCCGCCCGTCCGCCGCCCACTTCGCGTCGTCCCACGCCCCGACCCGGTCCATCGCGTCGGTCAGCCACAGCGCCAGGCAGTCGATCAGCAGCGGCGGCCCGTCGGCCGCCAGCAGCGGAGCCAGCTCGCACGTCTCCTCCGTACGCCAGGCGCCCGGCCGGCGGTCCCGGTGCAGACCGACCCGCTCCGCCCACTCCCCGTCACCTTCCCGCGTGCCGCTCGTGGCGACGTACACGACCTCGGGAAACGTCTCCAGGCGCCGCTCGGCCTCCACCGACTTGCCCGACCGCGCCCCGCCCAGCACCAAGGTCCGCCGCAGAACGTCGGGCACCGCGTGGTATTCCCCCACCACCACAGTCGTGCCGTCCGGCACAGCCCGCGCACCCGCCGCCGCGATCCGCCGCTCCAGCTCGGGGCCGGGCGGCACGTCGTGATCCAGGTGTACGGCGATGACGTCCGTCGTCGCACCCACCGCCCCCGCCGCCCGCAGCCGCGCCAGCGCGTCCGGCCGGCCCGTGATGTCGGCGACGACCATGTCGTACGTACGGCCGTCCGGGGTCCCCCCGGCCGGACCCCCGCCCGGCGGCAGGTACAGCAGCAGCTCGCCCTCGGGCGAGGTCACCTCGTACCCCGTGCCGGGCGAATCCATCGGGACGGCCCGCACCCGGTGCCCGCTGATCAGCGTCAGCACCCGCCCGTCCGGCACCCGCCCGGCCGCCGGCAGCCCGGCCGGCAGCTCCATCGGCGGCCCGTCGTGCGGGTGCGTCAGCAGCACCTGCCGTACGCCGGTGAGCGAGTGCCCGGCACGGGCGGCGGCCAGCGCGGCCCCCGGCGTCAGATCGAGCAGCAGCGCGTCGTCCACGAGCAGCGCGGTCGCCGCCCTGGCCAGCCCGCCGCGGGCGGTGGCGCACGAGGCGCAGGGGCAGTCGGGGCGGGGCAGGCCTGCCGGGGCCCCGGTGCCGAGGAGAGTCAGTTCCACGAGGACGATCCTCCCGCGTCCCCGCCGGTGATGCGCGCCCGGCTACTCTGCGGGGCAGGCTGTGCTGGACAAAAGCACGGGTGGGACCCGGGAGGCGAACATGGCGTGGACGTGGCGGTTCGAGAAGGCCGACGGTACGGAGGTCCAGCCGGCGGTGGTGCCGGAGGAGTTCACCACGCAGGGCGACGCGGAATCGTGGATCGGCGAGGTCTGGAAGGACCTGGTCGAGGGCGGCGCCGACCAGGTGGTGCTCTTCGACGACGGCACGAAGATCTACGGCCCGATGAACCTGCACGCAGAAGAAGCATGAGGGCTCAACTGCCCGAGGGCCTGATGACGGCCTGATCGCTCGCCCCGATCGCCGGAGAGGCTCCAGCAGAGCCTCTCCGGCGATCGAGGACTCGGGCCGCGTGCCCGCCTGCGCCGATGAATCGACGCTATTCGCAGAGAGCCGCCCGGCAGAACGCGGTGGTGGTGCCCCGGAACTGAGGGCCGCACCGCACCCTAGAGCTCGCCCAGCGTGACTTCCGCCGTGCGTCTGTTGTCGTCGCGTACGTAGTTCACCCGTACCTCGTCGCCCGGCTTGTGTGTGCCCAGGGCCTCCGCCAGCGAGGTGATCGTGGTGATCTCGGTGTCGTCGAGCGCGGTGATGATGTCCCCGGCCCGCAGGCCGGCTCTTGCCGCCGCGCCGCCCGGCTCGGCCGATACGACGGCGACCCCGGACGGTTCGAAGTCGTCGTCCACGACCGTACGGCCCGTGATGTCCAGCGCCGCCCGCCCCGAGTGGGTGACTCTGCCGTCCCTGACGATCTGGTCGGCGATGGTCCTCACCGTCGAGGACGGGATCGCGAAGCCGATCCCCGGCGCCGCGCTGCCGCCCATGCGGGGGTCGGTGGCCGCCAGGGTCGGGATGCCGATGACTTCGCTGTCGAGGTTGACCAGGGCGCCGCCGCTGTTGCCGGGATTGATCGCGGCCGAGGTCTGCACCATGTTCGCGATGGTCGCGCCCGTGCCGCCGCCAGGGCGCCCTTCGCTCACAGTCCTGCCGACGGCCGAGACGATGCCCTGCGTGACGCTGCTGGAAAGGCCCAGCGGGCTGCCCATCGCCAGCACGATCTGCCCCACCTCGACCCGGGACGAGTCCGCGAACCTCGCCGCTCTCAGTCCGTCCGGGACTCTCTCCAGCTTGATGACGGCAAGGTCCTGCTCCGGGTAGGCGGCGACCAGCCGCGCGCCGAGCACGGCGCCGCCCGTGGCCGACGTGACCTTGAAGTCTCGCTCCCGGCCGACCACATGGGCGTTGGTGACGACATGGCCCTTGTCGTCGTAGACGACACCCGAGCCCAGGCCCTCGGACGCGTCGATCTGGACGACCGAGGGCAGCACGTCCCTGATCACCTTCTGGTAGTCGCTCTCCAGGTCCTGCCGCGCGGCCATGGGCGCGCCCGCCTCCGCCGTTGACTTCATCGACGGCGGCGCCTGCGCCGACGCCGCACCCGAGTCGGAACACCCGCTCAGACACGCCAGTACGACCGCACAGGACGCGGCGGTCAGCGGCAGTGGAAGTGGCAGTGGCAGCGGAATCCGGCGGCGTGGTCTGCGGCCGTGGTCAGGTGATCCGTCCATGCCTGGAGTGTCCCTTTTGGGGGAATTCGAGGCCCGTGGGGAGGGTCCATCGGAGGGGCGTCGCCGGGGCTCGCTTCAGCCCCGTACGCCGCAAAGGTGCAGCAAGGCCGCGACCCGGCGGTAGGGATCGGTCCGGCTCGCGCGGTCCTCCAGGGCGAGCACCCGGTCCAGCTCCTCCGCCGGAAGCCGCGACGCGTCATTCGCGTCGCCCTCGACGTTGTCGGTGAAGACCCGCACGCCGTACCAGGCGTGCAGCGGGGCGGCGATCCCCGCGAGGGTCGCCGTCAGGGCGTCGAGACGGTCGGCGCGCACCGGCAGACCGAGCCGGTTGGTGTACGCGTCCGAGTCGAACGCGGCGAGCGCCCCGGCCCAGTCCCCGGCAAGGCCGGGCCGCATCGCGAGCGCGTCGGCGTTACGTACCAGGAGGGAAAGCAGGCCGCCGGGCGCCAGCATGCGGGCCAGGCCCGCGACCATGGCGTCGGGCTCCTGGACGTACATCAGCACGCCGTGGCACAGCACCACGTCGAAGCTTCCGGGCAGGAAATGCACCCCGGTCTCCAGGCCGTCGCCCTCGACCAGGCGCACCCGCTCGCGGATGCCCTCCGGCTCGCCGGCCAGCGCCTCGCGCGCCGCGACCAGCATGTCGGGGTCGGACTCCAGGCCGGTCACCTTGTGACCGGCCCGGGCCAGGCGCAGGGCCTGCGTGCCCTGGCCCATGCCGACGTCGAGGACGGCGAGCCGCCGGCCCACCGGGAAGCGGGCCGATATCTGCTCGTCGAGCTGACGCGCGACCAGTTCCTGGCGGACGATGTCGCGCAGCCCGCCGGTGACCTTCAGCCAGTCGGCCGCAGCACCCGCGAATCCGGAGATGTCAGCGCTCAGGGTCGTTCCCCGCGCTTGACCTGGGGCTTCGGCAGGCGCAGGCGGCGCATCTGGAGCGTACGCATCAGGCCGTAGGCAACGGCGCCGCGCTTCGGCTCGTTCGGGAAGCGCTCGTTGAGCTGCTTCTTGAGCCGGATGACGAGGCCGATCGAGTCGACGACGATCATCACGATCACACCGAGCCACAGCAGCAGTGCGATGTTCTGGATGTTGCTGACGCGGACCATGCTGAGGACGAGGATCACCACCGCGAGGGGCAGGAAGAACTCGGCCACGCAGAAGCGGGAGTCGACGAAGTCGCGCACGAAGCGACGGACGGGGCCCTTGTCGCGGACCGGCAGGAAGCGCTCGTCTCCGCTCGCCAGTGCCTCCCGCTGCCTTGCCAGGTCCGCACGGCGGGCCTCGCGCTGACGCTTCATCGCCTCCTTGCGGTTCGACGGAGCCGCCGCCCCGTTGCGGCGCTGCGACTGTGCGACAGCGCGCTTCGGGGTGGGGCGGCCCTTCGGGGCCTGCGGATCACGGGACGCTTTGGAGAGGTCCACCTGCACCTTGTCGGTGGGGGCCTTCTCTTCCTTGGAGGAACGGCTACGGAACACAAAGACCAAGGGTACGGGGTACGGCGCATGGACACCGGCCCGCAGGGGAACGATCCCGCAACGGTCCGTTTCCCCGACTGTCATCGACCGTCACCTACTCCCTGAGCTGGAGTCCGGCGGACGGTAGTCGTCCTGGAGGAGGAGCGCATCGGCCCGCGAACAGTGCGGTAATGGATGCAGGGCCCGTAGTGTGGGTTCAAGTGCTGGAGCTGGAGTCCGTAGTCCGTCAGAAGGGGGCGCGCGAAGCCCATGAGCGGTGTCATGAAGCGTATGGGGATGATCTTCCGCGCGAAGGCAAACAAGGCCCTTGACCGGGCCGAGGATCCGCGCGAGACCCTCGATTACTCGTACCAGAAACAGCTTGAGCTGCTTCAGAAGGTACGTCGCGGTGTCGCCGACGTGGCGACGTCGCGCAAGCGGCTCGAACTGCAGCTGAGCCAGCTGCAGGGTCAGTCCTCCAAGCTGGAGGATCAGGGACGCAAGGCGCTCGCGCTCGGCCGGGAGGACCTCGCCCGCGAGGCGCTGTCCCGCCGTGCCGCGTTGCAGCAGCAGGTCACCGACCTGGAGACGCAGCACCAGACGCTCCAGGGCGAGGAGGAGAAGCTGACGCTCGCCGCGCAGCGCCTCCAGGCCAAGGTCGACGCCTTCCGTACGAAGAAGGAGACCATCAAGGCGACCTACACCGCCGCGCAGGCGCAGACCCGGATCGGCGAGGCCTTCTCGGGCATCTCCGAGGAGATGGGCGACGTCGGCCTGGCGATCCAGCGGGCCGAGGACAAGACCGCGCAGCTCCAGGCGCGGGCCGGCGCGATCGACGAGCTGATGGCGTCCGGCGCCCTGGACGACCCGACCGGGATGGCGAAGGACGACATCACCGCCGAGCTGGACCGCATCTCCGGTGGTACAGATGTAGAGCTGGAGCTGCAGCGCATGAAGGCCGAGCTGGCGGGCGGTCCGGCGGCGCAGCAGCAGGCGCTCGAAGGCGGCTCGCAGGACGGGACGCAGGCGCCGCAGACCCAGCACAAGTTCGACAAGCAGTAGTCCGGGCCGCCGCACTCCGCGAAGGAGCACGTCGTGATCGTACGGATCATGGGGGAGGGCCAGGTGAAGGTGGCCGACAGCCACTTCACCGAGCTGAACAAGCTGGACGACGAACTGCTCGCCGAAATGGAGAGCGGGGATGAGTCCGGCTTCCGGAGGACGCTCGGTGCGCTCCTCGACGCGGTACGCCGCTTCGGGGAGCCGCTGCCGGACGAATCCCTCGAACCGTCCGAGCTGATCCTCCCGTCCGAGGACGCGACGCTGGAAGAGGTCCGCGAAATGCTCGCCGGCGACGGCTTGATCCCCGGTTGATCCCCGGCTGACCGTCCGCACAGCGGCCCCGTCCACCCGAACGCCGTACCGTTGCGTGACATGACTGCCCTCGGTACGGGATTCACCCGCTCCCGGTGCTGGCTCCGCGCACATCCCCTCGCCCTGGACGCCGCTCTGGCGCTCGGCGTCCTGGTGACGATCGTGATCGGCTCCTTCGCCGACCCGCACGGCGGCCCCAACGGCCCGACCTTCGGCACCCGGACCCCCGGACTCCGCAGCATCGTCCTAATGGTGCTCGGCTCCGCCGCCCTGGTTTTCCGCCGCCGCAGGCCCATGGCCGTTCTCGCCTTCACCGGCGTCGTCACGGTCGCCGAGCTCGTCGCGGGCGACCCGCCGGCCCCAGTGGTGAGCGCCGTCATCGCGCTCTACACGGTCGCCTCCCGCACCGACCGCCCCACCACCTGGCGCGTCGGCCTGCTGACGATGACCGGCCTGACCGCCGCCGCGATGTGCTTCGGCAGCGGCCCCTGGTACTCCCAGGAGAACCTCGGGATCTTCGCGTGGACGGGGATCGGGGCGACCGCCGGTGACGCCGTACGCAGCCGCCGGGCCTTCGTCGACGCCATCCGCGAGCGCGCCGAGCGAGCGGAGAGGACCCGCGAGGAAGAGGCCCGCCGCCGCGTCGCGGAGGAGCGCCTGCGCATCGCCCGCGATCTTCACGACGTCGTCGCCCACCACATCGCGCTGGTCAACGTCCAGGCGGGCGTCGCGGCCCACGTCATGGACAAGCGCCCCGACCAGGCCAAGGAAGCCCTCGCGCATGTACGGGAGGCCAGCCGCTCCGCGCTGAACGAGCTGCGCGCCACCGTCGGCCTGCTCCGCCAGAGCGGCGACCCCGAGGCCCCGACCGAACCCGCCCCCGGTCTCGGCGTGCTCGACCAGCTCCTGGACACCTTCCGGCACGCGGGCCTCCCGGTGGAGGTCGCCAGGCCCGACAAGGAGGTCGCGGCGCCGCTGCCCGCCGCCGTCGACCTCGCGGCGTACCGGATCATCCAGGAGGCCCTGACCAACGTCCAGAAGCACGCGGGCGCGCACGCCAAGGCCGAGGTCAGCGTGGTCCGCGTCGGCTCGTCCGCCGAAGTCACCGTGATCGACAACGGTGGGGGGACGGAGAGCGCGGGCGACGTGTCTGAGGGTGGCGGCCACGGCCTCCTCGGCATGCGCGAGCGCGTGAGCGCACTCGGGGGGACCCTGACGACGGGGCCCCGCTACGGCGGCGGCTTTCGCGTACATGCGATCCTGCCGTTCAAGGCGCGCACGGGGGACAACACGGGGGAGAGCACAGTGGAGAACACGGTGGAGACCGCATGACGACGGCCACGAGCAGCATCAGGGTGCTGCTCGCCGACGACCAGGCGCTTCTGCGCAGCGCGTTCCGTGTCCTGGTCGACTCCGAGCCGGACATGGAGGTCGTCGGCGAGGCCGCGGACGGCGCCGAGGCCGTCGAACTCGCCCGCTCGCTCGGCGTCGACGTCGTCCTGATGGACATCCGCATGCCGGGTACGGACGGCCTCGCCGCCACCCGCATGATCAGCGAAGACCCGGAACTGTCCGCCGTGCGCGTCGTCATGCTGACGACCTTCGAGGTCGACGAGTACGTCGTGCAGTCGCTGCGCGCCGGTGCCTCCGGCTTCCTCGGTAAGGGCGCGGAGCCGGACGAGCTGCTGAACGCCATCCGTATCGTCGCGGCCGGTGAGGCGCTGCTTTCGCCCGTGGCGACGACGGGCCTGATCGCCACGTTCTTGAAGCAGGCGAGTGCCCTTGGGCAAGGCGGCACCGCGGACGACGACGAAGCCGCGGCGGCCCGCACCGAACGGCTTTCGGCACTGACCGTGCGCGAGCGCGAGGTCCTCGTCCAGGTCGCGGGCGGCCACTCCAACGACGAGATCGCCGAACAGCTGGTCGTCAGCCCGCTCACCGTCAAGACCCATGTGAACCGGGCGATGGCGAAGCTCGGGGCGCGCGACCGCGCCCAATTGGTGGTAATCGCGTATGAATCGGGCCTCGTACGGCCGAGGGTGGAGTGAAGGTGTAGCGGCGCGTACTCCAGACGCGGTATGCGCCGCATAAGAAAGGGACCTGGGAGCGAGGAATCGCCCTCCCCGTGTGGCTGATCGTATAAACGGGGCGCGCTCGACTGCCTCTCCTGCCTCGCACGCCACAGAAGAGAGACCACCCATGTCCTGGCTGTCCAGATTCAGCCTCGCTCAGCGGGCGCTGATCGGTCTGATGTCGATCATCGCGATCGTCTTCGGCGCCATCGCGATACCGCAGCTCAAGCAACAGCTGCTGCCCACCATCGAGTTCCCGATGGTGTCCGTGCTGGCGCCGTACCAGGGCGCGTCCCCCGATGTGGTCGAGAAGCAGGTCGTCGAACCGCTCGAAAGCACCATCAAGGCAGTCGACGGCATCACCGGCGTCACCTCCACGGCGAGCGAGGGCAACGCCGTGATCATGGCCCAGTTCGACTACGGCAACGACACCAAGCAGCTCGTCGCCGACGTCCAGCAGGCCGTGAACCGCTCCCGCGCCCAGCTCCCCGACGACGTCGACCCCCAGGTCGTGGCCGGCTCGACGGACGACATCCCGACCGTCCTGCTCGCCGTGACCTCCGGCCAGGACCAGCAGGCGCTCGCCGAGCGGCTGGAGAACTCCGTAGTCCCCGTACTCGAGGACATCGACGGCGTCGGCCAGGTCACCATCGACGGTGTGCGCGACCTCCAGGTCGCCGTCACCCCCGACGACAAGAAGCTCGCGGCGGCCGGCCTGAACGCCGCCGCGCTCGGCCAGGCCCTCCAGGCGGGCGGCGCGACCGTCCCGGCCGGTTCCTTCGCCGAGGACGGCAAGAGCCGCACGGTCCAGGTCGGCGGCGGCTACACGTCGCTGAAGCAGATCGAGGACCTGCGCGTCACCGCGACGCCCACGGGTGAGGGCAAGCCGCCGAAGCCGGTACGCCTCGGTGACGTAGCCACCGTCAAGGAGCAGCCCGCCACCGCGGTTTCCATCACCCGTACCAACGGCAAGCCCAGCCTGTCCCTGGCCATCACCATGGACCAGGACGGCAGCGCCGTCGCCATCTCCGACGCGGTCAAGGACAAGCTCCCCGACCTGCGCGACAGTCTCGGCTCCGGCAGCGAGATCGCGGTCGTCTTCGACCAGGGCCCGGCCGTCTCCAAGTCGATCTCCGGCCTGACCACCGAGGGCGCCCTCGGCCTGGTCTTCGCCGTCGTCATCATCCTGGTCTTCCTCGCGTCGGTCCGCTCGACGCTGGTCACCGCCATCTCCATCCCGCTGTCGGTCGTCCTCGCGCTGATCGTGCTGTGGACCCGCGACCTGTCGCTGAACGTCCTCACGCTCGGCGCGCTGACCATCGCGATCGGCCGCGTCGTCGACGACTCGATCGTGGTCCTGGAGAACATCAAGCGTCACCTGGCGTACGGCGAGGAGCGCCACTCGGCGATCATCACCGCGGTCAAGGAGGTGGCCGGCGCGGTCACCGCCTCGACGCTGACCACCGTCGCCGTCTTCCTGCCGATCGGCCTCGTCGGCGGCATGGTGGGCCAGCTGTTCGGCTCGTTCTCCCTCACCGTCACAGCGGCCCTGCTCGCCTCGCTGCTGGTGTCCCTGACCGTGGTGCCGGTCTTCTCGTACTGGTTCCTGCGTCCGCCCAAGGGTTCCGAGGGCGTGTCCGCCCCGGCAGACGCAGCCGAGCTGCGCCGCAAGGCGGAGGAGAAGGCGGCGCGCAGCCCGCTCCAGCGGATGTACGTCCCGGTCCTGCGCTTCGCGACCCGCCGCCGCCTGATGAGCCTGGCCATCGCGGTCGTCGTTCTCATCGGTACGTTCGCCATGGCCCCGCTGCTGAAGACCAACTTCCTGGACGAGGGCGAGCAGGACACCCTGTCCGTCACCCAGGAGCTGAAGGCCGGCACCAGCCTGGCGGCCGCCGACGAGGCCGCCCTGAAGGTCGAGAAGGCGCTCGACTCGATCGACACGATCAAGGACTACCAGGTCACGGTCGGCTCCTCGGGCTTCGCGGCCGCCTTCGGCGGAGGCACGGGCGCCAACCAGGCGACGTACCAGCTGACCCTCAAGGACGCCTCCGAGTCCGAGGCCACCCAGAAGCGGATCGACGAGGAACTGGGCAAGCTCGACGGCATCGGCGACACCACGATCGGCGCGGGTGGCGGCTTCGGCAGCCAGGACCTGAGCGTCGTGGTCAAGGCCGGTGACGGCGAGGTGCTGAAGAAGGCGTCGGAGCAGGTACGGGACGCCATCGCCAAGCTCGACGACGTCACCGACGTACAGAGCGACCTGGCCCAGAGCGTGCCGCGGATCTCCGTCCAGGCCAACGACAAGGCGGCCGCGGCAGGCTTCAACCAGGCCACGCTCGGCGCGGCCGTCACCCAGGCGGTGCGCGGCACCACCTCGGGCAAGGCGATCATCGGCGACACCGAACGCGAGGTCGTCGTGAAGTCGGCCCGGCCGGCGACCACGATGGACGAGCTGAAGAAGCTGAACCTCGGCCAGGTCAAGCTCGGCGACATCGCCGACGTGAAGCTGGTCGCCGGGCCGGTCTCCAAGACCCGGATCGACGGCGCCCGCGCCGCGACGATCACGGCCAAGCCGACCGCCGACAACACGGGCGCGGTGACCGCCGCGCTCCAGACGAAGATCACCGAGCTGAAGAAGGAGCTGCCGGCGGGCGCGAGCGTCGAGATCGGCGGCGTCTCCTCCGACCAGAACGAGGCGTTCGCCCAGCTCGGCCTGGCCATGCTGGCGGCCATCGCGATCGTCTTCATGCTGCTGGTCGCGACGTTCCGCTCGCTCGTCCAGCCGCTGATCCTGCTGGTCTCCATCCCGTTCGCGGCGACCGGCGCGATCGGCCTGCTGCTCGCCACCGGTACGCCCATGGGCGTACCGGCGATGATCGGCATGCTGATGCTCATCGGCATCGTGGTCACCAACGCGATCGTCCTGATCGACCTGATCAACCAGTACCGCGCCCAGGGCCTGGGCGTCGTCGAGGCGGTCCTGGAGGGCGGGCGTCACCGCCTGCGGCCGATCCTGATGACGGCACTCGCGACGATCTTCGCGCTGCTGCCGATGGCACTGGGCATCACCGGCGAGGGCGGCTTCATCTCGAAGCCGCTGGCGATCGTGGTGATCGGCGGTCTGATCACCTCGACGCTGCTGACGCTGCTCCTGGTGCCGACGCTGTACGCGATGGTGGAGCTCCGCAAGGAGCGCCGCGCCAAGAAGAAGGCGACCAAGCGCGCGGCGAAGGCGGGCGCCTGGGCCCAGGCGGACTCCGCCTCGGACGAGCCGGAGCCGGCGAAGGTCTGACCGGCGTACGCCACCTGATTCCGCACAGCAGCGAGCCCCGGCTCCCCTCACCAAGGGGGGCCGGGGCTCGCCCCGTTCTCAGTCTTCGGGTACCTCGGGCGGTCCCTCGGGGATGGCGTGCACCTCGACCGGATCGTTTCCGGGCTTGCCGCCAGGGCCGGGACAGGCCGACGCCCGCGCGGCGATCTCCAGGGCCCGGTCCTCGTCTTTGACGTCGACCACCCAGTAGCCGGCCAGGATCCGCCCGGGCGCCGCAGGCCCGTCGGTCACCTTCGCCCGCCCGTCGTCCGTCGCCCGTACGGTCTTGACCATCGCGGGGCCGCCGAGACCGCGCGCCTCCACCAGCTCGCCTGCCGCTCCGATCTCCTGGTTGAGCGCGTCCATGTGCGCGAACATCGCCAGCATGTCTTCCTTGGAGAACGACGACATCATGCCGTCCCACTCATCGGCAGGCACGTTCATCTGGATCATGTACTGCATGTTCCTCACCCTTCCGGGGTGGTGATGGCCTTGTGCAGTGGTAGACGTCCGGGCGCCGCAGAACTCATCGCCTCCAACGGTTGCAGGTAAGCCACAGCCCCGCACCCGGTAACGCAGGTAAGGGGCACCCCGCATTGCGGGGTGCCCCTTACCTGGACGTACAAGAAGCGGGAGACGCGGCTACGGCAGCGCCAGCATCCGCTCCAGCGCGAGCTTCGCGAACTGCTCGGTCTCGCGGTCGACCTCGATGCGGTTGACCAGGTTGCCCTCGGCCAGCGACTCCAGGGTCCACACCAGGTGCGGGAGGTCGATGCGGTTCATGGTCGAGCAGAAGCAGACCGTCTTGTCGAGGAAGACGACTTCCTTGTCCTCGGCCGCGAACCGGTTGGCGAGCCGGCGCACCAGGTTGAGCTCGGTGCCGATGGCCCACTTGGAGCCGGCCGGGGCCGCCTCCAGCGCCTTGATGATGTACTCCGTCGAGCCGACGTAGTCCGCTGCCGCCACGACCTCGTGCTTGCACTCGGGGTGCACGAGGACGTTGACGCCCGGGATGCGCTGGCGTACGTCATTGACGGACTCGACCGAGAAGCGTCCGTGCACCGAGCAGTG
Source organism: Streptomyces sp. ISL-100 (assembly GCF_018614615.1). Taxonomy (GTDB): domain Bacteria; phylum Actinomycetota; class Actinomycetes; order Streptomycetales; family Streptomycetaceae; genus Streptomyces. The sequence continues at coordinate 142,203 of NZ_JAGGOK010000069.1, read as the reverse complement.
CCCGCGCCACAGGATCATCTTCGCGTTCCGCAGCTGCTCGACGGTCAGGCCGCCGTTCGGCTTGTGCGGGTTGTAGAGCACGCAGTCGTCCAGCGACATGCCCATGTCCCGCACGGCGGTGTTGCGGCCCAGGTGCTGGTCGGGCAGGAAGAGAACCTTCTCGCCCTGCTCGAAGGCCCAGTCCAGCGCGCGCTTGGCGTTCGACGACGTACAGATCGTCCCGCCGTGCTTGCCGGTGAACGCCTTGATGTCGGCGGAGGAGTTCATGTACGAGACGGGCACGACCTGCTCGGCCACTCCGGCCTCGGTCAGTACGTCCCAGCACTCGGCGACCTGCTCGGCGGTGGCCATGTCGGCCATCGAGCAGCCGGCCGCCAGGTCGGGCAGTACGACCTTCTGGTCGTCGGAGGTGAGAATGTCCGCGGACTCGGCCATGAAGTGCACGCCGCAGAAGACGATGTACTCGGCCTCCGGCTTGGCGGCCGCGTCCTTGGCCAGCTTGAAGGAGTCCCCGGTGACATCGGCGAACTGGATGACCTCGTCACGCTGGTAGTGGTGACCGAGGATGAAGACCTTGTCCCCGAGCTTTTCCTTGGCGGCGCGGGCGCGCTCCACCAGGTCCGGGTCGGAGGGCGACGGCAGGTCGCCGGGGCAGTCGACACCCCGCTCGCTCTTGGCGTCGGCCTCGCGGCCGAGCAGCAGCAGAGCGAGCGGCGACGGCTGGACATCCAGTGGCTGGGCGGTGGTCACGACACGCACCCTTTCTTGTCTGCGAACACGCTTTTCGTCGATTTGACGTTATCTATCATAACCGCTTCATGTCACTTTGACGATGTCGATGTCGTCGATGTGACGAATTCCCGTTGCCACGCGCGCCGTGCCCCTGTGGATGGGTGTGTGCGAGCATGAATGGGAAGACAGGCGCTCAGGCCTGGAATGAATCCGCGGCCGCGCCGGTTGCACAGGTCGGCAAGCAGTCCGTACAACCCGGGAGAGATGTAGATGTCCGTTCAGGACGACAAGACCACCGTGAGCGACGGCATTCTCCTGTCCGACGCCGCCGCCTCCAAGGTCAAGGCCCTGCTGGACCAGGAAGGCCGGGAGGACCTGGCGCTGCGCGTGGCCGTCCAGCCCGGTGGCTGCTCGGGCCTGCGGTACCAGCTCTTCTTCGACGAGCGCTCGCTCGACGGCGACGTCGTCAAGGACTTCGACGGCGTCAAGGTCGTCACCGACCGCATGAGCGCCCCGTACCTGGGCGGCGCCTCCATCGACTTCGTCGACACCATCGAGAAGCAGGGCTTCACGATCGACAACCCGAACGCCACGGGCTCCTGCGCCTGCGGCGACTCGTTCAGCTAAAACGCGCAGCGAAAGAAGGCGGCGGCCCCGGACCGGGACCGCCGCCTTCTTCGTGCGCGCACGTACGGCCCTACGTGTGCGGCACGGTCTCACCGCTCCGCGCGTCCACGACCTTCCGGCCGTCCAGCGGCTTGTCGAGCGTCACGGTCTCCTTGAGCTCCTTGGCGATCATGATGCAGGCCCGCCCGGGGTCCGGATTGGTCTCGGTGATCTTCACCTTCACCACCCCGTTCTCCTCGCTCGCCTTCGCCGCGTAGTCGCTGCACACTCCGCCCCAGAAGTGCAGGGTGAGCTTGCGCCCGTCGGCGCTGTACGACTCAACCTGCCGCGGCTCCGTCGACGGCTTGCCGCTCTCGGGCGGAGCCGGCGAGGCAGGCGGCTTGGCCAAATAGTCGGGATCGACCGCGGGGTGCGTGATCGTGAACGGCTGTGCGCCGCCTCCGAGCTTTACCTCGAAGAGCCACGAAGGTACGAGCGCCTGCCGCCCGTCGACGTACTGCGCGGCCAGCCCGAAGACCGCCCCGCCCACGGCCACGGGCTCCGGGGAGGCCGGCGGCTGCCCGACGTCCGTCCCGCAAGGCGATTGGACCTTGTCGCCCTTCTCGTCGGCCTTGTTGCTCTCGGGCCCGTGCGGCACGGGCGTGGCGCAACCGCCGATGCCGATCTTGCCGGCACCCTCCCCGGCCTTGTTCAGCTGCTTCAGCGCCTCGTCGGCGCTGATGACCGGGTACTCGGCGCCCTTCGTCAGGCTCTTCAACTGCCCGCTGCCGCCGACCGGTTGCCCGTCGGAGCCGATCTGGATACCGGTCGCCCAGCCGTACGTCGGCAGCCCGCCCACCTCCGGGTCGGCGTTCACCACCCGTACCGCGCCCATCAGTTGGCGGGCGTCCAGCTTGGCGTCGTCCTGGCCCAGCGCCTTCAGCACGGGCGCCGCCGCCTCCTTCGCGGCCTTCTCGCTCACCGCGGGCCCTTCGCCGCCGGGCCGGTAGGTGTCGGGGCACTTGTCGACCTTGGCGCAGTTGTCGCCGCCGCCCGGCCCGTACCTCGCGAACGTCCAGGTGCCCGGCGCCTGTTTGTTGACCTGGAGCACGGGCCCCGAGCCGTCTTTGGTGACCCCGACCTTCCAGGCCGTGCCCTCGACGCGCGGTTTGCCCGGTACGCCGAGTGCCTCGGCCAGCCGTGCCACCTCCGCCTCGGTGACCGCGCCCGACGCCCGGTACACGTGGGCGGAGTCGGGGCCCTGGGGCAGCTTCCCCTCGGCGCGGTAGGTCACCCCGCCGTTCGGGTCGGGTTCGCCGGGGGCGATGCCCGGCGCACTGCCGTCCGTATGGCCATCGAGGTTGAGCGGCGGCGGCGGCGGCGTGCCGTCGCCCGCTGCCGCGCCGCTCCTCGTACCGCTGCCTCCGCCGTCCGCGGCGGTCGACGCCCAGTAGGCGGCGCCGCCCCCGGCCAGCAGCACCGCTGCGGCCACTGAGGCGGCGGCCAGCGGGGAACGCCGCCTGTGGACGCTGACCGCGTCCTCTTCCGGTCGCTCGGTGCTCACCGCATCGCTCCTTCGGCTGCTCTGCCGTCCTGTGCCGTATGTGTATCCCCTTTACGGGGGACACCGGTGGGACGGAGCGGGGGAGCGCACGGTTCCCCTCGTACTCCCCTCGTGTGCCTCGGGGTCCGGGATCAGCCCCCGTATTCGGACATCCCGCCCACCAGGCGTGCCGAGGCGGGCGGCACGGTGATGCCGTGGATGAGCGAGGCCGGTACGGGAGCGGCCGCCGCGGCGGCGGGTACCGCCCAGTGCGGGACCATCCGGGCGCAGTCCCCGCGCAGTTCCTCCAGGCCGCTGTCCTGCTCGGCGGCGCGGGCGGACGACGTAACGCTGTGCTTCTGCATTCGGGATGCTCCCGTTGCTATGGGGGCCGCCACACCGCGGACCCGATGTTGGCACCGTAGACACCAGCGACGTCCGAAAAAAAGCCCTACTATCGGGTAGTTTTGCCGCTTAGTGCGAGCGGCTACGACCAGGTAGCGTGAACTGTCAACGCCACCCCTCCACAGGAGCGTCCTCGTCGTGCGTATCGCAGTCACCGGCTCCATCGCCACCGACCACCTCATGACCTTCCCCGGCCGCTTCGCCGACCAGCTGGTCGCGGACCAGCTGCACACGGTCTCGCTCTCCTTCCTGGTCGACAACCTCGACGTACGCCGGGGTGGTGTCGGCGCCAACATCTGCTTCGGCATGGGCCAGCTCGGCACGGCGCCGATCCTGGTCGGCGCGGCCGGCTCGGACTTCGACGAGTACCGCGCGTGGCTCGACCGGCACGGAGTGGACACCGGCTCGGTGCGCATCTCCGAGGTCCTGCACACGGCCCGCTTCGTGTGCACCACCGACGCCGACCACAACCAGATCGGCTCCTTCTATACGGGCGCGATGAGCGAGGCCCGCCAGATCGAGCTCCAGGCGGTCGCCAAGCGCGTGGGCGGCCTGGACCTGGTCCTGATCGGTGCGGACGATCCCGAGGCGATGCTGCGCCATACGGAGGAGTGCAAGGCCCGGTCCATCCCGTTCGCGGCGGACTTCTCGCAGCAGATCGCCCGCATGACGGGGGAGGACATCCGCACGCTGCTCGACGGCGCGACGTACCTCTTCTCCAACGAGTACGAGAAGGGGCTCATCGAGTCCAAGACCGGCTGGACCGACGAGGAGATCCTGGGCAAGGTCGGCCACCGCGTCACCACCCTTGGCTCGCGGGGTGTGCGCATAGAGCGCGTCGGGGACGAGCCAGTGGTCGTCGGCTGTCCCGAGGAGGATGGCAAGGTCGACCCGACCGGCGTCGGCGACGCGTTCCGTGCGGGGTTCCTGTCCGGGCTCGCCTGGGGGGTCGGCCTTGAGCGCGCCGCGCAGGTCGGGTGCATGCTGGCGACGCTGGTGATCGAGACGCTGGGCACGCAGGAGTACACGCTGCGCCGCGCCAATTTCATGGACCGCTTCACGAAGGCGTACGGCCACGCAGCGGCGGAAGAGGTCCGGGCGCACCTGTCCTGACCCCTGGGACGCCTGCGGGCGTGTCCTCAATCGCCGGACGGGCTGCTTTGGAGCCCGTCCGGCGATTGAGGAGCGGGGTCTACCCGCACCGCACCCGCACCCGTCAGGCAAGCCGCCGAACCACGTACGCCGTGCCCCGCTCGGCCGGGCGCTCGCCCACGTACTCCTGCCCCCGCATCCCGCACCACGCCGGAATGTCCAGCCGGGCCGCCTCGTCGTCCGAGAGCACAGTCACCGTCCCCCCGACCGGCACATCGCCGATCACCTTCGCCAGTTCGATCACCGGGATCGGACACCGCTTGCCGAGCGAGTCCACGACCAGCGACTCCACATCGGCCGGCCCCGACGACGCGACCGGCGCCCCCAGCCGCTCCCGCACCCCCGCCACCGCCCCCGGCAGCACCTCCAGGAAGCGGTCCACGTCCACCGCCGCCGTCCCCGGCGGGAGTGAAATCCGGACGTTGCCCTCCGTCAGCACCCCCATCGCCCGCAGCACATGGCTTGGAGTGAGCGTGCTGCTCGTGCAGGACGAACCGGACGACACGGAGAAACCGGCGCGGTCCAGCTCGTGCAGCAGCGTCTCCCCGTCGACGTACAGGCACGAGAAGGTGACCACGTGCGGCAGCCGCCGCACCGGATCGCCGACCACCTCCACATCCGGTACGAGCTCCGGCACCCGGGCCCGGATCCGGTCCACCAGTGCCCGTAGCCGCACCGCCTCGGCGGCCGCCTCCGCCCGTACGGCCCGGAGCGACGCCGCAGCCGCCACGATCGCGGGCAGGTTCTCGAAGCCGGCCGCCCGCCCGGACTCCCGCTCGTCGGCGGGCCCTTGCGCGGCGAACCGCACGCCCTTGCGTACGACCAGCAGCCCGACCCCCGCCGGACCACCCCATTTGTGGGCACTTGCCGTAAGCAGCGACCAGTCGCCTTCCACCGGTCCCCACGCCAGCGACTGCGCCGCGTCCACCAGCAGCGGCACACCCACCGCCCGGCACTCCTGTGCGATTTTGGCCACCGGCTGCTCGGTGCCGACCTCGTGGTTGGCGGACTGCAGGCAGGCCAGCGCGGTGTCGTCGCGAAGAGCTCGCGCGTACGCCGCGGGGTCCACCCGGCCCGCCCGGTCCACCGGGACCTCGGTCGTCGTACCGCCCGCCGCCTCGTGCTCGGCGGCCGAGTGGAGCACCGAGGAGTGCTCTACGGCGGAGACGACCAGGTGGCGGCCGACACGCCGACGGGCGGCGAGCACGCCGGAGACTCCGGAGTGCACCGCGCGGGTGCCGGAAGAGGTGAATACGAGCTCGTCGGGGCGGCAGCCCACCGATTCCGCCGCCGCCTCCCTCGCCGCGTCGAGCAGCATCCTGGCGCGCCGCCCCTCGCGGTAGAGACGGGAAGGGTCGGCCCATCCCTCGTCGAGCGAGGCAAGCAGGGCCTGCCGGGCGACGGGGTGCAGCGGGGCTGAGGAGGCGGCGTCGAAGTAGGGCACACTGCCACGCTAATCCCCAATTCGCGCCGCACCGGTACGGCCCCTCGGACGGCCGGTCAGATGGTGGGCGGAGGCCGGGATTCCACCGATAAGCCATCCCTTCGGGGAGGGGTACGGCGCGTTGGGCACCCTCCCCGCGCGACCCCAAATAGCGTCCAGTAGGGTTTGGTCCGCATAAACATCCAAACCCCTGCCCGCGTCAGGGCCGGCGACCGACCAGCGAGACGGCCGCAACCAACCGCGCGGGCGAGACTCTCGGGAAGGCGCTACGTGAGTCCCAACGGCTCCGACCGCTCGTCGCGGCGCCCGATGCGGCGGAAGCTGCTCCAGGTGCTGACCGCGGGCGTGGTCCTGGCGACCGCCTCTGGTTGCTCGTACACATGGGAAGACTTCCCCCGCCTCGGGATGCCTACCCCGGTCACCGAAGAGGCTCCCAGGATTCTCTCCCTCTGGCAGGGCTCGTGGGCGGCAGCGCTCATTACGGGCGTCCTGGTATGGGGCTTGATCCTGTGGAGCGTCATCTTCCACCGGCGTAGCCGCACCAAGATCGAAGTACCTCCGCAGACCCGGTACAACATGCCCATCGAGGCGCTGTACACCGTGGTTCCGCTCATCATCGTCTCGGTCCTCTTCTACTTCACCGCGCGCGACGAGTCGAAGCTCCTCGCGCTCTCGGACAAGCCGGCCCACACCGTCAACGTGGTCGGCTTCCAGTGGAGCTGGGGATTCAACTACGTGGAGAACGTGGACGGCGACGCCGCCACGGGCGTGAAGCCCCCCAAGGAGCTCAACGCCATCCCGGACATGTACACCAAGCAGTTCCCCGAAGGTGCCGAAGGCGTCTACGCGGTCGGTACTCCGGGTGAGCGGAACCCGCAGAACGGCAACCCGGGTCCGACCCTGTGGCTGCCGAAGGGCGAGAAGGTCCGCTTCGTCCTGACTTCGCGCGACGTCATCCACTCCTTCTGGGTGGTGCCGTTCCTGATGAAGCAGGACGTCATCCCCGGCCACACCAACGTCTTCGAGGTGACCCCCACGCGTGAGGGCACCTTCCGGGGCAAGTGTGCCGAGCTCTGCGGTGTCGACCACTCCCGGATGCTCTTCAACGTGAAGGTCGTCTCCCCGGAGCGTTACCAGCAGCACCTCAAGGAGCTGGCGGAGAAGGGCCAGACCGGCTACATCCCGGCCGGTATCGAGCAGACCGACCCGGCCAGGAATGCGGAGACGAACAAACTGTGAGCATCCTCAATCAACCCCAGGGTGCCGCGGCGGCAGACGGCTCGTACTACGAGAACGAACTGCCGGTACGGCGCAAGCAGCCGGGAAATGTCGTCATCAAGTGGCTGACCACCACTGACCACAAGACCATCGGCTCGCTCTACCTGATCACGTCGTTCATCTTCTTCTGCGTCGGCGGCGTAATGGCGCTCTTCATGCGCGCCGAACTCGCCCGCCCCGGCACACAGATCATGTCGAACGAGCAGTTCAACCAGGCGTTCACGATGCACGGCACGATCATGCTGCTGATGTTCGCGACGCCGCTGTTCGCCGGATTCGCGAACTGGATCATGCCGCTGCAGATCGGCGCGCCCGATGTGGCGTTCCCGCGGCTGAACATGTTCGCGTACTGGCTGTACCTCTTCGGTTCGCTGATCGCCGTGGCCGGCTTCCTCACCCCCCAGGGTGCGGCCGACTTCGGCTGGTTCGCCTACGCCCCGCTGTCGGACGCGGTCCGTTCGCCGGGCATCGGCGCCGACATGTGGATCATGGGTCTGGCCTTCTCCGGCTTCGGCACGATCCTCGGTTCGGTCAACTTCATCACCACGATCATCTGCATGCGCGCACCCGGCATGACGATGTTCCGTATGCCGATCTTCACCTGGAACGTGCTGCTGACCGGTGTTCTGGTCCTGCTCGCCTTCCCGGTGCTGGCTGCCGCGCTCTTCGCGCTGGAGGCGGACCGTAAATTCGGTGCGCACATCTTCGACGCGGCCAACGGCGGATCGCTTCTGTGGCAGCACTTGTTCTGGTTCTTCGGGCATCCCGAGGTCTACATCATCGCGCTGCCGTTCTTCGGAATCGTTTCCGAGATCATCCCGGTCTTCAGCCGCAAGCCGATGTTCGGTTACATCGGTCTGATCGCCGCGACGATCGCGATCGCGGGCCTCTCGGTCACGGTGTGGGCGCACCACATGTACGTCACGGGCGGCGTCCTACTGCCGTTCTTCTCGTTCATGACCTTCCTTATCGCGGTACCGACCGGTGTGAAGTTCTTCAACTGGATCGGCACCATGTGGAAGGGCTCGTTGTCCTTCGAGACACCGATGCTCTGGACCGTCGGCTTCCTGATCACCTTCGCCTTCGGTGGTCTGACCGGCGTCATCCTGGCGTCGCCCCCGATGGACTTCCACGTCTCCGACTCGTACTTCGTCGTCGCGCACTTCCACTACGTCGTCTTCGGCACCGTGGTCTTCGCGATGTTCGCCGGATTCCACTTCTGGTGGCCGAAGTTCACCGGCAAGATGCTGGACGAGCGCCTGGGCAAGATGACCTTCTGGACGCTGTTCGTGGGCTTCCACGGCACGTTCCTGGTGCAGCACTGGCTCGGCGCCGAGGGCATGCCCCGTCGTTATGCCGACTACCTCGCGGCCGACGGCTTCACCCTGCTGAACACGATCTCGACGATCGCCTCGTTCGTGCTGGGCCTGTCGATCCTTCCGTTCTTCTACAACGTCTGGAAGACCGCGAAGTACGGCGAGAAGATCGAGGTCGACGACCCGTGGGGCTACGGCCGTTCGCTGGAGTGGGCGACTTCCTGCCCGCCCCCGCGGCACAACTTCCTCACGCTGCCGCGGATCCGTTCCGAATCTCCGGCGTTCGACCTGCACCACCCTGAGATCGCCGCTCTCGACCAGCTCGAGAACGTCGGCCACAAGGACACCGCGCTGCTCGGCGGCAAGGAGGCCGGCAAGTGAAGATCCAGGGCAAGATGTTCATCTGGCTGAGCGTCTTCATCCTCGCCATGGCGATCGTCTATGGCGTGTGGTCGAAGGAGCCCGCCGGAACCACGGCGCTCTTCCTGGCCTTCGGCCTGAGCATCATGATCGGCTACTACCTGGCCTTCACGGCCAAGAATGTGGACGCCATGGCTCAGGACGACAAGGAGGCCGACGTGGCGGACGAGGCCGGCGATGTCGGCTTCTTCTCGCCGCACAGCTGGCAGCCGCTCTCGCTGGCCATCGGTGGCGCGTTCGCCTTCCTGGGCGTCGCCCTCGGCTGGTGGCTGCTGTTCTTCTCGCTGCCGCTGATCCTGATCGGCCTCTTCGGCTGGGTCTTCGAGTACTACCGCGGTGAGAGCCAGAACCAGTAGAACCAGCAGAGGCACTCGCAACACGCCCGAGGGACCCGCCCACCTGTACGTCAGGTGGGCGGGTCCCTCGTTTGGCTTCTCCCGGCGCGCCGTACGCGTGAAATATTCCTAATGTGTGATCATGGCCCACGCACTTCGACCCCGGACGGTTCTGAGCTGCTCCTTGCTGATCGCGTCCCTCGCGGCGGCCGGGACGGCGTGCAGTGGAGCCGGCGGGGGACATCCGCTCTCCGCGGCGCCGTACGACGCCGCGGACCAGGTCTCTTTCAATACGGACACCGGCACAGCCAAGGTGGATCCCGAGAAGCCCCTGGAGATCACCGCCAGGAACAGCGACAGCCGGATCACGGATGTGACGGCCTCCGACGCCACAGGGCGCTATCTGGCGGGCGAGCTCAACGCCGACGGCTCCCGCTGGCACAGCACCGCCCCACTGGCGGCAGGAGCGCGCTACACGGTCAAGGTCGCCACCGAGGACGAGGACGGCGCGCCCGGTGCGCGGACCCTCGCCTTCGAGACGTCCGTGCCCCCGAGGAAGCGCCTGCAGGTCACCTTCGGCCCCAAGGCCGGCAAGTACGGCGTCGGCCAGCCCATCACCGCCGAACTCAGCGCCCCCGTCAAGGGCGACGCGGCCAGAGCGGTCGTCGAGCGCGCCCTGAAGGTGCGCTCCCAGCCCACGGTGCAGGGTTCCTGGCACTGGGTGGACGACAAGAAACTGCACTTCCGCCCCAAGGAGTACTGGCCCGCCAACGCCACCATCACGGTGCGCAGCACCCTCGAAGGCATCAAGGTGGCCGACAGGTTCTACGGCGGCCCCGCGAAGCCGTTGCGGCTCACCATCGGGGACCGGCTGGAGGCCATCACGGACGCCGGCTCGCACCAGATGACGGTGAAGCGCAACGGCAAGGTGATCAACACCATTCCGGTGACCACGGGCAAGCCCGGCTTTTCCACCCGCAACGGCGTCAAGGTCGTACTGGGCAAGGAGTACTTCGTACGGATGCGCGGTACGACCGTCGGCATCGCGGAGGGCACAGCGGACTCGTACGACCTGCCCGTCTACTTCGCGACGCGGGTCACCTGGAGCGGTGAGTACGTCCATGCCGCGCCCTGGTCGGTCGGCTCGCAGGGGTCGGCCAACGTCAGCCACGGCTGCACCGGCATGAGTACGAGCAACGCCGAGTGGTTCTTCAAAACCGTCCGCGAGGGCGACATCGTCCAAGTGGTCAACAGCGCGGGCAGCATGATGGACCCGTTCGGCAACGGCTTCGGCGACTGGAACGTGCCCTGGGACAAGTGGCGCAAGGGCAGCGCCGTGCTGGCCGGTATCGGGGAAGGCGCAAGCCCCGTCGACGCGGCCAGGCTGCGGCCGGAGGTCTGACGGGGCCTCGCGCGGGTGTCACGCCTCGACGGCGAGCCTGCCGCGCAACAGGGCGGCCAGTGCGTCCGCGAACTCCACGGGGTCGACCGGAAGGGTCACAGCGCTCTCGGCGCGGCTCCAGGTGGCCAGCCAGGAGTCCTGCGGGCGCCCGATCAGCAGCAGCACGGGCGGGCAGTTGAAGACCTCGTCCTTGATCTGCCGGCATACGCCCATGCCGCCCGCGGGCACCGCCTCGCCGTCCAGGACGCAGACGTCGATGCCGCCCTTGTCCAGCGCCGTGAGGACGGCCGGCAGCGTGGCGCACTCGAAGAACTCGACCGGCGGGACGTCCGCGGCGGGCCTGCGACCCGCCGCCAACCGCACCTGTTCGCGGGTGTTCGCGTTGTCGCTGTAGACCAGGACCGTGGCGGTCATTGTTCCTCCATGCATCTGAAAGCCCTCGAAGGCTCGGTGTTGGATCAGGAACCGATGCGCGGATGCTACTCCGTCCGACAGCCAGTCAGCAGGGGTTCGTATCTGCCTTCGACGGTACTCCCGATGGGCCGTTCGGCTCAGGTCACAGGGCCTTCTCAGAGCATGGACACACCGAATGGCACCCCCGGGAGTGAGGGCGGGATAAGCGACCGACATAATGTCGGTCGTGGCGACAGCAACGACAGTAGACAAAGGGCTCGCGCACCCGTCGGTCAATCGACCGAACCTCACCAGCGTCGGAACCATCATCTGGTTGAGTTCCGAGCTGATGTTCTTCGCGGCCCTCTTCGCGATGTACTTCACCCTGCGATCGGTGACGGGTCCCGAGTTCTGGAAGCAGCAGGCGGAACACCTGAACTTCCCGTTCTCGGCGACGAACACCACGATCCTGGTGCTCTCCTCCCTCACCTGCCAGCTCGGCGTCTTCGCCGCCGAGCGCGGGGACGTGAAGAAGCTCCGGGCGTGGTTCATCCTTACGTTCGTGATGGGTGCGATCTTCATCGGAGGCCAGGTCCTCGAGTACACCGAGCTGGTGAAGGACGCGGGCCTCTCGCTCTCGTCCGACCCGTACGGCTCGGTGTTCTACCTGACGACCGGCTTCCACGGACTGCATGTGACGGGCGGACTCATCGCCTTCCTGCTGGTCCTCGGCCGCACCTACGCGGCCAAGAGATTCACCCACGAGCAGGCAACCGCCGCCATCGTCGTGTCCTACTACTGGCACTTCGTCGATGTCGTCTGGATCGGCCTCTTCGCCACGATCTACATGATCAAGTAGGTCGGGTCCGTAACCCGGCCCACATCCAGCACCCATCGACGCAGAAGATCCTGACACCGGGGTAATCCGTGAAAAAGCTCTCCGCACGACGACGCCATCCGCTGGCGGCGGTCGTCGTACTACTCCTCGCGCTGGCGGCCACCGGGGGGCTGTACGCCGCGTTCGCGCCCGCGGGCAAGGCCCAGGCCGATGAAACCGCCCAGTCCCTCGCCATCGAGGAGGGCAAGAAGCTCTACGCCGTCGGCTGCTCCAGCTGCCACGGCACCGGCGGTCAGGGCAGTTCCGACGGCCCGTCCCTGGTGGGCGTCGGCTCTGCCGCAGTGGACTTCCAGGTCGGCACCGGACGTATGCCGGCGCAGCAGCCCGGCGCCCAGGTGCCGGAGAAGAAGAAGATCTACTCGCAGGCCGAGATCGACCAGCTCGCCGCGTACGTCGCTTCGCTCGGCGCCGGCCCGATCACGCCGACCGAGAAGCAGTACGACCCCAAGGGTGCGGACATCGCCAAGGGTGGCGACCTGTTCCGTACCAACTGCGCCCAGTGCCACAACTTCACGGGCGAGGGCGGTGCCCTGACGAACGGCAAGTACGCCCCGAGTCTCGAAGACGTGGACCCGAAGCACCTCTACGAGGCCATGCAGACCGGCCCGCAGAACATGCCGTCCTTCCCCGACACCACGCTGCCGGAGCAGCAGAAGAAGGACATCATCGCGTACGTCAAGACCGTGAACGGTGAGGAGACGGAGACGCCCGGCGGCGTCGCGCTGGGCGGCCTCGGCCCCGTCAGCGAGGGTCTCTTCGGCTGGATCTTCGGTCTCGGTTCGCTGATCGCTGTCGCCGTCTGGGTCGCGGCCCACACCGCTAAGGCCAAGAAGTCATGAGTAGCCAAGAGATTCCAGAGAAGAACCTGCCCAGTGAGCAGGACACCGCGCACGGCGCTGTAGCCGTGGCGGAAGACCCGTTCGCGGACCCGGGGCTGCCGCCCCACAAGCCGCGTATCCAGGACATCGACGAGCGGGCCGCCAAGCGCTCCGAGCGCACGGTCGCCCTGCTGTTCACGCTGTCCATGCTGTCCACGATCGGCTTCATCGCCTCGTTCGTGGCGTTCCCCATCGACCAGATCGTGTACGTCTGGCCGCTCGGGCACGTGAGCTCGCTGAACCTCTCGCTGGGCCTGACCCTCGGTCTCGCGCTCTTCTGCATCGGCGCGGGGGCGGTCCACTGGGCACGCACCCTGATGTCCGACCACGAGATCGCCGACGAGCGTCACCCCATCGCGGCCGAGCCCGAGGTCAAGGCCAAGGTCATGGCCGACTTCAAGGCAGGCGCCGAGGAGTCCGTGATCGGCCGCCGCAAGCTGATCCGCACCACGATGTTCGGCGCGCTGGCCATGGTGCCGCTCTCCGGTGTGGTGCTGCTGCGCGACCTGGGTCCGCTGCCCGAGGAGAAGCTGCGCCACACGCTGTGGGGCAAGGGCAAGCAGCTCATCAACATGAACACGGATGAGCCGCTGCGTCCCGAGGACATCGCGGTCGGTTCGCTGACCTTCGCCAAGCCGGAAGGCCTGGAGGAGGACGACCACGAGTTCAACAACGAGATCGCCAAGGCAGCCCTGATGATCGTCCGGCTTCAGCCGCAGGACATCAAGGACAAGCGCGAACTCGACTGGTCCCACCAGGGCATCGTGGCGTTCTCGAAGATCTGCACCCACGTCGGCTGCCCGATCAGCCTGTACGAGCAGCAGACACATCACGTGCTCTGCCCGTGCCACCAGTCCACCTTCGACCTCTCCGACGGTGCCCGCGTCATCTTCGGCCCGGCCGGTCACGCCCTCCCGCAGCTGCGGATCGGTGTGAATGACGAAGGATTCCTCGAAGCGCTCAGCGACTTCGAAGAGCCCGTCGGTCCTAGTTTCTGGGAGCGCGGATGAGCACCGCTGACGACAAGCGCAAGCAGGCACCCGCGGGTGAGCGGGTAGCCGACTGGGCGGACGGCCGGCTGGGTATCTACACCCTCGCCAAGGCCAACATGCGCAAGATCTTCCCGGACCACTGGTCCTTCATGCTGGGTGAGATCGCGCTCTACAGCTTCATCATCATCATCCTCACGGGTGTGTACCTGACGCTGTTCTTCCACCCGAGCATGAACGAGGTCGTGTACCACGGCTCGTACGTGCCGATGCAGGGCATCCGCATGACGGAGGCCTTCGCGTCGACCCTGGAGATCAGCTTCGACGTCCGTGGCGGTCTGCTCATCCGGCAGATCCACCACTGGGCCGCGCTGATCTTCCTCGCGGCGATGTTCGTGCACATGATGCGCGTGTTCTTCACGGGCGCGTTCCGCAAGCCGCGTGAGATCAACTGGCTGTTCGGCTTCCTGCTGTTCGTCCTGGGCATGTTCACCGGGTTCACCGGCTACTCGCTCCCGGACGACCTGCTCTCCGGCACCGGTGTCCGCTTCACGCAGGGCGCGATCCTGGCGACGCCCGTCGTCGGCACGTACATCTCGTTCTTCCTGTTCGGCGGGGAGTTCCCCGGCCACGACATGGTGGCCAGGTTCTACTCCATCCACATCCTGTTGCTGCCGGGCATCATGCTCGGCCTCGTGGTGGCGCACCTGATCCTGGTCTTCTACCACAAGCACACGCAGTTCGCGGGTCCCGGCCGTACGAACAAGAACGTCGTCGGCATGCCGCTGCTGCCGGTCTACATGGCCAAGGCCGGAGGCTTCTTCTTCCTGGTCTTCGGTGTCATCGCGGCCATCTCGGCGCTGTTCACGATCAACCCGGTCTGGGCGCTCGGCCCGTACCGTCCGGACCAGGTGTCCACCGGCGCCCAGCCCGACTGGTACATGGGCTTCGCCGAAGGCCTGATCCGTGTCATGCCCGGCTGGGAGATCAACCTGTGGGGCCACACGCTCGCCCTGGGCGTGTTCATCCCGCTGACCGTCTTCGGTCTGGTCCTCGTCGCGATCGCGGTCTACCCGTTCATCGAGTCGTGGATCACCGGCGACAAGCGCGAGCACCACATCCTGGACCGGCCGCGCAACGCGCCGACCAGGACCGGTCTGGGCGTCGCCTGGATCACCGGGTACATGATCATGCTGCTCGGTGGTGGCAACGACATCTTCGCCACCCACTTCCACATGTCGCTGAACTCGATCACCTGGTTCGTCCGGATCACCTACTTCGTGGGACCGGTCCTCGCGTTCATCATTACCAGGCGGATCTGCCTCGGCCTTCAGCGGCGCGACAAGGACAAGGTGCTGCACGGACGCGAGTCCGGCATCATCAAGCGCCTGCCGCACGGTGAGTTCGTCGAGATCCACGAGCCGATCAGCCAGGCGCAGCTGCACGGCCTCACGGCGCACGAGCAGTACGCGCCGGCCGAGATCGGCCCGGAGGTCGACGAGAACGGTGTCAAGCGCAAGGTGACGCGTGGCCAGAAGCTGCGGGCCAAGCTCAGCAAGGGCTACTACGGCGAGGGGAACCAGATCCCCAAGCCGACCGCCGACGAGTACAAGGAGATCACCAGCGGCCACGGCCACCACTGATCTCTGACCTGCCACACAGGTCGCCACAGCAGGAGCCCCGTCCAATCGTCGGACGGGGCTCTTCGCTGTCCGCCCGGCTGGATAGGGTAGGAGGCATCCTTACTGGCTGTGGACCCTGGAGCGGACCATGAACGTTGTGACCCCGGTTGGCGGCGACAGCGTGGCGGCCGGCTCCTGGCCGGGTGTGCTGAACCCCCTGCTGCGCGGCGAGAATCTCTCCGCGGACGACACCGCCTGGGCCATGGACCGCATCATGAGCGGTGAGGCGACGGACGCCCAGATCGCGGGTTTCGCGGTCGCGCTGCGCGCCAAGGGTGAGACGGTCGACGAGGTCACCGGTCTCGTACGGGCGATGTACGCGCACGCCAACACCATCGAGGTGCCGGGCCGTACGGTCGACATCGTGGGTACGGGCGGCGACCTGGCCAAGACGGTCAACATCTCCACGATGTCCGCGATCGTCGTGGCCGGCACCGGCGCCAAGGTCGTCAAGCACGGCAACCGGGCGGCCTCGTCCGCGAGCGGGGCCTCGGACGTGCTGGAGAAGCTCGGCGTCAATCTGGAACTGACGCCGCAGCGCGTCGCCCAGGTCGCGGAGGAAGCGGGCATCACCTTCTGCTTCGCGGTGAAGTTCCACCCCGCCCTGCGGTATGCCGCGAAGGCACGCAAGGAGCTGGGCGCGCAGACGACGTTCAACATCCTCGGCCCGCTGACCAACCCGGCGCAGGTGAAGGCGCAGGCGGTCGGTGTCGCGGACGCCCGGATGGCCCCCATCGTGGCGGGTGTTCTCGCCGACCGGGGGAACTCCGCGCTCGTCTTCCGGGGCGACGACGGTCTCGACGAGCTGACCACGACCGCAACCTCGCGGGTGTGGATCGTACGGAACGGAGCGGTCACGGAGCAGGCCTTCGACCCTCGCGACGTGGGCCTGGAGATGGTGCCCGTCGAGGCGCTGCGCGGCGCGGACGCGTCGTACAACGCGGACGTCGCGAGGCGGCTGCTGGGCGGCGAGACCGGTCCGGTGCGCGATGCGGTGCTGCTGAACACGGCGGCGGCGCTGGTCGCGCTGGATCCGACGGACGCGTCCCTGAACGACCAGCTCGCGGCGGGGATCGCCAAGGCCGCCGAGGCGATCGACTCGGGGGCGGCGCGGGCCGCGCTGGAGCGCTGGGTGGCTGCCAGCAACAGCTGAGTGCGGATGGTGTGTGACGCGAGCGTAGTCCAAAGTCTGGACTACGCCTTGCGTCTTCTTGATCGTGTGGCAAGATGCTTACCAGGTCATGAGTGACAGCGTTTTGGCCCCGGCTTGCTGTCCGGCAACCCTCCGTCCGTGGCGGGGTGCCCCGGGTGAAGACCAGGCCGTAGACAGAAAGGTCTACGGCAAGCGCGGACCCCTCGAAGACTTGGGGTCCTGGTTCTCAGGGAGCCTCTTGTGAGCAAGCGAATGCGATAGGGCCTTTTCGCCCCTTCTTCGCACACCCCTTTCTTTTTCTCCAGCGCTGCCGCGTATCCGCCGGCGCGGGGAATTCGCCTGCCTTTTTCGGGAGTTCGCCATGTCTGTCCCCACCGCTGCCGCCGACCAGACTGTTTGTCGTGATATTTCAGGGACCCTGCCCGTTCTCGGGCGAGATGTCCTCGTGCCGCTCGTGACGGGTGGCGAGGTCACCTACGCCGCTCTCGACTACGCGGCCAGCGCCCCGGCCCTCCAGCGCGTGTGGGACGACGTCGCGGCGTACGCCCCGTACTACGGCAGCGTGCACCGCGGCGCCGGGTACCTCTCGCAGCTGTCGACGGACCTCTTCGAGAACAGCCGCGCCACCGTCGCCGAGTTCCTTGGCTGCCGCGAGAGTGACCAGGTCGTCTTCACCCGCTCGACGACCGACTCGCTCAACCTGCTGGCCGCGGCCCTCCCCGCCGACTGCCAGGTGTTCGTCTTCGAGACCGAGCACCATGCCTCGCTGCTGCCCTGGCGCGACGCGGAGGTCAACTTCCTGAACGCGCCCCGCACTCCGGCCCAGGCCGTCGAGACCCTGGAGCGCGCCCTGGCCGACCGTGACCCGTACGGCCCCGCGCTCGTCTGCGTGACCGGCGCGTCGAACGTCACCGGCGAGCTGTGGCCGGTCAAGGAGCTCGCCGCCGCCGCTCACGCCCACGGCGCGCGGATCGTGCTGGACGCCGCGCAGCTCGCGCCCCACCACCCGCTGAACATCGCGGAGTTGGACGTCGACTGGGTCGCCTTCTCCGGGCACAAGCTGTACGCGCCGTTCGGCTCCGGAGTGCTCGCGGGCCGCGCCGACTGGCTCCAGAGCGCCGAGCCGTACCTCGCGGGCGGCGGCGCCTCGCGCAAGGTCGCACGCCGCGCCGACGGCGGCGTGGACGTCGAATGGCACACCACGGCCGCCCGCCACGAGGCCGGTTCGCCCAACGTCATCGGCGTGTACTCGATCGCCTCCGCCTGCAAGGCGCTGACAGAGGCGGGCTTCGACTCGCTGGTGGAGCGCGAGCAGCAGCTCGTGACGAAGGTGCTGGAGGGGCTGGCCGAGGTCGACGCGGTGAGGGTGCTCTCCCTCTTCGGTGACGACGCCCCGCGCGTCGGCGTCATCTCCTTCGTCGTCGACGGCTGGAACAGCTCGCACTTCGCCGCCGCGCTCTCCGCCGAGTACGGAATCGGCGTACGGGACGGCCTCTTCTGCGCCCACCCGCTGGTCCGCACCCTGCTCGGCAGCGACCCGCAGGACCCGGGGGAGTGCGGTGCGCCGGAGGCCGAGCCGGGCGAGCGCTCGCTGAACGCGATCCGCGTGAGCTTCGGCGCCGGTACGCCCGACGAGCACGTCGAGCGGTTCGTGGGCGCCGTCAAGGAGCTCGTCAAGGACGGCGCGAAGTGGAACTACCGTACCGAGGAAGGCCGTTGCGTCCCGGCGGTCTGACGCCGTACAAGCTCTCGAAGCACGCAGTACCCGCTCGGCCGCGTCTGTGAGGACTCACCGACGCGGCCGAGCGGGTTTCGGTCAGCAGCCGGGTGTCCGGAGCAGCCGGGTGTCCGGAGCGCGGGCCTTACGCGTCGAGACCGATCGCGAAGGCCGCTTCCAGGTCGTGCTGCGAGTACGTACGGAAAGCGACATGCGTGTCGGTGCCCTCGACGCCGGGGATCTTGCTGATCCGGCCGGGGATGACATCCGCCAGGTCGTCGTGCTTGGCGACGCGGACCATGGCGATCAGGTCGTACGTACCGGTGACCGAGAAGACTTCGCTGACGCTTTCCAGCGCGGCGATCGACTCGGCGATCTCGGGGATCCGGTCCACGCTGGTCTTGATGAGCACGATCGCGGTGATCACGGTTGGCTTTCTCCCTCGGTGGCCGGCGCTGAGGCTCTCACTCTAGTCGTACGCCGGCTACGCCCCCAGGCGTAGAGGAAGCCCGCGCAGAACCCCGCCACATGCGCGAGATACGCCACCCCGGGGCCCGAACCGGCGCTCCGCGCGGCCAGCCACTGCAGGACGAACCAGAAGATCAGCACGATCCAGGCGGGTAAGCGCAGCGGCAGGAAGAAGAGGAAGGGAAACAGGCTCGTGACGCGTGCTCGGGGAAAGAGATAGAGGAAGGCGCCGAGCACCGCCGAGATCGCTCCCGAGGCCCCCACCAGCGTCTGGTCCGAGCCGGCATGGGCGACGGCGTACACGACGAGGGCCAGGTAGCCGCAGCCCACATAGAGCAGGGCGAACTGCATGCGGCCCATCCGTTCCTCGGCCATCGCCCCGAAGACGAACAGGAAAAGCATGTTGCCCAGCAGATGCAGCCAGCTGCCGTGTACGAACAGGGCGGTCAGCGGGGTGACGAGCGCGGCCGGGGCGCCGCTCAGCAGTTCGCTCGGGATGACACCCCAGCGCTCGAAATATCCGCTCTGCGCGGCGAGGAGGAAGTCGCCGGTGCCGTAGACCGCATTGAGCCCCGAGAGAGGGCCGATGACGAAGATCAGGCAGCACAGACCGATCGCGCCGTGTGTCACCACGGGCCCCCGCGCCGCTTCTCGCCAATTGATCATGCCCGGATCATCCCGTAACGGGACCGGCCAGGACAGACCGCCTCGCCGGGCCCCGTCCCGCACCGTGGACGGTCCGCCGCAGGGGGTACCCGTGAGGCCGTAGGGTTACGGGCAGTAGGCACGATGAAAGAGGACGCACGATGACCACGGTTCCCCTGCCGACTGCCGAGACCCGGTGGCGCTGCGCCCTGTGCGGCAATCTCACGCGTTTCGATGTGACCCGCTCGTCGAAGGTGATCGAGTACGTCCACCTCGACCTGGCCGGAGAGCCGAAGGTCGAAGAACGCGAGGTGGTCAGTGAGACCATCGAGTCCGTGCGCTGCCGCTGGTGCAACGCGGTGGACCAGATCGAACTGGTGGACAGGCCGGGCGCCGGCTCCTGAGCGGACCGGCCCGAAAGGGTAGTGGGGTGACGGATTGTGGAGCATGCAAGCGGCGCTGAACCGGCCGGACCGGCCGGGGACGACGCCGAGGTGCTCGACCGCCCGCTGCCCGAAGGTGTACGGCACAAGGTCGTCGCACTGGTCTCGGACGCGTTCGGCGGCCTCACCGTCGCCGAACTTCCGTCCCAGCTGAGGCAGTACGCCCGTTTTACCCCGACCCGGCGCGCCAAGTTCGCCGGCAACGCGATGGCGGCTGCCCTGGAGGGCGACTCGCTGTTCCGCCAGCGCATCGGCGAGAAGCTGCGCGAGGCGCAGCCCGAGCTGTGTCGCGCGCTGGAGTCCGGCTCCCCGCCGGCCGCCGCCGACCCCGCCGATGTGGCCGCCGCCGCGTACGTCCTGCGTCCCGTCGGCTGGGTCAAGCTGGTGGCCGCCGCGGGCGAGGAGGCCCTGCGGGCGGATGCCGAGCGTGCCGACGAGGCCGCCCAGCGGGAGCTGGAGCGGCTGCGCGAGGAGCTCGCGCACGCGCGCGAGCACACGAAGAGCGAGACGGAGCGGCTCCGCACGGAGCTGGAGGCCGCCCGCAAGGAAGCCGACGTACTCAGCCGGAAACTGCGCAGCGCGCTGAGTGATGTGAAGCGCGGCGAGGCCGCCTTGCGACGTACGAACGCCGAGACCGAGGCACTCAAGTCCGATGCCGCCGCCCGGGTCACCGCCGCCGAAAGCGAGTCCCGGCGGCTGCGGACCCGCCTCGGCGAGGCGGAGGCGTCCGTCGAGGCGAGCCGCAGGGCGGTGCGCGAGGGCCGCAGCATCGAGGACATGCGGGTGCGGCTGCTGCTCGACACGGTGCTGGAGGCCGCCCAGGGGCTGCGCCGCGAGCTGGCCCTGCCGCCCGCGTCCGTGCATCCCGCCGACACGGTGGACGCCGTCGAGCCGGGCCGTATGACCCCCAAGGACATCGCGGCCAGGGCGCTGTCCGAGACCGACCCGGCGCTGCTCGACCAGCTCCTCGAACTGCCGCAGTGTCATCTGGTCGTGGACGGCTACAACGTCACCAAGACGGGCTATCCGCAGATGCCGCTCGACAAGCAGCGGCTGCGGCTCCTCGGCGGCCTCTCGATGCTCGCGGCGCAGACGGGCGCCGAGGTGACGTGCGTCTTCGACGGCGCGGAACTGGTGGCGCCGGTGCTGCTCGCGCCGCCGCGCGGAGTGCGGGTGCTGTTCAGCAAGCCGGGGGTGACCGCTGACGAGCTCATCAGGCAGCTCGTACGGGCGGAACCGCCGGGGCGGCCCGTGGTCGTGGTGTCCACGGACCGCGAAGTCGCCGACGGAGTCGCCAAATCGGGCGCGAGGCCCGTCGCGTCCGCCTTGTTGCTGAAGCGGCTTTCGCGCGTGTAATAACTTCTCGGCGTAATGCCCGAATTGGGGAAACGCGCTGTCAAGTGACCATTACTACGCGTGTGATGTAAGTAAAGATTGTGACCACTGGGTGAGTTTTTACACCTGAGGATTTGAACTGATCACAAGAAGGTCACTAAGGTCTGCCCTCGAACCTTCGAACGGTTGATCACCCACCCGGGGTGTCAGCGAAGGTACCGCCGAGTCCACACAATTCGGTCCAATTTCCGCGGGGGAACCGAATCGTGGAGCCGGGGATCACGTCCCCGACCCCGGTAGGCGGCTCGAGGAAGAAGGAGCTCGCCTTCGTGGCGTCCCACCGTCGTCCCAAGCAGCCGAGCCGCACTCGTGTGACTGTGCTCACCGCGACCGCAGCCGCAGCTGTCGCTCTCACGTCCCAGACCGCTCAGGCCGACCCCAAGCCGACCAAGAGCGAGGTCAAGGCCAAGGTCGACAAGCTCTACCACGAGGCCGAAGCCGCGACGGAGAAGTACAACCAGTCCAAGGAGCGGCAGGACAAGCTCAAGGAAGAGGTCGACAACCTCCAGGACAAGGTCGCCCGCGGCCAGGAGGACCTCAACGACCTGCGCGGCGAGCTCGGTTCGGTGGCCAGCGCGCAGTACCGCTCCGGCGGCATCGACCCCTCCGTGCAGCTCTTCCTCTCCGCCGACCCGGACAGCTACCTCGACAAGGCCGGCGCGATCGACCAGTTGAGCGCCAAGCAGGCCGAGTCGCTCCAGAAGATCCAGGCGAAGCAGCGCACCCTCGCGCAGCAGCGGGCCGAGGCGACGGACAAGCTCGACGACCTCGAAGACGTACGCCAGGAGCTGGGCGAGAAGAAGAAGAAGTTCCAGGGCAAGCTCGCCGAGGCGCAGCGGCTCCTGAACACGCTCACCGCCGCCGAGCGTGAAGAGCTGCGTGAGAAGGAGCAGCGCGCCAGCCGCGCGGCCAGCGAGCGCGTCAACCTCGGCAACGAGGTACCGGCCTCCCAGCGCGGCGGCGCCGCGCTGAGCGCCGCGGCCACCCAGATCGGCAAGCCGTACATCTCCGGCGCGACCGGGCCCAACGCGTACGACTGCTCCGGGCTGACCCAGTGGGCGTACGCCCAGGCCGGTGTCTCCATAACCCGGACCACCTTCACCCAGCACAACGACGGCCGGAAGATGTACAGCAAGAGTCAGCTCCAGCCGGGCGACCTGGTGTTCTTCAACAACCTGGCGCACGTCGGCCTCTACGCCGGCAACAACCAGATCCTGCACGCCCCGAAGCCCGGCGCCAACGTGCGATACGAGTCGATGGACTACATGGGCACCTTCCAGTTCGGTGTGCGTATCTGACGAACGCCAGTCCCAGGGGCCGTTGCCGGCACCGCCCATTCGGGCGAATTCCGGCAACTCCCGCTGACTGTCCGCCCCGCCGGTGACCTGGTTCTCCGGTGGGGCGTCACTGTTTGCGCCCGGTCCGCCCCCGGTGAGATCTTTGGCCGCCGCGTGATCGCACCGCTACTGTCTGCTCGCGCAGCTCCCCGGTCCATTGGTCCGCCCGCCCGGGCGGCAGGGGGCTGCACGCAGTGGAAGGAGTGCGGCTTCCTGTGGCGACCCACCGGCGTCCCTCACAGTCCGGCCTCACGCAGAGCGCCCGGGTCACAGTTCTGTCCGCTGCCGCGGCGACGGCGGCGGCGCTTGTCACGTCCCCGGCGAGCGCCGACCCACACGACACGTCCTCGGACACCGCCACGACCACCCAGGCGCGGGTCGACCGGCTCTTCGAGCAGGCCGAGCAGGCGACCGAGCGGTTCAACAAGGCCGACGAGCTCGCGGACCAGTTGCGCGAACAGGTCGGCCAGGCCCAGGACATGGCCGCGCGAGGCCAGGAGCGCATCAACCGCATGCGGGGCGCGCTCGGTGCGGTCGCGGGCGCCCAGTACCGGGCGGGCGGCCTGGATCCGGCCCTCGCCCTGCTGCTGTCCGAGAACCCCGACAGCTACCTCTCCAAGGCCGCGGCGCTCGACCGCATCGGCGCCCGCCAGGTGAGCGCCCTGAGCCAACTCAGGGACGCGCAGCGCAAGCTGGGCCGGCAGCGCGCCGAGGCCGCCGTCAAGCTCGGCGAGCTGGAGCGCAGCCGGGCCGCCGTCGCCCGCCACAAGCGCACCGTGGAGCGCAAGCTCGCCGCGGCGCGGCGGCTGCTCAACTCGCTGCCGAAGGCCGAGCGCGAGGAGTACGACGACCGGTCCTCGCGTTCCGGCGGGCGCGGCGAGGTCCTGCCCGCGCTAGGCGGCGCACCCGTCTCCGGGCGCGCCGCGGCCGCCGTGCTGGCGGCGCAGCAGGCCGTGGGCAAGCCGTACATCTGGGGCGCGAACGGCCCTTCGGGCTTCGACTGTTCGGGCCTCACCCAGTGGTCGTACGCGCAGGCGGGCGTCTCCCTGCCGCGCACCTCGCAGGCGCAGCGGTACGCCGGACGGCAGGTCTCCCTCGACCAGGCGCAGCCCGGGGACCTCGTGGCGTACCGCGACGACGCGAGCCACATCGGGATGTACGTGGGCAACGGCCAGGTCGTGCACGCGCCCTACCCCGGCGCCCCGGTGCGCTACGACCCGGTCGGCATGATGCCGGTCTCGTCGGTGACCCGGGTCTGACCGGTGAACCGGGTCTGACCGCGGTCTGGCCGGTGACCCGGGTCTCAGCTGAGCGTGTCGCTTTGCCCGTACGATCGGCGGGGTGGCAGGCCGGCGGCGCGGGACTCGGTGGAAGCGGTGGGCGGGACCCGGTCTCGCCGCGCTGCTGCTGGCGTCCGCGTGCACGACGCCCGGCAAGCCCGCGGACACCGCTGCGCGGGACATCCAGCGGACGCTGGACCGCAGGGCGGCCGCTGTCGTCGACCGCGACGAGGCGGCGTACCTGGCGGAACTCGACCCGGCGGCGACGCGACTGCGGGCCGCCGAGCGCGCGGAGTTCGCGAACCTCGCGCAGGTGCCGCTTCGCTCCTGGGAGTACCGGCTGACCGAGCTCGACCGTACGGGCACGGGACGCGCCACCGCCCTGATCGAGCTGCGGTACCGGTTCGACGGGTACGACGAGGCCCCCGTGAAGGCCGCCGAGCGGCTGGACCTGACGCGACGGGACGGGCGCTGGTACGTCGCCGCCGAGCGCCCGCAGCGCAGCGGGGGGCGTCAGCTCTGGGAGCAGGGCAAGGTCACGGTCGTACGCGGCGCACACAGCCTGGTCCTCGGCGCCGGCCAGGACGAGAAGCGGCTGCGCGCCATAGCGGACGCCGCCGACCGTGCGGTGCCGGCGGTGGACCGGGCCTGGCCGGGCCGGTGGGCGCGGCGGCTGCTGATCCTGGTGCCGTCGTCGCTCGACGACATGGGTTCGCTGCTGGGCGCTCCGGCGGCCGGGTACCGGGGCATCGCCGCCGTCACTACGGGGGAGGCGGGCGCGGGCCGTTCGGGTGCGGCGCCGGCGGACCGGGTGGTCGTCAATCCGCAGGCGTACGCGGTGCTGGGCGAGTTCGGGCAGCAGCTCGTCCTCACCCATGAGTCCACGCATGTCGCGACCCGCGCCCACACCTCGGCCGCCACGCCGATGTGGCTCTCGGAGGGCTTTGCCGACTGGGCGGCGTACCGGGGGACGGGACGCGGCGCCGGCCAGGCCGCGCCTGAGCTTCAACGGGCGGTACGGGCCGGGGATCTGCCGGCAGCGCCGCCGAGCGACGAGGACTTCGGCTTCGGCGGGGACGCGGGGGCGCTGGGGCGGGCGTACGAGGGTGGGTGGCTGGCGTGTGCGCTGATCGCGGAGGAGTGGGGGGAGGAGCGGTTGACCGACTTCTACCGGGCGGTGGGCGGGCACGGGCGGCGCGACGGCGCGGTGGAGAAAGCGATGCGTGAAGTGCTCGGCACGACGCCGGAGGACTTCACGGTGCGGTGGCGGGAGTACGTGCGGCAGCAGCTGGCGTGAGGTGACCCCGGACGACCCTCCGGCGTTTGAGGAGCGCGGTCTGGGGCGGAGCTCCAGTTCGGCCTACGACGCCAGCTGCTTCGGCTTTTCGGTGGCCCCGTCGCGCTGGGCCGGCAGCGGGCTCGCATCGTGGGCGCGCGGCCCGGACACCGTGTCCTGCCACAGCCGGCGGCACGCCATCAGCATCGCGGCCACCAGCAGCCCATTGCGCACCACGAGCAGCAGCAGGCCGAGCGCGTCGCTCGTCACGACGTGCGAGAACCACACCGGGAACTCCAGCAGGGTGACCCCCGTCGCGGCCAGGACCAGCTGCGCGGGCCGGTCCATCCGGCTTCCCCGGAAGACCAGGCAGGCGGCGGCCAGGCCGACCAGCCACAGCAGATACTGCGGGCTGATCACCCGGCTGGTCGTCGTGAACAGCAGGACGGCGGCGAAGGCGGCGTCGCACGGCGTCGACGCCCGGAACCGCCCCGCCCGCAGCCGCCACAGCAGCAGCCAGCCGAAGGCAACGGCCGTCAGGCCCATCGCGGCCGTGCTGACCATCGGGACGTACGGGCCGACGAACTCCACCGAGCCGTAGTTCAGCAGCACCTCGCCCTCCCAGCCGAAGTGCCGGGCGACATGGAACACGAGCGCGCCGAGCGACTCGACCTCCGTGCCCCGGTCGCGCTGGAAGGTGAGGAAGGCGAGCGCCCCCGGCATCGTGGCGCAGAACAGCACCACCAGGCCGGCCCCGGCCGCTGCCGCCGCCGTCCACGCGGTGCGGGTCCCGCGCCCCCGAACCGTGCCGACGAGCAGCAGGACGGGCCACACCTTCAGGAGCGCTCCGAAGCCCGCCAGCGCCCCCATGACGCGCGGATGGCGCGCCCCCGCCAGCAGCGCGGCGACGGCGACCGCGGTGACCATCACGTCGTATCTGGCATACGCCGTCGGGCCGAGCAGCGGCACGCCGGCCACCCACACCCACGCGCCCGCGAGCCGCTTTCCGGGGCGCTGCCCGGCGTACAGCAGCAGGCCCGTGACCAGGGCGTCCGCCAGACACGCCAGTACGAAGAAGGCCGTCGCGTAGCCGAGGAACGGCAGCAGGGCGGGGGAGAGGATCGCCAGGGCGGCCGCGGGCGGGTACTGCCAGGTGATGTCGTCCAGCGGGAAGGTGCCGGTCCGCAAGACCTCGTACCAGCCCTGGTAGATCACCGAAACGTCACTCGTGACGTCCGGGCCCGGCACCGTGAGCACCTTGAAGACACACAGCAGCAGCAAGCTTCTGGTGAGTACCCACACCGCGATGGGCTTTGCGCTGCCTGCGCCCGTCATGACCACCTCATATATTTCCCGTACAGCTGCCGGAGACATGATGCAGGGCCCGGCTGTGCGAGCCAAGGAGCTGGGCCGTTCGGTACTGTCTGCGGCGATGCACAAGACCCTGATCGTGACCAATGACTTTCCGCCCCGCCCCGGCGGCATCCAGGCGTTTCTGCACAATATGGCGCTGCGCCTGGACCCCGAACAGCTCGTCGTCTACGCCTCCACCTGGAAGCGCGGCGCCGAGAGCGCGAAGGCCATCGCCGCCTTCGACGCCGAGCAGCCGTTCACCGTCGTACGCGACCGGACGCCGATGCTGCTGCCGACGCCGCGCGTTACCCGGCAGGCCGCCGGGCTGCTGCGCGAACACGGCTGTACGTCGGTGTGGTTCGGGGCGGCCGCCCCGCTGGCCCTGATGGCTCCCGCCCTGCGCAAGGCGGGCGCGCGGCGGATCGTCGCCACCACGCACGGCCACGAGGCGGGCTGGGCCCAGCTGCCCGCCGCCCGGCAGCTGCTGCGCAGGATCGGCGAGGGTACGGACACGATCACCTATCTCGGTGAGTACACGCGCTCGCGCATCGCCGCCGCGCTCACGCCGGAAGCCGCCGCACGCATGGTCCAGCTGCCGCCCGGCGTCAACGAGAAGACGTTCCACCCCGGCTCCGGCGGCGACGAGGTCCGCGAGCGGCTCGGGCTCGCCGGCCGGCCCGTGGTGGTGTGCGTGTCCCGCCTGGTGCCCCGCAAGGGCCAGGACACGCTGATCCTGGCGATGCCCCGCATCCTGCGCGAGGTGCCCGACGCGGTGCTGCTCATCGTGGGCGGCGGACCGTACGCCAAGGAGCTGAAGAAGCTGGCCGCCGAGACCGGCGTCACGGACTCGGTGCGCTTCACCGGGCCCGTGCCGTGGGCGCACCTGCCGGCGCACTTCGGCGCGGGTGACGTCTTCGCGATGCCGTGCCGTACGCGCCGGGGCGGGCTCGACGTCGAAGGGCTCGGCATCGTCTACCTGGAGGCGTCGGCGACCGGACTGCCGGTGGTGGCGGGCGACTCGGGCGGGGCGCCCGACGCCGTACTGGACGGGGAGACCGGGTGGGTGGTGCGCGGGGGGCCCGCGGCCGTCGCGGCCGATGAGTCCGCCGACCGGATCGTCGCACTGCTCCAGGATCCGGAGCTGCGGCGCCGGATGGGTGAGCGGGGCCGGGAGTGGGTCGAGGAGAAGTGGCGCTGGGACCTGCTCGCGGAGAAGCTCAAGACGCTGCTCTGAGGGCCGGGCCGACGCCGTAGTGGGACGCCGTAGTAAAGCGGCGCGGCCCCCCGGATCTGTCCGGGGGGCCGCGCCAAGTCGTGGGCTGCTCAGCCCTGATAGAGCGCCTCGATCTCGTCGGCGAAGTCCTTCGCCACCACATTGCGCTTCAGCTTGAGCGAGGGCGTGATGTGACCGGCCTCTTCGGTGAACTGGGCCGGCAGCACGCGGAACTTCCGCACCGACTCCGCCTTCGACACCGCCGAATTACCGTCGTTCACCGCCTGCTGGACGACCGCCAGCAGCTCCGCGTCGTCGCGCAGCGACGCCGCCGTCGAACCGGCCGGCTTGCCGTTCTCGGCGGCCCAGCGGCCCAGGAATTCCTCGTCGAGGGTGACCAGCGCGCCGACGAACGGCCGCCCGTCGCCGACCACCATGCACTCCGCGACCAGCGCGTGCGCCCGGATACGGTCCTCGATCACCGCGGGAGCGACGTTCTTGCCGCCCGCCGTGACGATGATCTCCTTCTTGCGTCCGGTGATCGCGAGGTAGCCGTCCTCGTCGAGCGTGCCGATGTCACCGGTGTGGAACCAGCCGTCGGTCAGTGCGTCGGCGGTGGCCGCCTCGTTGTTCCAGTACCCCGAGAAGAGATGCTCGCCGTGCAGCAGCACCTCGCCGTCGTCCGCGATCCGTACGACCGACCCGGGCAGCGGCTGGCCGACCGTACCGATCTTCTGCCGGTCCCACGGGTTGAACGCGGTGGCCGCGCACGACTCCGTCAGGCCGTACCCCTCAAGCACCGTGAAGCCGATGCCCCGGAAGAAGTGGCCCAGGCGCTCGCCCAGCGGGGCGCCGCCGGAGATCGCGTACTCGCCGCGACCGCCGAGCACCGCGCGCAGCTTGCTGTAGACCAGCTTGTCGAAGACCTTGTGCTTGAGCTTGAGGCCGAGCGGCGCGCCCTGCGGGCTGCCGATCGCGCGGCTGTAGGCGATCGCGGTGTCCGCGGCCTTGTCGAAGATCTTACCCTTGCCGTCCGCCTGCGCCTTGGCGCGCGCCGAGTTGTAGACCTTCTCGAAGACGCGCGGCACGCCCAGGATGAGCGTCGGCCGGAAGGCGGCGAGCTCGTCGGTGAGGTTCTTGATGTCCGGTACGCAGCCGAGCTTGATCGGCGCCATGACCGACGCCACCTCGACCAGCCGGCCGAAGACATGCGCGGCCGGCAGGAAGAGCAGCACCGAGCACTCGCCCGTACGGAACAGCGGCTTCAGGCGCTCGACGACATTGCCGCACTCCGCGAAGAAGCTGCGGTGCGTCAGCATGCAGCCCTTGGGGCGGCCGGTCGTGCCGGAGGTGTAGACGATCGTGGCCGGGTCGTCGGCCTTGGCGCTCGTGCTGCGCTCGTCGACCGTCTCCTCCGTGACCTCGGCGCCCGAGGTACGCAGCTGCTCCACCGCTCCCTGGTCGAACTGCCAGACGTGCTTCAGAGCGGGCAGCCGGTCGCGTACGGACTCGACGGCGGCGGCGTGTGCCTCGCTCTCGACGATCGCGGCGACCGCGCCGGAATCACCCAGGATCCACTGCACCTGCTCGGCGGAGCTGGTCTCGTACACCGGCACGGTCACCGCGCCGGCGCTCCAGATCGCGAAGTCCATCTGCACCCACTCGTAGCGGGTACGGGACATCAGGGCGACCCGGTCGCCCGGCTGGACGCCGGCTGCGATCAGGCCTTTGGCGGCGGCGCGGACCTCGGCGAGGAACTCGGTGGCGGTGACATCCGTCCAGGCGCCCGCGACCTTGCGGCTCATGACCGCCACATCGGGATGCTGAGTGGCGTTGCGGCGGATGAGATCTGTCAGGTTGCCGTCCGAGGGGACCTCGTACAGGGCCGGAAGGCTGAACTCGCGCAAGACTGCTGCTCCTCATCGGGCGCCGGCGCCACGTCAGTGTGCGCGTCGGCTGCGGTCCAAGACCGGGCAGGTGCTCAGTGGGGTGAGCACGTTGAACTGCTGGACTGCCCGGACGTTACCCACCAGTACTCGGTTCCCGATAGGGGGTTCCGGCCAGATGTTCGCTGCGTCACACGCCGTGGCGGTGCTCCCGGCAGACTAGTCCAACCATGCCGGGACCTGGAAGTAACCGCAGGTCCGGCCCCCTCTACCCAGGCGGGACCCGGGCGTCCTAGGGTGATCGTCATGCGAGTGCATGTGGTCAGCGACGTACACGGGAATGCCAAGGATCTGGCCAGGGCGGGGGACGGCGCGGACGCGCTCGTCTGCCTCGGTGACCTGGTGCTCTTCCTCGACTACGCGGATCACTCGCGCGGCATCTTCCCCGAACTCTTCGGCATCGAGAACGCCGATCTGATCGTCGAGCTGCGCACCGCCCGCCGCTTCGAGGAAGCCAGGGAGCTCGGCCGCAGGCTGTGGGCGGGCGTCGACCGGGCGGCCGCCACCGAAGCCGCGGTGCGCAAGCAGTACGCCGAACTCTTCGCGGCGTTCCCGACCCCGACGTACGCGACGTACGGCAACGTCGACATGCCGCCGCTGTGGCCCGAGTACGCCCGGCCGGGCACCACCGTCCTCGACGGTGAGCGCGTCGAGATCGGCGGCCGCGTCTTCGGCTTCGTCGGCGGCGGGCTCAGGACCGCGATGCGTACGCCCTACGAGATCGACGACGAGGAGTACGCCGCCAAGGTCGAGGCCCTGGGTGAGGTCGACGTGCTCTGCTCGCACATCCCGCCCGAGGTCCCCGAGCTCCTGTACGACACCGTCGCCCGCCGGTTCGAGCGGGGCAGCCGGGCGCTGCTGGAGGCGATCCGGCGTACGCGCCCCAAGTACGCGCTCTTCGGGCACGTCCACCAGCCGCAGGTCCGGCGCATGCGCGTCGGCGCCACGGAATGCGTCAACGTCGGCCACTTCGCTTCGTCCGGCCGACCGTGGGTGCTGGAGTGGTGACGGGCGGCCCGGACGGTCGCGGTAGCCTTCACGCGGACGTGTCCCCGGAGATACGGGCCCCCTGACCGGAACCGCACTGGAGGAGCCACAGCGATGGCGGAACACACCAGCTCGAGCATCACGATCGAGGCGGCACCGGCCGACGTGATGGGCGTGATCGCCGACTTCGCTCGCTACCCGGAGTGGACCGGCGAGGTGAAGGAGGCCGAGGTCCTGGCCACCGACGCCAAGGGCCGCGCCGAGCAGGTGCGCCTGCTGCTGGACGCCGGCGCGATCAAGGACGACCACACCCTCGCGTACACCTGGACCGGCGACAACAAGGTCAGCTGGACGCTGGTCAAGTCGCAGATGCTGCGGGCCCTCGACGGCTCGTACAGCCTCGCCGCGGTGGGCGGCGGCGACCGTACCGAGGTCACCTACCAGCTGACCGTCGACGTCAAGATCCCGATGCTCGGCATGATCAAGCGCAAGGCCGAGAAGGTCATCATCGACCGCGCACTGGCGGGCCTGAAGAAGCGCGTCGAGAGCAACCCCGGCACCCCGGGCGACGCGAAGGCCTGATGTCCTGATGCGCACGGTCCTCGTCACCGGCCCCGGCGGCGCGGGCCGTACCACCGTCGCCGCGGCGACCGCCCTGGCGGCCGCGCGCGGCGGGCTGCGCGTTCTGGTCCTGTCCACCGACCCGGTCGACACCCTTGGCGCGGCCCTGGGCATAACCACCGGCTCCGCACCGGCCGAGGCCGCGCCGGGCCTGTGCGCCGCGCGGGTCGACTCCGGCGCCCACTTCCGCGCCGAACTCCTCGCCCTCCAGGAGCGCGCCGGCTCCGTGCTCGACCTGCTCGGCGCCAACCGCCTGGCCACCGAGGAACTGACCGAGCTCCCGGGCAGCGAACAATTCGCACTGCTCCGCGCACTGCGCACGTGCGGTGAGGGCGCTGAAGGTGGCTCGGCGGCGTACGACCTCGTCGTTGTCGATCTGCCGCCGCTGCACGCCGCCCTTGCCGCCCTCGCGCTCCCCGAGCAGCTGCGCCGTTACCTGCGCCGGCTGCTTCCGCCCGAGCGCCAGGCCGCCCGTGCGCTGCGGCCCATGCTCGCCCAGCTCGCGGGCGTCCCGATGCCCGCGCAGTGGCTGTACGAGACGGCCGCCCGCTGGGACGGGGAGCTGGCCGCCGTGGAGGCCCTGCTCGCGGATCCCGGCACGACCGTACGGCTGGTCGCCGAGCCAGGACCCGCCGGAGCCGACGCCCTGCGCACCGCACGCACCGGACTGGCCCTCTTCGGCCTGCGCGTCGAGTCGGTCACCGCGAACCGGACCCTGCCGCAAGGCTCCCCGGACACCTGGCTCGCGACGCTCGCAGCCCAGCAGCAGAAGTGCCTGGCCGAGTGGGCCGACTGGTACGGCGCACGGCAGCCGGCGGCGCCGGTCCGCGAGGTGCGCCACCTCGGCGGCGATCCGCGCGGCCTCGACGGCCTCGACGCACTGGCCGCGGACGGGGCCCTGGCGGTTGAGCCGGGGCGCGTCGACGCGGACGAGCCGTGGACCGTGGAGGACCGGCTGGCGGAGGACGGCGTACTCGTCTGGCACCTCCCCCTGCCCGGGGCCGTGAAGGAGGAGCTCGGCCTGGTCCGCCGCGGCGACGAACTCGTGCTCGACGCGGGCCCGTTCCGCCGCATCCTGACCCTGCCGTCCGCCCTGCGCCGCTGCGACGTCTCGGGCGCGGGACTGACGGGCGGCGTACTGAAGGTGCGGTTCACGCCGGACCAGCGGCTGTGGCCGCAGACCAAGTGAACCGCGTGCCGCCGTTCGGGTAACGTCGGTGGTACGAGGCGTACGTGCCGTACGAACCGCCGTCCTGCCGCAGGAGTCCGCCATGAGCGATGTCACCGAGGGCCCCGCGCCCGAGCCCGCCGAGGCCCCCGACGCCGACGCGTGGGCGAAGGCATGCGCAGAGGATCTCGCCGCAGAGAAGGCCCGCCGTCGCGAGCAGAGCGGCAGCGGCGGGGCGCAGCCCGGGTCCGCCGCGGAGGAGCTGCGCAAGCTCCTCGACGCCGTCGCCGACAAGGTCACCTCGCTCCAGTCGTCGCTGCCCGGCATGGCCGCGCAGGGCACGGTCAGCCAGCTGATCAACCAGGCGAAGTCCGCCGTCGAGCCCGTCATAGAGCGCAACCCGGAGGTCTTCGACCACCTGGCCGCCGCCGGCAACGAGCTGCTGGCCGCCTACCGCTCCGCCGTGCAGGGCCAGGAGGGCCGCTGGACCCGCGGCCCCGCGCAGCCGACGGACCGTAAGAACGACGGCGACGACGGCCCCTCGTCCAGCAGGCACATCGACCTGGACTGAGCTGCGCCTCGGGTACGGTTGGCCCTAGCGGGGCTCGACCGAAAACTGAGGGACACATGGGACTCACCATCGGCGTCGACATCGGCGGCACGAAGATCGCGGCAGGCGTGGTCGACGAAGAGGGCACCATTCTCGACACGCACAAGGTGCCCACGCCGCCGACCGCCGAAGGCATCGTCGACGCGATCTGCGCGGCCGTCTCCGAGGCCGGCAAGGGCCACCAGATCGAGGCGGTCGGCATCGGCGCCGCCGGGTACGTCGACGACAAGCGCGCCACCGTCCTCTTCGCGCCGAACATCAACTGGCGGCACGAGCCGCTGAAGGACAAGGTCGAGCAGCGCGTCGGGCTGCCGGTCGTCGTCGAGAACGACGCGAACGCGGCGGCCTGGGGCGAGTACAAGTTCGGCGCCGGCCAGGGCCACGAAGACGTCATCTGCATCACCCTCGGCACCGGCCTCGGCGGCGGCATCATCATCGGCAACAAGCTCCGGCGCGGACGCTTCGGCGTGGCCGCGGAGTTCGGCCACATCCGGGTCGTCCCCGACGGCCTGCTGTGCGGCTGCGGAAGCCAGGGCTGCTGGGAGCAGTACGCGTCCGGGCGAGCCCTCGTCCGCTACGCCAAGCAGCGCGCCAACGCCACCCCCGAGAACGCTCAGATCCTCCTCGCCCTCGGCGACGGTACGGTCGCGGGCATCGAGGGCAAGCACGTCAGCGCCGCCGCCCGCCAGGGCTGCCCGGTGGCCGTCGACTCCTTCCGTGAACTGGCGCGCTGGGCCGGCGCGGGCCTGGCGGACCTGGCCTCGCTCTTCGACCCGTCGGCGTTCATCGTCGGCGGCGGTGTCTCGGACGAGGGCGAGCTCGTCCTCGACCCGATCCGCAAGTCCTTCCGGCGCTGGCTGATCGGCGGCCAGTGGCGGCCGCACGCGCAGGTGCTCGCCGCTCAGCTGGGCGGCAAGGCCGGGCTGGTCGGCGCGGCGGACCTGGCGCGCCAGGGCTGACGCCGTTGCCTGTGTGCCCGCCGTGCCCCCTTGGGGTGCGGCGGGCATTTCCGTATCGTGATCCACATGGCGACGAGCCCGATCAGTACGCTGCCCGAGTCCCGTACCGAGCCTGACGGTTCGGCCGTCATCCGTGTTCTCAGCTACAACATCCGCTCGATGCGCGACGACCGCGAGGCGCTGGCCCGGGTGATCAGTGCCTGTGAGCCCGACCTTGTGCTCGTGCAGGAGGCGCCGCGGTTCTTGCGCTGGCGAAAGCACGCGGCGTGGCTGGCCGCCCACAGCGACCTGGTGACGCTCGGCGGCGGAGCGACCGCTGCGGGCCCGCTGCTGCTGTGTTCGCTGCGGGTGACGGTGGAGCGTACGGAGGATGTGCTGCTGCCGCGTAGTCCGGGGCTGCACCGGCGGGGGTTCGCGACGGCGGTGGTGCGGATCGGGGGCGCGAGGCTCGGCGTACTGAGCTGTCACCTGAGCCTCCAGCGGGAGGAGCGGTACGCGCAGGGCGGGATGCTGCTCGACCGGCTGAAGGCGATGGACGTACCGCACGCGGTGGCGGGCGGCGACCTCAACGAACGGCCGGAAGGCCGGACCTTCCGCCGGCTGGCGGGGGAGCTGCGGGACTGCTGGGCGGTGAAGCCGTGGGGCGGCGAGTACACGTCGACCCCGGAGACCCCTCACCAGCGTATCGACGCGGTTTTCGCGACGCCGGGGATCGAAGTCCTGGGCTGCGGGGTCCCGTTGGGCCTCCCGGAGGCGGACGTACGCGCGGCCACGGATCACCTGCCGGTACTGGCGGCGTTGCGCGTCCCGGCGTCGTAGGCGCGAGGACCCTGCCGGGGGCTTCCCCCTACCCGCCGGACGGGCTGGATTCGGCCGCAGAGTGCCACAGCGGGAAGGGCCGGGGTGGGGAAAAGAAATGCCCTAAACGACCGCGCCGCGCCCCGGGTCGTCGTCCTCGTCGTCGCCGTGGGCCATCCGGGCCACCAGCGTGCCGAATCCGCCCAGGAAGCCGCCGACGCCGAGCGTCGTCATCCACCACGTCATGTCCCACTGGAGCAGGACCGCCGTGAGCAGCAGCACCGGGCCCCCGATGACCGCCAGCCAGGCGAACCGCGCCGTGGTGTCGGCGGGCGGCAGCGGGGGAGGCTCCGGCGGGACGAAGTGGCCCTCGTCGCTCTCGTCGAGGTCGTCCTCGCCCGGCTCCGCCAGCGAGTAGCTCCGCGGGCCGCTGCCGCCGACGCCGGGCGCGAAGACGACGGAGCTGCCCAGCGGTCTGTCCCCGTCGGAGTCCGCGTCAGGATCCGCGTCCGGGCCCGCGTCACCTTCCGCGTCCGGGCCCGCGTCGTCCTGGCCGGCCGCCTCCTCGGCGTCCTTCCGGAGTGACTTCTTCGGGCGGTCGCCGCCCGTGCTGTTGATGTCGCCCTCCGGCAGGTAGAGGTCCTCGATCGACTTGAACGGCTTCGCACCCGGCGGGTCCGGCGGCTCCTCGCCGTACCCGGCGACGATCGCGGCCCACGCCGCGTCCTCGTCGACGGACTCCCCGGCGGACTCGCCGGAGGCGGCAGCCCCGGATGCCGCCGCCGTCTCGTCCGGCTCCCGCTCTTCCTCGCGGCCCGCAGGCTCCGCGTCGTGCTCAGCCACCGGTCGTGCTCCCCTTCTTCCCGACACTTGGAGCGAGGCGGCCGATGAACGCATAACTCTCGTCGAAGATCCGCTCCGCGTCATGGTCCAACGTCGCGACGTGGTAGCTCTGTTCCAGCAGGACCTCGGTGACGTCGGTCGACGAGACCCGGCTGAGGATCCGGGCCGAGTCCGCCGCCGGCACCACATGGTCCTGCGGGCTGTGCAGCAGCAGCATCGGCTGCGTCACCTGGGGCAGCTCCGCGTCGACGAGCCGGAAGAAGTTCCGCACGGAGTGCGCCGCGTGCAGCGGGACGCGGTCGTAACCGACCTCCTCCGCCCCCGCCTTCGCGATGTCGCTCCGCAGCCCCTTTGTCGTACGTACGAGATGGCGGGCGACCGGCAGCGCGTACGCCGACAGGCCGTGCACCTTGTTCGCCGGGTTGACCACGGCGATCCCGGAGATCGCGTCCCCGTGCTTCGCGGCCAGCCGCAGTGTCAGCGCCCCGCCCATCGAGAGCCCGAACACGAAGACCTGGCGGCACTGCTCGCGCAGTACGTGCAGCTCGCGGTCGACCTCCGCGTACCAGTCCTGCCAGCCCGTGAGCTGCATGTCCTCCCAGCGGGTGCCGTGCCCGGGCAGCAGCGGAAGGGAGACGGTCAGTCCGCGCTCGGCCAGATGGTCTGCCCAGGGGCGCAGCGACTGCGGGGAACCGGTGAAGCCGTGACAGAGGAGGACGCCGACCTCTCCGCCCTCGTGGCGGAACGGCTCGGCTCCAGGAAGGACCGGCACCGGGGTCTCCTGTTCATGAGTGTGAGTGTGACTCTGAGTCTGAAGTCTTGGACTGCGAAGGGGGGCGCGAAGATGTACTTCACCGTACGCGACCGGACCGACACCGACCAGGTCCGTCGGGCCCCCTTGTCGGTAGAGAGGGCAGGCCCGGCACGGGTTATGGTCATGTCGACAGACAAGGGAAGGCACTCGGTTGATCTACGGCGCAATGAAGTTCTCCATCGGAGGGTCACTGAAGGTTGCCTTCAGGCCCTGGGTGGAGGGCCTCGAGAACATTCCCGCCGAGGGCCCCGCGATCCTCGCGAGCAACCACCTGTCCTTCTCGGACTCCTTCTTCCTGCCCGCGGTCCTCGACCGCAAGGTCACCTTCATCGCCAAGGCCGAGTACTTCACCTCGCCCGGTGTGAAGGGGAAGCTCACCGCCGCGTTCTTCAAGGGCGTCGGCCAGCTCCCCGTGGACCGCTCGGGTGCGCGCGGCGCGGGTGAGGCGGCGATCAAGGCCGGCATCGACGTCATCAAGGGCGGCGGCCTCTTCGGCATCTACCCGGAGGGCACCCGTTCGCCGGACGGCCGTCTCTACCGCGGCAAGCCGGGCGGCCTCGCCCGCGTGGCGCTCGCCACCGGCGCGCCTGTGATCCCGGTCGCGATGATCGACACCGAGAAGATCCAGCCGCCCGGCAAGGTCGTACCCAAGCTGATGCGCCCGGGGATCAAGATCGGCAAGCCGCTGGACTTCAGCCGCTATCACGGCATGGACAGCGACCGGTTCATCCTTCGGTCGGTGACCGACGAGGTCATGTACGAAATCATGAAGCTCTCCGGCCAGGAGTACGTCGACATCTACGCGACGGCGGCGAAGCGCCAGATCGCCGACGCGGAGAAGGCCGCCAAGGCGGAGAAGGCCGAGAAGGCGGAACGGGCCGGCGCTTAGCCGCGTCCGTCGGTCCGGCCGGGGTGGAGTGGGGGAATGATGGCCAAGGCTCAGCGCGAGCGTGTCGTGCGCATGTCGGTCGAGCAGCCGCTGTGGCGTGCGCTCACCGCCTACCGCGTCCTGACGATGCTGTACGCGGTGCTCCTGTTCGTCTTCACGCGGGAGAACTTCGAGCGCCCGTGGGTGGCCGTCGCGTTCCTCGCGGTGATGTTCGTCTGGACGCTCGTCACGCTCCCCAAGGTGGCGAACGCGGCGAGCTGCACCAAGACCTTCCTCGTCGCCGACCTCACCATCGCCCTCACCGGCGTCATGCTGACCCCGGTCGCCGACTTCCACGCGCAGCAGATCGACGGCCCCACCCTGCCGTCGATATGGACCGCGGGTTCCGTCCTCGCGTTCGCCATCAAGGGCGGCTGGCGCTGGGCGGCCTTCGCCTCCTCCTTCGTCGCCGCTGCCAACATCGTCGAACGCGGCCACCCCAGCCAGGACACCCTCCACAACGTCCTGCTGGTGTGGGTCGCCTCCATCGCGATCGGTTACGTCGTCGAGGTGGCCCGCGCCTCCGAGCGCACCCTCGCCCGCGCCCTGGAGATCGAGGCCGCGACCCGCGAGCGTGAGCGCCTCGCCCGCGACATCCA
The DNA here is from genome assembly GCF_018614615.1 of Streptomyces sp. ISL-100. Classification (GTDB taxonomy): domain Bacteria; phylum Actinomycetota; class Actinomycetes; order Streptomycetales; family Streptomycetaceae; genus Streptomyces. The sequence goes on along the minus strand of NZ_JAGGOK010000069.1, from coordinate 104,177 downwards.
CGACAGCGTGCTCCAGGTGCTCGCCATGGTGCAGCGGCGCGGCACCTCGCTCGGCGGCGAGGCGGCCGAGCTCGGCAGGATGGCCGGGGAGCAGGAAGTCGCCCTGCGCACCCTGGTGTCGAGCGGGCTCGTACCGGCGACGCGTGCCTCGGAGGACGCGGCGCAGGGTGCGGTCGTCCGTACGGTCGAGGTCGACGACGACGATGACGATGTCGGACGCGCGCGCCCCTGCGACCTGCGCTCCCTGCTCGCCCCGCACGCCGGATCGAAGGTCAGCTTCGCCGAGCCGGGCGCCCCGGTGCTGCTGGAAGCGGCGGCGGCCATGGAGCTCGCGGCGGCTGTCAGTGCCGCACTGGACAATGTGCGCAGGCACGCCGGGGAAGACGCCCAGGCGTGGATTCTGGTCGAGGACTGGCCGGAAGAAGTGATCGTGACGGTACGGGACGACGGTCCGGGGATTCCGGAAGGGCGGCTCGCGCAGGCCGAGGGGGAGGGGCGCCTGGGCGTCGCCCTGTCGATCCGCGGGCGGCTGCGGGACATCGGCGGCACCGCCGAGCTGATCTCGGTCCCGGGGCAGGGCACGGAAGTTGAATTGAAGGTTCCACGGGGGAAGGCAGGACAGGCGCGATGAGCGACGAACAGCAGACGATCAGGGTCATGGTGGTCGACGATCACCCGATGTGGCGGGACGCGGTCGCCCGCGACCTCGCCGCGGCGGGCTTCGACGTGGTCGCCACCGCGGGCGACGGACCGCAGGCGGTACGCCGCGCCCAGGCCGTCGGACCCCAGGTCCTGGTTCTCGACCTCAACCTGCCCGGCATGCCCGGCGTACAGGTCTGCAAGGAGCTCGTCGGCGCCGACCCGGCCCTGCGCGTCCTGGTGCTGTCCGCGAGTGGCGAGCACGCCGACGTACTGGAAGCGGTGAAGTCGGGGGCGACGGGCTATCTGCTGAAGTCGGCGGGGCCCGACGAGCTCATCGACGCGGTACGGCGCACGGCCGCCGGCGACCCGGTCTTCACGCCGGGACTGGCCGGCCTGGTCCTCGGCGAGTACCGCCGGCTGGCCTCGGATCCCCTCCCCGCCTCCTCCTCGAACGAGCCGAAGGCGCCACAGCTCACCGATCGCGAGACCGAGGTGCTGCGGCTGGTCGCCAAGGGCCTCTCGTACAAGCAGATCGCCGAGCGCCTGGTGATCTCGCACCGCACCGTCCAGAACCACGTGCAGAACACCCTCGGCAAGCTTCAGCTGCACAACCGCGTGGAGCTCGTCCGCTACGCGATCGAACGCGGCCTCGACGACGCTTAGTACGAGTCCCGAATTGCCCGACGCCCCATGTCGCTGTGACCTGAGTCACCACTAGCGTGGCCGCGACACGGCACTTCTGCTGAATGTGGCGAAGGGACAATTTCATGCGGGTAGGAGTACTGACCGGGGGTGGCGACTGCCCCGGGCTCAACGCAGTCATCCGCGCCGTCGTCCGCAAGGGCGTCCAGGAGTACGGCTACGACTTCACCGGCTTCCGGGACGGGTGGCGCGGACCGCTCGAAGGCGACACCGTACGGCTCGACATTCCGGCCGTACGCGGCATCCTGCCCCGCGGCGGCACCATCCTCGGCTCCTCGCGCACCAACCCGCTCCAGGCGGAGAACGGCATCCGCCAGGTGAAGGAGAACCTCGCCAAGTATGAGGTCGACGCGCTCATCGTGATAGGCGGCGAGGACACGCTGGGCGTGGCCACCCGCCTGTCCGACGAGTACGGCATCAAGTGTGTCGGCGTACCGAAGACCATCGACAACGACCTGTCCGCCACCGACTACACCTTCGGCTTCAACACCGCCGTCGGCATCGCGACCGAGGCGATCGACCGCCTCCACACCACCGCCGAATCGCACATGCGCGTCCTGGTCGTCGAGGTCATGGGCCGGCACGCGGGCTGGATCGCCCTGCACTCGGGCCTGGCGGGCGGCGCGAACGTCATCCTCATCCCGGAGCAGCGCTTCGACGTCGAGCGGGTGTGCGGCTGGATCACGTCCCGCTTCAAGGCGTCGTACGCGCCGATCGTCGTGGTCGCGGAAGGCGCGCTGCCGCAGGGCGGCGAGATGGTGCTCAAGGACGGCACGCTCGACTCGTTCGGACATGTGCGGCTCTCGGGCGTGGGGGAGTGGCTGGCAAAGGAGATCGAGAAGCGGACGGGGAAGGAAGCGCGCACGACCGTGCTGGGGCATGTGCAGCGCGGCGGTACGCCCAGTGCCTTTGACCGGTGGCTGGCGACGCGGTTCGGGCTGCACGCGATCGAGGCTGTGCGGGACGGGGACTTCGGGAAGATGGTCGCGCTTCAGGGGACGGACATTGTGCGGGTGCCGATGGGGGAGGCGACGGCGCGTCTGAAGACGGTGGATCCGGAGCTCTACGCGGAGGTCGGCGTGTTCTTCGGCTGAGCGGGCTGCCGCTGCGGGGCGAGCCCCAGCCCCCAGGAGCGGGGGCTGGGGCGGAGCCCCCACGCGGCGGAGCCGCAAAGTGTCACTGCGGGAAGGGGCGGGTAGGGGAAGGGCCCCGCAGGGCGCGCCCTACCGCCGGCCGAGCAGCGACGGGGTCAGGAGGTCCGTGACCAGGGCCGTGCCGCGCAGCGTAAGCACCGACTCCGGGTGGAACTGCACGGACGCAAAGCCAGGGGCCCGGAGCGCGTGCACCTCGCCAGAGTGCGCGTCGCGCGCCACCTCGGTCCCGTGCGCCGCCAGCTCCGCCGCCTGCTCGTCGTCGCAACCGGCGACAAAGCTGTTGTAGAAGCCGACCGTCTCGGGCCTCCCGAAGAGGTCGATCCGCGTCTGCGCCCCCTGGTACGGCACCCGCTTCCGCACGATCTCCAGCCCCAGCTCCGCCGCCAGCAGCTCATGCCCCAGGCACACCCCGAGCACCCCGTGCCGGTGCCCCCGCACCAGTTCCGCCGCCAGCCCCCGCAGGAACCGCATCTTGGGATCGCTCGCGTCGGACGGGTCACCAGGACCGGGGCCGAGCACCACAGGCCCCTCGTGCGTGAGCGCCGCCTCCCGCACGCCGGGCTCGTCGTACCGCCGTACGCTCACCTCCAGCCCCGACGACCGCAGCAGATGCGCGAGCATCGCCGTGAACGTGTCCTCCGCGTCGATCACCAGCGCGTGCCCGCTCAGGGCCGGCGTACGCTCCTGCATCCGCAGCCAGAACGGCGCGAGCGACGCCCGCCGCGAGTCCAGCGCCTCCCGCACGCGCGGATCGTCGGCCAGCTTCGGCCGTAGTCCCTCGCCCCCCGGCCTGCCGGGACGCACCCCCAGCGCCGCCAGCACCCCCGCCGCCTTCGCGTGCGTCTCGGCGACCTCGCTGCGCGGGTCCGAGTCGCGCACCAGCGTCGCGCCGACCGGCACCCGCAGCCGGCCGTCGGCCGCGATGTCGGCGGTACGGATCAGGATCGGCGAGTCCAGGGTCTGGGCCCCGCCCGCGTCACGGCCGATGAGGGCCAGTGCGCCGGCGTAGTAGCCGCGGCCCCCGGGCTCGTACCGCTCGATGACGCGGCACGCGTTCTGCACCGGCGACCCGGTCACCGTCGCCGCGAACATCGTCTCCTTCAGTACCTCGCGCACATCGAGGGAAGACCGGCCCCGCAATTCGTACTCGGTGTGTGCGAGATGGGCCATTTCCTTGAGCCGCGGGCCGATCACGACCCCTCCCCTGTCGCCGACGGTGCACATCATCTTGAGCTCTTCGTCGACGACCATCGAGAGCTCGGCGGTCTCCTTGCCGTCGTCGAGGAAGTCCAACAGACCCTCTGTGCTCGGCCCGTCCGCCGGGTAGCGGTACGTACCGCTGATCGGGTTCATCACGACCGTTCCGCCGCTCATCCGCACGTGCACCTCGGGGCTCGCGCCGACCAGCGTGCGCTCCCCGGTGTGTACGACGAAGGTCCAGTACGCGCCCCGCTCACCGGCGAGCAGCCGTCGGAAGAGCGCCAGCGCGTCCGCTCGCCCGAACCCGGGGATTTCGCCCTCGAAAGTCCGGCGGATGACGAAGTTCGCGCCCTCGCCGCGCCCGATCTCGTCCTCGATGACCCGCCGTACGATCCCGGCGTACTCCTCGTCGCCGACGTCGAAGGCCCCGCCCCGCACGCGCACGTCGTGGGTGGGCAGCTGAGCGAGGACGTCGTCGAGCGGCAGCGCGTACGTCTCGTCGGCGACCAGCACACTCAGTGGCGTCCCGTCGTCCCGTACATCGAAGCCGCGCTCCCTGATCTGCCGGAACGGCACCAGCGCGAGCACGGGCATGTCGTCTGCGCCGGCCGGGATGTCGGCCAGGCGCGCGGCCTCGTGCACATCGCCGATCAACAGCTCGACGGTGTCGTGGTCGTGGCCGGGGGTCCGCCTGCGCAGCAGCGCGAAGGGGCGGGTGTCGTCGAGGAGGGTGCTGATGAGCATCGGTGGTGTTCCTTCCGGGGGGAGCCCGATGTGGAGTCCGGGTGGAGAGGAACAGCCCCTGGAAACACCAAAGGCCGCCCCTCGGGCGGCCTTCGCGATTCAGTGTGCGCGCGATTGTCAGTGGGCCGCCGGATGAGCGGTCCACCACCAGGTCTGAGTCGTCTGCGCGAACATGCTCCGCACCCTAGCGGAATCGACCAGGCGCGTCACGCGTGTCTCAGCGACGCGTCAGCGCCTCATCAGGGCCTCATCAGCGCGTCGAGCGCCGCGTCGAGGTACGAGGTCAGCTCGTCGCCCTCGGGAAGTACGGAAGGGGCGGCGTGTCCCAGCTGGCTGTGTCCGAGGTAGACGCTGTACGCGAGAAGTCCGCGGCGGCGTGCCTCCGGCTCCGGGAAACCGAGATCGGCGAAGAGCCGGGTCACGTAGCCGACCCGGCGCTCGGTCACGCGCCGCAGCGCCGCCGCGACCTGCGGATGCGAGGCGGTGGCCAGCAGGGAGACCTCCAGCGGGTCTGCGACGGCCGACCTGACGGCCTCGGTGAAGAGCCGGCGGATGCGGGAGGCAGGGTCGGGCCCGGTCTCGATCTCGGCGATGGCCGCCTCGGTGTCGGTCTCGGCCCAGCGGGCGAGCGCGGCCTCGATGAGCGCCTCCCGGTTGGTGAAGTGCCAGTAGAAGCTGCCCTTGGTGGTGCCGAGCCGGGCGGCGAGCGGTTCCACCGCGACGGCCGCGAGACCGCCCTCGCCGATCGCGGTGAGCGCCGCGTCCGCCCAGTCCTGCGCGCTCAGCCGGGGCTTCTTCTGCTGCCGTCGTGCCATGACCGTACGGTACCGTATGGTTGACCATACGCCAGCGTATGGAGGTTCGTCATGAGCGCGATCCGCGATGTCCACGAACGCACCGTCCAGGCCCCCGCGGAAGTGGTGGGCGCCCTGCTCGACCGGCTCTCCGCCGAGGACGACCCGATCTTTCCCACGCCGGCCTGGGAACCGATGCGCTTCGACCGCCCGCTCGCCGTGGGCGCCGTCGGCGGTCACGGTCCCGTCCGCCTCAGCGTCTCGGCGTACGAACCGGGCCGCCATGTCCGCTTCACCTTCGCGCCGCCCGACAACGGCTTCCACGAGATGACGGTGGAGCCGCTCGGCCCGGAGCGCTGCGTCGTACGGCACGTGCTGGAGCAGGACCTGCGTGGCGCCGATTTCCTGCTGTGGCTGACCGTGGTCAAGGCGGTCCACAGCACGGTGGTCGAGGAGGTCTTCGACAACATCGAGCGGGTCGCGGCCGGCGGGGTGGAGCGCCCCGTGCGGTGGTCGCCCTGGGTGCGGCTGCTCAACCGGCTGGCGTGGGGCAGGGCGGTCGCGGTCGAGATCCCGGAGAGCGCCAGGCTGATCCGTACGGCCATCGACCGGCCCGGCTACCGGGACGCGTACCGGATGGAGCTGCTGCCCGGAATGCCGCGCGATCCGGACGGCTGGACGGGAATCCTGCGGGACGCCTTCCCCGTCGTGGCGCGCGAGGGTGGCGAGCTGCTGATGAATGTCGACACGGCGGGCGTGAAGGCGCGGGCCTCGATCCTGGTCGACGAGCGGCACGTGACGCTCAGCACGGTGGCGAAGGCCGACACCGTGCGCGGGCGGCTCTACTGGGGTGTCGTACGCAGAGTGCACCCCCTCATGGCCCGCACCATGCTGCGCCGCGCCCACCGCAGGCTGGCCCTGGCCGCGCCGAGCGCGGGGGAGCGCGCCACTGCTGTCAGGACTGTCGCGTCTGTAACGTCTGTCACGGCTGTCTCATCTGGTGGGCCAGGGCGTGGACAGCCGGTCTGAGGACGTAATGTTGGCGAGGTGACCGTGAACGCTAAGACCACCCCTAACGGTGGCAACACCTGGCGAGACCTTCCCGCGGCGCAGCAGCCTGAGTACCCCGATGCCGAGGCTCTGCGCGATGTGATCGCGGACCTCGAGTCGTATCCGCCGCTCGTCTTCGCGGGCGAGTGCGATCAGCTGCGCGCCCGACTGGGAGCCGTCGCCAAGGGCGAGGCGTTCCTGTTGCAGGGTGGCGACTGTGCCGAGGCCTTCGACGCCGTATCCGCCGACCACATCCGAAACAAGCTCAAGACCCTTCTCCAGATGGGCGCGGTACTGACGTACGCCGCCTCCGTGCCCGTCGTGAAGGTGGGCCGGATCGCCGGCCAGTACTCCAAGCCGCGCTCCAAGAACACCGAGACCCGCGACGGCGTGACCCTGCCGACCTACCGCGGCGACTCGGTCAACGGCTTCGAGTTCAATGAGAAGGCCCGGATCCCGGACCCCGAGCGGCTGAAGCGGATGTACCACGCATCCGCCTCGACGCTGAACCTCGTACGCGCCTTCACCACCGGCGGTTACGCGGACCTGCGCCAGGTGCACGCCTGGAACCAGGACTTCGTGAAGTCGTCCCCCTCCGGTCAGCGTTACGAGCAGCTGGCCCGCGAGATCGACAACGCGCTGAACTTCATGAAGGCCGCGGGGACCGACCCCGCCGAGTTCCGCACGGTCGAGTTCTACGCCTCCCACGAGGCGCTGCTCATGGACTACGAGACCGCCCTGACCAGGGTCGATTCGCGCACGGGCCACCTGTACGACGTATCGGGCCACATGCTGTGGATCGGTGAGCGCACCCGCCAGCTCGACGGGGCGCACATCGAGTTCGCCTCGAAGATCCGCAACCCGATCGGTGTGAAGCTCGGCCCGACGACCACGGTCGACGAGGCGCTTCAGTACGTCGACAAGCTCGACCCGGACCGCGAGCCCGGCCGGCTGACCTTCGTCGTCCGGATGGGCGCCGACAAGGTCCGCGACAAGCTCCCCGAGCTGGTCGAGAAGGTCACTGCCTCCGGCGCCGCTGTGGCGTGGGTGACCGACCCGATGCACGGCAACACCTACGAGGCTGCCTCCGGCCACAAGACGCGTCGCTTCGACGACGTGCTCGATGAGGTCAAGGGCTTCTTCGAGGTGCACAAGGGCCTCGGTACGCACCCGGGCGGCATCCACGTCGAGCTGACCGGTGACGACGTCACCGAGTGCGTGGGCGGCGGCGACGAGATCTTCGTCGACGACCTGCACCAGCGTTACGAGACGGCCTGCGACCCGCGGCTCAACCGCAGCCAGTCGCTGGACCTGGCGTTCCTGGTCGCAGAGATGTACCGCGACCAGTAGGCAGCGGCAGTAGAAGCAAGAACACCTGTGGGGCGCGGATCGAATGTGATCCGCGCCCCACAGTCATATCCGGGCCGGGGCTTTTGCGTGCGGGGGACGGCGGGTAAGGTTAGGTTGACCTTACCGATTAGTCGTCCCCCTCGACCCGTGTCAGGAGGTGTTCCGCGTGTTCGTCTGCTCATGCTTCGGCGTAACGGACCGGCAGATCAAGGAGCACGCGGCTGCCGGTGCCTGCACGCCGCGCCAGATAGCGTCGGTGAGCAAGGCGGGGACGGACTGCGGCTCCTGCGTACGCATGATCCAGGGGCTTCTCGGCCGTGGCGCGTGCCCGCGCCGCACGCTGGTCGACCAGGGTGAGACGGCACTCGCCGAGGCGCCTCTGCCGGAAGCCGCCTGATCAGTGATTGATCACCGGATCACTGATTGATCAGCTGTCCGGCTGCTCGATCAGCTGGGCGATGTAGAGCGACTCACCGAGCTTGTTGACGAGCTCCAGCTGAGTGTCGAGATAGTCGATGTGGTGCTCTTCGTCCTTGAGGATGTCCTCGAAGATGTTCGCCGACGTGACGTCCCCCTTCGCCCGCATCACCTCGATGCCGCGCTTCAGGCGGTCGATCGCCTCGACCTCGATCTCCCGGTCCGCCTGGAACATCTCGGTGACGGTCTGGCCGACCCGCACATGGAAGAGCCGCTGGTAATTCGGCAGGCCGTCCAGGAAGAGAATCCGGTCGGTCAGTGTCTCCGCGTGCCTCATCTCGTCGAACGACTCGGCCCGGGTGTATTTCGCGAGCTTCGTCCAGCCGAAGTTGTCCTGCATCTTGGCGTGCAGGAAGTACTGGTTGATGGCAGTCAGCTCGGCGGTCAGCTGCTCGTTGAGGAATTCGATGACCTCGGGGTCGCCCTGCATCGCAGAGGCTCCTTCCAGGCGTGGTACTGGGCAGGTTTCGCGCATCCTTGCACCGCGGGTGAGAGGCGTCCAGTAAGTGCAGGCTTATTAGGAGTTGCCCCGAATCGGGTCACACCTGGTCATGACCACCCCTCGCCGTCTGTCACCATGGAGTCATGGGTCAGCCGGAAAGCCGGGAACGTCACGAATCAGAGCAGCCCGAGCTTCCGCCCGGACAGCGGCTGCAGCGTGGCTGGCCCGTCACCCACTACGGTCCTGTACCCAAATTCAAGCCGGATCGCTGGGAGTTCCGCGTATTCGGTGCGACGGCCGACGGTGACAAGCACTGCTGGAATCACGAGCAGTTTTCGGCGCTCCCGTTCGCCACGGTCGAGGCCGATCTGCACTGCGTGACGAAATTCAGCATGCTTGGGGCCGAATGGGGTGGAGTACTCGCTCGTACGCTCGTCGAACTCGCGCCCCCCGCCCCGAGCGTCACCCATGTCATGGTCTGGGCCGAGTACGGCTTCAGTGCGAATCTGCGGCTCGCCGACTTCACTTCCGAGCGGACCATTTTCGCCACCCACAAGGGCGGTGAGCTGCTCACCGCCGAGCACGGCTTTCCGCTGCGCCTGGTCGTACCGCATCTGTACGCCTGGAAGGGGCCCAAGTGGGTCCGGGGCGTCGAGTACATGACGGCGGACCGCCGGGGCTTCTGGGAGGAGCGCGGCTATCACAACGTCGGCGACCCCTGGCGTGAGCAGCGGTACTCCTACCAGGAGGAACCGGGGGACGGGCCGGAGCTGTAGGTGATCAGTGGTGGTACTGGTGGACCACCGGGTGGCCCTTGCCGCGGCCGATCATCCACTTGTTGACGGGTGTGGTGATGACGAAGGCCGCGAGGAGCGCGAAGGCGAGTACGCCCCAGAACATGCCGTCGGTCAGATGCGCGTCCATCTCGCGCCGGGCCACAGTGCGAGCACGCTGTACCCCCTGGGGTATTACTCAAGGGATTTCAGCCGCCTCAGAAATCACGCAGCTCCTTCAGCCGCGCCACATCGGCGGCATGGCCCTCCTTGCCGCCCGGCGTCTCGATCGTCAGCGGTACGCCCTCGGTCGCCGGGTGCGAGAACAGCTCGCGGAACGGCTCCTCCCCGATGTGTCCGGAGCCGATGTTCTCGTGCCGGTCCTTGTGGGCTCCGACGCCTTCCTTGGAGTCGTTGGCGTGGATCAGCTTGAGCCGGCCCTCGCCGACCGTGTCCACCAGCAGGTCCAGCGTCTGCTTCATCCCGCCGGGCCCCGCGAGATCGTGCCCCGCAGCGTAGATGTGGCACGTGTCGAGGCAGACGCCCAGCTTGGGGTGCGCGTCCAGCGCCTCGAAGTACGGGCCGAAGTCCCAGGTGCGCGAGCACAGCGAGGAGCCCTGCCCCGCCGTCGATTCGAGCAGCAGCCACGGGTCGTCGTCGTGCGTCAGTTCGTCCAGGAGTGGCAGCAGGTGTGTGCGTACCTGCGCGAGCGCCTCGGAGCGCGGTCGGCCGCCGGTCGCCGAGCCGGTGTGCACCACCACGCCCAGCGCGCCGATCTCGCGGCCGCGGCGCAGCGAGTGCCGCAGCGACTCCACGGACCTCTCGACGGTCGCCTCGGTGTGCGAGCCGAAGTTGATCAGGTACGGGGCATGGACATACGCCGGTATCCGTTCGGCGGCGCACGCCGCGCGGAACAGCTCGTCCTGTGCCGGGTTTCCGGTGGGTGTCGCCCAGCCGCGCGGGTTGGCGACGAAGACCTGAACGGCCTCGGCGCCCATTTCACGGGCGTACGCGAGACCGATGGTGGCGAGGCCGCCGGCCACGGGGACATGGCCGCCGACGGGGTTTCGGGAGGGGAAAGGTGCGTTGCTCATCGCCGTCAAGCATGCCAGGACGGGTGAGGGCCCCTTTCCCCTACAGGCCCTTGGTCCTGATGGTGATCGTGCTGCCCTCCGGAGCCTCGTCGCCCTCCTCGACCGACTGGCTCGCGATCTTGTCGCTGAAGGAGAGGAAGGGACGGTCGACCTCGACCTCGAAGCCCGCTTCCTCGAGCGTGCTCTTCGCGTCGTCGACGTCGTCACCGACCACATCGGGCACGGGAATCATGCGCGGTCCCTTGGAAAGCGTCAGCGTGATGGTGTCGCCCTCGGCGAGCCGCGCGCCCTCGGCCGCCGACTGCCTGGCGACGGAACCGGCCTCCTCCTGGGAGGTGATCCGCCCGGGCGCGACCTTCACGATGAATCCGGCCTCCTCCAGTTCGGAGGTGGCGTCTTCCGCGCTCTCGCCAGTCACGTCCGGCACCTCCACGAAGGAGCCCTTGCTGACGACGATGGCGATCGCGGAGTCCGGGCGCCGCTCGGTGCCGGCGTCCGGGTCCGTACTGACGACGGAGCCCTGCGGGACGTCATCGCTGAACGCCCTGGTGACGATGCCGGGGGCCAGACCGGCCTCCTCGATCTCGCTCTTGGCCTTGGCCAGCGGCAGCCGCTCGACGTCGGGGACCTTCACGGTCTGGGGGCCGCGCGAGACGACAAGCGTGACTGAGCCGTTGTCGCGGATACGGGCGCGGGACGCCGGGTCGCTGTTCATGACGGTGCCGCGTTCGTAGGTCGCGCTGTACTTGCGCTCGACCTTCTTCACGTCGAGGCCGGCGGCGGAGAGCCGCTTGGCGGCCTCCTTCTCGGTCTGGCCGAGGAGCGAAGGGACGCGGGTGAACTGCCCGGAGTTGATGTACCAGACGCCGGCGCCGACCCCGAGGACGAGCAGGACGGCGACGACGGCCGCGAGTACGCCGCGCCTGGGCGCCGCGAGGGCGCGCCTGGGGGACGAGGGCTGCGGGGCGGGCATCTGGAGACGGCTGGTGCGGTTGAGAGGCTCTTCGCCGTTGCTGTTGCCGACGCCGGTCCCTTGTCCGACGGCCCGGGGGATGACGCTCGTACGGTCCTCGGCGCCGTTGTGTGTCACCTGCGCGCGGGCCTGTGGCGGCACGGCGTCGAGCTGCTCGTCGCTGAGCGCGGCGCGCGCTTCCCTGGCCTGCGCGAGGAGCGCCACGGCGTCGTACGGACGGATCTCGGGGTTGCGTGCGGTGGCGCCCGCGACGAGCTCGTCCAAGGCGGCGGCGAGGCCGGGCACGGCGGCGGACGGGGCGGGCACGTCCTCGTGGAGGTGCTGGTAGAGCACCTGCGCGGGGGTGCCGCCGGTGTGCGGCTTGGCGCCGGTCAGCATCTCGTACAGCACGACACCGCAGGCGTAGACGTCGGCGCGGGTGTCGGCGGTGCCGTGCTCTATCTGCTCGGGCGCGAGGTAGGAGACGGTGCCGAGGATGGACCCGGTGGTGCTGGTGACGGTGCCCACGGCCCGTACGAGACCGAAGTCGGCGACCTTCACGCGCCCGTCGTCCCCGATCAGGACGTTCTCCGGCTTCATGTCCCGGTGCACGAAGCCGGCGCGGTGCGCGGCGCCGAGCGCGGCCAGTACGGGCTCCAGGATGTCGAGGGCGGCGCGGGGCTGGAGAGCGCCGCGCTCGCGCAGTGCGTCGCGCAGGGTGCACCCGGCGACGTACTCCATCGCGAGGTAGACGTACGCCCCGTCCGTGCCCTGGTCGAAGACGCCGACCACGTTGGGGTGCGCGAGCCGGGCGACCGACTTCGCTTCGCGGATGAACCGGTCCACGAAGGAGGCGTCGGCGGCGAGGGTGGGGTGCATCACCTTGAGGGCGAGCACGCGGTCGAGGCGGGTGTCGACGGCCCGGTAGACCGTGGCCATGCCGCCGACGGCGATGCGCGCGTCGATGCGGTAGCGGCCGTCGAGCACGTGCCCGACGAGCGGGTCCTGGAGGGTCGTATCCACGGAGGGAGTCTACGAGCCGCCGCTGACACGTCTTGCGGTGCGGCGAGGTCGGGGCCGTACTGCAGCCGAGCTGTGACGCGGGCGGGCGCCCCGCACCATCCACCCCCTCCGGCGTTTTGAGGAGCAGGGTCTGGGGCGGAGCCCCAGCAGCCCCCGGCCATTTCAGCCCGTCCGGCGCTGAGGACCGGGGTCCGGGGCAGCGCCCCAGTTCCGGAAGCCCGCGCAGCGGCTGGCCCGGGGTCAGAACGCCGGGCGTTCCGGGTCCAGTAGCGCCATGCCGGCCGCAGGCGACGACGCCTCGGCGAAATGCCGCCGAGGAATCCGCCCCGCCCGGTACGCCAGCCGCCCCGCCTCCACCCCGTGCCGCATCGCGTCCGCCATCAGCACCGGCTCCTGCGCCCGCGTAACCGCCGACGCCAGCATGACCGCCGCGCACCCCAGCTCCATCGCCAGCGTGGCGTCCGACGCCGTACCCGCTCCCGCGTCCAGAACGACCGGCACGCGCGCGTGCTCCACGATCAGCTGGAAATTGTGCGGGTTACGGATGCCCAGCCCCGACCCGATGGGCGAGCCCAGCGGCATGATCGCCGCACACCCCACGTCCTCCAGCTTCCGCGCGAGCACCGGATCGTCGTTCGTGTACGGCAGCACGGTGAAGCCGTCGTCCACCAGCGTCTCCGCCGCCTCCAGCAGCTCGATCGGATCGGGCAGGAGCGTGCGCTCGTCGGCGACGACCTCCAGCTTCACCCAGTCCGTCCCCAGCGCCTCCCGCGCCAGCCGAGCCGTCAGCACGGCCTCGCCCGCCGTAAAGCACCCCGCCGTATTCGGCAGCACACGGATCCCGAGCTTCTCCAGAACGGAAAGAACCGATCCCTGGACCGTCGGATCGAGCCGCCGCATCGCGACGGTCGTCAGCTCGGTCCCGGACGCGACAAGTGAACGTTCCAGTACGTCGAGGCTCGGCGCCCCGCCCGTTCCCATGATCAGACGTGAGGAGAACGTCGCGTCGCCGATGGTCAGAAGGTCGTCGGCCATGGTTCAGCCTCCCTGGACTGCGGTGAGGACTTCGATACGGTCACCGTCGCCGAGCGCGGTGGCATCCCACTGCCCGCGCGGTACGACGGTTTCGTTGAGGGCTGCGGCGACCCCCGAAGGGGCCTTGGTGAGGGTCGCGACGAGCGCGCCCAGCGTCGTACCGGCGACGACCTCGCGGGTCTCGCCGTTCACGGAGATGGTCATGCGGGCTGCTCCTGCGGTACGGAGGCGGGGGACAAGGCGGACGGTGTCGGCGAGAAGCGCAGCGGGCTGAACGCACGCGCCTCTTCCGGCAGCTCCCCGCCGGTCAGTACAGCGGCCATCGCATCGCCCGTGACCGGCGTGAGCAGCACCCCGTTGCGGTAGTGCCCGGTGGCCAGATGCAGCCCCGGAAGTGCGGTCGGCCCGAGCAGGGGCGCGTTGTCCGGGGAGCCGGGCCGGAGCCCCGCGCGGGTCTCCGTAAGGGGCAGCTCGGTGATCCCGGGCACCAGCTCGTGCGCGTCGCGCAGCAGCTCGTACACGCCGCCCGCCGTGACCGTCGTGTCCCAGCCGAGCTCCTCGCTCGTCGCGCCGACGACCAGCTCGCCGTTCTCGCGCGGCACGAGATAGACGTGACTGCCCCGCACCACCGCACGCACGGTCCGGCTCAGGAAGGGCGCGTACGCGGGTGGCACGGCCAGCCGCACCACCTGCCCCTTCACCGGGCGTACCGGCGGCAGCACCTCCTCCGGTACGCCCGCGAGCCTGCCGCTGAGGCTTCCGGCCGCCAGCACCACCTGGCCGGCGGCGAGTTCCGTCCCGTCGGCCAGTACGGCCCCGGAGGCCCGTTCCCGTACGACAGACAGCCGATCCACCCAGCCGCGGTGGAATGCCACTCCGGCCCGCTCGCAGGCCGTCAGGAGGGCGGCGGCGAGCCGCCTCGGGTCGACCTGGTGGTCGCCGTCCACGCGCAGGCCGCCGCGCACGCCCGGCGCGAGCATCGGCTCCAGGCGGCGGCATTCGCGCCCCGTGAGCCACTCGGACTCCAGGCCGGAGCGGCGTTGCAGCGCGTGGAGCTCGCGCAGATGGGCGCGGTCGTCGGTGTCGAGCGCGACCGCGAGCGTGCCGCACGAGCGGTAACCGGTGTCCTGCCCGCTCGCCGCCTCCAGCTCGGCGACGAACGCCGGATAGCGCTCGGCGGACGCGAGATTGAGCCCGAGCAGCGTCTGCTCGCCGTAGTGCAGCTCGGTGACGGCGGCGAGCATTCCGGCCGCGACCCGCGCGGCCCCGCCGCCCGGCTCCGGATCGGCCACAGCGACGCGCAGCCCCCGCTGCGCGGCCCGCCAGGCCGTGACCAGGCCGATGATTCCGCCCCCGATGACGAGGACGTCTGATGTGTCGGATGTATCCGATGTACGCGACATGGGCGTCCAGCCCCTCCCTTCGCCGGCATGACCCGGATCAGGTTCGTACGGTCGGAGGCCGCCCAGCCTCCCTCTCAGCCCGGTACGCCCGGACTCCCGCGAGTGGTTGTTCCTGCTGGGGGTCCGGGGTCGTCCCCGGACGGCAGCAGTACGGTGGCCACCCTAACGCCCGGCCCCAACGCGCTGTAAGGGAGCAACTCCAGTGGCCCGCTCGCTCGACGGACTCGTCCTCTCGCCCGTCGCCGACCAGGCGCCCGGCCAGGTCGGGACGCGTACCCGCTTCACGTACCACGAGCAGGACGGCCGGATCTGGGCCGACTACGCGGGCGGCGACGTCGTACGCGGCCATCTCGTCGGCACGCGCGAGGGCGACGCGCTGGACTTCCGGTACGTACAGCTGAAGCAGGACGGCACCACCTCGTCGGGCCACTGCACGTCGACCGTCGTCGCGCTCCCCGACGGGCGTCTGCGCCTGGAGGAAACCTGGGCGTGGGAGTCCCAGGAGGGCAGCGGGACGAGCGTTGTCGAGGAGCTGCCGTCCCGTCCGCGTGACGGTGTGTCAGAGATCTCCCCTTCGTGGCCTTGAGAGCAGCGGGACAGGCCGTCCTACAGTGACCGGGTGAGCGACCAGGGGCAGAGGCAGACAGCAGAGCGGCGCGTCGTCATCGTCGGCGCGGGAATGGCCGGCGTGCAGACCGCTGTGGCCCTGCGCGAGCGCGGCTGGACCGGCTCCGTCACGCTGATCGGCGCCGAGCCGCATCAGCCGTACGACAGGCCGCCGCTGTCCAAGGCGGTGCTGCTCGGGACGGCAGAGGAGTCGGCCTTCGACGTCGACTTCGAAGCGCTCGGCATCGAACTCCACCTGGGGCGCGAAGTGACGGGCGTGCGCCCCGGGGCGCACGAAATCGACACTCCCTCGGGCCCCGTTCCGTACGACGTACTGGTCCTCGCCACCGGAGCGGTGCCCATCACGCTGCCCGGCAGCGAGGGCATCCAGGGAGTCCATCTCCTGCGCACGCTCGACGACGCCGCGCGGCTGCGGCCCGTGCTCGACCGGAAGCACGACATCGTGGTCGTCGGGGCCGGCTGGATCGGCGCGGAGTTCACCACGGCCGCCCGCGGGGCGGGCTGCGCGGTGACCGTCGTGGAGGCCGCGGACCGGCCGCTCGCCGGCACCATGCCCGCCGAGATCGCCGCGCCCATGGCCGCCTGGTACGCCGAGAGCGGCGCCGAACTGCTCACCGGCGCGCTCGTGGCGGCGATCGAGCCCGGCGCGGTCGTCCTCGCCGACGGACGGCGGCTCGCGGCCGGTGCGGTGGTTGTCGGCATCGGCGCCAGGCCCGCGACGGCCTGGCTCGCCGGCTCTGGCATCGCGCTGGGCCCGGACGGCTCCGTCACCGCCGACGCGCGCCTGCGCACGTCGCAGCCCGACGTGTACGCCGTCGGGGACTGTGCCTCCTTCCCCTCCGCCCGCTACGGCGAACGCCTGCTCGTCCACCACTGGGACAACGCGCTTCAGGGACCGCGCACGGTCGCGGCGAACATCGTCGCGGCGAACACCCCGGGCGGGACACCGCAGGAGTACGACCCCGTCCCGTACTTCTGGTCCGAGCAGTTCGGCCGCTTCGTGCAGTACGCGGGCCACCACGCCCACGCCGACACGACGGTGTGGCGCGGCGACCCGGCAGGCGCCGCCTGGACGGTGTGCTGGCTGCGCGAAGGGGCGCTCGTCGCACTGCTCACCGTGGCCCGGCCGCGCGACCTCGCGCAGGGCCGCAGGCTCATCGCGTCGGGCGCCCGGTTGGACCCGGAGCGGGCCGCCGATCCGGCCGTCCCGCTCAAGTCCGCCACCCTTTAGGCGGGCACTGCCCCCCGGACGGCAGGCCCCGGCTACCGGCTGTCAGTCCCAGATGGCACGCTTGTCCTGTGACCGAGATTGACGCAAAGATCGATGCTCTCGTCCCCGCCTGGCTCTACCTCCCCGACATCGCCGAAAAGCTCGGTGTCGAGGTGACGCGCGTCCGGCAGCTGGTCAAGGAAGGCCAGCTGATCGCCGTACGCCGCGGAGAGAACCGGGCGCTTCAGGTGCCTGCCGCCTTCATTGACGGCGACAAGGTGGTCAAGGGTCTCGCCGGGACCCTGACGCTCCTGAGGGACGACGGCTTCTCCGACGAAGAGATTATCGAGTGGCTCTTCACCCCCGACCCGACCCTGCC
Organism: Streptomyces sp. ISL-100; assembly: GCF_018614615.1. GTDB lineage: Bacteria > Actinomycetota > Actinomycetes > Streptomycetales > Streptomycetaceae > Streptomyces. Next base: position 87,126 of record NZ_JAGGOK010000069.1, on the reverse strand, counting down.
CGGTACCCCCGCGCAGGCGTTGAGTGAGAATCGCGGCACGGAGGTGAAGCGGCGCGCCCAGGCGCTCGCCGTCTGACCTCTGCCGACATAACCGCACGCGGTGTACGGGCCTTCGACGGCCCGTACACCGCCCACCAACGGGGGGACACCACCATGCCCGCGTCCACGAAGCGCGCACTGCTCGCCGATGCCCGGCTGTACCTGTGCACGGACGCGCGAAAGCGCCAGGGCGACCTCCCGGACTTCCTGGACGCCGTCCTGTCCTCCGGCGTGGACATCGTGCAGTTGCGCGACAAGGGCATGGAGGCCGGCGAGGAGCTGGAGCACCTCCAGGTCTTCGCCGACGCCTGCCGCAGGCACGGCAAGCTGCTCGCCGTGAACGACCGGGCCGACGTGGCCCACGCCATCGGCGCCGACGTCCTGCATCTGGGACAGGGCGACCTGCCGGTTCCGGCCGCCCGGGCGATCCTCGGCGCCGACGTCTTCGTCGGCCGCTCCACGCACGGTGAGGCGGAGGTCGACGCGGCCGTCGCGGAGCCCGGCGTGGACTACTTCTGCACGGGCCCCTGCTGGCCCACCCCCACCAAGCCCGGCCGTTACGCCCCCGGCCTCGGCCTCGTCCGGTACGCCGCCGGGCTGCGCCAGGACCGGCCGTGGTTCGCGATCGGCGGCATCGACGCGGGCAATCTCGACGAGGTGCTGGACGCGGGTGCCCGCAGGGTCGTGGTCGTGCGGGTCATCACCGAGTCCGACGACCCGGCCGCCGCCGCGGCGGCGCTCGCGAAGAGGGTCAGGGCGTACGCCGTATAGCCGTCCAGGGCCGGGCCCATGGCCTGCCCGCGGCCGTCCAGGACTGTCCACGGGTGTCCGATAGGTGGACAATAATCTGGCAATACGGACAAAGCGCCCGCTTTTGTTGGGGTCGCGCCGAGCCCTGGTTAACCTGCGGGTATGGCCCTTGGCACAGCTTCGACCAGGACGGATCACGCGCCCACCGTGCGTGAGCTGCTCGCGACCGGCAAAACTTCGCACTCGTTCGAGTTCTTCGCACCCAGGACCGAAAAGGGTGAGCGGAACCTCTGGAACGCGCTGCGCCGGGTCGAGGCGGTAGCCCCCAGCTTCGTCTCCGTGACGTACGGCGCGGGCGGATCCACCCGCGCCGGAACGGTCGGGGCCACCGAGCAGATCGCCTCCGACTCCACGCTCACCCCGGTCGCGCACCTCACGGCGGTGGACCACTCCGTCGCGGAACTGCGCAACATGATCGGCCAGTACGCGGACGCCGGCATCCGGAACATCCTCGCCGTGCGCGGAGACCCGCCCGGCGACCCGATGGGCGAGTGGGTCGAGCACCCGCAGGGCGTGCGGTACGCCGCAGACCTGGTCCGGCTCATCAAGGCGTCCGGCGACTTCTGCGTGGGCGTCGCTGCCTTCCCCGAGATGCACCCGCGCTCGACCGACTGGGACACCGACATCGGGCACTTCGTGGACAAGTGCCGGGCCGGCGCCGACTACGCGATCACGCAGATGTTCTTCGAGCCGGAGAACTATCTGCGGCTGCGCGACTCGGTCGCCGCCGCGGGGTGCGAGACGCCGATCATCCCGGAGGTCATGCCCGTAACGGGTGTCAAGCAGTTGGACAGGCTTCCGCAGCTCAGCAACGCGCACTTCCCGGCCGTCGTGAAAGAGCGGATCCTCGCCGTCAAGGACGATCCGGCCGCTGTACGCTCCATTGGCATCGAGTTCGCCACGGAGTTCTGCGCGAGGCTGCTCTCCGAGGGCGTACCCGGATTGCACTTCATCACGCTCAACAACTCCACGGCGACGCTCGAGATCTACGAGAATCTCGGACTGCACGAGCAGTCCTGACCGGCCGTACCCGCCTTCTTTCGCGGGAGCGGCCGTAGGAGAGGGGCGGGCATGGGCTGGGCGGTCCTCTACATCGCGTTCGGAGTTGTCGCACTGTGGCTGCTCGGCGAAGTGCTGCTGCAGTACAAGGCGCGGCTGAGGTGGCGGCTGCTTGCCTTCGCCGGCTTCATGGGCGTGGTGCTCGGTGTGCTGCTGCCGTCCGTGTTCGTGATCGCGGGCGGCGCGGTCGCCTTCGCGATCGGTCAGACGTACGTCACCCTGTCGTTCCGCCGCGGCTTCTCGACGGGCTGGGCGATCGGCGGCAAGCCGGGCGAGAGCCGCCGCCGCAAGCGCGGTGCGCGGCCCGTCGAGCAGGAGCCGACGCTGGAGGTGTCGGACCTCGAGTACGAGCCGGCCGACGCCCCGGCGGAGCCGGTGTACGCGCCGATGCAGCCGCTGCCCGACGAGACCGGGCAGTACGGCGTGTACGACGTGGCGGCCTACGCGGCCGAACAGCAGTCCCGCAGCGACGGGTTCGGCGCCGGGTACGGCACGTACGACACCTACTCCGGCTACGACCAGCCGAACCAGGAGACGTACACCGGCCAGTACGACTACGCGCCCGACCAGCAGCAGTACGCCGCCTACTCCGACCCGTACATCGGCACGCAGCAGTACGGCGGCCAGGGCTACGGAACGCAGGAGTACGGAAACCCGGTGTACGGAAACACGGAGTACGGCGCTCAGCAGTACAGCGGCCAGCAGTACGGCAACGAGACCCCGCCCGGCGGCGTCTGGGTCCCGCAGCAGCGTGACGGCGAGCAGCCCTTCAGCGGCGAGCAGCCGGCCCAGGAGCCGTACCAGAACGGCTACGACAACACCGGCTACAACGAGCAGTACCGCTACTGACCTGCCGGGCCCCAGCACGGCCACAGATCCTGTCGCCCCTACTGCGAGCCGCGGAAGCCCTCCCCCTCGACGACGAGCCCCGCGACGAGGGCGCCGGACATTCCGGCGTGCGCCGGCCCGCCGCCGGGATGCGCCCAGCCTCCGGCCAGCAGAAGACCGGGCAGCCGCGTGCTGTTGGCAGGGTGGAGCAGGCGGCCCCCGGCGCCCGCCAGCGAGGGCGGTGGCACCGCGCCCCCCGGGGCGCCGGTCGCGGCCGCTATGTCCGCCGGGGTGCGGACCTCGCGCCAGAGCAGGCGCTCGCGCAGGTCCGGCACGGCCGCGAGCGCGGCCTCGACCACCTCGTCGGCGTACCGCCCGGCCAGTGCTTCGTCCGTCCAGTCGACCGGGCCCTGCGCGGCGACGGTCGCCGTCAGCGTGACGGCCTCGTGCGCGTCGTCCGGGCGGGTCAGCGGGTCGTCGGGCCGCAGCACAGTGACGGTGGGGCGCTCGGCGTGCTCGCCGGCGAACGCCGCCGACGCCTCGGCACCGGCGTCGGGGGAGTGGACCACCGTCCGGTGCGCGGCGCCGTCCTGGCGACCGCCGCGCAGCGCGAGGAACACCGTGAGCCGGCTCGGGGGAACCGGCCCCGGCACGACGTCGTCAGCGGCCCACACCTCACGCCCCGGTGTCATACCGCCGAGGAGACGGGGGTCGCCCCCGAAGACCACCGAGTCCGCTGCGGCGACCGTGCCGTCGGCCAGCTCGACGCCCGCCGCGCGGCCGTCCTTCTCCGTGATCGCGACGACCTCGGCGCCGAAGGCGAACTCCACCTTCCGGGCCAGGCACCGCTCGTACAGCGCCCGCGCCAGCTCCCGCATCCCGCCGCGCACGTACCAGCTGCCGAAGGTCTGCTCCATGTACGGCAATACGGCGGCCGCCGCGGGGGCGCGGCGCGGATCGAGTCCGTACGCCAGGGCATAACTGTCCAGCAGGGCGGCCAGCCGGGGGTCCGCCAGCTCCCACTCGCCGATTTCGGCGAGCGTGGCGGCCGCCCGGTCGCGCCGCAGCAGCCTGCGTTGCCGCAGCGACGGATACGGGTCACGGCCGAGCACCTGCCAGTCCGGCCACAGCGGTTCTTCGAGCAGGGGCCGTCTGGTCCGGTCCCACGCGTCGCGGGCCCGGTTCATGAAGTCGCCCCAGCGCTCACCGGCTCCGGCGCCGAGCGCCGCGTCCAGCGCGGAAACGACGCCGGCGCGCGAGGCGTTGGGCAGCGAGACGTCCGTACCGTCGGCGAAGAGGTGGCGGCTCGCCGGGTCCACGGGGTCCAGGCCGACGCACTGCTCCAGGGACTCCTTGCCGGTCTTGGCGAACAGATCCCGGTACACGGCGGGCAGGTGCAGCAGGCCCGGCCCCGTGTCGAAGACGAAGCCGTCCCGCTCGAACCTGCCCAGCCCGCCGCCGTACGTCGCCGCGCGCTCGTACACCACCACGCGGTGGCCCGCGACGGCCAGCCGGGCGGCGGACGCCATCGCGCCCATCCCGGAGCCGATCACCACAATCCGTGCCATGCCAGGGACTTTAGCGGCCGCCACTGACAACGCGGCCGCCACGGGTGGGGAGTACGAACGCGGGCGCGATCGTCACCAGTCGGCGGGCCGCTCGGCTGGGGCTGAGCACACAGGCGTGAGTATCCGTACCTAGTACAGGAGATGAGTAGCTGCGCGGATGGGCTCTCACCTGCGCAGACGGAAGAGTGGGGACCACGGAAGGGGCGCAGCGCCGTACCGCCGACACGGGGCGGCGGAGCGGCGCGGCTCCCCTGACGGAGCGGGGGTGTACCACGGGGGTCGGGGGACCCGCGGGGGAGGAGAAGGGAAACGCCGGTCCGGCGAGGCTCGGGGGGATCGAGCCTCGAAGGACCGGCGTTTTTCGCTGTTCGCAGCCGCTCTCAAGCGGGTCCCGGCAAGGTTTTCTAGCGGCGGCCGCTCACCCGGCCGTGCAGCAGCAGCGACAGCGCGGAGTGCACGTCGTCGATCGTCCGCTCGCGCTGGAACGCCTGCCAGTCGAGCGCCGCCACCAGCACCATGCCGACCAGCGCGGCCGCCGTCAGCGGAATGTCGATCTCCTGGCTCAGCTCGCCGTTCTCGACGCCCTCGCGCAGCACCGTCTCGATGACCGCGACGGCTTCCTGCCGCACCACCAGGAGCGTCGACTGCCACGCCCTGTTGGTGCGCCACAGTTCGGCGACGTACAGCTGGGTGAAGGCCGGATAGCGGTCGATGAAACCCAGACCGGCCCTGATCATCGCGTCAAGGGCCTCCACCTTGGTGCCGCCGCGCTCATCTGTCTCGTCGGCCGCCGCCTGGAGAGAGGCGGTGAGCAGTCCTACGCCGTGCCGCAGCAGCTCCTCGAAGAGCTCGGTCTTGCTCTTGAAGTTGTAGTAGACCGTGCCCTTGGCGACGCCGGCGCGCTCGGCGATCTCGTCCACCGTCGTCGAGGAGAAACCCTGCTCCGCGATGAGAGTGACGGCCGCCTCGTAGAGCTTCTGCTTGGTGCCGGAGCGGCGCGTTCTGCTGCTTTCCATGGACACGATTCTCACAGGCTGAGCTCCGGGTGGAGACGATCGAGGGTCCACACCTGCTTGCGCCGCGCCGAGACGGCCGTCAGCGCCAGCGCTCCCACGGTGAAGGCCAGCAGCACGAGGCTGCCTGTCCAGACCGGCTCCAGGCCGCCGCCCGTGATGAGCCGGCGCAGGCCTTCCACGACGTAAGTCATCGGCAGGAAGGGGTGGATGGCGTTGAAGAACCCCGGACTGGTCTGTACGGGGTACGTGCCGCCGGCCGAGGTCAGCTGGAGCATCAGAACGGCAAGGACCAGGATGCGGCCCGCCGCGCCGAACCGGGCGTTGAGCCACTGCACGATCGCGGAGAAACAGCCCGTCACGAGCACCAGGAAACCGATGGTTCCCGCGGCGCGTTCCATCTGCAGTCCCAGGCCCCAGTGCAGTACGGACATGAGCGCGGCCACTTGCAGCACCCCGAGCGCGGCCACCGGCAGCCAGCCCGCGAGGGCGATCCGCCAGGCGGAGGCTCCCGCGGCGAGGGCGCGGCGGTTGAGCGGCTGGATCAGCATGTACGCCACCATCGCGCCGACCCACAGGGACAGCGGGATGAAGTACGGGGCGAATCCGGTGCCGTAGTTGGGCGCCTTGTGCATCGACTGCGAGGCGAGCTGGACCGGGTCGGCCATCACGCCGGTGCGCTGGTCGCGGTTCTCCTTGTCGTAGTCCGGGATCCGGCCGACGCCCTTGTGCAGGCCGCCGGCGAGTTCGCCGGAGCCGTCGGCGAGCTTGATCAGGCCGCCGTTCAGTTCCCCGGCGCCGGTCTGGAGCCTGCCGAGCCCGTTGTCGAGGTCGGTGGCGCCGGTCTTGAGCCTTCCGATGCCGCTGTCCAGGTCGGTGGCGCCGGTCTTCGCGCTGGCCAGGCCCGTGTTGAGTTTCGCGGCTCCCTGGGCGACCTTCTTGGCGCCGGCGTTGAGCGCGTTGACCTTGGCGACGGCGCTGTTCAGGTCCTCGTACAGGTGAGGGGCGCGCGTCGACAGCTCGCGCGCCTGCCGCTGGAGTTTGGCCAGGTCCTTGTCCAGCTGGGTGAGGGCGCCGCGCTGGTCCTTGATGAGGTTGTTGACGTCGGCGGCGACGGCGGCCGCGTCGGCGGCCGCCTCGTCGGCCCTCTTCAGCTGCGGGCAGGCGGGGTCGGGGAGCGGCTGGTTCACACAGCGCGCCTCGTAGACGGTGTGCAGGTCGGCGGCGGCCGCACGGGCCTCCTCGGCCGCGACGGGCGCGTCCTTCACGAGTGAGCCGAGTCCGTCGCGGACCGCCTGGGTCTTGTCGGCGACGAGCTTCGCCGTGTCCCCGATCGTCTTGCCGTTGTCCTTGAGGTACGGCCCGATCGCGTCGGAGATGCCGTTGACCTTGTCCGCGAGCGTCTGCGTTCCGTTCGCGACCTGCTGCGAGCCGCTCTTCAGGTCGCCCGATCCCTTGTGCAGCTTCGTCACGCCGGCGGACAGGTCGCCGCTGCCCTTCTTGGCGTCCTTCAGCCCGTCCGCGAGCTTCTGGGAGCCGGCCTTGGCAGTGTTGAGGCCGCTCTGGAGATCGCCCGAGCCCTTCTTCGCCTTTCCGATCCCGCCCTTGATCTCGTCGGCGCCCTTGGCTGCCTTCTCCGTGGCGTCATGGATGTCGGAGAAGGAGATGAAGATCTTGTCGAGGAATGAACGGGAGGCGTTCTTCGAAGCCGCGGTGCGAACCTCCGAAAAGACCGTTCGCGAGATCTGCCCGACGATGTAGTTGTTCGCGTCGTTGGTACGCACCTGAAGGGCGCTCGTCTCGGGAACGTCGCCCGAGCTGGACGCGATCCGTTCGCTGAAGTCCGACGGCATGGTCAGGGACAGGTAGTACGCGCCGTCCTCAACCCCTTTGCGGGCCTCCTCGGAACTCACCTCGTGCCATTCGAAGACCTTGCTGTCGCGCAGCTTTCCGGTGATGTCGTCACCCGCGGCGATCTTCTTGCCGTCGGCGGTGGCGCCCTTGTCGTCGTTGACGAGTGCGACGGGTATCCGGTCGAGCCTGCCGTACGGGTCCCAGAAGGACCACAGGTACAGGGCGCCGTACAGCAGTGGAAGCAGCAGCAGCGCGACGAGCGCGGCCCGCGGCAGCTTTCCCCTGCCGAACCGCTTCAGCTCAAGCGCGGCCAGTTTCGGCGAGCGCATCGTCCGCCCCCTCTTCGGTGTCGTTGGAGTTGTCGGTTCCGGTGGTGACGCGCAGCGCGTCGTCGGGCGCCTCACTGCACACCGCGACGACGGTCGTTCCCCCTCGGGCGACGGACCGCAGCAGCTCCCAGGCCAGCACGCGTTCGGCGTCCGAGAGCTTGAGGTCCATGTCGTCCACGGCGAGCAGCCGGGGGCGGCCCATCAGCGCCAGCCCGACGGACAGGCGCAGCGCCTCCAGGCGCTCAAGGTCCCGTACGGACGTACGTGTCCCCTTGGGCAGCGTGTCCACGTCCAGGCCGGCGGCTTCCAGCGCGGCGTCGATCCTGGCCCGCGCGTCGGCGGCGCGCTCGGCGCGGGGCCGCAGCAGTGCGCGCAGAGAGCCGCCGTAGTGGCGCTGGAGGAGCGCGCGCTCCCGCAGGTGCTCGGCGACCGTGAAGGCCGGGTCGAGCTCGCTGACGCCGGTGACCGGGCCGAGCGCGCTCATGCGGCGTACGGCGGCCATCTTCTTCGGCAGGCGCAGGCCGCCGACCTCCGCGTGGCCCTCGGTGGCGCGCATGCGGCCGGTGAGGGCGAGCAGGAGGCAGGTGCGGCCGGAGCCGGACGGGCCCTCGACCGCGATGAGCGCGCCGGGCTCCGCCTCGACGCTCACGCCGCGAAACGCCCAGCCGCGCGGGCCCTTCAGTCCGAAGCCTTCCGCGGTGACAGCTGCCCCGTGCGTGCTGCTCGGGCTGTCCACGAGCCCTCCCCTTATTTGAACTGACCAGTCAGTGCAAAAACTATCGCGAACCTGCGATCGAAGCAAAAGGCCAGGTCAGCCGGATTGTCAGTGGTGCCCTTCACGATGGACACATACGGCTGCAGAGCCGTCACGCGACGAAGGAGGCTCGTCATGGCTCACACTTCCTCTCGTACGTCCTCTCGCACGTCCCCAGACGTCCACCCCGTGCCGCGCAGGGCCGGTGCGCCGCCCGCCGCCCTCGATCTGCTCTCCCAGGCCCGCAGCGGGCTGGACGAGGCCGCCGGCCTCGAAGTGCCGAACGAGCGGTACGCCACGGCCCACCTCGCCGCCCTGCGCACCGCTGCCGCCGTTCTCGCGGCCCGCGGCCGGCCGGAGACCGCGCCCCGGCGCCGGCGGATCCGCAGCGCCTGGGAGGTGCTTCCGGAGATCGCGCCGGAACTGACCGAGTGGAGCGCCCTGTTCGCCTTGGGCGCCCGCCGCCGCGCCCGCGCGGAGGCGGGCATACAGGGAGCGGCGACGACCAGGGACGCCGACGACCTGGTGCGCGACGTGGCGATGTTCCTGCGCCTGGTCGAGCGGCTGCTCGTGCTCGATCCGGTGCTGCCGCTTCCCCGTACCGGGAGTACGGACCGCTCGGAAGCGGGATGACGGGTGCGGTTCGCGGAGGCAATAGGGTGGGAGGGCGTTGAGAGCCTGTGTCTGAGCGCCCCGCACCGTTCACCGCCCCGCCGCCCGCGGCGGCACCGCGCCGAGGAGTCAACTGCCGTGTCGGACCCGATGCGCCCCCGCGCCTCCCTCCGTACCGCCGTGGTCTGGGAGGTCCTCAAGGACGCTCTCGACCGCAAGGCCAAGGCGGCCGGGAGTGACGCCCTGGACGTCCTCGACACCGGCGGCGGCACGGGCAACTTCGCGGTGCCCGTCGCCCGCCTCGGCCACCGCGTCACCGTCGTCGACCCCAGCCCCAACGCGCTGTTCGCGCTGGAGCGCCGGGCCGCCGAGGCCGGCGTCGCCGACCGCGTGCGCGGAGTGCAGGGCGACATCCACGGCCTCTTCGACGTCGTCGACCGCGGCGGCTACGACGCGGTCCTTTGCCACGGCGTCCTCGAGTACGTCGACGACCCGGCCGAGGGCGTGCGTAACGCCGTCGACGCCCTCCGCCCCTCCGGAACCCTCAGCCTGCTTGCCGCAGGCCTCGGCGGCGCCGTGCTGGCCAGGGCCCTCGCCGGTCACTTCACCGAGGCCAGGCGCGCCCTCACCGACCCGGCGGGCCGCTGGGGCGAGGGCGACCCGGTGCCGCGGCGCTTCACCGCCGATCAGCTCACCGACCTGGTCGGCAAGGCCGGCGTCGAGGTCGGCGCCGTCCACGGCGTACGGGTCTTCGCCGACCTCGTGCCCGGCGCCCTGGTGGACACCGAGCCCGGCGCCCTGGACGCCCTGCTCAAGCTGGAGGCAGCGGCGGCCGAGCTCCCCGCCTTCCACTCCGTCGCGACCCAGTTGCACGTCCTCGGCGAGAAGCAGGGGCCCGGCGAGCGCTGAGGAACGGTCCCGGCGGGCGCGAAAAGCGGCTGATCAGCAACGCAGTGGCAGATGGAGTCCGCCACAGGCCCCCCGATCGGCCGCCTTGCCCCGTATGATCGGAGCACACCGTGCGCATGGCGGATCGGCCAATGGGGAATGTCTTCCTCAGGCAACCGAGACGGCATGGCGGCCCGGATTGTGAATTGGCGTAGAGGGCGGGTTTCACGGGGGCGATTCCCTGCCTATTCTGAAAGGGCCGCAAACGGTCGCCCCCCGCGACCGACGAGTAGGAGGACTCCCGTGCCGCTCTCGGAGCACGAGCAGCGAATGCTCGAGCAGATGGAGCGAGCGCTGTACGCCGAAGATCCCAAGTTCGCGACAGCGCTTGAGGGAAGCGGGCTGCGTACGTACACCCGACGACGGGTCTACCAGGCAGTCGCAGGCTTTCTGGTGGGTATCGCGCTCCTCATGGCCGGAATGGTCGCACAGCAGATCTGGGTCAGCGTGGTGGGCTTCCTTGTGATGCTCGGCTGCGCGGTGCTCGCGGTCACCGGCTGGCGCAAGGCCCCGAAGCCGGGGGAGCAATCGGCTCCCGGCACCGGTACTGGCACGGCTGCTCGCAGCCAGCCTCGGCAGCGACGTTCGGTCATGGACCGGATCGAGCAGCGGTGGCAGCGCCGCCGCGACGAGGGCCAAGGCCACTGACACGCTGACTTCGGCCGCGTTCGCTGACCGGACAGCGATCGATCGCATCCAACACTTGCTTACGAGTGAGGGGTGACCGCTTCCACGCGGTCACCCCTCACTTCGTTTCCCGGTCGCGAGTCTCCCGCGCCCGTCAGCCGCGCTGCCGGGACGGGCGGCGCCGCAGGGCGACCGGCCACCAGGATCGGCTGTCGAAGGCCCGGCGGCTCGCGGCCCACCGGTTCGTCAGCGCGGCCCAGCGACCCGAGACGGCCCACACCACCCGGACAGCCGAGCGCGGTGCGAGAACCGCCCGCACACGCGCTCCCCGCCCGGCCGAGGCCCGCAGACCCTCCCGTACCAGCTGCGCCTCCTCGGCGAGACTGCCCGCGACGGCAGGCCGCGGGGAGTAGAGCACCACCTCCACCGCGCCCGCCGCCCGGTGCACCGCCTCGGCCGAGGCACCTTCGAGCCCGCCCAGGCGCACCATCCGCGCGGCGGCCTTGCGCGGCGTCTGCGACTCGTCCGGCGCAATGCCGAAGTCCCACGCCGCGTCGGTGATTTCACGCCAGCCGGCCAGCGTACGAGCGTCCGCGTCCGCGGGTGTACGCCCGCCGGACCCCAGCCGTTGCGCACGCACCCGGCTCCGCCACAGCAGCGGCAACAGCACCAGGAGCACCACAAGAGCCACGCCCAGGGTCACCAGCAGCAGCGGACCGAGCGGGAAACCCGTATCGGTGGGCCCGGCACCGCCCTGCTGCGCGGGCCCGCCGCACTCGCCCTGCCTCCTCATCCGCGGGGGGCAGCTGTCCGTGACGCTCGGCGCCGCCGAAGGCGCGGCCGAGGCGCTCGGCTGCGCCTGCGCGGGGTTGGACGCGCTGCCGGACGGTGTCTCGTCGCGGGTGTACTCGGGCACCGAGCCACGGGTCGGCGTCGGCTCGAACCGCGTCCACCCCACGCCCTCGAAGTACAGCTCCGGCCAGGCGTGCGCATCGCGCAGGCCGACCGACATGGTGCCGTCGGGCTGAGTGGAGCCGGGCGTGAAGCCCACGGCCACCCGCGCCGGGATCCCCAGCGTCCTGGCCATCGCGGCCATGGAGAAGGAGAAGTGGACGCAGAAGCCTTCCTTGTCCCGGAGGAAGCGGGCGATCGCGGCCGTACCGCTGCCGGACCGCACTTGCGTGTCGTACGTGAAGCCGCCCTCCGAGGCGAACCAGTCCTGGAGCGCGACCGCCCGCTCGTAGTCGTTCGAGGCGCCCTTCGTCACTTTGAGCGCCGTCGACTTGACCACCTCCGGCAGCGAACCGGGGACCTTGGTGTAGTCGCGCAACAGGGGGGCCGGCGGCGCGGCGGCCGCGGCCAGCTGCTCGGCCGTCGGTTGCACTATCAAGCTGCCCGCCGTGTAGCGCACGCCCCGGGTGTTCTGGCCCCGGTCGCCTACGAGGGTGCGGCCGGCCGGTTCGTAACGCCAGCGGCCGCCGATCTCCACCTGCGTCGCCGGATAGGGGAGCGGCAGATAGCTCTGCGCGTACCAGCCGGCCGCCGAGACGCTGGAATTGATCTCCGTCGTACGGACCCCGGGGCTGAGCCCCTGCGGCCGCGGCAGTCGCTCCGGTACGTCCTCGATCCGGCGCTCCGACGACTTCCACGCGGCGCCGTCGAACTGGTCGAGCGAGACGATCCGCAGATAGAGATCCTTCGTGTCTTCCGTGTTCGTGCGGTACCGCAGCACCTCGCGGTCATCGGGCTGGTTGAGGCTGTTCTGCAGCGAGACCAGCGGATTGACCGCCGAAATGGTGCCGCCTCCGGAATCGCCACCGCCTCCGGTGCCCGTGCCGTTCAGCAGCCCGCCGTCCAGGGCGGGCAGCAAGGCCGGCACGACCAGGGCGATGCCCAGCGCCAGTACGCCGATCCGCCTGCCCGTACGGACCGGGGCGAGCGCGGAACCGCCCGCCGTCTCGAACCCGGCGGCTGTCGTACGGCCTTCGGCGCGCGGCGCACCGCCGAATACGCGACCCCACTGCGAGAGCCGGTCCCGGCCCTCGGACAGCAGGAGCAGCAGGTAGCCGGAGGCCGCCAGCAGGAACCAGAGCCAGCTCGCGCCGCCCGGCGAAAGCCCCGCGGCCACCGAGTAGAGCGCGAGCAGCGGCAGTCCGGCCGGGGCCGCACTGCGGAACGTCACCGCGATCGCGTCCACCGCCAGGGCGATCACCAGGACCCCGCCGACCAGCATCAGCCTGATGCCCTCGCTCGCCGGCGCCGGGATGGCGTACCGCGCGACATCGTCCGCGCCCGCCTCCAGCAGCCGCGCGAACTCACCGAACGCCCCGGGCCCCGGCAGCACCCCGCCGATCGCCGAGTCCCTGGCGAACACCACGGTCAGCAGCACCAGCGCCACGAGGGCCTGGACCGCCACGGTCAGCGTCCGCGCCAGCGGCACCCGCCGGGCGAGGGCTCCCACCCCCGCCTGGACCGACACCAGCAGTACGGCCGTCAGGAACCAGGACGCCTTGTTGACCAGCGGCAGCAGCGCGCCCGCCGCCATCAGGGTGGCCGCCGTGGCGCACAGCGCCAGCCGTCCGCGACCGCTCATGACCATCCCCCCGTTGTGCGTGGCGCGCCGCCCGAGGGCGAGGCCCCCGAGCCGGCGCGCTGTCGTTCGGCCATCCGCCACAGGTCGGCCAGCGGCATGCCGGGCGGCACGGTCAGCACCGTCCACCCCGCCTCGCGCAGCGGCCTCACCCGTTCCTCCGCCGCGGCCGGAACGCGCGCCATGAGTCCCGCCGCGTCCGCTGCCCTGCCCTGCCCCGGCGCCCTCCCCTGCGTCCAGGTCTCGCTGTCCAGGACGAAGGCGACGGCGGCCCCGCTGCGTTGGCGCATGCGCGCCGCCACAGCCGCCTGGTCCTCGTCCAGGTCGCCGAAGAAGGCGACCAGGAGCCCTTCGTTCCCGCCGCGCAGCACGTCGTACGACGCCGAGAGCCCCGCGCTGTCCGAGTGCCCGACGACGGCGAGCGTGTCCATCATCAGCCCGGCGGAGTCGGCCGTCTCCTGGGTGGCTCCGGCAAAGCCGCCGGCCCCCTCCCCGGGCACCGAATTGCCGGTGTCGGTCAACAGCCGTACGGAGAAGCCCCGTTCGAGCATGTGCACCAAAGCGGAAGCCGCCCCGGACACCGCCCACTCGAAGGCCGAATCGGGCCCGGCCCCCTGGTAGGCGGCCCGTCGGGTGTCGAGCAGCACCGTGCACCTGGCCCGCTGCGGCTGCTCCTCGCGGCGCACCATCAGCTCGCCGTAGCGCGCGGTGGAGCGCCAGTGCACGCGGCGCAGGTCGTCGCCGTGCCGGTACCCGCGCGGGATCACATCGTCCTCGCCGGCCAGCGCCAGCGACCGGTTGCGCCCGTCGCCGTACCCCGACGCCTCGCCGGTCATCCGCACCGCGGGCAGCGCCTCGACGCGCGGGATCACGGTCAGGGTGTCGTACGCGCTGAACGAGCGGGTCAGCTCGCACATGCCGAAGGGGTCCGTCAGCCGCAACTGGAGCGGCCCGAGCGGATAACGCCCGCGCAGGTCCGACCGGACCCGGTACGACACCTCACGCCGGCCGCCCGCCTCCACCCGGTCCAGCACGAACCGCGGCCGCGGCCCCAGAACGTACGGCACCCGGTCCTGGAGCATCAGCAGACCGGTGGGCAGCCGCGAGACGTTGTCCAGCCGCAGATGTACGCGCGCCTCCGAGGCCGTCGGTACGCGCGACGGCGTCAGCCGCCTGCTGCCCGAGACCCGGTAACGCGTGCGGTACAGCACGCTCACGCACACCAGCGGCAGCACGGCGAGCAGCAGCCCGACCCGCAGCAGGTCCCCCTGCCCCAGGACGTACGCGCACACCGCGGCGGCCACGCCGGCCGCCAGGAACGACCGGCCGCGCGTGGTCAGCCCCGACAGCGCGGCCCGCAGACCGCCCTTGCCGTCGCCGTCCCTGCTGGTGTCGCTCCCACCGGTGTCGGTCTCGGCGAGTGCGGCGCCACCCCCAGTCGTCGGCGCAGGCGCCATCACAGTCGCCGTACGCCGGGCTGCTGAGCGCCGTACATCGGAGCAGCGGCAGGCGGCGTCGCCCGCCGCTCGGCCGTCGGTACGGCGGTGCGCTGGAGGATTTCCAGTACGACCTGCTCAGAGGTACGCCGGTTCAGCTGGGCCTGTGCCGTCGGCAGCAGCCGGTGCGCGAGCACCGCCACCGCGAGGGCCTGTACGTCGTCGGGCAGCGCGTAGTCGCGCCCGCTCAGCGCGGCGGAGGCCTTGGCGGCGCGCAGCAGGTGCAGCGTGGCACGCGGCGAGGCGCCGAGGCGCAGATCGGGGTGGCTGCGAGTGGCCGAGACCAGCTCCACGGCGTACCGCCGCACCGCTTCGGCCACGTGGACCGTACGGACCGCGTCGATCAGCTTCAGGATCTCGTGGGCGTGCGCCACCGGCTGGAGGTCGTCGAGCGGCGAGGCCGCGCCGTGCACATCCAGCATCTGGAGCTCGGCCTCCGCGCTCGGGTAGCCGATGGAGACCCGCGCCATGAAGCGGTCGCGCTGGGCCTCGGGCAGCGGGTACGTACCCTCCATCTCCACCGGGTTCTGCGTGGCGACCACCATGAAGGGCGACGGCAGCTCGTACGTCTGTCCGTCGATCGTGACCTGGCGCTCCTCCATGGACTCCAGCAGCGCGGACTGCGTCTTCGGCGAGGCGCGGTTGATCTCGTCGCCGATCACGATCTGGGCGAAGATCGCGCCCGGTTTGAATTCGAAGTCACGCCGCTGCTGGTCGTAGATGCTGACGCCGGTGATGTCCGAAGGCAGCAGGTCGGGCGTGAACTGAATGCGCCGTACCGAGCAGTCGATGGATCTGGCGAGCGCCTTGGCGAGCATCGTCTTGCCCACGCCCGGCACGTCTTCGATCAGCAGATGCCCCTCCGCGAGGAGCACGGTCAGCGAAAGGCGTACGACCTCGGGCTTGCCCTCGATCACACCCTCCACCGACCTGCGGACTCGCTCCACTGTGGTGGTCAGATCTGTGAGGCTCGCTCGATCGTCATAGGTCGTCACCCCGGCCCTCCTAGCCCGTTCAACGGGCCGGCGCCACAACGACGGAACGGCCCACCCCGAAATACGGACACCGCGCTCGGACGGTTCCGAACGGGATGTCACACCCGCATTGTTGTTGCCGTTACCGCTTCGTGTCACTCGCCTGTGGATAACTGAGAGCGGTATGTCGGGGGTTGCCGTGTTTACACCCGCGCGGCCCGCCTACTTCACCGGGTCGATCTCCCGCAGCAGCCCGGTGGCCACCTCGAAGACGAAGCCGCGTACATCGTCGGTGTGCGGCAGGAACGGCGATGTCCGCACGCGCTGCATCGACTGGCGAACGTCCTGGTCGACGTCCCGGAAGGCCTCCACGGCCCAGGAGGGACGCTGTCCGACCTCGTCCTCCAGCTCGTGCCTGAAGTCCTCGGTGAGGCTTTCCAGACCGCAGTTGGTGTGGTGGATGAGTATGACGCTGCGCGTGCCGAGGGCGCGCTGGCTGATGGTGAGCGAGCGGATCACGTCGTCGGTGACCACGCCGCCGGCGTTGCGGATGGTGTGGCAGTCGCCCAGTTCGAGACCGAGGGCGTCGTGCAGGTCGAGCCGCGCGTCCATGCAGGCGACCACGGCGACGTGCAGCACGGGCCGCGCGTCCATCCCCGGGTCGTGGAAGCCGGCGGCGTACTGCCGGTTCGCTTCGACGAGGCGGTCGGTGACCGTACCGCCCGTGCGGGCCGCGACGGTCCTCGCGGCGGTGGGCTCGGCGGGAAGGGGCGCAGAAGTCGACATGCCTTAGACGTTAATGGCCACGGGCAGTGCGGGCCCGCTGTGAGATGGGACAAAGAACGTCAACCAGGGTTGTTGTGAGGTAACCCACAGGCGTCACGAAGCATCCTCCGTACGGGTGAACGCAAGGCCGCGCGACGCGCTGGCCCGTTGATTGACCGGGCGGACGAGTCGACTAAAGTGACGCGAAGTGGGTGGCGTGACGCGTCCCTTACTGCTTTACGGACACATCTCGCACATTTTGAATTACTCCCGCGTGCGCGGCGTACGTACGGCCCGGCCTCCTCCCGCTCGCCGGTCGGCCGACGCCACTTCCCCGGCGCCGGCAGGCCGTCCCCTTTCGAGCGGGTGGGGACCAGGCCGTACGTACACAGCCGCGCCGGTACCTGAGAGGGCGCATTGAGCCAGTCCCGACACGTCCCGGTGATGCTCCAGCGATGCCTGGACCTGTTGGCCCCGGCCCTCGGCGAGCCCGGAGCGGTGGTCGTCGACTGCACCCTCGGTCTCGGCGGACACAGCGAGGCCCTGCTCACCGCCTTCCCCGAAGCGCGGCTCATCGCGCTCGACCGGGACAAGGAGGCGCTGCGGCTCTCCGGCGAGCGGCTCGCCCCGTTCGGTGACCGGGCCACCCTGGTGCATGCCGTCTACGACGAGCTGCCCGAGGTCCTGGAGCGGCTCTCCGTCCCGCGCGTCCAGGGCATCCTCTTCGACCTCGGCGTCTCCTCGATGCAGCTCGACGAGCGCGAGCGCGGTTTCGCGTACGCCCATGACGCCCCGCTCGACATGCGCATGGACCAGACGACGGGCGTCAGCGCGGCCGAGGTCCTCAACACGTACCCGCCGGGCGAGCTGGTCCGCATCCTGCGCCAGTACGGCGAGGAGAAGCAGGCCAAGAGAATCGTCTCCGCGATCGTGCGTGAGCGCGAGAAGGAGCCCTTCAGCAACAGCGCCCGGCTCGTCGAGCTGATCCGCGACGCACTGCCGCAGGCCGCCAAGCGCACCGGCGGCAACCCGGCCAAGCGCACTTTCCAGGCGCTGCGCATCGAGGTGAACGGTGAGCTCAGCGTGCTGGAGCGGGCCATCCCGGCGGCGGTGAAGACGCTCGCCGTGGGCGGCCGGATCGCGGTCCTCTCGTACCACTCGCTGGAAGACCGTCTGGTCAAGCAGGTCTTCGCGGCGGGCGCCGCCAACACGGCGCCGCCCGGCCTGCCGGTCGTACCCGAGCAGTACCAGCCGAGGCTGAAGCTGCTGACGCGCGGCGCGGAACTGCCGACGGACGAAGAAATCGCGGAGAACCGCCGCGCCGCCCCGGCCCGGCTGCGCGGGGCGCAGCGCATCCGGGAGGACGTGCTGTGACCAAGCCGGCCAAGCAGCTGAAGGGGCGGGCCGCGCGGTTGTCGCGGCTGATGCCGTCGGGTCCCGCCCAGGCGGCCAGGACCCCCTTCGTACTGCTGGTCGTGCTGCTGCTCGGCGGCGGGCTCATCACGCTGCTGCTGCTGAACTCCTCGCTCAACGAGGGCTCGTTCAAGCTGAGCGAACTCAAGAAGCGGACCACCGAGCTGACCGACAAGGAACAGGAACTCCAGCAGTACGTGGACGACCGGTCCGCGCCCGGCGCCCTGGAGCGCAGGGCGCGTGAACTGGGCATGGTGCCCGGCGGCAGCCCCGCGTTCCTCAACCCCGACGGCTCGGTCCGGGGCGTACCCTCCCGGGCGTCCGCCGGCGCCGCCCCTGCCCGCACCGCCCCGCTGAGCTTCCCCGTGCCGGGCCCGTTCGCCCCGCCTGCCCCGTCGGCCGCCTACCCGCCGGTTTCCGTCCCACCGGTCCCACCAGTCCCACCGGCCCCGTCGGCCGCCCCACCGGCCGTCCCCGCCCCGTCTGTCCCGACGCAGTTCGCGTCCCCGCCCGCGTCCCCGCCCGCGTCCGCTCCGGGCCCCGTGGGCCCGCCCGCCGCCGTTCCCGTCCCGTAAGCCACCCAGCAGCCCGCCAGCAGCCCTCGTCCGCGAAGCCGACCACGACCCCCGGCAGGTGACGCAGTGCCCCCCCAGGAACCACCGCGCCGCCGCGTGCCCGGCCCCGGGCGCCCGCACAGCGGCGGGCGGCCCAAGCCCGCCGCGCGGCCCAAGGCGCGCCCCCCGGTCGGGCGGCCGCGCCCCGCGCCCAGGGCCGGCCGCGCCCTGGTGCTCGGCAGCCCCCGGCCCAGACTGCGGCTGGTCGGCGTCGGACTGACCCTGGTCATGGTGGCCTTCGTCGTACGGCTGCTCCAGGTCCAGGCCGTCGACGCGAGCACGTACACCGCCAAGGCGGAGAAGAACCGGTACTCCAGTGCCACGCTGGCCGCCGAGCGGGGCCAGATCACCGACCGCGGCGGCATCGCGCTGGCCACCAGCGTCGACGCGCACAACATCACGGCCGACCCGTCGATGTTCACCGCGAAGTTCACCAAGACCCCGGACGCTCCCGAGCAGGCCGCCGCGCTCCTCGCGCCGATCCTCCGCAAGGACGCGGACGACCTGGCGAAGAAGCTGAGGACGCCAAAGAGCCTCTACGTCCTCCTGGCCCATCGCCAGACGCCGCAGATCTGGAACCAGATCAAGGACCTCAAGAACGTCTTCGCCGAGAAGGCACAGGCGGACAAGGCCAAGGGCGGCAAGGGCGTCAACGTGCTCGCCGGCGTCTTCCAGGAGGCCAGCAGCAAGCGCGTCTACCCCAACGGTGATCTCGCCGCCGGGATACTCGGTTACGTCAACGCCGAGGGCAAAGGCGCGGGCGGCCTGGAGACCCAGCTGGACAAGGAGCTCGCCGGCAAGGACGGGGAGATCAAATACGCCCAGTCCGGTGGCCGCAGAGTCCCCACCGTCGGTGCCCGCGAGGTCCCTGCCGTGCCCGGCTCCGACATCGAGCTGACCATCGACCGCGACATCCAGTGGGCCGCCCAGGACGCCATCAGCAAGCAGGTGGAAAAGTCCGGGGCGGACCGCGGCTACGTGATAGTCCAGGACACCCGCACCGGCGAGGTCCTCGCCATGGCCAATTCCCCCGGCTTCGACCCCAACGACCTCTCGCAGGCCGACGCCGCCGCCATGGGCAACGCCGCCCTGCAGGACGCGTACGAACCGGGCTCCACCGCCAAGGTCATGTCCATGGCCGCGGTACTGGAGGAGAACGCCGCGGCGCCGGGCACCCACGTCGTCGTACCGAACCGGCTGCACCGGGGCGACCGGCTGTTCAAGGACGACATCGATCACCCCACCTGGTACCTGACGCTCAACGGGGTTCTGGCCAAATCCAGCAACATCGGCACGATCCTGGCGACCGAGCAGCTCGGCAAGACCCGGCCCGAGGCCAACCAGGTCCTCCACTCCTACCTGCGCAAGTTCGGCCTCGGGAGCCCCAGCGGCCTCGGCTATCCCGGCGAGACGGCGGGCATCCTCGCCGCGCCCAAGGACTGGAGCACCTCGCAGCAGTACACGATCCCGTTCGGCCAGGGCCTCTCGCTGAACGCCATGCAGGCGGCCTCGGTCTACTCGACGATCGCCAACGGCGGCGTACGGATCCAGCCGACGCTCATCCGCGGCACCAAGGGTCCCGACGGCCGCTTCACCCCGGCCCCGGCGCCCAAGAAGACCCGCGTGGTCAGCGAGAAGACCGCCAAGACCGTGGCCACCATGCTGGAATCGGTCGTCGACGACGAGGAGGGTACGGGGACCAAGGCCCGTATCCCGGGCTACCGCGTCGGCGGAAAGACCGGCACGTCCAACCGGGTGGATCCGGCCACCGGGCGCTACAAGGGCTACACCGCCTCGTTTGCCGGATTCGCGCCCGCCGACAAGCCGCGGGTCACCGTCTACTGCGCCATTCAGAACCCGACCAGGGGCAGTTATTTCGGCGGCCAGATCTGCGGCCCCATCTACAAGAAGGTTATGGAGTTCGCACTGAAGACCCTCCAGGTCGCACCGACCGGCAGCAAGCCCGCCCGGCTGCCGGTGTCCTTCACACCCGGCGAGTGACTCAGGACCACCAGTGACAACCATCACCCGAAACCCCGGGAACTCCGAAGACCCCCACCCCTCGTTTCGCGAGGGGCCGGGTACGCCCGGTACGCTCACCGCCGTGCCACACGCTGATCAGTCCCAAACCACCCAGAAGGACGCCCCGGTGACGTACCCCGGAGCGCCCCGGCCGGTCCAGGTCCGCCCGACACCCCTCGGGGAGCTGGCCGAACGGCTGGGTATCGAGCCCCGAGCCGTCGAAAGCGCGGCCGAGGTCACCGGTATCACGCACGACTCCCGCGCGGTGAGGCCAGGCGATCTGTACGCCGCCCTGCCAGGGGCGCGCCTCCACGGCGCGGACTTCGCCGCGCAGGCGGCGGGTCTCGGCGCGGCCGCGATCCTCACCGATCCGGCCGGCGCCGCACGGGCCGAGGCCACGGGCCTGCCGGCCCTGGTCGTCGAGGACCCGCGCGGCCGGATGGGCGAGCTCGCCACCGAGATCTACGGCCACCCGGGCAGCGGCCTCCTCCAGATCGGCATCACCGGCACCTCCGGCAAGACCACCACGGCGTACCTCGTCGAGGGCGGTCTGCAGGCAGCCGGGAAAATGACCGGTCTGATCGGTACGGTCGAGATGCGCATCGGCGACGAGCGCATCAAGTCCGAGCGCACCACCCCCGAGGCCACCGACCTCCAGGCTCTCTTCGCGGTCATGCGCGAACGCGGGGTCGAGGCGGTCGCCATGGAGGTTTCCAGCCACGCGCTGGTGCTCGGCCGGGTCGACGGCTGTGTCTTCGATGTCGCGGTCTTCAACAACCTGAGCCCCGAGCACATGGAATTCCACTCCGACATGGAGGACTACTTCCAGGCGAAGGCACGTCTCTTCACCCCGGAGCGCAGCAGGACCGGCGTCGTGAACTTCGACGACGAGTACGGCCGCAGGCTCATCAGCGAGTCCGGCGTCCCGGTCACCTCCTTCTCCGCCGAGGGCCACCCGGACGCCGACTGGCGCGCCGAGGGCGTCGAGGTCGGCCCCTTCACCAGTACGTTCACGGCCGTCGGACCCAAGGACGAGCGCATCACCGCGACCGCCCCGCTGGCCGGCCCCTTCAACGTCGCCAACACGCTCGCCGCGATCGTCACGCTCGCCGTCGCGGGCGTCGACCCGCAGACCGCCGCCGACGGCATCGCCGACGTCCCCGGCGTACCGGGCCGCCTGGAGCGTGTGGACGCGGGCCAGCCGTACCTCGCCGTCGTCGACTACGCCCACAAGACGGACGCTGTCGAATCGGTCCTGCGCGCCCTGCGCAAGGTCACCGGGGGCGAGCTGCACATTGTGCTCGGCTGCGGCGGCGACCGCGACAAACAGAAGCGGCCCTCGATGGGCGCAGCCGCCGCCCGCCTCGCCGACACGGCCGTACTGACCTCCGACAACCCGCGCTCCGAGGACCCCCTCGCGATCCTCGCCGCGATGCTCGCCGGCGCCGCCGAGGTGCCCGCGCACGAGCGCGGCGACGTCCTGGTCGACGCCGACCGGGCCTCGGCCATCGCGGCCGCGGTCGCCCGCGCCAAGCCCGGTGACACCGTGCTCGTCGCGGGCAAGGGGCACGAGCAGGGCCAGGACATCGCCGGAGTGGTACGTCCCTTCGACGACCGCCAGGTGCTGCGCGCCGCGATCCGCGCCGCCGCACTGACCCAGGACGGCGGGGTGGCCAAGTGATCGCACTCTCCCTCGCTGAAATCGCCGAGATCACCGGCGGGCAGTCGCACGACATACCGGACAGCGCCCTGCGGGTGACCGGCCCCGTAGTCATCGACTCGCGCGAAGTGAAGCCCGGCAGCCTCTTCGCCGCCTTCGCGGGCGAGAAAGTCGACGGCCACGACTACGCCGAGCGGGCCGTCGCCTCCGGTGCGGCAGCCGTGCTGGCCACCCGCCCCGTCGGCGTACCCGCCATCGTCGTGGACGACGTCACCGAGGCGCTGGGCGCCCTGGCACGGGCCGTCGTCGGACGGCTCGGCACGAAGGTCGTCGCACTCACCGGCTCGGCCGGCAAGACGTCCACCAAGGACCTGATCGCCCAGCTCCTGGAGCGCAAGGCCCCCACGGTCTGGACGCCCGGCTCCCTCAACAACGAGATCGGCCTGCCGCTCACCGCGCTGCGCACCACCGAGGAGACCGAGCACCTGGTCCTCGAAATGGGGGCGCGCGGCATCGGCCACATCCGGTACCTCACCGAGCTGACCCCGCCGCGCATCGGACTCGTACTGAATGTCGGCACCGCCCACATCGGCGAGTTCGGCGGCCGCGAGCAGATCGCCGAGGCCAAGGGCGAGATGGTCGAGGCGCTGCCGCCGGCGGACGCGGGCGGGATCGCCGTGCTCAACGCCGACGATCAGCTCGTACGCGCCATGGCATCCCGTACAAAAGCCCGGGTCGTGCTCTTCGGTGAGGCCGCGGACGCGGACGTACGCGCCGAGAATGTCCGGCTCACGGAGAATGGCCAGCCGGCCTTCAGTCTTCGCACACCCACCGGGTGCAGTGACGTGACCATGCGGCTGTACGGTGAGCACCACGTGTCGAACGCGCTCGCCGCGGCCGCCGTCGCCCATGAGCTGGGCATGTCCGTGGACGAGATCGCCACCGCGCTCTCCGAGGCGGGCACCCTCTCCCGCTGGCGCATGGAGGTCACCGAGCGTCCTGACGGCGTGACGGTCGTCAACGACGCCTACAACGCGAACCCCGAATCCATGCGAGCCGCCCTGCGCGCGCTCGCGGCAATGGGTCGGGCCTCCCAGGCAAAGGGGGGGCGTACGTGGGCTGTGCTCGGTCACATGGCCGAGCTGGGTGACGATTCGCTCGCCGAGCACGACGCGGTCGGACGGCTCGCCGTCCGGCTCAACGTCAGCAAGCTCGTGGCAGTCGGGGGCAGGGAAGCGTCCTGGCTGCAGCTGGGCGCTTACAACGAGGGTTCGTGGGGTGAGGAGTCGGTGCACGTGTCCGACGCGCAAGCGGCGGTCGACCTGTTGCGCAGTGAACTGCGTCCGGGAGACGTCGTGCTGGTGAAGGCTTCCAGGTCGGTCGGTCTCGAGCGAGTCGCGCAGGCGCTCCTCGACCACCGCACCGAGGGCGAGGTCACCGGCCGATGAGGCAGATCCTCTTCGCGGGAGCCATCGGGCTCTTTCTGACCCTGATCGGCACCCCGCTGCTCATCAAACTGCTGGCCCGCAAGGGATACGGGCAGTTCATCCGGGACGACGGTCCGCGCGGCCACCACGGCAAGCGCGGCACCCCGACCATGGGCGGCATCGCCTTCATCCTGGCGACGCTCATCGCGTACGCCATGGCGAAGGTGATCACCGGCGAGAAGCCGAGCGTCTCCGGCCTGCTGGTGCTCTTCCTCATGGCGGGCATGGGCCTGGTCGGCTTCCTCGACGACTACATCAAGATCGTCAAGCAGCGTTCGCTGGGCCTGCGGGCCAAGGCGAAGATGGCCGGACAGCTGATCGTCGGCATCGCGTTCGCCGTGCTGGCCCTGCAGTTCAAGGACATCCGCGGCAACGCCCCGGCCTCCACCAGGCTCTCCTTCGTCCAGGACTTCGGCTGGTCGATCGGCCCGGTGCTGTTCGTGGTGTGGGCGCTGTTCATGATCCTGGCGATGTCGAACGGTGTGAACCTCACCGACGGCCTCGACGGACTCGCCACCGGCGCCTCCGTGATGGTCTTCGGCGCGTACACCTTCATCGGTCTGTGGCAGTTCCAGGAGTCCTGTGCGGACGCGCCGAGCCTGACCAACCCCGAAGCCTGTTTCGAAGTACGAGATCCACTCGACCTCGCGGTCGTCGCGGCGGCCCTGATGGGCGCCTGCTTCGGCTTCCTGTGGTGGAA
The DNA here is from genome assembly GCF_018614615.1 of Streptomyces sp. ISL-100. Lineage (GTDB taxonomy): Bacteria > Actinomycetota > Actinomycetes > Streptomycetales > Streptomycetaceae > Streptomyces. The sequence continues at coordinate 62,964 of NZ_JAGGOK010000069.1, read as the reverse complement.
CACCTCGCCCGCCAAGATCTTCATGGGTGACACCGGCTCGCTCGCCCTCGGCGGCGCGCTCGCGGGTCTGGCGATCTGCTCGCGCACCGAGTTCCTGATGGCGCTCCTCGGCGGTCTGTTCGTCCTGATCACGATGTCCGTCGTGATCCAGGTCGGCTCGTTCAAGATGACCGGAAAGCGCGTCTTCAAGATGGCGCCGCTCCAGCATCACTTCGAGCTCAAGGGCTGGTCCGAAGTCCTTGTGGTGGTCCGCTTCTGGATCATCCAGGGCATGTGCGTAATCATCGGTCTGGGGCTCTTCTACGCGGGCTGGGCGGCCGACAAGTGACAGCAGTGACCTGGACCGGCAAGCGGGTGACCGTCGCGGGTCTTGGCGTCTCCGGGATCCCCGCGGCACGTGTGCTGCGGGGCCTGGGGGCACACGTCACCGTCGTCAACGACGGTGACGACGAGCGATCCCGCGCCCAGGCCACCGAACTCGAAGCCCTGGGCGTCACCGTGCGCCTCGGCGACGGCGCCACCCTTACCGAGGGCACCGAGCTGATCGTCACCGCGCCCGGCTGGAAGCCCGACAAGCCGCTGTTCCTGGCGGCCGCCGAGGCGGGCGTGGAGATCTGGGGCGACGTCGAGCTGGCGTGGCGCCTGCGTGGTCCGGATGCCGCCCCCTGGCTCGCGGTCACCGGCACCAACGGCAAGACCACGACCGTACGCATGCTGGCCTCCATCCTGGAGGCCGCGGGCCTGCGTACCGCCGCCGTCGGCAACATCGGCGTATCGCTGCTCGACGCCGTCCTCGGCGACGAGAAGTACGACGTGCTGGCCGTCGAGCTCTCCAGCTACCAGCTGCACTGGGCGCCCTCGCTGCGCGCCCACTCCGCGGCCGTGCTGAACCTCGCCCCCGACCACCTCGACTGGCACGGCTCCATGGAGGCGTACGCCGCCGACAAGGGCCGCATCTACCAGGGCAACCAGGTCGCCTGCGTCTACAACGCGGCCGACCCGGCGACCGAGGACCTGGTCCGCGAGGCCGACGTCGAGGAGGGCTGCCGCGCGATCGGCTTCACCCTCGGCCCGCCCGCGCCCTCCCAACTCGGTGTCGTCGACGGCATCCTGGTCGACCGCGCCTTCGTCACGAACCGCCAGAAGAACGCGCAGGAGCTGGCCGAGGTGGCGGACGTCAATCCGCCGGCCCCGCACAACATCGCCAACGCCCTCGCGGCCGCCGCCCTGGCCCGCGCCTACGGCGTCGAGCCCGCCGCCGTACGCGACGGACTGCGCGCCTTCCGCCCCGACGCCCACCGCATCGAGCATGTCGCGGACGTCGCCGGTGTCGCGTACATCGACGACTCCAAGGCCACCAACACCCATGCCGCCGAGGCCTCTCTGGCGGCGTACGACCCGATCGTGTGGATCGCGGGCGGCCTGGCCAAGGGCGCCACCTTCGACGAGCTCGTCGAGAAGTCGGCAAAGCGGCTGCGCGGCGTCGTCCTCATCGGCGCCGACCGCGAGCTGATCCGCGAAGCCCTCGCGCGACACGCGCCCGAAGTACCGGTGGTCGACCTCGACCGGACCGACACTGGGGCGATGTCGGCGGCGGTGCGGGAAGCGGCGCGGCTCGCCCGGCCCGGGGACACGGTCCTGATGGCCCCGGCCTGCGCCTCCATGGACATGTACACCAACTACAACAAGCGCGGCGAGGCGTTCGCCGATGCCGTACGCGAGTTGGCCGCGGAGCGGGACTAGCGGACCGGTCCCCGCGCCACGGACCGGCCGGCGCAGCTCATGAGTGGAGGGGACGCCGAGATGTTGGCCGACGACAGTGCCCCGCGCGGCCGCACCGCGCTGCGCGGGCGCTCCGGGGCCGGGACGGTACGGATGCGGTCGGCCGGGACGCGGACCCCCCGCCGTCCGGCCGCCACGCGCCGCCGCGGCAGGCTCCTGCCGAGACCGCCCGGTGAGAACGGTCCGCGCCGGCTGTACGAGCAGGCGCGCCGCACCTGGGACCGGCCTCTCACGGCGTACTACCTCATCCTGGGCAGCGCCCTGCTGATCACCGTGCTCGGCCTCGTGATGGTCTACTCGGCGTCGATGATCAAGGCGCTGGAGCTGTCGCTGCCCGCCTCGTACTTCTTCCGCAAGCAGTTCCTCGCCGCGCTCATCGGCACGGCTCTGCTGCTCGCCGCCTCCCGGATGCCCGCCAAGCTGCACCGCGCGCTCTCGTACCCGCTGCTGGCCGTGTCCGTCTTCCTGATGGTGCTCGTCCAGATCCCCGGGATAGGAGTGGCGATCGGCGGCAATCAGAACTGGATCTCGCTGGGCGGCCCCTTCATGCTCCAGCCCAGCGAGTTCGGCAAGCTGGCTCTCGTCCTGTGGGGGGCCGACCTGCTCGCCCGCAAGCAGGAGAAGCGGCTGCTGACCCAGTGGAAGCACATGCTGGTGCCGCTCGTCCCGGTCGCCTTCCTGCTGCTCGGCCTGATCATGCTCGGCGGCGACATGGGTACGGCGATCCTCCTCACCGCCATCCTCTTCGGCCTGCTGTGGCTCGCGGGAGCGCCCACCCGGCTCTTCGCCGGCGTGCTCGGCTTCGCGGCCTTCGTCGGCTTTGTCCTCATCAGCAACAACCCCAACCGGATGTCGCGCCTCGCCTGCACCGGCGCGACCGACCTCGGCCCCAAGGGTGAATGCTGGCAGGCGGTGCACGGAATCTATGCTCTGGCGTCGGGCGGATGGTTCGGTTCCGGGCTGGGTGCAAGTGTGGAGAAATGGGGTCAACTCCCCGAGCCGCACACCGACTTCATCTTCGCGATCACGGGTGAGGAACTGGGTCTGGCGGGGACGCTGTCGGTACTCGCCCTCTTCGCGGCTCTAGGCTATGCGGGTATCCGCGTGGCCGGACGCACGGAGGACCCCTTCGTGAGGTACGCCGCGGGAGGTGTGACCACCTGGATCACGGCTCAGGCCGTGGTCAATATCGGTGCGGTGCTCGGCCTGCTGCCGATCGCCGGGGTCCCGCTCCCGCTGTTCTCCTACGGGGGCTCGTCCCTGTTGCCGACCATGTTCGCCGTAGGGTTGCTGATCGCCTTCGCGCGAGAGGATCCCGCTGCGAAGGCCGCCCTCGCCATGCGAAGGACAGTCCTTGGCAAAGGGGCCGGGGTGAGATGGAAGACGATGAGACGGCGCGTCAAGAAGCGTCCGTCCGGAGAGCGGTGAATTTCGGTGCATGTCGTACTCGCCGGTGGGGGGACCGCCGGCCACATCGAGCCCGCGCTTGCCCTCGCGGACGCACTGCGGAGGCAGGACCCTTCCGTGGGCATCACAGCCCTCGGCACGGAGCGCGGACTTGAGACCAGGCTCGTACCCGAGCGCGGCTACGAACTCGGGCTGATCCCGGCGGTGCCGCTGCCCCGCAGGCCCACCCCCGAACTGATCACCGTTCCCGGGCGGCTGCGCGGCACCATCAAGGCCGCCGAGCAGATCCTGGAGCGTACGAAGGCGGACTGCGTCGTCGGCTTCGGCGGTTACGTCGCCCTGCCCGGCTACCTCGCGGCCAAGCGCCTCGGCGTACCGATCATCGTCCACGAGGCCAACGCCAGGCCCGGCCTCGCCAACAAGATCGGCTCGCGCTACGCGCACGCCGTCGCCGTCTCCACCCCCGACAGCAAGCTGCGCGGCGCCCGCTACATCGGCATCCCGCTGCGCCGCACCATCGCCACCCTCGACCGGGCCCGGGTCCGCCCGGAGGCGCGTGCCGCCTTCGGTCTCGACCCGAACCTGCCGACGCTGCTGGTCTCCGGCGGCTCGCAGGGCGCGCGGCGGCTCAACGAGGTGGTGCAGCAGATCGCGCCGGTGCTCCAGCGCTCCGGCATCCAGATCCTGCATGCGGTCGGCCCCAAGAACGAACTGCCGCGCGTGGACAACATGCCCGGGATGCCGCCGTACATCCCGGTACCGTACGTGGACCGGATGGACCTCGCGTACGCAGCGGCCGACATGATGCTCTGCCGCGCGGGCGCGATGACCGTCGCCGAACTCTCCGCCGTCGGGCTGCCCGCCGCCTACGTCCCGCTGCCCATCGGTAACGGCGAGCAGCGGCTCAACGCCCAGCCGGTGGTCAACGCCGGAGGCGGCCTGCTGGTCGACGACGCGCAGCTGACGCCCGAGTGGGTGCAGAGCCAGGTGCTGCCGGTCCTCGCGGACCCGCACCGGCTGTTCGAGATGTCCCGCGCCGCCGCCGAGTTCGGCCGCCGGGACGCCGACGACCTGCTCGTCGGCATGGTGTACGAGGCGATCGCCGCACGCAGGGCCGGCTGAACGGCCCACCGACGCAGGTCCCAGGAGGCGACAGGCAGTGGCCGGACCGACGACCGCCCAGCGCGGTGAACGACAGGCGCAGGGGTCGTCGGCGGCCCGCCCGCCGCACGGCCCTGCCGGTCGGGGTGGAGCCGGCCGCCGCTTCCGGCTGCCCGGGCGTGGCGTCCTGATCCTGGTACTCGTCCTGGCGGTGCTGGGTACGGGGGGCGGAATCTGGGTGCTTTACGGCTCTTCCTGGTTGCGCGTGGAGCAGGTGAAGGCGTCGGGCACGCAGGTTCTGACGCCCAATGAGGTACTGGATGCCGCGGCCGTCCCGGTCGGGGCGCCTCTGATTTCAGTCGACACGGACGACATCGAGGACCGGCTGCGCCGGAAATTGCCCCGTATCGACTCGGTGGAAGTCGTTCGTTCATGGCCGCACGGCATTGGTCTGAAAGTGACCGAGCGAAAGCCGGTACTGCTCATGAAAAAGGGCGCAAACTTCATCGAAGTGGACGATGAGAGTGTGCGGTTCGCCACGGTCGCCAAGGCGCCCGCGGGCGTGCCGCTGCTGGAATTGGTGTCCGGCGACTCCCCGAGTCTGCGCCGCTTCGGCGCCGATCGACTGCTCCGTGAGGCGGTACGGGTGACGGGTGATCTGCCGGAGACTGTGGCTCCCGACGTACGCACCATCCAGGTCGGCTCGTACGACTCCATCACCCTGGGGCTGGGTGGGGACCGTACTGTCATCTGGGGCAGCGCCGAGCAGGGAGAGGCGAAGGCGCGAGCACTGAAGGCGCTCATGAAAGCAGCTCCGGGGGCCGGGCACTTCAATGTGAGTGCGCCCACCGCGCCCGCCGCGTCGGGGAGTTGACGGTCATACGTGCTGGCCAGCACCCTGGTTGGCCAGCGATATGGGTGATCACATAGGGTGAAAAGAAAAACGGGAGGTTCGGCGTGTTCGTTGAACGTGCGCCACTTGTCGACTTAGTGTCCTGTTCGGAGAGTCCAAGGAACAGACACACTGGTAACCCTAAACTTCACCGTTAGGGTTCGGGTCGGCGTTCGGACCGTCCCAATCGGCATCAGTCGTCGCGGCGCTGCAACCCCGCGGCGGCACGTAACTCGAGGCGAGAGGCCTTCGACGTGGCAGCACCGCAGAACTACCTCGCAGTCATCAAGGTCATCGGTGTCGGCGGCGGTGGTGTCAATGCCATCAACCGAATGATCGAGGTCGGTCTCAAGGGCGTCGAGTTCATCGCGATCAACACCGACGCGCAAGCCCTGTTGATGAGCGACGCCGACGTCAAGCTCGACGTCGGACGTGAACTGACCCGCGGCCTCGGCGCCGGAGCCAACCCGGCAGTCGGCCGCAAGGCGGCAGAGGACCACCGCGAGGAGATCGAGGAGGTCCTCAAGGGGGCCGACATGGTCTTCGTCACGGCCGGCGAAGGCGGTGGCACCGGAACCGGTGGCGCACCCGTCGTCGCCAACATCGCGCGTTCGCTCGGCGCCCTCACGATCGGTGTGGTCACCCGCCCGTTCACCTTCGAGGGCCGGCGCCGCGCGAACCAGGCGGAGGACGGCATCGCCGAGCTCCGCGAAGAGGTCGACACCCTCATCGTCATCCCGAACGACCGGCTACTGTCCATCTCGGACCGTCAGGTCAGCGTGCTGGATGCCTTCAAGTCGGCGGACCAGGTCCTGCTGAGCGGTGTTCAGGGCATCACCGATCTCATTACGACTCCGGGTCTGATCAACCTCGACTTCGCCGATGTCAAGTCGGTCATGTCGGAGGCCGGTTCGGCTCTCATGGGCATCGGGTCGGCGCGCGGCGACGACCGCGCGGTGGCGGCGGCGGAGATGGCGATCTCCTCGCCGCTCCTGGAGGCCTCCATCGACGGCGCCCGTGGCGTGCTGCTCTCCATCTCGGGTGGCTCGGACCTCGGGCTCTTCGAGATCAACGAGGCCGCGCAGCTGGTGAGCGAGGCCGCTCACCCCGAGGCCAACATCATCTTCGGCGCGGTCATCGACGACGCGCTGGGCGACGAGGTACGGGTCACCGTCATCGCCGCGGGCTTCGACGGCGGACAGCCGCCGGCCCGCCGCGAGAACGTGCTGGGCGCCAGCTCGGGGGCGGCCGCCAAGCGCGAGGAGCCCGCACCGTCCCGGCCCGCCGAGACCTCTCGGCCGGCCGGCGGCATCGGTACGGTCCCGCCGCGCGAGCGCGAGGAGCCGGCCCCGGCCCAGGCCGAGGCCGCCCCGGCGCACGAGCTGCCGAGCACGCCGGTCCCGTCGGCGACGCACGTGCCGCCGGCACGTCCGTACCACCAGGACAGCCAGGCCGAAGAGCTGGATGTCCCGGACTTCTTGAAGTGACAGTGCGGCAAGACGCGATACACGTGGGCGGCGCCCACTTCGCCTTCACCGACAGGTGGGGCGGGGTGAGCGCCGTTCCGTACGAGGAGCTCAATCTCGGCGGCGCGGTCGGCGACGACCCCGCCGCCGTGCTCGGCAACCGGGAACTCGCGGCCAAGTCGCTCGGTCTCGACCCGGACCTGGTCGTCTGGATGAATCAGGTGCACGGGCGGGACGTGGCCGTGGTCGAAGGGCCGTGGGGCGACGCGGGAATTCCTCCCGTCGACGCCGTCGTGACCGCCCGGCGCGGACTCGCGCTCGCCGTACTCACCGCGGACTGCACGCCCGTTCTGCTGGCCGACCCGGTCGCCGGTGTCGCGGCCGCCGCACACGCGGGACGCCCCGGCATGGTCGCGGGGGTCGTTCCCGCCGCAGTCGAGGCGATGATCACACTGGGCGCCGATCCTTCCCGTATCACCGCGCGTACGGGGCCCGCCGTCTGCGGGCGCTGCTACGAAGTACCGGAGCGGATGCGAGCCGAGGTCGCGGAAGTCGTGCCCGCGGCCTGGTCGGAGACCAGTTGGGGAAGACCGGCCGTCGATGTGAGCGCCGGAGTGCACGCCCAGCTCGAAGCGCTCGGCGTACGCGACCGGTGGCAGTCGCCGGTCTGCACGCTGGAGTCGCGCGACCACTTCTCGTACCGCCGGGACCGCACCACGGGGCGGCTCGCCGGATATGTCTGGCTGGATGGGTAGGACATGACGGACCGTAAGACTCAACTCGCCGCAAATCTGGCGCAGGTGGAGGAACGTATCTCCGCCGCGTGCGCCGCCGCGGGGCGGGCGCGTGAGGAGGTGACCCTGATCGTGGTCACCAAGACGTACCCGGCGAGCGATGTGCGCCTGCTCGCCGAGCTCGGCGTACGCCATGTCGCGGAGAACAAGGACCAGGAGGCGGCCCCCAAGGCGGCCGAGTCGGCGGACCTGCCGGTCAGCTGGCACTTCGTCGGACAGCTTCAGACCAATAAGGTCCGTTCTGTTGCGAGTTATGCCGATGTTGTTCAGTCCGTCGACCGCGCGAAGCTCGTTACTGCGCTGTCTACGGCGGCGGTACGGGCCGGGCGCGAGCTGGACTGCCTCATTCAGGTCGCACTCGACGCGGAGTCGGGCGAGCGGGGGGAGCGCGGCGGCGTCGCGCCCGACGGTATCGAGGAGTTGGCCGCGAAGGTGGCCGACGCACCGGGCCTGAGGCTCGGCGGGCTGATGACGGTCGTGCCGCTCGCCGGACCGTACGCGGGGCGCGAACAGGCGGCGTTCGAGCGGCTGATGGAATTCTCATCCAGCCTGCGCGCCGCCCATCCGGCTGCGAACATGGTCTCCGCGGGGATGAGTGCGGACCTTGAGCAGGCCGTGGCCGCCGGAGCGACACATGTACGCGTCGGTACTGCGGTGCTCGGAGTCCGCCCCAGGCTCGGGTAACGTCGCGAAGCAAGTCGGACCACAGCAGAAAATATGGTCATTCCCACTGATAGTGGGCGGGCCGAGTGGATCGCGGGCACTTGGTGACGCTGCGAGATTGGCAGCAAGGGCGATCCACCACAGAGCGGAGGACTCAGAGAATGGCCGGCGCGATGCGCAAGATGGCGGTCTACCTCGGCCTCGTGGAGGACGATGGGTACGACGGCCGGGGTTTCGATCCCGATGACGATTTCGAGCCCGAGCCGGAGCCCGAGCGGGAGCACCGCCGGCACCAGCCCCCGCACCAGGAGCGGCACGAAGAACCGGTCCGCGTGGTGCAGCCGCCCGCGCAGCGCGAGCCTGCGCCCCACGTCGCTCCGCTTTCCGCGGAAATCGGACGACCCGCACGTATTGCCCCCGTGGCATCCATCACACCTGAACGTCCGAACCTGGAGAAGAACGCACCGGTGATCATGCCCAAGGTTGTGTCCGAGCGGGAGCCCTACCGCATCACCACGCTGCACCCCCGGACCTACAACGAGGCCCGTACCATCGGGGAACACTTCCGCGAGGGCACGCCGGTGATCATGAACCTGACCGAGATGGACGACACGGACGCGAAGCGACTTGTCGACTTTGCGGCGGGACTCGTCTTCGGCCTGCATGGCAGCATTGAGCGAGTGACGCAGAAGGTGTTCCTGTTGTCGCCTGCTAACGTCGATGTCACGGCGGAGGACAAGGCCCGTATCGCAGAGGGCGGTTTCTTCAACCAGAGCTGAGACATGACAACGGGAACGAACCCGGCCGGCAGGCCGGAGTTGTGAGAGCACGGGGAGAGGGAAGCACGAGATGAGTGTGGCACTGGACGTGATCTACATCGCGCTGATGTGTTTCCTCATCGTGCTGATCTTCCGGCTGGTCATGGATTACGTCTTCCAGTTCGCGCGCTCATGGGAACCCGGCAAGGCGATGGTGGTCGTTCTGGAGGCCACCTACACTGTCACCGATCCACCGCTCAAGCTCCTGCGGCGGTTCATTCCGCCGCTGCGTCTCGGGGGCGTGGCACTCGACCTGTCCTTCTTCGTTCTGATGATCATCGTCTACATCTTGATCACCATCGTGGTCAGGGTGTGAGCGATACGGTCTTGCCGACTGCCGACGACTACGTAGAGGTGAAGAAGAGATGCCGTTGACCCCCGAGGACGTGCGGAACAAGCAGTTCACGACCGTCCGCCTCCGAGAAGGCTATGACGAGGACGAGGTCGATGCCTTCCTCGATGAGGTCGAAGCCGAACTGACGCGCCTGCTGCGCGAGAACGAGGACCTGCGCGCCAAGCTGGCCGCCGCGACGCGTGCCGCCGCGCAGAACCAGCAGCAGCAGGGTATGCGCAAGCCGCCGGAGCAGCAGGATCGTCCCGGCGCGCCCGTGCCTGCGGCCATATCCGGCCCGCCGGTCCAGCAGCAACCGCCGCAGATGGGTCCGCCCCAGCTGCCCGGTGGTGCGCCGCAGCTGCCCGCCGGACCCAGTGGTCACCAGCAGCAGGGCCAGCACGGTCAGGGTCAGATGGGTCAGGGCCAGCTCGGTCCCGGTCAGCACGGTCAGGGCCAGCACGGTCAGGGCCAGCACGGTCCCGGCCCGATGGGGCAGGGCCCGATGGGTCAGGGCCAGATGCAGGGCCAGATGGGCCAGCAGATGGGTCAGGGCCAGATGGGCCAGGGCATGGGTGGCCCGATGGGCGGCCCCATGGGCGGTCACGGTCCGCAGCTCCCGCAGCCCGGTCAGGGCCCCGGCGGCGACAGCGCCGCACGTGTGCTCTCGCTGGCGCAGCAGACCGCCGACCAGGCGATCGCCGAGGCCCGTTCCGAGGCCAACAAGATCGTCGGTGAGGCACGCAGCCGCGCCGAGGGTCTGGAGCGGGACGCCCGTGCGAAGGCGGACGCGCTGGAGCGGGACGCGCAGGAGAAGCACCGCGTGGCGATGGGCTCGCTGGAGTCGGCCCGCGCGACGCTGGAGCGCAAGGTCGAGGACCTGCGTGGCTTCGAGCGCGAGTACCGTACCCGGCTGAAGTCCTACCTGGAGAGCCAGCTGCGTCAGCTGGAGACCCAGTCGGACGACTCGCTGGCTCCGCCGCGGACTCCGGCGACCGCGTCGCTGCCGCCGGCTCCGCAGATGAGCGGTTCCATGGCGCAGGCCGGTGCGGGTTCGATGGGGCACTCCATGGGTGGCAACCCGTCGATGGGCGGCCACGGCCAGTCCTCGAACGGTCCGTCGTACGGTGGCCAGCAGCAGATGTCACCGGCGATGACTCAGCCGATGGCTCCGGTTCGGCCGCAGGCGCCGCAGCCGATGCAGCAGGCGCCCTCGCCGATGCGTGGGTTCCTGATCGACGAGGACGACAACTGACGGGCGCTTGCGCGCGCTGAGCGCGTAGCCGTCGGCAGGCTGAGGGCCGGGCCCCGGGGATTTATCCCCGGGGCCCGGCCCTTTTGCGTACGCACGCAGGGGTGGGTGCGGGTGGGTGGCGCCTGCGGCGGGCTCGGGGGCTCCGCCCCGGACCCGCCCCTCAGACGCCGGAAAGGCTGGAGGGGTGCGGCAGCAGGGGTCTGGGGGCTTGCCCCCGGTTCGGTAAGGGGCGGGTAGGGGCGAGTAGGGGAAACACGAAAGGGCCCGGCCGACTCAGTCGGCCGGGCCCTTCCCCCGGCGTTACGCCTCGGTCTTGCGGAGGCGGAAGGTCAGGGACAGGCCCTCGTCTGTGAAGGGAGTGCCGTACGTGGCGTCCGCTTCCGAGGACGCGAAGTCCAGGGCCAGGACCTCGTCCGCGATCAGGGCCGCGTGTTCGGACAGGGCAGCCGCCGTCTCCTCGGACGTGGTGGTCCAGCGGACCGCGATGCGGTCCGCCACGTCCAGGCCGCTGTTCTTGCGGGCCTCCTGGATCAACCGGATCGCGTCACGGGCCAGGCCCGCCCGCCGCAGCTCCGGGGTGATCTCCAGGTCCAGCGCGACCGTCGCGCCCGAGTCCGAGGCCACCGACCAGCCCTCGCGCGGGGTCTCGGTGATGATCACTTCGTCGGGGGAGAGTGTGACCGATTCGCCCTCCACCGGCACCGTTGCCGTGCCCTCGCGCAGGGCAAGGGAGAGGGCTGCCGCGTCCGCCTCCGCCACCGCCTTGGCCACTGCTTGGACGCCCTTGCCGAAGCGCTTGCCGAGGGCGCGGAAGTTCGCCTTGGCGGTCGTGTCGACGAGGGAGCCGCCGACCTCCGAGAGGGACGCGAGCGAGGAGACGTTCAGCTCCTCCGTGATCTGCGCCTGGAGCTCCGGGGTCAGGGACTCGAAGCCCGAGGCCGCCATCAGGGCCCGGGACAGCGGCTGGCGGGTCTTGACGCCCGACTCCGCCCGCGTCGCCCGCCCCAGCTCGACCAGGCGGCGTACCAGCGCCATCTGCCGGGAGAGCGTGGGGTCGATCGCTGTGAGGTCGGGGTCCGGCCACGTCGAGAGGTGGACCGACTCCGGGGCGTCCGGCGTGACCGGGGCGATCATGTCCTGCCAGACCCGCTCGGTGATGAAGGGGGTGAGCGGGGCCATCAGGCGCGTGATCGTCTCGACTACGTCGTGCAGGGTGCGCAGCGCCGCCTTGTCGCCCTGCCAGAAGCGGCGGCGCGAGCGGCGCACGTACCAGTTCGACAGGTCGTCGACGAAGGAAGAGAGGAGCTTGCCTGCTCGTTGGGTGTCGTACGACTCCATCGACTGCGTGACCTGGTCCGTCAGCGCGTGGAGTTCCGACAGGAGCCAGCGGTCCAGGACCGGGCGGTCGGCCGGGGCCGGGTCCGCGGCGCTGGGCGCCCAGTTCGACGTACGGGCGTACAGGGCCTGGAAGGCGACCGTGTTCCAGTAGGTGAGGAGGGTTTTCCTCACCACCTCCTGGATCGTGCCGTGGCCCACTCGGCGCGCCGCCCACGGCGAGCCGCCGGCCGCCATGAACCAGCGGACCGCGTCGGCGCCGTGCTGGTCCATGAGCGGGATGGGCTGGAGGATGTTGCCCAGGTGCTTCGACATCTTCCGGCCGTCCTCGGCCAGGATGTGACCCAGGCAGACGACGTTCTCGTACGACGACTTGTCGAAGACCAGCGTGCCCACCGCCATGAGCGTGTAGAACCAGCCGCGGGTCTGGTCGATGGCCTCCGAGATGAACTGCGCCGGGTAGCGCTTCTCGAAGAGCTCCTTGTTCTGGTACGGGTAGCCCCACTGCGCGAACGGCATGGAGCCCGAGTCGTACCAGGCGTCGATGACCTCGGGGACGCGCGTCGCGGTCTGCTGACAGGTGGGGCAGGGGAACGTGACCGCGTCGATGTACGGGCGGTGCGGGTCCAGGGACGACTGGTCGGTGCCGGTCAGGTCCGAGAGCTCGGCCAGCGAGCCCACGCACGTGAGGTGGTTGTCCTCGCAGCGCCAGATCGGGAGCGGGGTGCCCCAGTAGCGGTTGCGGGACAGCGCCCAGTCGATGTTGTTGTTCAGCCAGTCGCCGAAGCGGCCCTGCTTCACCGAGTCCGGGAACCAGTTCGTCCGTTCGTTCTCGCGCAGCATCGCGTCCTTGACCGCGGTGGTCCTGATGTACCAGGACGGCTGTGCGTAGTACAGAAGCGCGGTGTGGCAGCGCCAGCAGTGCGGGTAGCTGTGCTCGTACGGGGTGTGGCGGAAGAGCAGGCCGCGCGCGTCCAGGTCCGCGGTGAGGGCCTCGTCGGCCTTCTTGAAGAACTGGCCGCCGACGAGTGTGAGTTCCGGGGCGAAGGTGCCGTCCGGGAGGACCGGGTTGACCACCGGGAGGCCGTACGCCCGGCAGGTCTTCAGGTCGTCCTCACCGAATGCGGGGGCCTGGTGGACCAGACCCGTGCCGTCCTCGGTGGTGACGTAGTCGGCGTTCACCACGAAGTGGGCCGGCTTTTCGAACTCGACCAGGGCGAAGGGGCGCTCGTACGTCCAGCGCTCCATCTCCGCGCCGGTGAAGGTCTGGCCGGTGGACTGCCAGCCTTCGCCCAGGGACTTTTCCAGGAGGGGCTGGGCGACGACGAGGTTCTCTTCGCCGTTCGTGGCCACCACGTAGGTGACGTCCGGGTGGGCCGCCACCGCCGTGTTGGAGACGAGGGTCCAGGGCGTCGTCGTCCAGATCAGCAGCGACGCCTCGCCCGCGAGCGGGCCCGAGGTGAGGGGGAGGCGGACGAAGACCGAGGGGTCGACGACCGTCTCGTAACCCTGCGCCAGCTCGTGGTCGGACAGGCCCGTGCCGCAGCGGGGGCACCAAGGGGCCACGCGGTGGTCCTGGACCAGCAGGTCCTTGTTGAAGATCTCCTTCAGGGACCACCAGACCGACTGGACGTACGACGGGTCCATGGTCCGGTACGCGTTGTCGAGGTCCGTCCAGTACCCCATGCGGGTTGTGAGCTCGGCGAAGGCGTCGGTGTGGCGGGTCACCGACTCGCGGCACTTCGCGTTGAACTCCGCGATGCCGTACGCCTCGATGTCCTTCTTGCCGTTGAAGCCGAGCTCCTTCTCGACGGCGAGCTCGACGGGCAGGCCGTGGCAGTCCCAGCCGGCCTTGCGGGCGACGTGATAGCCCCGCATGGTGCGGAAGCGCGGGAAGACGTCCTTGAAGACGCGGGCCTCGATGTGGTGCGCGCCCGGCATGCCGTTGGCGGTGGGCGGGCCCTCGTAGAACACCCACTCCGGGCGTCCCTCGGACTGTTCGAGACTCTTCGAGAAGACCTTGTTCTCGCGCCAGAATTCGAGCACGGCGTGCTCGAGCGCGGGCAGGTCGACCTGGGCGGGCACCTGGCGGTACATCGACATCGATTCCTCCGGCGGACTGTGACTTCCGTCGGAGGGACGAGAGCGCTGTGCTGCTCCCGCGGTACCACCCTCCTTGGCCCCGGGCGGCGCCCGTGACCCCCTCATTGGGGCAGCGATGCCGGTTCTACTGGCCTTGCGTCCGTGGGCGGAGCCCACTGTTCAAAGCTTTCTTCCGGCGGCTCAGGGGTGATGCTTCACGTCGGGCCTGCCCCCGGGCTCACACCGTCCCCGGGTCGCTCTTGGCTGCGTACGACGCTACTCGTCCCCTTCGAGGCCTTTCGCTGCGCCCAGTGTACGGGCCGGGGGGCCGGGGGGCCGCCCCGTTTTTCGCGCGGCGCCGGAGCGTACGGCGATAACCCGAATGGCCATACGCCGCTCTGCGGACTCCGTCCGCGCCCTCCGAGCGGATTACCGGGCGGAGAGCTGGGCACAACCGATGCAGGCTCACCGTGTCCCGCGTGCGGCGGGGCCGAACCGGCGGCGTGCCCCGTTGCCGCGGGGCTGGGGTCGACTTATCGTCCCAGCACGATGCGCGAGCAAGATCACAATATGTGAAGGGGCCGCGGCCATGGTGGCTAAGAAGACCGCCGCAGAGAGCGCAGACGGGATCGGCACGACGGAGGACGCGGACAACGCAGCCGTCGCGAAGAAGGCCGTCGCGAAAAAGGCCGCCGCCAAGGAGACCGCCGCGAAGAAGAGCGTCGCGAAGAAGGCCGTCGCGAAGAAGGCGGCACCGGCCAAGAAGGCACCTGCCGAGAAGGCGGCTGCGAAGAGGGCCGCTCCTGCGGCCAAGGGGGCGGCTGCGGCCGCGGAAGAGACAGGAGCCAAGACGGTGGTTGCCAAGAAGACCGCGAGCAGGACCACGGCCGCCAAGAAGGCGGCCACGGCTACGACGACAGCACTTCCCACGTCCCGCACGGTCGTCCCGGCGGCCCCCGACGAGCTCGCCGTCAGGCCGGGGGAGGATCCCTGGACCCCGGACGAGGTCGCAGAGGCACGGGCCGCGCTGGAACAGGAGGTCGCCGGTCTCAGGGCCGAGATCATCGCGTCGGAGGCGGCGGTGACCGGGCTGATGCGGGACTCCGGGGACGGTGCGGGCGACGACCAGGCCGACACCGGTACCAAGAACATCTCCCGGGAGTACGAGCTGGCACTGGCGGCCAGCGCCCGCGAGCGTCTGGAACAGACCGAGCGGGCCCTGGAGCGGCTGGACGCCGGGACGTACGGACTCTGTGAGGTCTGCGGCAAGCCGATCGGCAAGGCGCGCATGCAGGCCTTCCCGCGCGCCACGCTGTGCATGGAGGACAAGCAGAAGCAGGAGCGCCGCTACTGACACCACAAGTCTGTCCGTACGTGTGTGCCGTACCCTCGTCCTCAGTCAGGCACCTAGGTTGAGGGACTCACGTGGCAGAGGCGGAGCGCATCATCGGTACGCCGGATACCCCTGATGAGGTTGGGGGAGCTGAGCCGGAGGAGACCTCCGATGCGGCGGCCCCGGACACGGCTGCGGACGAGCAGCCGGCGGGCAGGGGCAAGCGCAGGATCGCTGTGCTGTTCACGGTTGCCCTCATCGCCTATGTGCTCGATCTGAGCACCAAGATGCTCGTGGTGGCCAAGCTGGAGCATCACGAGCCGATCGAGGTCATCGGTGACCTCCTGAGGTTCGAGGCGATCAGGAACGCGGGCGCCGCGTTCGGCATCGGCGAGGCCTTCACCGTCATCTTCACGGCCATCGCGGCCTCCGTGATCGTGGTGATCGCCCGGCTCGCGCGCAAGCTCTACAGCCTGCCCTGGGCCATCGCGCTGGGCCTGCTGCTCGGCGGCGCGCTCGGCAACCTGACCGACCGGATCTTCCGCTCGCCGGGCGTCTTCAAGGGCGCTGTCGTCGACTTCATCGCGCCGGCGAACTTCGCGGTGTTCAACCTCGCGGACTCGGCGATCGTGTGCGGCGGCATTCTGATTGTGATCCTCTCGTTCCGGGGGCTGGACCCCGACGGGACCGTTCACAAGGACTGACAAGGCATACTCGACGGGTGAGTACCATTCCCGAGTTCCGCACCCTGCCCGTACCCGATGGCCTTGAGGGCGAGCGCGTCGACGCCGCCATTTCCCGGATGTTCGGGTTTTCCCGCACGAAGGCGGCCGAGCTTGCCGCCGCCGGGAAGGTTCAGGTCGACGGGGCGGTGGTCGGGAAGTCCGAGCGGGTCCACGGCGGGGCCTGGCTCGAGGTGGAGATGCCGCAGGCCGCAGCCCCCGTACAGATCGTCGCCGAGCCCGTCGAGGGCATGGAGATCGTGCACGACGACGACGACATCGTCGTCATAGACAAGCCGGTCGGCGTCGCCGCCCACCCCAGCCCCGGCTGGACCGGCACCACCGTGATCGGCGGGCTCGCCGCCGCCGGATACCGCATCTCGACCTCGGGCGCCGCTGAGCGCCAGGGCATCGTGCACCGCCTCGACGTGGGTACGTCGGGCCTCATGGTCGTGGCCAAGTCGGAGCGGGCGTACACCCTGCTCAAGGCGCAGTTCCGGGACCGGGTCGTCGTGAAGAAGTACCACGCGCTGGTCCAGGGCCACCCCGACCCGATGAGCGGCACCATCGACGCCCCGATCGGGCGCCACCCCAACCACGACTACAAGTGGGCCGTGACGGCCGAGGGCAAGCCCTCCGTCACGCACTACGACCTGATCGAGGCGTTCCGCGCCGCGTCGCTCCTCGACATCAAGCTGGAGACGGGGCGTACGCACCAGATCCGCGTGCACATGTCCGCTCACCGGCACCCGTGCGTGGGCGACCTGACGTACGGCGCCGACCCGACGATGGGCAAGCGGCTCGGCCTGACGCGGCAGTGGCTGCACGCGATGCGGCTCGGCTTCGAGCACCCGTCGGACGGGCAGTGGGTCGAGTTCGAGAGCTCGTACCCCGCCGACCTGCAGAAGGCGCTTGACGTCATCCGCGCCGAGAGCGAGTGAGCGCGCGGCGATGAGCACGTCTGCTGCGTACGTCGTCCGGATCGCTGAAGGGCCTGCCGACATGGAGGCCTGTTTCGCCGTGCGCAAGCAGGTCTTCGTCGTCGAGCAGCGGGTGCCCGCCGACATCGAGTACGACGCTTACGGCGCCGGCGCGGTGCACGTCCTGGCCGTGACCGGCGAGGGGCTGCCGCTCGGTACGGGACGGCTGCTGTACGGCGCCGCCGCGGCCGGCAAGACCGGCGGGGACGAGTCGGTCGGCTCGCTCGGCCGGCTGGCCGTCAGCCGCGAGGCGCGCGGGCTCGGCGTCGGGGCGGCGCTGGTGCGGGCGATCGAGGACGCGGCGCGGGAGCGCGGTCTGCGCGCGGTGGACCTGCACGCGCAAACGCACGCGCTCGGCTTCTACGAGCGGCTCGGGTACGCCGTGTACGGGCCGGAATTCCCGGACGCGGGGATTCCGCACCAGGCGATGAGGCGCGGGTTGTAGTCGCAGCTCAGAGGCGTTCATGGGGTCACAGCTCACGGCTGTGGCCCCATTTTGCTGCCCGCTAATAGTTAGGAAAGTTTCCCAACATTCTTGACGGGTCATTGGAAAGAACCCTAACTTTCACGCGAACTCCCGTACCGGCCCCACCCGAAGGGAGCACCACCCCATGCGCAAGCCCCTGCTCTTCACCTTGGCGCTCGGAGTTGTGATGGCACTCCAATCGCCTGTCGGCGCCACCGAATCCGCCTCCTCCGCCTCCTCCGCCGTCTCCGCCAACGGACAGCTCAAGGTCTGCGGCCGCCAGCTCTGCAACGAGCAGGGCCAGGCCGTCCAACTGCGCGGAATGAGCACCCACGGCACCCAGTGGTACTCCCAGTGCGTCACCGACGGGTCGCTCGACGCCCTCGCCAGTGACTGGCGCGCCGACGTCCTGCGCGTCTCGACGTACGTCCAGGAGGGCGGCTACGAGAACGACCCGCAGCGCTTCACCGCGCTGGCCCAGAAATTCGTCGACGGCGCCCACCGGCGCGGCATGTACGCCGTGATCGACTGGCACATGCTCGACCCGGGCGACCCCAACTTCAATCTCTCGCGCGCCAAGACCTTCTTCACCGCGATGGCGAAGAAGTACAAGGACAACCCCGGTGTCCTCTACGAGATTGCCAACGAGCCGTCCGGCACGAGCTGGTCGAAGATCAAGTCGTACGCCGAGACGATCATCCCCGTCATCAGGGCGCAGGACCAGGACGCCGTGGTCCTGGTCGGCACGCGCGCGTGGTCGTCGTTCGGCGTCTCGGAGGGCGCCGACGAGCAGGAGGTCGTCCGTAACCCGGTGAACGCCTCCAACATCATGTACACCTTCCACTTCTACGCCGCCTCGCACCAGGGCGAGTACCTGGACGCCCTCAACCGGGCCTCCGACCGGCTCCCGGTGTTCGTCACCGAGTTCGGCACGCAGAACTACGCCGGCGAGGGCGCCAACGACTTCGCCCAGTCCCAGCGCTTCCTCGACCTGATGAAGCGCAAGAAGATCTCCTGGACCAATTGGAACTACTCCGACGACGACCGCTCGGGAGCCGTCTTCAAGACCGGCACCTGTGCCGGAGACACCTGGACCGGCAACGGCGTACTGAAGGAAGCCGGCGTCTGGATCCGGCAGCGAATCCGGGAGTAGTGGCACGCTTGGGGTCTTGATCGTCGAGATTCCGAACCGCCGGATGGTGCACCGTGGATCAATTGGCCCTGCTGTTCCTGCTGTTGCTGGGGGCCGTCGTCACGGTGCCGCTCGGAGAGCGCCTCGGGCTGCCGGCGCCGGTACTGATGACGCTCGCCGGGATCGTTATGGCGCTGCTGCCGTTCGTACCGAACGTCGAGATCGCGCCCGAGTACATCCTGCCGCTGGTCCTGCCGCCGCTGCTGTACGCCGCCGTACAGCGCACCTCCTGGCGGCAGTTCGCCGCGAATATCAGGCCCATCCTGCTGCTCGCTGTGGCGCTCGTCTTCGTGACGATGGCCGCGGTGGCCGCGGTCGCGGGCGCCCTCGTCCCGGGGCTGCCGCTCGCCGCGGCCATCGCGCTGGGCGCGCTCGTCGCCCCGCCCGACCCGGTCGCGGCGACCGCCGTGGCCGGGTCGCTGGGGCTGCCGCGGCGGCTCGTGTCGATCCTGGAGGGCGAAGGGCTGTTCAACGATGTGACGGCCATCGTGCTCTATCACGTGGCGATCGCGGCGGCGGTGAGCGGAACGTTCTCCTGGCCGGTCGCGGTCGGCGAGCTCTTCCTTTCCGCGCTCGTCGCCGTCGTCGTCGGGTTCGGGCTCGGCTGGATGACCGACAAGCTGATGGGCTACCTCGACGACGCGACCCTGCAGATCAGCCTGACGCTGCTGGCGCCCTTCGTCGCCTATGTGCTGGCGGAGGAGTTCAAGGGGTCCGGCGTGCTCGCCGTGCTCGTCATCGCGCTCTATCTGGCGGAGCACGCCGTCGACGCCGACGACGTACTCGGCCGCATCGCCGGACGGACGTTCTGGCAGATCGTCGACACTCTGGTCACCGGTGTCGCCTTCGGGCTGATCGGCCTTGAGCTGCACAACGTCTTCGGTACGGCCGAGGACCGCCTGGGCGCGATGCTCGGCTGGGGTGCGGCGATCGTAGGAGTCGTCGTCGGCGTACGGCTGGCGTGGCTGCTGCCGGCGACCTGGCTGGCCAAGCGGCTGCACACGCTCCGGGACTACGACGAGGACATTCCCGTCAGCTGGCGGGAGACCGTAGTCATGTGGTGGTCGGGGATGCGGGGCGTGGCGTCGGTCGCGCTGGCGCTGGCGATTCCGCTCAGGACGGCCGACGGTTCGCCGTTCCCGGCGCGGGACGAGATCATCTTCATCGCGTTCGCCGTCATCCTGACGACACTCGTCGTTCAGGGGCTCACGCTGCCGTGGCTGGTGCGCAGGCTCGGCGTACGCGCGGACACGGGGGTGGAGCGCGAGCTCGAACATGAGCTCGCGGTGCGGGCAGCCAAGGCCGCCAAGCGCAGGCTGAAGGAGATCCAGGACGTCGAGGAGCTGCCGGAGGACGTCCTGGAGCGGCTCCTGCGCGGTGCGTTCGACATCGGGGCCAGGATCAGTCCGGAGATCGTGGACGAGGAGCGGCGCGAGGCGTACGCGCAGCGCGTCGAGCGGATGAAGTCCGTGCACCGGATCCAGCGCGAGATGATGTCGGCGGCGCGGCACGAGGTGCTGTCCGCGCGGAACGAACCGGGGGCGGACCCGGAGGTTGTGGACCGGGTGCTGCATCACCTTGATGTGCGCAGCCTGAGGTAGGCGCCTCGCGCCGGGTCAGCCGCGGCCCGTGCGCGGGGTCGGGTCGGTCGTGTCGTCCTCGGCGTGCGTGTTCGCCTCCGGCGGGCGGCGGCCGTTGCCGTTCGGCGGGTGGGCCGCCGGGGCTGTGGCGATGCGGGGGAGGGCGTACGGGTGCTTCTCGGTCAGCCAGGCGATCAGTTGTTCACGCACTGTGCACCGCACTGTCCAGACGTCGTCCGCGTCCTTGGCCGTGACGACCGCCCGTAGCTCCATGGTGTTCGGCGTCGTGTCGGTGACCGCCAGGCCCCAGTCGCGGCCGTCCCAGGCCTTGCACGTACCCAGGATCTCCTGGAGCTTCTCCCGCATCAGGTCCACGGGGGCGCTGTGGTCGAGGTGGAGGAAGACCGTGCCGGTCATCTGGGCGCCGCCGCGCGACCAGTTCTCGAACGGCTTGCTGGTGAAGTACGACACCGGCATCGTGATCCGCCGCTCGTCCCAGGTCCGTACGGCCAGGAACGTGAGCGTGACCTCCTCCACCGTGCCCCACTCGCCGTCCACGACCACCGTGTCCCCTATGCGCACCATGTCGCCGAAGGCGATCTGGAAGCCGGCGAAGAGGTTGCCGAGGGTCGACTGGGCCGCGACACCGGCGACGATGCCGATGATTCCGGCCGAGGCGAGCATCGACGTACCGATCGTCCGCATGCCGGGGAAGGTCATCAGCATCGCGCCGGCCGCCACCACCGCCACGACCGCGGTCACGATCCGCATGATCAGCGTGACCTGGGTGCGGACACGCCGTACCCGGGCAGGATCGCGTGTCGAGGACGCGTAGCGGGCGTACGACGATTCCACGACGGCGGAGGCGATCCGCACCACCAGCCACGCGCCGGTGCCGATCAGCACCAGCGAGAGCGTCTGGCCGATTCCGCCCCTGTGGTCCTGGACCATCCTCAGGTCGGTCTTCTCGTACGCCCCTCTCAGGACCGCGGCGAGCAGCAGCACCTGCAGCGGGACGCGGCAGCGGCGCAGCAGGCCCCACAGGGGGGTCTCGTGGTGACGGGCATCGGTCCGGCGCAGAAAGAGATCGGCGGCCCAGCCGACGAGCAGCGTGAGCGTGACCGAGCCACCGATGACGAGCAACGGGCGCAGTACGTTCTCCATGACTCCGACGCTAAATGGGAGGATGACGGGATGGACATCATGCTTTTCCACTCCGTCTGCGGTCTGCGCCCGGCGGTGCACGCCGCAGCAGAGCGGCTACGTGCCGCCGGGCACCAGGTGCACGTGCCCGACCTCTTCGACGGGCAAACCGCCGAAACCGTGGAGGAGGGTATGGCGATCAAGGACGCCATCGGCCGGGACGAGTTGCTGCGGCGTGCCGTTCTGGCCGCTGCCCCGCACTCCGAGAGCGGTCTGGTGTACGCCGGTTTCTCCTTCGGCGGGTCCGTGGCGCAGAATCTGGCGCTCGGTGACGAGAAGGCCCGTGGGCTGCTGCTTCTGCACGGCACCTCGGACATCGCGGACGACGCTTCGGCGCACGATCTGCCCGTACAGCTGCATGTCGCGGACCCGGATCCCTTCGAGTCCGACGACTGGCTGAACGCCTGGTATCTGCGGATACGGCGGGCCGGCGCGGACGTGGAGATCTATCGCTATCCCGGAGCCGGGCACCTCTACACCGACCCGGATCTGCCGGACTACGACGCCGATGCGGCCGCGCAGACGTGGAAGGTCGCGGCCGGGTTCCTGGCGACTCTTTAAAGCGGCGCGAGGCCCCGCGCGTACCCGTTTCCGCGGGACGCGCGAGGCCTCGGCATGAGTGGTTCGGTCAGCCGGCGCGGTACGCCGTCCAGCTGTCGGTCATCCGCGTCACCTGGCCGGCCGTGAACTGGTACATGCAGTTGTCGTACGTGTAGTCCATGAAGTTGTGGACCGGGTCGACGCCGGGCTTGCTGGCGCAGGAGTCACGGCCGGTCGGGCACTGGTACGCGGCGCTCTTCTCGGCCGGGGTGTCGGTGACGTAGTCGCCGTTGCCGTTACAGCCGCCCTGGAAGGTGTGGTAGAGCCCGAGCCAGTGGCCGACCTCGTGGGTGGCGGTGTCGCCCTCGTTGTAGTTGGCGGAGCTGCCGCCCGGGAGCGACTTGTCGAGGACGACGACGCCGTCCATCGTCGGGTTGGACTGGTACGAGCTCGGGAAGGTCGCCCAGCCGAGCAGGCCGCCGCTGAGGTTGGCGGTGTAGAAGTTGAGCGCGCCGGCGCCGCCTTGACGCAGGGCGGCCTTCATCTCCTTCTCGGCGGTCGAGCCGGACGCCAGGTTGTACCAGGAGGCGTTGTCCGTGTAGTCCGTACCGGCCAGCGTGAACTGGAAGTTGGAATTGACGTTTCCGGTGCCCTGGCCGCCGAACGCCGAGTTGAGGACCGCCATCTGGTTGTTGATGTCGGTCGTCGTCAGCTTGCCCGTGGTGCCGCTGTGCACGACGTGGAAGTACACCGGGATGTTCCTCACGGCGGTGGCCGAGAAGTCCCTGGCGGCGCCGCCCGACGTACGCAGCTTGTCGAGTCTCTTGCGCAGGTCCGCGTCCATGGCCTGGGCCTTGGCGGCGGTGACCTCGTTGGGCTCATGGGCGTGCTGGTCACCCGACGGACGCGCCTCGCGGGCGGTGCTCGCGTGCGTCTCCTCGACGCACTTCTCGGCCTTCCCGGCAGGCGCCTTGGCGACGGCCGTACCGGCGGGTGCGGACAGGGTGGACAGGGCCAGGGTTCCGGCCATCACCGCCGTACCGATGAACCGCTTGCGCAGAAGGGGGGATATACGGGCAAGAGCACGCACGTTGACTCCTCGCGGGGGTGGGCGAGGGTGGGTTGTTCCTCGCCGCTGCCCGGAGGTTATGTGTGCATGTCAGATCTTGAAGAGAAGCGATCAAGCCCAATCAATCCGCAGAGCAATTGGGGCATCGGGACGAAAAGTTTCAGCCTGGTCCAGACATTGAGATGTGCAGGTAAGGCCTGGGGCTACCGAGGCGGGTGGTGTGTCCGCATTCGGATGGCGGATTAACACCACCCGCCTCCTGACGTGATCTGCTCGCAACAGGTTGCTTGGTGGCTGAAAATCGCCCGTCAGTGAACCGGCTGGTTCACCCGCTCGACCTTCTGCGTTCCGCTGAGCGTGCGGTACGAGCGCGCCCAGCGCGCGGTCGCGTCCTGCCGCGTCTTGTCGGAGATGACGAAGTAGTCCATCTGCGAGCGCTCGCCCGTGACATCGAGGACGCCGAAGCCGTGAGAGTCCATGTCCAGCCACTTCACATGTCGGTTGGCGGCCTTGACCGCCGTGGCGGCGACCAGCGAGACGGTCTGCGGCGCGACGTTCAGGATGTCGTCGAGGTTGTCCGAGGAGACCGAGGTGACCACGAACTCGGTCGCCGCCGACGGCGAGAGCGGATACGTCGCCGCCCTGACCGGCACGTCGTTGGCCCATGCCATGTGGATGTCACCGGTCAGGAAGACCGTGTTCTTGATCGCCCGGTCCCTGAGGTGGGTGATCAGCTCCTTGCGGTCGTCGGTGTAGCCGTCCCACTGGTCGACATTGACCGCGAGGCCTTCCTTGGGCAGACCGACCAACTCGGCCAGCGGCTCCAGCAGATGGGCCGGAAGGGAGCCGAAGGCAACCGGCGAGATCATCACCGACGTACCCACCAGCTTCCAGGCGGCGTCGGAGGAGGCGAGCCCGGACTTGAGCCAGTCCAGCTGGGCGCGGCCCGTGATCGTACGCTCCGGATCGTCGACCGATCCGTTGCCGATTTTCGCCTGCTGGGAGCGGAACGACCTCAGGTCGAGCAGGTGCAGATCGGCCAGCTTGCCGAAGCGCAGCCGCCGGTAGACGGTGCCCTCCGTGGAGGCGCGGACCGGCATCCACTCGAAGTACGCCTGCTTCGCGGCGGCCACGCGCGCGGCCCACTCGCCCTCCGCGCCCGGCGTGTGGTTCTCCGCGCCGCCCGACCAGGCATCGTTGGCGATTTCGTGGTCGTCCCAGATGGCTATGACCGGGTGCGCGGCGTGCAGGGCCTGGAGATCGGCGTCGGTCTTGTACTTGCCGTGGCGGGTGCGGTAGTCGGCGAGCGTGAGGATCTCGTGGGTGGGCTCGTGCTGCCGTACGACGGATGAGGGCGCGGGGTAGCTGCCGGTCGCGTACTCGTAGACGTAGTCGCCGAGGTGGAGGACCGCGTCCAGGTCGGCGCGGGCGGCGAGATGCCGGTACGCCGAGAAGTAACCCGACTCCCAGTTGGCGCAGGAAACGACGCCGAAGCGCACACCGGGCGTGGCGGCGTCGGCGGCGGGAGCGGTGCGGGTGCGGGCGATGGGGGACACGACCTCGCCCGCGGTGAAGCGGAAGTAATAGGCGGTCGCCTGAGCCAAGCCCCTTACGTCGACCTTGACGGTGTGGTCGGTCGCCGCGCTCGCGGTCGTCGTACCGCGGGCGACGGTCTTCGAGAACCCCTTGTCCTCGGCGACCTCCCAACTCACCGCTACGTCGGGCCCCTTGCCGGAGCCCGGCCCGGCGTCAGGGGTGGGAGTTATGCGGGTCCACAGGAGGACGCCGTCGGGCAACGGGTCGCCGGAAGCGACTCCATGGAGGAACGCGGGTCTCTGTACGGCGTCGGCAGCAGCGGCTCTGGAGCTCGTACCGGCGACGACAGGGGCGGCGACAGCGGTGGCGGCGGCGGCTTTGAGAGCCGTGCGGCGGCTGGGAGATGAAGCGAATCGACTGGTCACGGCCGTACATTACTGATCAGTACGGCTCAAGGGTGGGCAAACGCAAGAATGTTCGCCCACCCTTGGGTGAAGTGTCGTGCCGCCGCTACGCCTTGAGGGCCTTGTCGATCGCGGTCTTGAACTCCGCGGGCGTCATGGGCGGGTTCTCGCCGTCCGAACCGGTGACCTTCTTGCCGTCCATCTTGAGCGTCGGCGTGCCCTTCACGCCGCTCTTGTCGAAGGTGTCCGACATCTTCAGCGCCCAGGCGTCGAAGGTGCCGTCCTGCACGTTCTGCTGGAACTTCTTGTTCCCCTTGAGGGCGTCCACCTCGTCGGCCACCTTGATCAGGTAGTCGTCCTTGGCGAACTTGTCGTCCTGCTCCGCGGGGTGGTTCTTCTGCGAGTACAGCGCGCCCTTGTACTCCAGGAACGCCTCGGGGCTGACGTCCAGCGCGGCGCCCAGCGCGCTCAGCGCGTTCCGCGAGCCCTCGCCGGGGATGGTCGTGTCGATGAAGGTGGCGCCGATGTACTTGACCTTGTACTTGCCCGCGTCGACGTCCTTCTTGATCGTCTCGCCGTTGGCCTGCTCGAACGTCGCACAGACGGGGCAGCGCGAGTCCTCGTACAGCTCCAGCGTCTTCTTGGCGTCCTTCTTGCCGACAACGACGGTCGTGCCCTCGGTGTTCGCCGGAGCGGTGATCTGCTTCTCGTTCTTGGCGGCCTCCCAGGCGGAGGGCTTGTTCGCCTGCATGACGCCGTATCCGACGCCGCCGGCCACCGCCAGGACGCCGACGATCGAAAGGGCGACGATCAGCTGGCGGCGGGTCCTGTCCTTCTTGGCCTGGCGCTCGCGCTCGGCGCGCAGCCGCTCGCGGGCCGCTGCCTTGTTGGCCTGGTTGTTGCGTGCACTCATGGTGGTGTTCTCCGTACGGGGGACTAGGGGGGCTGGAGGGCTGCTGGGCTCAGGCGAAAACGCATGCCGAGCGCGGCGGCCCCCTGCGTCCTACGGAGTGCACGAACAGCCGGCCGGGGGAGACGGTACGGACCCGGCGGGCGGGCCGAGCCGCGCGGCGTACGGGCCAGTGGGCCGCGCCGGTCGCGGCGACTGCGATCAGCAGCGGCCGGAAGGTGAACGCGGCCACGGTCCGCACCAGCCCGGCGAGCGCCGCCTCACCGCGCCGCAGCCAGGCCGCGGCGAGCAGCCCCACCGCGATGTGCGCGGCGAGCAGCAGCCAGGGCAGGGCGGGATCGGGGGAGCTGAGGAGGGCGGCGGCGCTCTCCTGGGGACCCGTGACCCGTACGAGCGGAGCACCGAGCTCGCCCTTCGCACCGCCGCCGCACAGCATGTCGAACCCGACCGAGCGCAATGAGCCCGCGACCGGGCCGCCGGCAGCCCCGTAACAGAGGTGCTGTCCGGTGGTGAAGACCGTGTCGGCGGCCAGCTCCAGTGGTACGAGCAGACCCGCGATGGCGCCGAAGCCGCGCTCCCGGCCCGCCAGTGCGTACGCGACGGCGAACACGGCGGCCGCGATCCCGGCCACCACGGTCAGCGGCAGCGGGACCCGGGAGAGCAGCACATGGGACGCGGCGGAGAGCGTGACGACGAGGGCGGTGAAAAGCGCCGCCCGCACCGCCCTCAGCTGCGTCCCCGATACGTCCATAGCTCGTGAGTTTGCCACGGGTTGCTGTAAGAGAGCCCTAAGGCCGTGCCGGGTGGTCGGTCAGAGCCCCGGGATCCGGCCGTTGCGGAACAGGTCGACGAAGATCTGGTGGTCGGCCCGCGCCCGCGCTCCGTAGGAGTGCGCGAAGTCCACCAGCAGGTCCCCGAAGCTGTCCTCGTCGCCCGCGATCGCCGCGTCGATCGCGCGCTCGGTGGAGAACGGCACCAGTGAGTGGCCGCTCTCGTCGTCCGCCGCCGAGTGCATGGTGGCGGTCGCCCTGCCGAGGTCGGCGACGACCGCCGCGATCTCCTCCAGGTCGTCGATGTCCGACCAGTCCAGGTCCACGGCGTACGGCGAGACCTCCGCGACCAGCTGCCCCGCCCCGTCCAGCTCGGTCCAGCCCAGCCACGGGTCCGCGTGCGCCTGGAGGGCGCGCTGCGAGATCACCGTGCGGTGGCCCTCGTGCTGGAAATACTCGCGGACAGCGCTGTCGGTGATGTGCCGGGAGACCGCCGGGGTCTGCGCCTGCTTCATGTAGATCACGACGTCGTTCTCGAGGGCGTCGCTGTTGCCTTCGAGCAGGATGTTGTACGAGGGCAGCCCGGCGGAGCCGATGCCGATGCCGCGCCGCCCGACGACGTCCTTCACCCGGTAGGACTCGGGGCGGGTCAGGCTGGACTCGGGCAGCGTCTCCAGGTAGCCGTCGAAGGCCGCCAGGACCTTGTAGCGGGTGGCGGCGTCGAGGTCGATCGAGCCGCCGTCGGGGGCGAAGCGGCGCTCGAAGTCGCGGATCTCGGTCATCGATTCGAGCAGCCCGAAGCGGGTCAGCGACCGGGCGGAGCGCAGCGCGCCGAGCAGCGGGCCCTCGGCCGTGTCCAAGGTGAAGGGCGGCACCTCGTCGTTCTTCGCTCCGGTCGCCAGGGCGTGGATGCGCTCGCGGTAGGCGGCGGCGTAGGTCAGCACCAGATCGGTGATCTGGTCGTCGCTGAGGGCC
This sequence comes from Streptomyces sp. ISL-100, assembly GCF_018614615.1. GTDB lineage: Bacteria > Actinomycetota > Actinomycetes > Streptomycetales > Streptomycetaceae > Streptomyces. The sequence goes on along the minus strand of NZ_JAGGOK010000069.1, from coordinate 35,358 downwards.
TTGGTGTAGCCGATGAGCGCGACGGAGGCGGCGAAGCGCTTGAGGTCCCAGGTGAAGGGGCCGACGTACGCCTCGTCGAAGTCGTTGACGTTGAAGATCAGCCGGCCCTGGGAGTCCATGTAGGTGCCGAAGTTCTCGGCGTGCAGGTCGCCGTGGATCCACACCCGCCCGGTGCGCTCGTCCAGGTACGGGCCGGCGTTCTGCTCGCGCTCGAGGTCGGCGTAGAACAGGCCGGCCGTGCCCCGGTAGAAGGCGAAGGCGGAGGCGGCCATCTTGCGGAACTTGACCCGGAAGGCGGCTGGGTCGGCGGCCAGAAGCCTGCCGAACGAGGTCTCGAAGACGGCGAGGATCTGCTCGCCGCGCTGAGCGGCGTCTGTCTGCTGGACCGACATCGCCGGTTGCCTCCTGGTGCATGACGTCTTTGACAAAAAGGACAGGGCATTCCCTGTTTCCAACGCCTGACCGTACTCGTGAGTGCCCCCTCGTTGTCAGTCCGCCGAAGTAGACTTCCGAGCTGTCCACCCAACCTGTCACCGACCGTTTTGCCGGAGGCCTTCACCGTGACCAAGCCGCCCTTTACGCACCTCCACGTTCACACCCAGTACTCGCTGCTGGACGGTGCCGCGCGGCTCAAGGACATGTTCGAGGCCTGCAACGAGATGGGCATGTCGCACATCGCGATGACCGACCACGGCAACCTGCACGGGGCGTACGACTTCTTCCATTCGGCGAAGAAGGCGGGTGTGACGCCGATCATCGGCATCGAGGCGTACGTCGCCCCCGAGTCGCGGCGCAACAAGCGGCGCATCCAGTGGGGTCAGCCGCATCAGAAGCGCGACGACGTGTCCGGTTCCGGTGGATATACGCACAAGACGATCTGGGCGGCGAACAAGACTGGCCTGCACAACCTCTTCCGGCTCTCCTCGGACGCGTACGCCGAGGGCTGGCTGACGAAGTGGCCGCGCATGGACAAGGAGACGATCTCCCAGTGGTCGGAGGGCCTGATCGCCTCCACCGGGTGTCCGTCGGGCGAGGTGCAGACGCGGCTGCGGCTCGGGCAGTTCGACGAGGCAGTGCAGGCGGCGTCGGACTACAAAGACATCTTCGGTGAGGGCAAGTACTTCCTGGAGCTGATGGACCACGGCATCGAGATCGAGCGCCGGGTCCGTGACGGCTTGCTGGAGATCGGCAAGAAGCTCAACATCCCGCCGCTCGTCACGAACGACTCGCACTACACCTACGCCAACGAGGCGACCGCGCACGACGCGCTGCTGTGCATCCAGACCGGCAAGAACCTCTCCGACCCGGACCGCTTCCGCTTCGACGGCACCGGCTACTACCTGAAGTCGACCGACGAGATGTACGCCGTCGACTCCTCCGACGCCTGGCAGGAGGGCTGCGCCAACACGCTCCTGGTCGCGCAGCAGATCGACACGGAGGGCTGGTTCCAGGAGCGGAACCTGATGCCCAAGTTCGATGTGCCCGAGGGGTACACCGAGGTGACGTGGTTCCGCGAGGAGACCATGCGCGGCATGGCCCGGCGTTACCCGAACGGCATCCCGGAAGACCGGCTCCAGCAGGTCGAGTACGAGATGAAGATCATCATCGACATGGGCTTCCCGGGGTACTTCCTCGTGGTCGCCGACTTCATCATGTGGGCGAAGAACAACGGCATCGCGGTCGGCCCTGGGCGTGGCTCCGCGGCCGGTTCGATCGTCGCGTACGCCATGGGCATCACCGACCTCGACCCGATCGAGCACGGCCTGATCTTCGAGCGGTTCCTCAACCCTGAGCGCATCTCCATGCCCGACGTCGACATCGACTTCGACGAGCGCAGGCGTGGCGAGGTGATCCGGTATGTGACGGAGAAGTACGGCGCCGACAAGGTCGCCATGATCGGCACGTACGGAAAGATCAAGGCCAAGAACGCGATCAAGGACTCCGCGCGTGTCCTGGGCTACCCGTACGCGATGGGCGACCGGCTCACCAAGGCCATGCCCGCCGACGTACTCGGCAAGGGCATCGACCTCAACGGCATCACCGACCCGAAGCACCCTCGCTACAGCGAGGCGGGCGAGATCCGGGGGATGTACGAGAACGAGCCGGACGTGAAGAAGGTCATCGACACGGCAAAGGGTGTCGAGGGCCTGGTCCGGCAGATGGGTGTGCACGCGGCCGGCGTGATCATGTCCAGCGAGACGATCACGGATCATGTGCCGGTGTGGGTGCGGCACACCGACGGCGTGACGATCACGCAGTGGGACTACCCGAGCTGCGAGTCGCTCGGCCTGCTGAAGATGGACTTCCTCGGCCTGCGCAACCTCACCATCATGGACGACGCCGTCAAGATGGTGAAGTCCAACAAGGGCATCGACCTGGAGCTGCTCAGCCTCCCGCTGGACGACCCCGCGACGTACGAGCTGCTGTGCCGCGGTGACACGCTCGGCGTGTTCCAGTTCGACGGCGGCCCGATGCGGTCCCTGCTGCGGCTGATGAAGCCCGACAACTTCGAGGACATTTCCGCCGTCTCGGCCCTGTACCGGCCGGGCCCGATGGGCATGAACTCGCACACGAACTACGCGCTGCGCAAGAACGGCCAGCAGGAGATCACGCCGATCCACCCGGAGCTGGAGGAGCCTCTCAAGGAGGTCCTCGGCCTCACCCACGGCCTGATCGTGTACCAGGAGCAGGTGCAGAAGGCCGCGCAGATCATCGCCGGTTACTCGCTCGGCGAGGCCGACATCCTGCGCCGCGTGATGGGCAAGAAGAAGCCCGACGAGCTTCAGAAGAACTTCGTCCTCTTCCAGGCGGGCGCGAAGAAGAAGGGGTACTCCGACGCGGCGATCCAGGCGCTGTGGGACGTGCTGGTCCCCTTCGCCGGATACGCGTTCAACAAGGCGCACTCGTCGGCGTACGGGCTGGTCACCTACTGGACGGCGTACCTCAAGGCGAACTATCCCGCCGAGTACATGGCGGCGCTGCTGACCTCCGTCAAGGACGACAAGGACAAGTCGGCCGTCTACCTGAACGAGTGCCGGCGCATGGGCATCAAGGTGCTGCCGCCGAATGTGAACGAGTCGCAGTCGAACTTCGCCGCGCAGGGCGACGACGTGATCCTTTTCGGCCTGACCGCCATTCGTAACGTCGGTCAGAACGTTGTGGACTCGATCATCCGGTGCCGGAAAGCGAAGGGGAAGTACAGCTCCTTCCCCGACTTCCTCGACAAGGTGGAAGCGGTCGTCTGCAACAAGCGGACCGTCGAATCGCTCATCAAGGCCGGTGCCTTCGACGAGATGGGGCACACCCGCAAGGGCCTCGTCGCGCACCACGAGCCGATGATCGACAACGTGGTGCAGGTCAAGCGCAAGGAGGCGGAGGGGCAGTTCGACCTCTTCGGCGGCATGGGCGAGGAGGAGAGCGACGAGCCGGGCTTCGGGCTGGATGTGGAGTTCTCCGACATCGAGTGGGAGAAGTCGTACCTGCTCGCGCAGGAGCGCGAGATGCTCGGCCTGTACGTCTCGGACCACCCCCTCTTCGGCATCGAGCATGTCCTGAGCGACAAGGCCGACGCCGCGATCTCGCAACTCACCGGCGGTGAGCACTCCGACGGCGCGATCGTCACCATCGGCGGCATCATCTCCGGCCTCCAGCGCAAGATGACCAAGCAGGGCAACGCCTGGGCGATCGCGACCGTCGAGGACCTGGCCGGCTCCATCGAGTGCATGTTCTTCCCGGCGACGTACCAGCTGGTCTCGACCCAGCTCGTCGAGGACACCGTGGTCTTCGTCAAGGGCCGGCTCGACAAGCGCGAGGACATTCCGCGGCTGGTCGCGATGGAGCTGATGGTCCCGGACGTCTCTTCGGCCGGGACCAACGCGCCCGTGGTCCTCACCATCCCGACGGTGAAGGTGACGCCGCCGATGGTCACCAAGCTCGGCGAGATCCTCAAGCACCACCGGGGCAACACGGAGGTCCGGATCAAGCTCCAGGGGGCGCGCAAGACGACGGTGCTGCGGCTCGACCGGCACCGCGTGCAGCCGGACCCGGCGCTCTTCGGGGACCTGAAGGTGCTGCTCGGCCCGTCCTGCCTGGCGGGCTGAGGGCCGAGCACGCACTGAGAAGGGGCACACCCGTCGTCACGGGTGTGCCCCTTCTGCGCTACGTACTTCGCTACGTACTTACGCGGCGTGATCAGTTGTGGCCGAAGCGCCGCTGGTGCTTACGGGCAACATCAGCAGGGCTGCCCTGAGCGTGCGTCTGCGGCTGGGCGTGGGACTCGAAGGCACTGTCCTTGGCCTGCTCGGTTCCACGCACCACCGAGGACGCGCGGTCCTGTTGGGCGCCCTGCTTGCGATTCTTGTTCTTGGCCATGGTGCTGCCTCCTGTGGGGGTTCTGGGGGCCAGGGCCGGGACCAGATTCACACAGCGCGACATAGCTCGCATTTTGGATCATTACCGTGCGTAATTGGGGCTGTTGTGAAGCAACTTCGGCATCCGCCACGCCGATGATCGAGTTCCGGCCGTTAACCCTTACGCAGTCGGGCAGACTCGAAGGAAGCCCGAAGCCTGATGCACTCCCAAAGCACTCCTCAAGCACTGCCGAAGCACCTGAGCACCTTTCGATCCCGAGGTTCCCGAAAGAGGGTGGAACGCGTGGACCGCTGCGTCGTCCTGGTGGACGCCGGCTACCTGCTGGGCGCCGCCGCGAGCCTGCTCGCCGGAGAACCGGCCCGCTCCCGCATCACCGTGGATCACGCGGCCCTCATCCAGGGCCTGCGAGAACGGGCCGAAGCGGATACGGAACAGCCGCTGCTTCGCATCTACTGGTTCGACGGCGCGCCCGACCGCGTTCCGCAGCCCGAGCACCGGCGGCTGCGCGTCATGCCGCGCGTGACGGTCAGGCTCGGCGCTCTGACCCGGAGCGACGGGCGGTGGGCGCAGAAGGGCGTCGATGCGGCGATGCACGCGGAGCTGACCGAGCTGGCCAGAAATCGCGCCTGCTCGGACATTGTGCTGGTGACCGGGGACGGGGATCTGCTACCGGGGCTGATGTCCGCGAAGGAGCACGGCGTAGCGGTGCACCTGTGGGCCGTGCAGGCCGCCGACGGGGACTACAACCAGTCCGAGGACCTGGTCGCCGAGGCCGACGAGCGGCGTGTCCTGGACCGCGTCTGGATCACCAAGGCCGTACGGGCGAAGGACCTCACCGGGATCTGCGCTCCGCCACCGGTGCCGCGGCCGGAGATCGCCGCGATTCTGTCGGCGCCGCTGCCGGAGTCGGCGCTCGCAGCTTCGGCGGAGCGAGCGGAGCGGGCCGAGCGGGCGGCGCACACCCAGGCTCAGGCGCGGGCCGAGGCGGAAGCGGCGGGTGCGGGCGCCGCACGGAACGGGTCCGCAGGGGCCGCGGATCCCGCCGCCCCGCCGGCTCCCGCGTCCGCCGGCGCTGCGAACGGTTCCGAGGAGGGGGCGCATCCGGCGCACGGCACCAAGGGCGTGCCGACCCCGAAGGACCTCGCGAGCCTGCGCGGGCCCGGCACGCAGGCGGCGCAGCATCCGCATCCGAACACCGCCCCGGCGGCGGGCGCCGCCACCGGGGCCACCTTGCGCTGGTCGTCCGACAAGGGCTGGGCGGAGCGTCCGGGCAACGGCAGTGCGCTCGGCGAGCCGGCCGAGACCGCCTCGCTGCCGACGCTGGCGCAGCTGACCAGCGCGGAACAGCGCTGGGCGGACCGTGAAGAGGACATCACGACGGTCGGCGGTGACCCGTTCGAGGTCGGCCAGGTCTTCGCCCGACGATGGATGGAACGACTGCCGGACCCCGGCCACACGCAGAAGCTGTCGACGATGTACCCGAGGATTCCGCACCGGATCGACGGTGAACTGCTGCGGTACGCGGCACGGTTCGGGCTGCTCGCGCACAAGGACGACCAGATCGACGAGCACGACCGGTACGCGATCAGGGCGGGCTTCTGGCGAGAGATCGACGTACGGGCCGCGGCGGAGCATGTGACGGCGGGGGAGTAGGGGGCGGGTGGGTGGCCCCGCGATCGTCAGCCCGTCCTGCGTGTGAGGACCGGGTCTGGGGCGGAGCCGCTCACGCGGCGGAGCCGCAAATGGTCACAGCCGGGAAGGGGCGGGTAGGGGAAAGCGCCGCAGGCACCCGCGCCGACACTGCCCGGGGACCGCCCCGGGGACCGCGCCGGGCTGTGAACCCCGTAGGCTCGTCCCTCGTGAGTACGGGCACAGCGCAGGCGGGACGCAGCACGGGAGTCGTGTGTGCGGTGCGGGAGCTGGTCAAGACGTATCCCGCCGCCCGGGGCCGCCGCGGGGTGCCCGCGACACCGGCCGTGCGGGCCACTGACGGGATCTCCCTCGACGTACGCCGCGGTGAGATCTTCGGGCTGCTCGGGCCCAACGGCGCCGGTAAATCGACATTGGTACGTCAGCTGACCGGCCTCATGCGGCCCGACTCCGGGAGTGTTGAGCTGCTCGGGCACGATCTCGTCCGGCATCCCGAGCGCGCCTCACGGCTCGTCGGGTACCTCGGGCAGGAATCGACCGCATTGGACGAGCTGACCGTGTCGCTCGCCGCCGAGACGACCGGGCGGCTGCGCGGGCTCACCGCGAAGGCCGCGCGGGCCGAGCGGGACGACGTACTCGAAGAACTCGGCCTGGGCGACATCGCCGGGCGTCCGCTCAAGAAGCTTTCCGGCGGACAGCGGCGGCTCGCCTGCTTCGCCGCCGTGCTGGTCGGCGAGCGGCCCGTACTCGTACTGGACGAACCGACCACCGGCATGGACCCCGTCGCGCGCCGCGCGGTGTGGGCGGCCGTCGACCGGCGGCGGGCGGAGAACGGCGCGACCGTGCTGCTCGTTACGCACAATGTCATCGAGGCCGAGACGGTGCTGGACCGCGTCGCGGTGCTGGAGAGTGGCCGGGTGATCGCGTGCGACACCCCCGCCGGGCTCAAGGCGCGCGTCGCCGGTGAGGTGCGGCTCGACCTCGTATGGCGGGAACGGGCGCCGCTGGACGTGCCCGAGGTCGCGGTGCTGCGGGAGTTCGCGCAGGAGTCCGGGCGGCGCTGGGTGCTGCGGCTGGCTCCCGACGAGGCGCGGGCGGCCGTCGCCGCCGTGACCGGGGGCAGGGCGTTCGCGGCGCTCGACGACTTCACTCTGGCGACGCCGAGCCTCGAAGACGTCTACCTGGCACTCGGCGGAAGCACGAACGGTACGAAGGGGCTGGTCAAGGCGTGAGTGTCGTGCCCGCGGAGGCGGAGACCGGCTCCGTGCCGATCCGGGGGGTGAGGGTGGACGCGGAAGCGGGTGTGGCCGGTGCGGCCGGTGAGGTGTGGCCCGCGCCGCTCGCGCCCCGCGCGCGGCTGTTGCCGTCTCTCGCCGCCGTCTACCGGGCGCAGCTGTCCCGGGCGCGGGTGGCGCGTATCCCGCTGCTCTGCGTGGCGACGTTCCAGTCCGTCGGGATCATGGTTCTGATGCGCGGGGTCGTCGACGGGGGCCATGAGGCGCGTGCCGTCGTCGCCGGGTCGAGCGTGCTCGTCGTCGCCTTTGTCGCGCTGAACCTGCTCGCCCAGTACTTCGGGCAGCTGCGGGCCAGCGGCGGCCTCGACCACTACGCCACGCTGCCGGTGCCGCCGGCCGCGGTGGTGCTGGGGGCGGCCGCCGCGTACGCCTCCTTCACCGTGCCGGGCACGTTCGTCACGGCCGTCGTCGGGTGCGTGCTCTTCCAGCTGCCGCTCACGCATCTGTGGGTGCTGGCGGCCGTCGTCCCGCTCGCGGGGGCCGCGCTGGCCGGTCTCGGCGCTGCGCTCGGGCTGCTCGCTCCGCGCCAGGAACTCGCGACGCTGCTCGGGCAGCTGGGCATGTCGGCGGCGCTGCTGCTCGGGGTGCTGCCCGCCGAGCGGCTGCCCGTGCCGATCTCGTACGCCCGGGATCTGCTGCCTTCGACGTACGGCGTCGAGGCTTTCGCGCGGACCTTCGACGCGCATCCCGACTGGCCCGCGGTGGCGCTCGATCTGGCCGTGTGCGCGGCCGTCGGCGTCGTGTCGCTGGCGGTCGCGACGTGGGCGTACCGGCGGGCAGCGGTCCGTTAGCCGACCGCCCGCAGCGGTCCGGTGAGGCGGGGGCCCGGGACGCCTGGCACGATGGCAGGGTGATCGCTCCTCTGACGCCGCCTCACCACCAGCCGCCGAACGACCCCTGGCAGAAGTCCGACGCCGGGGGCGCCCCGCAGCCGCCGTCCGAGCCCCACCCCGGCCACGGTGCCGGGGGCGCCGCAGGCGGGGAATCGGACCCCAGCATCTCGACGGAGGTGGTCAGGGCCGCGGTGGTGGTTCTGGCGCTGACGGTCCTGGGTGTCGCGCTCGGGCTGCTGTGGCTGTGGCTGGCGCCGCGCGTCCCGCTGATATCCACCGACAAGGCCGTCTTCCTCAAGGACACCGAGGGCGAGGAAGCGGTCGGGGCGGACGGCACGTTCGTGCTGCTGGCGCTCGCGTTCGGCGCGGTCAGTGCGGCCCTGGTCTTCTGGTTCAACCGGCGTGGCGGTATTCCGCTGGTCATCGGGCTCGCCCTGGGCGGGCTGCTGGGCTCGCTGCTCGCGTGGGGAGTCGGCGTCTGGGTCGGGCCGACGGACGATGTGGTCGAACGGGCGCGGGAGGTCGGGCAGGGCGTGGCGTTCGACGCGCCGCTCAAGCTGGGGGCGAAGGGGGCGTTGCTGGCGTGGCCGATGGCGGCGCTGCTGGTTCACCTGGGGCTGACCGCGCTGTTCGGACCGCGGGATCCGGAGCCGGAGTGGGGGGCGGGGTATGGGGACGCGGCGCCGATGCCCGGGCCGGGGTCTGGTGCGGGTTCCGGTGCGCCGCAGGACGGTACGCCGAGCTGACGCCGGTGGGCGGGTTCATTCCCCTACCCGCCCCTTCCCGAAACTGTGGCTCCGCCCCAGGCCCCGGTCCTCAAACGCCGGACGGGCTGACAAGAGCCGCCGGACGGGCTGGAGGGTGCCGGAGGGGGTGAAGCGGTGCCGGGCGGGGCTGAAGGGTTCTGGGCCTGCCGGCATGTCAGTCGCCGTCAGGTCGTGCGGGCGATTGGGGCTATTACCGCTTCCGACAGTTTCGCCAGGTCCGACGGGGACAGTTCGACCTCCAGGCCGCGGCGGCCCGCCGAGACGCACACCGTGTCGTACGACGACGCCGAGGCGTCCAGCACCGTACGGAGCTTCTTGCGCTGGCCCAGGGGCGAGATGCCGCCCCGGACATAGCCCGTGGTGCGTTCCGCCGCGACCGGGTCCGCCATTGCCGCGCGCTTTCCGCCGACCGCCGCCGCCAGCGCCTTGAGGTCCAGGGAGCCAGCCACCGGTACGACCGCCACCGTCAGCGTGCCGTCGATGTCCGCCACCAGGGTCTTGAAGACGCGGTCCGGCGGAACGCCCAGTGCCTCCGCCGCCTCCTCGCCGTACGACGCGGACGCCGGATCGTGCTCGTACGCGTGGAGCGTGTACGCCGTCCCCGCCTCGGTCAGGGCGACGGTCGCGGGGGTGCCTCCGGCCTGGCGCTTCTTCTTGGCCACTGCGGCTCTGCCTCCGGTCGGTTGTCAGTTCGGGCTAGTGGGTGTCCTGGTCAGCTCCACCGCCGGCAGCGAGGGAAGGTGGCGGATCACGGCCGTCTCGGCGCGCAGCAGCTTCAGCTCTTCGCGCAGGCGGGTCGCCGTGTCGGGCGCCTGCAGCAGGCGCTGCTTCGCCGGGATGTCGAGAACCGTCGCGGCTGCCACCAGGTACGACACGACGGACGGCTCGTCCGGCAGCTCCGCACCGGTGGTCAGCGAGCGCTCACGCGCGCCCGCCAGCCGCTTCTGGTAGCTGCGGAACGCCCGCAGCACGCCCTCGGCCAGCGCACCCGCGTCGTCGCCCGGCTCCTCGGGCAGTTCCTCCACCTCGGCGGTGAGGTACGGGCCGCTCGCGTCGACGGAGAGGATCTTGACGCGGGTCGTCCCGGTGGCCAGCACCTCGTAGCTGCCGTCCTCGCGCTCGCGGATCGTCGCCGCGTCCGCGATGCAGCCCACCCGGTGGAAGGCCTGCACCGGGTCCGGGCCGAAGCCCGCGGCGGGACCCCGCTCGGCCATGGTGGTGGAGTCCGGCATGCCGGGCGCGGTGGTGGCGACCTCGCGGCCGTCGCGGATGGCGACGACCACGAAGCGGCGCGGCTCGTCCTCGGAGAAGTCGGTAGAGGAGGACTGGTCGGGCGAGTGGGCCGAGTCGCCTGAGTCGCCCGACTCCGCGCCCTTCAGCAGGTCGCGCATCATGGCGCGATAACGCTCCTCGAAGATGTTCAGCGGCAGCACCAGGCCGGGGAACAGCACCGAGTTCAGCGGGAAGAGGGGAAGACGAGCGGTGGTCACAGCGGTTAAGCGTAATGGCCGTCGGAGCGGACCCGGCGGGCCGTCCTGCGCAAAGGCATCGTCGAGGCCACCTGGATCCTCGCGGCGTCGCGCAGCTCCAGGAACTCGCCCAGCACGTCGTCGCTGAGAAACGCCCAGGGGAACGAGGTCGCGTACGTCCCGATCAGCCGGAACTGTTCGAGGGCGTCGGCCCACCGCCCCCTGGTGACCAGGACGTACGCCAGCAGGTTGCGCACCTCGGCCGGCCACGGGTCGCCCGCCGCATACTCGGCGGACAGCGCGATCGCCAGATCGGCCGCCGCGTCGACGCGCTCGCCGGGAATCACCGTGGTGGGGCCGGCCGTGCCGTCGCCGCTCAGCAGGTGCGCGAAGGCCGCGCGTACGGGCAACGCCTGCACCAGCGACCCGGGCAGGGCGTCCTCGGCGGCCTGTTCGGCGAAGTCGAAGCACTCGCGGTGCGAGCCGTACCACTGGGCGGAGAGGTACTGGAGGGCGGAGACATGGCACCCGTAGTGGTGCGAGGAGCGGCCCACCGCCTCCCCCCACAGTTCCTCGAAAGCGGAATGCGTGGCGTACGTGCCGCGCGCGTGGTCGAGGGCGATGCGCCACGGCACCGGGTCGCGCGGAGCGGCATCGGCCGCCGCCTCGATCAGCGGGCCGACGTCCCGCAGCCGCTCGGCACGGGCCGGTGACTCCCACGCCCTGCGCACGGACAGCTCGGCCTTCACGAGCAGGGCGTCGGGGTCGTGCGGGGAGGCGGCCAGCCAGTCGCTGAGCCAGTCCTCGCGGCTGTGCGCGAACGTGGCGAGGCGGGTGGCGTACCGGTCACGGTTCTCCCACTCGGCGCCCTCCCGGGTGGCGGCGAGGAGCTTGGCCGCGGGCCCGTGGTCGCCGAGGGCGGCGGCGACGAGGGTCGGCCCCAGGCGCTCGTCGGGTACGTCGAGCAGCACCTCGTCGTCGTCGAGCAGGCCGGCGCCGAGATCCGAGGTGTGGCGGATCATGCGCGCGGCGCTGATCAGAGCGCGAAGGAATGGCATCGTTGAACCATTGAAAACCGCAGGTCGGGGCGGCGCCAGAGGGCGTCTGTGAAGCTTTGGCATCGGCTGGAAAGGTTGTGCTGACGTCAGTCAAGGGACAGTAAAGGAAGCGGGGGTGGCGGGGGTCACCGTGGCGTCCCGGTGACCCCGGAGTCCCGGTAACCCCCGGCGTCCCGGCGCGGTGCCCCCTCTCTCCCCGATCGAAATCGCTCAGCCCCGCCGCAGTAGCCGCGACGCGCCCGCCGCCACCGTCGTCGCCAGGATCCAGCCGAGCAGGATCAGGCCCGCCGCCGCCCATTGCCAGCCGCCTTCCAGTCGCCAGTGCCCGTCCTGCCCCAGGTTGATCACGGGCAGCAGCAGGTCGAGCGCGTAGAGGGACGCGTTCCACTGCGGGTGTTCCTGGGGTTTGATCGCAGGCGGATCGAGCTGCGCGAACGCCACCGCTCCCGCCGCCCACAGCACCGCCATCCACAGCATTGCCCGGCCGGGACGGTAGCCGTACGCCACGGTCCAGTCCTGAAGGAAGCCCCACAGCTTCCCGGCCAGCGGCAGCGTCTCGCGCCGTCTTCGCTGCTTGGCCAGGAGCACTTCGCGAGCGTCGGCGTCCTCCCCGCTGCTGCGCAGGACGGCGGCCAGACGCTCGTACGGCTCGGGGTTGTACTCCGGGGTCGCGGCCGTCACCCAGTCCAGCCGCCGCGAGAGCGGGAACAGCCCGCGAGGCACCAGGGACTCGTAAGTGAAGCCGCCCATGGTGAGGCCGCCGGGGTGCGGCCAGCTGTCCGCCTTGTCCACCAGGTTGCCGACCTTCGCGCCGGACAGCACGACCTTCCCCTCCTCGGGCCGGTCGCAGAGAAACCGCAGCTCGGGGGTCTGCACCCGGCGCATCGACAGCTCCTGCCCGAGCGACATGACGAACCGCGCGCCGTCGAGATCCACCGCGTCGCCGAACCGCCCGTCGTCGAGCCGGAGCCCGCCCTCGCACTCGAACCGCTGCACGCGCGTGCCGCGTACCGGCGTGTTCCCGATGCCGTACGGCGGAGTGGTCCCCGGCGCCGCGCCCCTGGGCCCGATCCCCGCGGGCGTCAGGTAGAGCGTGCGCTCGACGGTCAGCTGCGGGGCGTTGAGGGCACGCCGCCCCTCCACCCCGTACGGCCGTCGCAGCCGGCTGCCGCGCAGGCTCAGCGACACGCCGACCTTCGCGCCGCGCAGGCTGAACTCGCCGTGCGACTCGATCATCTCGGCCTGGAGGTCCTGGGCGACGGACAGACCGTCGGCCGCGATCGAGCGGCCCCTTCGGTCCTGGCGTACGACGATCTGGTTGATCAGCAGATCCGTGCCGATCTGGGCGTCGGTAAGCCGGATGCCGCCGGGGACATGGCAGCGCGGCAGATGCAGGTCGCCCTCGGTGTGCAGCCGGGCAGCCTCCAGACGCGGGATGGCGCACCCCACCATGCGCAGCGTGGTGAAGTGGCACTCGGGCAGCAGTACCTCCTTCTCGAAGCGGCAGTTGTTCATCTCGACGTACGGCTCGACGCGGCCGCCCGAGAGCTTGAGCGTGCCGGTGATTTGTACGCCGCTGAGCTTGAGCGCGGCGACCCGCCCGGGCAGCGCGGACGGCCCACTGAGCAGCAGCAGCGCGACCACGCGCGCGCGGACGCTGCGTTCCGGGGGCCATGGCCGGGTGGACAGCGGGTCGTCCAGGACGGGATTGCGAGTGCGAAGGTCGTACGTACTGCCGTTGCGGAACGCCTGCCACATGCCGAGTTCCGAGGCACTGAGCCAGTCGGGCGCTTCGACGTCTTGCTGCGGCTCGGTCAAGGCCGCCCCTTTCGCCGATTCGTACAGCCGTTCTTCCCTCTGAGTGACGGGCTGAACGCTAGTGGTCATGAATGACTTGTGGGGCGCGTATCAGCCACTGATACAGAGGCTCGGCTGTCGGATGGGGTCTGAGAGAATTGGCAGCGTGATCTCTCGAATCGATCTGCGCGGTGACGCCCTCCCCGAGGGCGCCGACCTGCGCGACCTGCTGCCCCGTGCCGACTTCGACGTACAGGCCGCCCTCGAAAAGGTGCGACCCATCTGCGAGGACGTGCATCATCGGGGCACGGCGGCGCTGATCGAGTACGCGGAGAAATTCGACGGCGTGAAGCTGGAGCGCATAAGGGTTCCGGCCGAAGCGCTGAGTAGCGCCCTGGAGCAGCTCGACCCCAAGGTCAGGGCCGCGCTGGAGGAGTCGATCCGGCGCGCCCGGATCGTCCACCGCGAGCAGCGCCGCAGCGAGCACACCACCCAGGTCGTGCCTGGTGGCACGGTTACCGAGCGGTGGGTGCCCGTCGGGCGGGTGGGTCTGTACGCGCCCGGCGGCCGGTCCGTCTACCCCTCCTCCGTGATCATGAACGTGGTCCCGGCGCAGGAGGCGGGCGTCGAGTCCATCGCGCTCGCGTCCCCCGCGCAGAAGGAGTTCGGCGGCCTGCCGCACCCGACGATCCTGGCGGCCTGCGCGCTGCTCGGCATCGACGAGGTGTACGCCGCGGGCGGCGCCACGGCCGTCGCGATGTTCGCGTACGGGACCGATGAGTGCGCGCCCGTGAACATGGTCACGGGCCCCGGCAACATCTGGGTCGCCGCCGCCAAGCGCTACTTCACCGGCCTCATCGGCATCGACACCGAGGCCGGCCCGACCGAGATCGCCGTCCTCGCCGACGAGAGCGCCGACCCGGCGCACGTCGCCGCCGACCTGATCAGCCAGGCCGAGCACGACCCGCTGGCCGCCGCCGTCCTGGTGACCGACTCCGAGGAGCTCGCGGACGCGGTCGAGAAGGAACTGGGTCCGCAGGTCGCGGCCACCAAGCACAGCGACGACCGGATCATCCCGGCGCTCGGCGGCAAGCAGTCGTCGATCGTCCTGGTCGACTCCATGGAGGAAGGCCTCAAGGTCGTCGACGCGTACGGCGCCGAGCACCTGGAGATCCAGACCGCCGACGCCGCCGCGCTCGCCCGGCGCGTACGCAACGCGGGCGCGATCTTCGTCGGTCCGTACGCCCCGGTGTCGCTCGGCGACTACTGCGCCGGCTCCAACCACGTCCTGCCGACCGGCGGCTGCGCCTGCCACTCGTCGGGCCTGTCGGTCCAGTCCTTCCTGCGCGGCATCCACATCGTGGACTACACGCGCGAGGCGCTGGCCGAGGTCACGCACCACGTGGTGACGCTGGCGGAGGCGGAGGACCTGCCGGCGCACGGCGCTGCCCTGAAGGCGCGCTTCGGGTGGAAGGTGCCGACGCAATGACCCGCAGCACCCGTATTGACGATCTCCCCATCCGAGAAGAGCTGCGCGGCAAGTCCCCGTACGGCGCGCCGCAGCTCGACGTACCCGTACGCCTCAACACCAACGAGAACCCGTACCCGCTGCCCGACGCGCTCGTCGAGCGCATCGCCGAGCGCGTGCGCGACGCCGCCCGCGAGCTCAACCGCTACCCGGACCGGGACGCGGTCGAGCTCCGCACCGAGCTGGCCCGCTACCTCACCCGCACCGCCGGGCACGAGGTCGCCATGGCCAACGTCTGGGCGGCCAACGGCTCCAACGAGGTCATCCAGCAGCTGCTCCAGACCTTCGGCGGGCCGGGGCGTACCGCGATCGGCTTCGAGCCGTCGTACTCGATGCACGGCCTCATCTCGCGGGGCACCGGCACCGGCTGGATCTCCGGGCCGCGCAACGAGGACTTCACCATCGACGTCGCGGCGGCCGAGAAGTCCATCGCCGAGAACCAGCCCGACGTCGTCTTCATCACCTCGCCCAACAACCCCACAGGCACCGCGGTCTCGGCCGACACCGTCCTCGCCCTGTACGAGGCCGCCCAGGCGGCCAAGCCGTCCCTGGTGGTCGTCGACGAGGCGTACGGCGAGTTCAGCCACCACCCGTCCCTCCTGCCGCTGATCGAGGGCCGGCCGAACATGGTGCTCTCCCGCACCATGTCCAAGGCCTTCGGCGCGGCCGGCCTGCGCCTGGGGTATCTCGCCGCCGACCCCGCCGTGGTCGACGCCGTACAGCTGGTGCGCCTGCCGTACCACCTGTCGTCCGTCACGCAGGCCACCGCGCTCGCCGCGCTCGAACACACCGATACGCTGCTGGGGTACGTCGAGCAGCTCAAGACCGAGCGGGACCGCCTGGTCACCGAGCTGCGCGCCATCGGCTTCGAGGTGACGGACTCGGACGCGAACTTCGTCCAGTTCGGCCGGTTCGACGGCGCGGCAGGCTCCCACCACGCGTGGCAGCGGATCCTCGACCAGGGCGTCCTGGTCCGTGACAACGGCGTACCGGGCTGGCTGCGGGTCACGGCCGGCACCCCCGAAGAGAACGACGCGTTCCTGGATGCGGTACGCGAACTCAAGAAGGAGCAGAGCTCATGAGCCGCATAGGGCGAGTCGAGCGCACCACCAAGGAGACGTCCGTCCTCGTCGAGATCAACCTCGACGGCACCGGCAAGGTCGATGTGTCGACAGGCGTCGGCTTCTACGACCACATGCTCGACCAGCTCGGCCGCCACGGCCTCTTCGACCTGACCGTGAAGACCGACGGCGACCTGCACATCGACTCGCACCACACGATCGAGGACACCGCCCTCGCGCTCGGCGCCGCCTTCAAGCAGGCGCTCGGCGACAAGGTCGGCATCTACCGCTTCGGCAACTGCACGGTGCCGCTGGACGAGTCGCTTGCCCAGGTCACCGTCGACCTCTCCGGACGCCCGTACCTCGTACACACCGAGCCGGAGAAGATGGCGCCGATGATCGGCGAGTACGACACGACGATGACCCGGCACATCCTGGAGTCCTTCGTCGCGCAGGCCCAGATCGCCCTGCACGTGCACGTCCCGTACGGGCGCAACGCGCACCACATCGTGGAGTGCCAGTTCAAGGCCCTGGCCCGTGCCCTGCGGTACGCCGCCGAGCACGACCCGCGCGCCGCCGGTATCCTCCCCTCGACCAAGGGCGCACTGTGACAGGCCTGTCGACGATCCTGATCGTCGTCGGGCTCTTCCTCCTGGGCGGCGTGTATTCCTTCTGGAAGCAGGAGCTGCCCAAGGGCGTCATCGTGCTGCTCGGTATCGGCGCCGTGATGTGTCTGGTCGCCGGTGTCATGCGAATTCAAGGAATCTGGGCATGAGCGACGTAAGCAAGAAGGTCGTCGTCTTCGACTACGGCTTCGGCAACGTCCGTTCCGCCGAGCGGGCGCTGGCCCACGTCGGCGCGGACGTCGAGATCACCCGCGACTTCGACAAGGCCATGAACGCGGACGGGCTCCTCGTCCCCGGCGTCGGTGCCTTCTCCGCCTGCATGAAGGGGCTGCGCGAGGCGCGCGGCGACTGGATCGTCGGCCGCCGGCTGTCCGGTGGCCGCCCGGTCATGGGCATCTGCGTGGGCATGCAGATCCTCTTCGAGCGCGGCATCGAGCACGGCGTGGAGACCGAGGGCCTTGACGAGTGGCCCGGCACGGTTGGCCCGCTCAGGGCACCCATCGTTCCGCACATGGGCTGGAACACGGTCGACGCCCCTGCGGACACCGAGCTGTTCGCCGGCCTCGACGCCGACGCGCGCTACTACTTCGTGCACTCGTACGCCGTGCACGACTGGAGCCTGGAAGTCACCAACGCCAAGATCCGTGCGCCCAAGGTCACTTGGAGCACGCACGGCGAGCCCTTCGTGGCGGCCGTCGAGAACGGCGCGCTGTGGGCGACCCAGTTCCACCCCGAGAAGTCCGGCGACGCCGGCGCCCAGCTGCTGACCAACTGGATCGGAACCCTCTGATGTCCCAGAAGCTCGAACTGCTCCCCGCCGTAGATGTCCGCGACGGTCAGGCCGTGCGCCTCGTCCATGGCGAGTCCGGCTCGGAGACGTCGTACGGCGATCCGCTCCAGGCCGCGCTGGCCTGGCAGCAGGCGGGCGCCGAGTGGCTGCACCTCGTCGACCTCGACGCGGCGTTCGGCACCGGTGACAACCGGGCGCAGATCGCCGAGGTCGCCCGCTCCATGGACATCAAGGTCGAGCTGTCCGGCGGCATCCGCGACGACGCCTCGCTCGCCGCGGCCCTCGCCACCGGCTGCAAGCGCGTCAACCTCGGTACGGCGGCCCTGGAGACCCCGGAGTGGGTCGCCAAGGTCATCGCGGAGTACGGCGACAAGATCGCGGTAGGCCTGGACGTACGCGGCACCACCCTGCGCGGCCGCGGCTGGACTCGGGACGGCGGCGACCTCTACGAGACGCTGGCCCGTCTCGACTCCGAGGGCTGCGCGCGGTACGTCGTCACCGACATCGCCAAGGACGGCACGCTCCAGGGCCCCAACCTGGAGCTCCTGAAGAACGTCTGCGCCGCGACCGACAAGCCGGTCGTCGCGTCCGGCGGCGTCTCTTCGCTGGACGACCTGCGCGCGATCGCGTCGCTCGTCCCCGAGGGCGTGGAGGGCGCGATCGTCGGAAAGGCGCTGTACGCGAAGGCGTTCACGCTGGAAGAGGCGCTGGCGGCGGTGTCCGCATGACGGTTTCCTCCACCGGCCCCGTACGAAAGGTCACGACCGGCGCCCCGTGGGAGGAGCAGTTCGGCTACTCCCGCGCGGTGGAGCTGCCGAACGGCC
Organism: Streptomyces sp. ISL-100; assembly: GCF_018614615.1. Lineage (GTDB taxonomy): Bacteria > Actinomycetota > Actinomycetes > Streptomycetales > Streptomycetaceae > Streptomyces. Next base: position 17,289 of record NZ_JAGGOK010000069.1, on the reverse strand, counting down.
TGGTCCTGGTGTCCGGCTGTACGTCGGTCGTGGACGGCGTCATCGACGCCGGTACGCCGTACCAGCAGACCATCACGGCCTTCGGTGTCGCCTTCGGCGCGTTGGAGCAGCTCGGCCTCGGCCCTGCGGACGTGGTCCGTACCCGGATGTACATCACGCACGCCCGGGACGTCGACGACGTCGGCCGCGCCCACAAGGAACTGTTCAACGACGTCCGCCCGGCGGCGTCGATGATCATCGTCTCGGGCTTCGTGGACCCGAGCCTGGTGGTGGAGATCGAGATCGAGGCCTACCGAGGAGACCGAGGAGGTCGGGAATCATGACCCTCGCGGTCCGAGTAATCCCCTGCCTGGATGTCGACAACGGCAGGGTCGTCAAGGGCGTCAACTTCCAGAACCTGCGCGACGCGGGTGACCCCGTCGAGATGGCCAAGCTGTACGACGCGGAGGGCGCCGACGAGCTGACGTTCCTCGACATCACCGCGTCCTCCGGCAACCGGGAGACGACATACGACGTGGTGCGGCGCACCGCCGAGCAGGTCTTCATCCCGCTGACGGTCGGCGGCGGCGTACGCACCACCGAGGACGTCGACAAGCTGCTGCGGGCCGGCGCGGACAAGGTCGGTGTGAACACCGCCGCCATTGCCCGGCCGGACCTGATCCGCGAGATCGCGGAGCGCTTCGGCCGCCAGGTCCTGGTCCTGTCGGTCGACGCACGCCGTACGGAATCCGGCTCCTTCGAGGTCACGACGCACGGCGGCCGCAAGTCCGCCGGCATCGACGCCGTCGAGTGGGCGCACCGGGCGGCGGAGCTCGGGGCGGGCGAGATCCTGCTCAACTCGATGGACGCGGACGGTACGAAGGACGGCTACGACACGGAGATGATCGCGGCGGTGCGCAAGCACGTCACGGTCCCGGTGATCGCCTCCGGCGGCGCGGGGCGCCTCGCCCACTTCCCCCCGGCGATCGCGGCGGGGGCGGACGCGGTGCTGGCGGCGTCGGTTTTCCACTTCGGCGACCTGCGGATCTCCCAGGTCAAGGACACGCTGCGCGAGGCGGGCCACCCGGTGCGGTAGGGGTGCGGTGCCAGCGGCGCTGTTCCCCTACCCGCCTCTTCCCGAACTGGGGCGCCGCCCCAGACCCGGTCCTCAAACGCCGGACGGGCTGGAGTGGCCGGGGTGGGCTGCTGGGGCTCCGCCCCAGACCCCGGATGCCCTTCGGGCGTGTCCTCAACGCCGGACGGGCTGGATGTGCCTGGCGGAGCTGGATGTGCCGCGCAGCAGACACATCCAGCTCGGCGGAGGCATCCCGCTCAGTGGCACACCCAGCCCGTCCGGCGTTTGAGGACCGGGGTCGGGGCAGCGCCCCCACGCGGCGGAGCCGCAAAATGTCACAGCGGGAAGGGGCGGGTAGGGGAACGGCCCCGCAGGGCCCCGAACCGGCCACCCGCTACATCGCGATGCCGAGCTTCGCCTCGCGCAGGCGCTCGATCGCCTCCTTGTCGCCCTCCATTTCCACCCGCGCCGCGTCCTGCCTCCCGAAGGAGAACAGCACCAGTTCGCCAGGCTCGCCCGTGACCGTCACCACCGGGGTCCCGCGATGGGCCACCGCCGTCTGGCCGTCCGGGCGGCGCAGCACCACGCCCACCGGCGCCTTGCGGCCGAGGACACGGGCCGCCTTTTCGAGCCGGGACCACAGGGCGTTCGCGAAGACCGCGTCGGGTTCGCGCGGTGTCCAGTCGGGCTGGGCGCGCCGGACGTCCTCGGCGTGGACGTAGAACTCGACGGTGTTGGCTGCTTCGTCGAGCTGCTTCAGGGCGTACGGGGACATCCGCGGCGGACCGGTACGGATGAGCTGGATCAGCTCCTCGTACGGCTTGGCGGCGAACTCCGCCTGCACCCTCTCCAGCCGGCTCTTCAGCGCCGCCAGCACTATCCCGCCGGCCGCGTCCGCACGGCGCTCGCGCACCACCACATGGGCGGCGAGTTCACGGGTGTTCCAGCCGTCGCACAGCGTCGGGGCATCGGGTCCGGCCGCCTCCAGCAGGTCGGCGAGGAGCAGGCGTTCGCGCTTGGCATGGGTCGACATGACGGCCAGCGTAGGCCCGGCACCCCCTCCGGGGCCACGGCGCCGCGCGTCCAATGACCGGACGGCGTCGGTGACGAGGCCCCACGGCGCGGCACAATGGCGGACATGACCAGTACGCCCCCTCCCAGCAGCCTCGACCCCGCCATCGCTGCCCGCCTCAAGCGGAGCGCCGACGGCCTGGTCCCGGCCATTGCCCAGCAGTACGACACCGGCGAGGTGCTCATGCTCGGCTGGATGGACGACGAGGCGCTGCACCGGACCCTCACCACGGGGCGCTGCACGTACTGGTCGCGCAGCCGCCAGGAGTACTGGGTCAAGGGCGACACTTCCGGCCACTTCCAGCACGTCAAGTCCGTTGCCCTGGACTGCGACGCCGATACCGTGCTGGTTCAGGTCGACCAGGTCGGCGCCGCCTGCCACACCGGCGACCGCACCTGCTTCGACTCCGACGTCCTCGTCCCGCTCGCGAAGTAAGGCGCCGAATCATGGACATCGAGACCTTTCGCAAGCTGGCCGTCGACCGGCGAGTCGTCCCCGTCAGCCGCCGGCTGCTCGCCGACGGCGACACCCCCGTGGGCCTCTACCGCAAGCTCGCCGCCGAGCGCCCCGGCACGTTCCTCCTGGAGTCCGCCGAGAACGGCCGCTCCTGGTCCCGGTACTCCTTCGTCGGCGTACGCAGCGCCGCGACCCTCACCGCCCGCGACGGGCAGGCGCACTGGCTCGGGACCCCGCCCGTCGGCGTACCGGTGGACGGCGATCCGCTCGACGCGCTGCGCGCCGCCATCGAAGCCCTGCACACCCCGCGCGACCTCGCGGGCAACCTGCCGCCGTTCACCGGCGGCATGGTCGGCTACCTCGGATACGACGTCGTACGCCGCCTGGAGAAGATCGGCGAGCACGGGCGGGACGACCTCAAACTGCCCGAGCTGACCATGCTGCTCACCTCGGACCTCGCCGTACTCGACCACTGGGACGGCTCGGTCCTGCTGATCGCCAACGCGATCAACCACAACGACCTCGACACGGGTGTCGACGAGGCGTACGCGGACGCCGTGGCCCGGCTCGACGCCATGGAGGCCGACCTCGGCCGGGCCGTGCCGACGTCGTACGCGGCTCTGCCGCCGTCCGAGCTTCCGCCGTACACCGCGCTGTGGGGCGGCGAGGCCTACCAGGCCGCCGTCGACGACATCAAGGAGCGCATCCGCGCGGGCGAGGCCTTCCAGGTCGTACCGTCCCAGCGCTTCGAGACGCCCTGCACGGCGAGCGCGCTGGACGTCTACCGGGTGCTGCGCGCCACCAATCCCTCGCCGTACATGTACCTCTTCCGCTTCGACGGCTTCGACGTCGTCGGGTCGAGCCCGGAGGCGCTGGTCAAGGTCGAGGACGGGCGGGCCATGGTGCACCCCATCGCCGGCACCCGGCACCGCGGCGCCACGCCGCAGGAGGACCAGGCGCTCGCCGACGAACTGCTCGCCGACCCCAAGGAGCGCGCCGAGCACCTGATGCTCGTCGACCTCGGCCGCAACGACCTCGGACGGGTCTGCGAGCCGGGCAGCGTCGAAGTCGTCGACTTCATGTCGGTCGAGCGGTACTCGCACGTCATGCACATCGTGTCGACCGTGACCGGGCGGGTCGCGAAGGGCCGCAGCGCCTTCGACGTACTGACCGCATGCTTCCCGGCCGGGACCCTGTCCGGAGCGCCCAAGCCACGCGCCATGCAGATCATCGAGGAGCTGGAGCCGTCGCGGCGCGGACTGTACGGCGGCTGCGTCGGCTACCTCGACTTCGCGGGCGACTCCGACACCGCCATCGCCATCCGCACCGCCCTGCTCCGCGACGGCACGGCATACGTGCAGGCGGGAGCCGGTGTAGTGGCCGACTCGGACCCCGTCGCCGAGGACACCGAGTGCCGCAACAAGGCGGCCGCGGTGCTGCGCGCGGTGCACACGGCGAACCGCCTCTGAGCGCGATCGGGACGTAAGGGATAGTGGGGTACGTGAGTGCCGCAAACCCCGTACCCCTTCCGCTTCCGCGAAGCGAGACACCGGTCGCGGCGGCCGTCTCCACCGGCCGCCGCAGTCTCGCCGCCGCGCTGCTGCTCGGCGCCCTCGGCGCCGCCGTCGTGCTCCTCGCCTCCGGCCGGCCCTGGGCCGAGGGCGCGGCCGTGGTCCCGGGCGGCACGCTGCCGCTCGTGGTCGAGGGCCAGGACGTCACCGGCGCCCCGGCGGCGCTGGCCATCGTCGGTCTCGCCGCCCTCGTCGCCGTCTTCGCCGTCCGCAGGGCGGGCCGGCTGCTGGTCGCCGGGCTGCTCGCTCTCAGCGGCGCGGGCGCCGCTCTCACCGCCCTCCTCGGCGCCTTCGGCAACGCGGCGCTGGACGAGAAGGCCGCGAAGACGACCGGCGACGCCGCCGCTACGGCCACCTCGCTGACGCACACCGCCTGGCCGTACGTGACCGCGGCCGGCGGCCTGCTGATCCTGGTCGCCGGACTGCTGGCGCTGTGGTGCGGCAGAAAGTGGCCCGCGATGTCGGGCCGTTACGAGCGCGACGGCAGCCCGCGGGCCCGCAAGGCGGCCGCCGCCCCGGACCCCGACCGGCCCGAGGACCTCTGGAAGGCCCTCGACCGCGGCGAGGACCCGACGCGCGACGCATGACCCCGAGATCACCTCGCCGGTCCCCGTGCGGGACAATGAGTGGCGAGCGACGAGCGTACGACTCACGGACTCACCGACTCAGCTGACTCAGCCGACTCACCATCTCAATACAGAGCAACAGCAACGAGGAGCAACTCATGGCGGGCACTAGCCACGGACACACCCCGGCCGCCTGGACCGGTGTCACCATCTCCTTCATCGGTTTCTGCATTTCGGGCGCCTTCATGGTGCTGGCCAACCCGCTCGGCTTCTGGGCCGGAGTCGTCGTGATACTGCTCGGTGGTGTCGTCGGAATGGCCATGAAGGCCGCGGGTCTCGGCATGCCGAAGGAGTCCGAGGAGATGGTGCGGGCCCGTAACGAGGCGGGTCGGGCGCAGCCCGGCAGCCAGATCCAGACGCACTGACGACCGCCAAGGATCCTCTGATGTGAGGCGCAGCCCCTGACGGGCTGCGCCTTTCCTCATGAGCGGGGACAATCGGCGGGTGGATACCGTGCCTTCGCCCGACCCGGCCCCTTCGCCGCCGCCCTCACCGGCCCCCGTGCCACCCGCTCCGGTGTCCCTCGCCCGGCGGCTCGCCGCGCCGGCCGTCACGCTGGCGGGAGTCCTCGCGGCCTTCGCGTACGTCGGCACGGTCGACCCCAATGAGCCGGGCCACTACCCCGTCTGCCCGCTCCTCCAGCTCACCGGGATCTACTGCCCCGGCTGCGGCGGACTGCGCAGCGCGCACGGCGTCGCTACTGGCGATCTCGCCGGTGCGTTCGGCGCCAACGCCATGGCCGTCGTCGGGTACGGGGTCTTCGCCGTGCTGTGGACCGTCTGGGTGGTACGCGCCGGCCGGGGAATCCCGATGCGGATCGCCCTCAAGCCCGTCCACTGGTGGAGCATCGGCGCCGTGGCGGCGGTCTTCAGCGTCGTCCGGAACCTTCCGTTCGGCTCGGCGCTCGCGCCGTGAAGTCCCAGGTAGTGGGACTGATCGCCACTCGATGCGAGACCTGAGGGCTCCTGCGGATAGCATTGGTATGGCTGATCCTGGTCCACCATTACCCTCCCGGAAGGGGGCCGCTCGCGTGAGTGTGCTCGACGAGATCATCGAAGGCGTGCTCGCCGACCTTGCGGAGCGGCAGGCAAGCGTAAGTCTCGACGAGCTCAAGGACCGCGCGGCCAAGGCCTCCCCGGCCAAGGACGGGGTTGCGGCACTGCGCGGCGACGGCGTCAAGGTCATCTGCGAAGTCAAGCGCTCCAGCCCCTCCAAGGGCGCGCTCGCAGCGATCGCCGACCCCGCCGGGCTCGCCGCAGACTACGAAGCGGGCGGCGCGGCCGTCATCTCCGTACTGACCGAACAGCGTCGCTTCGGCGGCTCGCTGGCCGACCTCGAGGCCGTACGCGCCAAGGTCGACATCCCGGTGCTGCGCAAGGACTTCATCGTCACGGCCTACCAGTTGTGGGAGGCGCGTGCGTACGGCGCCGACCTGGCGCTGCTGATCGTGGCCGCCCTGGAGCAGGAAGCCCTGGTCTCCCTGATCGAGCGGGCCGAGTCCATCGGGCTCACGCCGCTGGTCGAGGCGCACGACGAGGAAGAGGTCGAGCGCGCGGTCGAGGCCGGCGCGAAGATCATCGGCATCAACGCGCGCAACCTGAAGACGCTCAAGGTCGACCGCGGCACGTTCGAGCGCGTCGCCCCCGAGGTCCCGGCCGGCATCGTCACGGTCGCCGAGTCCGGCGTCCGCGGCCCGCACGACCTCATCGCGTACGCCAACGCGGGCGCCGACGCGGTGCTCGTGGGCGAGTCCCTGGTCACCGGCCGCGACCCGAAGGGCGCCGTCGCCGACCTGGTGGCCGCGGGCGCCCACCCGGCCCTGCGCCACGGCCGGAGCTGACACCGACTGCCATGACCACCGCCATGCGCCGTACCGCTGCACTCACCCGGCCGGGCCTCCGCCCGCTCGCCGGGGTGCGGGCGCGCGACCCGCACGCGCCGCTGGCGCGCGGGTGCCGTCCGCGCGGGTGCCGGGCTCCGGCGCGGCGGGTGCGGGGGCGCCGGGTGCGGTACCACATCGGTTCCGAGCCCGGTCAGATCAACGGCATGCGATGGCGTCGCGCCGAAGGCGCGCTTTAGCGATCCGCGATCCGTCGTACCCGTACGCCCGAATGGTTTGAGGCGTATCGGGGCGTAACGGGGCGGACTCGCGCGCGGCGCATACGGTCAAGTCCACCCGTTGATCTTTCATGGGGCGCGAGCCCCTTCTGAGGAGTACGTCGGATGTCTTCTGACTTCTTCATTCCGGACCCCGAGGGTCAAATCCCCAGCGCCGATGGCTACTTCGGCGCGTACGGCGGCAAGTTCATCCCCGAGGCGCTCGTCGCCGCGGTCGACGAGGTCGCCGTCGAGTACGACAAGGCCAAGTCCGATCCGGCCTTCGTGGCCGAGCTGAACGAGCTGATGGTCAACTACACGGGCCGGCCCAGCTCGCTCACCGAGGTGCCGCGGTTCGCCGAACACGCGGGCGGCGCGCGGATCTTCCTCAAGCGCGAGGACCTCAACCACACCGGCTCGCACAAGATCAACAACGTGCTGGGCCAGGCGCTGCTCACCAAGCGCATGGGCAAGACGCGCGTCATCGCGGAGACCGGCGCCGGCCAGCACGGCGTCGCCACCGCCACCGCGTGCGCCCTCTTCGGCCTCGAATGCACCATCTACATGGGCGAGATCGACACCCAGCGCCAGGCGCTCAACGTCGCCCGGATGCGGATGCTCGGCGCCGAGGTCGTCGCCGTGAAGTCCGGCAGCCGGACGCTGAAGGACGCCATCAACGAGGCCTTCCGCGACTGGGTCGCCAATGTCGACCGTACGCACTACCTCTTCGGCACGGTCGCCGGACCGCACCCCTTCCCCGCCATGGTCCGCGACTTCCACCGGGTCATCGGCGTTGAGGCGCGCCGCCAGATCCTGGAGCGCGCGGGACGACTGCCGGACGCGGCCGTGGCCTGCGTCGGCGGCGGTTCCAACGCCATCGGTCTCTTCCACGCGTTCATCCCGGACACGGACGTACGCCTCGTCGGCTGCGAGCCCGCCGGGCACGGCATCCACACCGGTGAGCACGCGGCCACGCTGTCCGCGGGCGAGCCCGGCATCCTGCACGGTTCGCGGTCGTACGTCCTCCAGGACGAGGAGGGCCAGATCACCGAGCCCTACTCGATCTCGGCGGGCCTCGACTACCCCGGCATCGGCCCGGAGCACGCGTACCTCAAGGACAGCGGGCGCGGCGAGTACCGGGCCGTGACGGACGACGCGGCGATGCAGTCGCTGCTCCTCCTGTCCCGCACCGAGGGCATCATCCCGGCCATCGAGAGCGCGCACGCGCTCGCCGGCGCGCTGGAGCTCGGCAAGGAGCTCGGCAAGGACGGGCTGATCCTGGTCAACCTGTCCGGGCGCGGCGACAAGGACATGGACACGGCCGCCCGCTACTTCGGCCTGTACGACACCGAAGCCGACGCCACGGTCGAGGCCGACGCCTCCGCCGTCAACGGCGCCGCCGAGATCCAGAGGGACACCAAGTGAGCGGGAACATTCAGCTGCTGACCGACACCCTGGAGCGGGCCAAGTCCGAGGACCGGGCGGCTCTTATCGCCTACCTCCCGGCCGGATTCCCGTCCGTGGACGGCGGCATCGACGCGGTCAAGGCGGTCATCGCGGGCGGCGCGGACGTCGTCGAGGTCGGCCTGCCGCACAGCGACCCGGTGCTCGACGGCCCGGTCATCCAGACCGCCGACGACATCGCGCTGCGCGGTGGCGTGAAGATCGCCGACGTGATGCGGACGGTTCGCGAAGCGCATGAGGCGACCGGGGCCCCGGTGCTCGTCATGACGTACTGGAATCCGATCGACCGGTACGGCGTCGAGCGCTTCACGGCGGAGCTGGCCGAGGCGGGCGGCGCGGGCTGCATCCTGCCCGACCTGCCGGTGCAGGAGTCCGCGCTGTGGCGCGAGCACGCGGAGAAGCAGGGCCTGGCCACGGTCTTCGTGGTCGCGCCGAGCAGCAAGGACGAGCGGCTCGCGACGATCACTGCGGCCGGGTCCGGGTTCGTCTACGCGGCCTCCCTGATGGGCGTTACGGGTACGCGTGAGTCGGTGGGCGCACAGGCGCAGGACCTGGTGCGGCGGACGCGGGCGACAACGGAGCTTCCGGTGTGCGTCGGGCTCGGGGTCTCCAACGCCGTACAGGCCAAGGAGGTCGCCGCCTTCGCGGACGGTGTGATCGTCGGCTCGGCCTTCGTGCAGCGGCTGCTGGACGCCCCGGACGCCGCGGCGGGTCTGGAGGCCGTACGGGCGCTGGCCGGGGAGCTGGCGGAAGGCGTGCGCAGGAGCGGCACGAACAACTGACACGAACACCTGACACGGACAACTGAGTGGTGTAGCCCGTACGGGTGGACCTGGACCGGGGAGGCACGCTGGTGCCTCCCCGGTTCGTTGCTGCGGATGTGAGTGACAAGAACCGTGACGGAAAACGAACCGCCCGCGAGCGCCTCATCGAGGAGCGCGAGGCGCAGAAGGCGCGTGACAGGCGCAGGCGGACACTGATCGTGGCCGCCGCCGTGGTCGGCGTGCTGGGCCTGGCCGCCGTGGCGGGCATCCTCGCCGCGAACATGGGCTCGGACGGGGACGGCGACGACAGCGCGAATGCCGTGGTGACGCCCAAGGGCACGGACTCCAAGGGCGATCCGATGATCCCGGTGGGGGCGAAGGACGCACCGTCGACGCTCACGGTGTGGGAGGACTTCCGCTGCCCCGCCTGCGCCCAGTTCGAGAACGCCTTCCGGGAAACGATCCATGAGCTGGAGCGGGCCGGCCAGATCAAGGTCGAGTACCACCTGGCCACGCTCATTGACGGGAACATGGGCGGCTCGGGCTCCCTGAAGGCGGCCAATGCGGCGGCCTGCGCGCAGGACGTGGGCAAGTTCGCGCCGTACCACGACGTGCTGTACCAGAACCAGCCGCCCGAGACCGATGACGCCTTCAGCAAGGACAGCCGTCTGATCGAGCTGGCGGGCAAGGTCGACGGGCTCGTCACCGAATCGTTCAAGCAGTGTGTCGCCGACGGGACGCACAACGGCTGGGTGCGGAAGTCGAATGAGGCGTTCCAGAAGGGCGACTTCCGTGGGACGCCGACCGTGCAGCTCAATGGCGAGTCCATCTTCCCGCAGAAGGGCAATGAGCAGATCTCGCCGGACAACCTGAAGAAGTGGGTCGCCGAGGCGAACAAGGGCAAGAAGGCGGGGACGGCGACCGCCACCCCGCCGGCGTCCGCGTCCGCCACGTCCCCGGCGCCCGCGCCTCCGGCTTCGTCCGCGCCCCAGGCTTCTGTGCCGCCGGGGGCCGCGCCGCAGGCTTCTGTGCCTCCGGCGTCGTCCGTGCCCCAGGTTTCTGTGCCTCCGGCCTCCGAGCCTCAGGCTTCTGTGCCGCCGGTTACGCCGTAGGCGCTGGGCGTGGGGCGTGGGGCGTGGGGTCGCTCGTTATCCAGACGTTGCCGGGTGGGTTGCCGTACCTCCCGCCCGGCAGGGTAGCGTCGACCCTGCCATGGAACTTGCTTATATCCCCAGCCCGTCGACCGGTGTGATCGAGCTCGGACCGATCCCGCTCCGCGGCTACGCGTTCTGCATCATCATTGGCGTTTTTGTGGCCGTCTGGTACGGCAACAAGCGGTGGGTCGCCCGGGGAGGCAAAGCCGGGACGGTGGCCGACATCGCTGTGTGGGCGGTGCCGTTCGGCCTGGTCGGCGGGCGGCTCTACCACGTCATCACTGATTACCAGCTGTACTTCAGCGAGGGTCAGAACTGGGTCGACGCCTTCAAGATCTGGGAGGGCGGTCTCGGTATCTGGGGCGCTGTCGCGCTCGGCGCGGTCGGCGCCTGGATCGGCTGCCGCCGCCGCGGGATCCCGCTCCCGGCCTGGGCCGACGCGATGGCTCCCGGTCTCGCCTTCGCGCAGGCGATCGGCCGCTGGGGCAACTGGTTCAACCAGGAGCTTTACGGGCGGCCGACGGATCTGCCGTGGGCGCTCAAGATCTCGGAAGGCGTGAACCGCGAAGCGGGGACGTACCACCCGACCTTCCTGTACGAGTCGCTGTGGTGCGTCGGCGCGGCGCTGCTGGTTATCTGGGCCGACCGCCGGTTCAAGCTCGGGCACGGGCGGGTCTTCGCGCTGTACGTCGCGCTGTACTGCACCGGCCGCGGCTGGATCGAGTACATGCGGGTCGACGAGGCGCACCACGTGCTGGGGCTGCGGCTCAACGTGTGGACCTCGATCGTCGTGTTCGTGTTCGCCGTCGCGTACTTCGTGATCTCGGCGAAGGTGCGGCCGGGGCGCGAGGAGATCGTCGAGCCGGTTTCCTTGGGGAAGGGCGACGCGGGGGGTGACGACGGTGCCGATGCGGATCCTGGCAGCGATGCCGTGGGCGACGCCGATGCCAAGACCGACGCCGAGGCCAAGGACTAGGCACTGTCCGATGGGTCACGTGACTCTCCATCGGGCGCTTCGCTGATGCCCACGCGGTTCCACGAACCATCGGACACCACCTAGCAACCTGGGATGGCGTCACCGTACGTCGCGTAGCTGAAGAAGGTACGCCGCAGTCAGCGCAACGGCACGGTCCTCGTCATGCGACAGCTCCATGAGGGCACGTGACGCCGTCGTCCCCGGGACGGCCGCCAGCGCCTGGGTCAGCCGTCCGCGTGCAGGCGCTTCAGTGGTGTCGTGGGCGAGGCGGTCGACGAGCCTGGTCGCGATCTGATCCGCCGTCGCGGTGTCGCTCGCCAGCACGCTCAGTGCATCGGCTGCGTCGACGTCGTTCCTTCCTTCCACGATCATGTCGATGAGCGTCGGGACCGCTTCGGCCACTCCACGTGTCCCGAGCGCCAGAGCCGCATACCCGCGGACCACGACGTCGGGGTTCGCGAGAGCGTCCCGCAGGTGCGCGGTAGCCTCACCGCCGGGCATCTCGGCGAGGGACTGAACGGCGCGTTTCCGCACCGCGGCCACCGGTGAGCCGAGGCCCTCCGCCAGCAGTGCCGGGCCGCCGTCGCCTGATCGAGCCAGCGCCCAGCGAAGGGCTCCGGCGACGTTCGGCTCCGTCTCGCTCAGTGCCGCCTCGACCAGGGCCTCCACCGGCACCGGAACCTCGTCGACCGAGGAAAGGGCCGCGCGCTGGCGGGCGTCGGCGCTCTTCGAGCCCAGTGCCTGGAGGAGCGCAACGACCTGGAGGACGTGCTCCCAGCCGACGGGGTCCGCGGCATCGATCCGGCGCAGCCGCGTGAGCAGCTCGGTCTCGGCCGCGATGCGGTCGCGTGTCTGACGGATGAGGTCGCCGACGAGCGCCGAGGGCGTGAAGCCGGGATCGTCGAGCGCGCGCCCGATCTCACGCAGCGACAGCCCCAGCGACCGCAGGCTTTCGATGTGGAAGATCCGCCGGATGTCCTCGCTGGAGTACTCCCGGTACCCGGAGCCCGTACGGCCTGAAGGCCGTACCAGGCCGAGCGATTCGTAATGCCGGAGCATGCGGGCGCTGACCCCGGACCGTCGCGCCACCTCACCGATCAACACGCCCTATCGTCCCTCTCGGCCGGACCCGCCGAGGGCCACGACGCGCTTCGCCTCCTCGATGGCGAACTCGAATCCGGCGTCCGGGTCGCGCAGCAGCCGTTGTGTGGCGAGCGCGTGCGCGCGCACGAGCGGGTCAGGGGCCGTCGTCGCAGCACGCAGAGCCGGCGCAATCACTTCACCCAGCGCGACCAGTGCCCGGCTGAGACTCAGCTGCGTCTCCCGCCCACCGCGCCCGAGCTGCGCTGCCAACTCCGCTGCCAACGCGGACTTCTCGCCTTCCGGTACGAGCACGACCGCGGCCCGCCAGGCGCTCCGCGCCACCTCGTCGTCGGCGTCGGACAACAGCGCCCGTGTGATCGCCGGCCACGCCTGCCGGTCCCCGATCTTGGACAGCGTGTGCAGCGCCTGGCTCCGCGCCTGCGCACGCTCCGAGCGGACTTCGCGGAGCAGCCCGGGGAGCGTCATGGACACCGGGTGGCGGGTGAGCGCCCAGGTCAGCATGTCGCGGACGAGGAACGCGGGTTCGATCGCGCATCGCTCGATGAGCTTGTCGACGAAGCGCGGGTCAGGCGTCGTGCCGACCGCCAGAGCAGCCCGCAGTCGCATGGACGAACGGCCGTCCTCCAACCCCTGGAGCGCTCGTATCGCATCCGTGTCCTGTCTCGTCGTGGTCATCGGGACCACCTCCTCGGCAAGCAGTGAAGGCCCTGTCACCGTGTCAAGGTCAAACCGGGCCCGCTGCGCGATCACCAGTCGCCTGCTGCGTCCCGAGCGTGCCCCATGAGCACTGGCCATCGTGAAGTTGCCGGTCACGGAGCTGGTATGCGCGGTCCGGGCCTTGCCGAGGACCCGCCGGTTCTCCAGGTAGGCGAAGCCGCGCGCTCGAAAACCAGTGGAGCAGCGCCGCTGCTCGCCATTACCGTGCTGCCGAACCAAGTCGCCCAGTCAAGGACGCGCCGTTGTACACCCTGTGAGACCTCCCGAGCGCTGAATCGTCGCGCGTCGCGCATGTGCGCCGCGCTCCTTTTTGCTGCGGACTTCTCACTGAAACCGGTGTACTTCTGTGCTCAAAAACTGGGTGGTCGTGCCCACCTGCCTGCCGCTCGTTCTCCGCCGTTGCCACGCGTGCGCGTCCGAGCGCTTCCGGGCAAGCGGTAAATTTCGCGTCAACGCAAACCACAAGCTCATCGACGCCTGGCTCCTCGCGCTCTGTACCGCTTGCGGGGAAACCACAAAGCTCACGGTCCTGGAGCGGATGAATGTGCGCTCCGTACGACCTGAGCTGCTGAACCAGCTGCATGACAACAACCCTGGCCTGACAGCTGAGTTGCTCCAGGATCCGGTCGTGCGGCGCCGTAATCGCATCGCCCTCGACTGGGACAACGCCTGGCGCCTCGACACCGGCGGATTGGATCACCTGGACCGCGAGGTAATCGACGTCTCGGTCCGCTTTGCGGCGCGGATCCCTGTCCGGCCGGTGCGACTGATCGCTGAAGGTTGCGGCCTTTCGCGGGCCGAGGTCGAGAGACTGATCACGGAGGGGAATCTCGTTTCGGCAGTCCGGCTGAGCGGCAAGCTCTCAGGCGACTTCACCTTCACGCTCAAGCGCTGAGCCCTCCTCGGGGTCGCGGCCTGTCCGGCATGATCCGCCGGACAGGCCGCGACCCCGGCCCACGGTCACCCGGGGCGGGATGCCAGGGACAGGGTTCGGTGGGCTTGTGCTACTACCGCCGCGTCTACGAAGCGGCCGTCGGGGAGGGCCAGTGCGCCTCCCTCTGCTGCTGCCGCTTTGACGATTTGCTCCGCCTCCTCGACCTCCTGGGGTGTGGGCAGAAACGCGCGCTCGATCACCGGCAGCTGGCGGGGGTGCAGTGCCGTGCGGCCCAGGAAGCCCAGCGCGCGGGCTCGGGCGCACGACTCCGCCAGGCCGTGCAGGTCACGGATGTCCGGGTGCACCGACTGGACCGGCGGCTCCAGGCCCGCCGCCCGTGCGGCGACCACCACCCGGCTGCGCGGCCACGCGAGGCCGGCGTCGTCCCGTACGCCCAGATCCGCGCGGAGGTCGGCCTCGCCCAGAGCGATGCCCCGCAGGTAGGGGTGCGCCCCCGCGATGACGTGGGCGTGTTCGATGCCCAGCGCCGATTCGAGCAGGGCGTACAGCGGTACGTCGGGCATCAGGTTCGCGACGTGCCGCACCTCGGCCGGGTCGGTGACCTTGGGGAGGCGGAGAGCCGAGAGGCCAGGCAGTCGGGCCAGGGCGTGCAGATCGGCCTCGGCGAAGAGGCTGCCGAGGGCGTTCACGCGGACGTGGACCGGGGTGGCGGACGGACGCTCGGTGAGTAGCTCGGCGGTGGCTGAGCGGGCGTACTCCTTGCGGTCGGGCGCGACCGCGTCCTCCAGGTCGACGATCACGACGTCGGCGCCGCAGCCCAGCGCCTTGGCCACCGTCTCGGGGCGGTCACCCGGTACGTACAGCCAGGTCAGGGCGGTCAGCGGGGTTGTGGTCATCGTGTGCCGCCGGTGGCGCGGAGGGTGGCGATGTCGGACTCGGAGAGGCCCGCTTCGGTGAGTACGGCTTGGGTGTCGGCGTTGTGCGGGCGGCCGGCCCAGCGGATCGCGCCTGGGGTCTCGGAGAGGCGGAAGAGGACATTCTGTATGCGCAGCGGGCCGAGTTCCGGGTCCTCGACCTTGGTAATCGTGTCCAGGGCGCGGTACTGCGGGTCGGTCATGACGTCCTGTACGTCGTAGATGGGCGCGATCGCTGCTTCCGCCTTCTCGAACGCGGCCAGCGCCTCGTCGCGGGTGCGGCGGGAGATCCAGTGGCCGACCGCCTCGTCGAGTTCGTCGGCGTGCTCGGCGCGGCCACTTCCCGTGGTGAACCAGGGCTCGTCGATCAGGTCGGGGCGGCCCACCAGGCGCATCACGCGCTCGGCCACGGACTGGGCCGACGTGGAGACGGCCACCCAGGCGCCGTCGGCGGTGCGGTAGGTGTTGCGGGGGGCGTTGTTGCGGGAGCGGTTTCCGGTGCGGGGCTGGACGTAGCCGAGCTGGTCGTACCAGAGCGGCTGGGGGCCGAGGATCGTGAGGATGGGTTCGATGATGGCCATGTCGACCACCTGGCCGCGGTGGGTGGTGGCGCGGGCTGTCAGTGCGGTCATCACCGCGTAGGCGGTCGCGAGCGCCGCGATCGAGTCGGCCAGGCCGAACGGCGGGAGCGTGGGCGGGCCTTCTGGCTCACCTGTGATCGCCGCGAAGCCGCTCATCGCCTCCGCGAGTGTGCCGAAGCCCGGGCGGTGGGAGTACGGGCCGAACTGGCCGAAGCCGGTGACGCGGGCCAGGACCAGGCGGGGGTTTGCCGCGCTCAGCTCGGCTGGGCCGAGGCCCCATCTCTCCAGGGTGCCCGGGCGGAAGTTCTCGACGATCACGTCTGTGGTGGCGGCCAGGCGCAGGAGGGCGTCGCGGCCGGTGGGGGCGGAGAGGTCGAGAGTGATCGTGCGCTTGTTGCGGCCGAGGAGTTTCCACCACAGGCCGATGCCGTCCTTGGACGGGCCGTGGCCGCGGGAGGGATCGGGTCTGGTGGGGTGCTCGACCTTGATTACGTCCGCGCCGAAGTCGCCGAGCATCGTGGCAGCCAGCGGGCCGGCGAAGAGGGTGGCCAGGTCCAGGACGCGGAGGCCGGTGAGGGGTGCCGGTGTGGTCGGTTTCATCTTTTGGTCTTCACTCGTGGTCATGGCCGGTGTGCCTCCGTGTGGGTGAGGTGGGCCAGGGTGTCGAAGCCGATGCCGTCGAGGCCGGCGACGGACGTGGCCAGGCGGTTGCGGAGGGGGGTGGTCCAGTGGGCCGGGAGCGCTTCGGGGGAGCCCACGATGAGGCCGGCGATGCTGCCTGTGGTGGCGCCGTTGGAGTCGGTGTCCCAGCCGCCGGACACGGCGCGGCAGATGGAGCCGGCGAAGTCGCCGTCGGCGTGGGTGAGGGCGGCGGCGATGAGAGCGGCGTTCGGGATTACGTGCACCCAGTGGTGGTGGCCGTAGGCGGCGTGGAGGTCGTCCACGACGGTGTCGAAGGCAGTGTGGGCGTGTGTGCGGGCCGTTTCGATGCCGTGGCGGACCGCTTGGGCCAGGCGGGACTTCGGGGGGACGACGGTCAGGCCGGTGCGCAGGCAGTGGTGTACGTCGGTGGTGCCGGCGGCGGCTTCGGCGATGGTCGCGGCGATGAACATCGCCCCGTACACGCCGTTGGCGGTGTGGGTGAGGGTGGCGTCTCGGTGGGCCTGTTCGGCGGCGGCGGCCGGGTTGCCGGGGTGTGTCCAGCCGTGGATGTCTGCTCGGATCAGGGCGCCGATCCACTCGCGGAACGGGTTGTGGTGTGTTGCGGTTTGAGGGGGCGTCAGGCCTAGGAGGAGGTTGCGGTAGGCGATGCGTTCGGCGGTGAATGTGCGGCCGGCCGGGAGTTCGTCCAGCCATAGGTGGGCGAGGTGGGTTGTCGTGAAGGCCTTGGTGTGGCGTTGGAGGAGGAGCAGGTTCAGGAGGGGGTAGTTCAGGTCGTCGTCCTCCGGCATGCCGTTGATGTTCTCGGCCAGGGAGGTGGGGGCGGAGCGGCGGTTCCAGGGGTGCCGGGCCAGGAGGTGGCGGGGGACACCTTGGGCTGTGAACCAGGTGGTCAGGGGCCAGTTGCCGGTGGCGGCGGCGAGTTGGCGGATGGCGGTGAGGGGGAGTTTCTCGACTGGTTTGCCGAGGAGGCAGCCGGCGGCGCGGCCCAGCCAGGCGGCGTGGAGGCGGTTGAGGAGGGCTGCGGTTGGGTTTGCGGGTCGGGTGTGGCCACTGGTTGCGGGGGCTCTGGGGTCGGTGCCGCGCCGTGGCGCCTCCTCGGTCGTCGAACGTTCGGGTACTGCGTTGTTTCGTGTGGGCTCGTTGCGTTCAACGCCCTGCGGGGAGCGCCCCGGCACGTCCCC
>NZ_JAGGOK010000068.1 GCF_018614615.1 Streptomyces sp. ISL-100 | reverse complement strand
AGTGATGTCATTGCGGTTCCCGCCGGTCAGCGACACGGCGAGCGGGATGCCTTGGCCGTCGACGAGGACGTGGTGCTTGCTGCCCCGGCCGTGCGCGGTCGACCGGGTTCGGTCCGCTTGTGGGCCCCGCCGAGCGGCCCTCACGTGGCTGGAGTCGATCACCGCCCGGGACCAGTCCAGCTGCCACCAGCTTCGGACCCGGCTCCGGCAGCAACGGCTCGATCAGCAACCACAGTTCGTCCGAAACGATCCATGGTCGCGCATCCCTCTTCCCCATGGACAGACCAACGAACATCCAAGCCGACAGTCACACCGTCAAAGGCTTCTGTCAGGACCACTTAAGGGGTGTTGATGACCATGCCGTGCGCGAGGAAGATCGCGGTCTCGTTGGCATCGGTGCCCACCGGCATGTGCACGGTTTCCAGAGCCCCTCCGGCTGGCCCCGGACCAGTTCGCCGATCTGGTCACCGCCCCGCGCCTCGGCGGCTGCCACGATGGCGTTTCCCTGCATCTTCATCTGGAACGTTCCGGGGTGCGCCGAGATCAGCCGCGCGTAGGCGTTCGCCATGACATGGAGGGCCAGCTCCCCGCGCTCCACCCCTTTGGCCGCACTCTCGAAAGCCAGGCGGGTGTGTTCCATGCTCCGCGTCCAGGCGGCGACGAAGATCGCCGTCTTGCCCGAGAGCCGGATGAGATGCGGTTGCGTAACACAACACGCTTGGCAATCGCCTCGGTAGAGAGGCCGCAGTAGCCCCTGAGCGCGAACTCGGCGATCGCTGCGAGGATGAGCCCTGCGCGGAGATCGTGCGGACCTGCGGGTCATCGCCGAGGTGGGCGTGGCCGTCACCGGTGCCGCGCTGGCCGCGCTGGACGCGCTGGCCGCGCTGGACGACGTCACGCGGCGCATGGCGGACGGTGTCGGGGACGCCGAGCACACGGCGGCCGGCGCGTTCGCTGCGACCAGCCTGCTCATGTCCCACGGCGGGCAGAGTGACCTCGCCGGCGTGCTCACCCAGGAACTCGGCCTCGGTCGCGGCGCGGAGGACGTCGAGGGCGACGTCACGGCGCTGACCGGCGTGACGCGGGACGAGGTCGAGCGCACCGCCCGTGAACTGGCGCTGGGTGCCTGGCACACGGTGCTAGTCGGTGACCTCGACGGGATCGGCCGCCGCTCCCTTCCGGCCGTGGGCGGCGCCGGCTGGGGCATCACCGGCCGGCCGTGAGGGCCCTTTCCCGGGCCCGGGGTAGTCGTCGCTGTCGAAGCGGTACAGGGCCGGGCACAGCACCACGACGAGCACGGCACCCACCATGGAGAGCACACCGCCGGAGAAGACGGCCACCCGCCGGGAGAGCAGCGAGCCCAGCGCTCCGGCCTGTGCGTCCCCGAGGTACGGTCCGCTGCCCACCACCATGATGTACAGCGCGGACATGCGGCCCCGCATCTCCTCGGTGGTGACCGTCTGCACGATGGTCGAGCGGCACACGGCGCTGACGCTGTCGGCGGCGCCCGCGACCGCGAAACAGACGAGCACGTCGGCGAAGGCCGACATCGTCCCAGCGAGCGCGATGGCGCCGCCCCAGCACAGCACCGCCCACACCACGACCCGGCCCAGCCGACGCACCCGCGCCAGCCATCCACTGGTCAACGCGGCAACCATCGGCCACCATGCCCGCCGACGCCAACCGGGCGTTCGACATCGGCGGGCTGCCGGACGTCCTCACCTACCGGGGGATGATGCGCCGCTACGCCGCCGTCGCCGGACTGAGGCTGCGGCTCATCGTGCCGGTACCGATCCTCACCCCGCGGCTGTCGAGCCACTGGGTCGGTCTCATCACCCCGGTTCCCTCCTCCATCGCCCGGCCGCTGACGGAGTCGCTGCGGTACGCAGTCGTGTGCCACGAACACGACATCGCCCGGTACGTGCCCCCCGTTACCGGCTTCATTGGCTCCACAATGGGGCTCGGGCCTTCGGGTCCGGCATGACTTCCCCCCTTGTTTGTTGATGCTCCGGGGGCGGTGTCGCCGGGCCCGGACGCATCGACGGACCGCTGATGAGGGGCTTGAGCACCGGCTTCACCCGAGCCGGAAGAGCTCTCCGTAACGTGGATGTGGCAGCTCGGTGCCCTGGCAGGCCGGACGAAAGCGTGATGGAGGGGCCTGCACGTGATCGACACCGGCGACATCGACGTCTTGCTCGGCCTGGACGTCGGCAAGGGGCGAACACCACGCCACCGCCGTGACACCGGCCGGGAAGAAGGCGTTCGACAAGCGTCTGCCCAACACCGAACCCAAGCTCCGCGAGCTATTCGCGAAACTCCAGGCCAAGCACGGAACCGTGCTCATCGTGGTTGACCAGCCGGCCTCGATTTTGGCCCTGCCGCTGGCCGTTGCGAGGGACATGGGCTGCCTGGTCGCCTACCAGCCGGGGCTGACGATGCGGCGGATCGCCGACCTCTACCCCGGGCGAGGCTAAAACGGATGCGAAGGACGCGTTCATCATCGCGGACGTGCCCCGGGCGATGCCGCACACGCTGCGGGCGATCGACAGTGAGGACTGGACAATCGCAGAGCTGGAGATGATCGTCGGCTTCGACGACGAGCTGGCCAGCGAAGCCACACGGGTCGCCAACCGGCTCCACGGCCTGCTGACCCAGATTCATCCTTCGCTGGAGCGGGTGCTGGGGCCGCGGTTGCAGCACCCGGCCGTCCTGGCCCTGCTGGAGCGGTTCGGGTCACCGGCCCAGATCCGCAAGGCCGGCCGGCGCCGCCTGGTGACGCTGTTACGGCCGAAGGCCCCGCGGATGGCCGAACGGCTGGTCGAGGAGATCTACACCGCCCTGGACGAGCAGACCGTGACCGTCCCTGGCACGGACGCGGCCGCACTGATCGTCCCGAGCCTGGCCGGATCCCTGGCCGCCGTCCTTGACCAGCGCAAACTACTGGCCGGGCGGATCGAGGAACTCCTTGAGGCCCACCCTCTTTCGAAGATCCTGACGTCCATGCCGGGAGTCGGCGCCAGGACCGGAGCACGGATCCTGATCGAGGTCGGCGACGGCAGCACCTTCCCGACTGCCGGACACCTCGCCACCTACGCGGGTCTCGCGCCGGCGACCCGCAGTTCCGGGTCGTCGATCCGCGGCGAACAGCCCTCCCGGAGGGGAAACAAGCAGGTGAAACGGGCCTTCTTCCTCGCCGCCTTCGCCGCCCTCGGGGACCCGGCATCGCGGGCCTACTACGACAAGAAGATCGCGCAGGGCAAACACCACACCCAAGCCCTCCTCTGCCTCGCCAGACGACGTGCCGACGTCCTCTTCGCCATGCTCCGCGACGGCACCATTTGCGAACCCCAACCCGCGCGATCAGCTTGAACAGACACCACGCTGGAAGGGCTCACGAACCGGCGGAGCTGGGAACTCGCGGTACTCGTCCAGGAGCCGGAAGAAGGCGTCCAGGGGAGGCTCTCCAGGCAAGTGCTCCGCGATCGCGGCGTCCCACCCGGTCGCCATCGACCACCCACGGGTCCGGCTGAGCCAAGAGGCGAACCCTCCACTCCCACGGTGAAACTCGAACGTCTCGTCGACATCGTGGACCTGAAGGGCGAGGTGATACCCGAACATCAGCACCGCCAGTTCTTCCAACGAGCCGTTACGCACCCATGCATTCGGCCGCTGCCGAACAGCATCCAGCAGGTCATATACGTCCTGCCACCCTTCCACAGGCCGCATCTTCGACCTCTCGCCCGCCCTCACCGCATCCTCCTCCAGCCAGCTGGTCTCACCGGCAAGCCAGCCCGCCACCTTGACCAACTACATAGGGCCCCCGGGCCGGCCACTGCCGTTCGACGAGGCGCTGGCCTTGGCCCTGCGCAAGGTGCGGGATGCCCATGCGCCACCCGCTGGTCGTCAGCGGCCGTACCCGGCGCGCCCAGCGACCCGCTGCCCACCGACCCCGACTGGGCCGGCGGGAGCCTCTACCAGGACGAGCGACAACTGCTTGTCGACGCGTCCCGGAGGTCGCTGTGGAGGGTGATCGAGGGCATCGGCGGCGACAACGGCTGGTATTCCTCCCCGCTGGCCTGGGCGGTCCGCGGCTGGCTGGACCGGATTGTCGGTGGTGTCGGCCTGCGCCGCGGGCGACGGGACGCCAAGCGCCTGCGGATCGGCGACTTACTGGACTTCTGGCGGGTCGAGGAGATCGAGCCAGGCCACCTGTTGAGGCTGCGCGCGGAGATGCGGCTCCCGGCCTCGCGTGGCTGGAGATGTACGCCGAGACGGACGACGAGGACCGCACCCGCTACCGGCAGCGCGCTCTGTTCCATCCGCGCGGCCTGCTGGGCCACGCCTACTGGTGGAGCGTCTCCCCGTTCCACGCCGTCGTCTTCGGCGGCATGGCCCGCAACATCGTCCAGGCCGCCAAATGCATGAGCGCACACGGGGGCGCATCGCACACCGGCCGCAGGACCGCTTGGCACCACGAAATTCTCCGGCAACCTGCCACACCCGCGCAGCCAGGAGACCCTCTGAGCAGCGGCGCAAAGCGCTTGACAGCCCATCAGACGAGCGCCAAATGAGCGTCAAGATGTCGCCCGTAACGCCCACATCGCACATAATACACATGACCCGAACCCGCAGGTCAGACCGTCTTTGCGGCCGGTTCAAGGATCGCAACACACTCTACGTGGTGCGTCATCCGGAAGATGTTCAACTGAGGCCTCACGAGAGAACTTACAGTTCAGAGGCTCCTTAGAGGCAGAGGATCGGGCAAGCCCTGGGCGCCCCGTGCGTTCTATATGCGTCACTGCGCCCTTGTTCGACAAAACCGAGTGGGCAAACGCCCATTTTTTTATAGCGTGGGGTCCATGCCTCAAAGATTCATACGCCTTGCCGCCCCGTTAGCCGCACTCCTCGGGCTGCTGCTGGTGACGGGCACGCCGTCCGCGTCCGCGGCCCCTGCCAAGCCATCCGTACCAGCCGCCACCACCGGCCCCGAGCTGCCCGCGCCGACAGGCAACCGCTTGGTGGGCAGCAGGACGCTCCATCTGAAGGACACCTCACGCCCCGACCCGTGGAAGCCGGACACCGACTTCCGGGAGCTCATGGCCACGGTCTGGTACCCGGCATCCCGCCCCTCGGACCGCACGGCTCCTTTCATGTCCGCCCAGTTGTCGCAGGCGGCCTTCGGCACGGACGCGCTCAGCACCGTGCGCACCCACGCGACCGTTGACGCGGTCCCGCTGCCCGGGCGGCGCCCGCTGGTCGTCCTGTCCCCCGGGTTCGGCATGAGCCGCGCCTCTCTGACGGCGCTGGCCGAGGACCTCGCCTCCAAGGGTTACCTGGTGGCCGCGCTGGACCACACCTACGAAGCGGTCGTCGAATTTCCCGGCGGCCGCCTGGAGCCCTGCCTGGACTGCACCGGCCAGGGCAGCGCCGACGTCGTCCGCAGCCGCGTGCAGGACCTGCGTTTCCTCCTCGACCGGCTGACCGGTCCCCGCTCCGGATTCCTGGTCGACCGCTCCGAGATCGCCGTCGCCGGTCATGCCATCGGCGGTGCGAGTGCCGTCGAGATCGCGGGCCAGGATCCGCGTGTCACCGCCGCCGTCAACATGGAAGGCAACTTCCTCACCCCGCCGCCCGCGCGACCGCTGACGCGGCCGGTGCTGCTGATGGGCGCCCAGTGGCCCACGGCCGACGGGACTCCGGCGGCCAACTGGACCGAGCGCTGGGCCGGTTTCGCGGGCTTCAAGCGCTGGCTCAGTGTTCCCACCGCCGGCCACATGTCGTTCAGTGACGCCCACTGGCTGTACGAGCAGTTCGATCTGACCGACGTGATCCCGCCCGTCCTGGTTCCGGCCATGTTCGGCACCATCTCCGGCGAGCGCGGCACCGAGATCACCCGCGCCTATGTCGGCGCCTTCCTCGACCTGCAGCTGCGCGGCGTACCGAGCCCGCTGCTCGACAAGCCCTCCGCGCGTTTCCCCGAGGTCGGGTTCGTGCGGCCGTAGCGGATCGCGGCTCCCGCCGTACCGCCCACACCAGCCGGCCCGCATGCGCCCGAGAGGGCGGATGCGGGCCGGCTCGCCGCGGAGCCCTGCGGCGCCTACTGTCCGGGCCGGTCGGCGACGACGATGCCGTAACCGAATCCGGCGGCCTCCAGGCGCTGGACGATGTTGTCGAACTGGCCCACGACCTGAGCGCCGAACCGCCGCGTGAGCGACTCGCGGTCGTCCGCCAGCCGCTGACGCATGCAGTCCATGGTCCGGGCCACCGTCCGGTCGCTGACGTCGCTGATCTCGACGGGGGTCAGGCCGGCCTCCTCCAGGAGGAGCGGATAGTCCTGGAGCGGCATCAACTTGCCCATCAGTACGGCGTACTGTGGCGCGTCGGCCTGCTGCGCGCCACCCGATGAAGCGGCCCGGTCCAGGAAGTCGGTGAGGGCGAGGCGCCCGCCGGGCCTCAGGACGGCTGCCGCCTGCCGGAGCACGGCGAGCCGGTCCGGCATGGCCATGATCGACTCGAAGAGCCAGACCGCGTCGAAGGACTCCGGCGCGAAGTCGAGGTTCCCGGCGTCCGCGCAGCGGAAGCTCACCCGGTCGGCGACCTGGGCTTCCCGGGCCTTCTCCGCGGCCAGCCGGACCTGGGCCGGGCTGTTGGTGATCCCGACGACCACGGCGCCCGTCGCCTGGGCGAGCTGGATCGCCGGAGCGCCCGTCCCGCAGCCGATGTCGAGGACCCGGTCCCCCGGGCTGATCTTGATCCGTTCCGCCATGAGCCCGGTGAGCCGCCGGGAGGCCTCGGCCATCGTCGCGGGATCCGACGGGGACTCCCAGTAGCCCATGTGCAGGCTGCCGCCCGACAGTTCGGCGAGGAACTCGCTGGTGTCGTTGTAGAAGCCGTCCTCCGCCTCCTGCTGGGAGAGACCCTCCGCCGACACCCCAGAACCGCTTGTCATTTCCCCTCCATCGGGCTCGGCCGCGGCCGGCTGCCGCCCGGCCGGAGGCCGTCGGTCCGCCCTGGTCGTCCCATCGTCGTTGCCGGTAACACCGTCGTCCGCCTCGCCGCCACGCGCGGCGCGGTCAGCCGACCTGGTCCAGTACGCGCTGCTCGACGGCCGGGTCGAGCCCGCGCGTTGTCGCGCCCTGCCACGGCGGCTCGCCCTCGCGCTCCAGCCAGGACCAGCTGTCGGCCAGGGTGTCCCGGAGCGGGCGGCTGGTGTCGAGCCCGGCCCGGTGGGCGGCCGAGACGTCGACGTCGTTGATGCCGCCCCGCATGGCGGCGGGCAGCCACAGCGGGATGTCGACGTAGGGACGGACCCCTGCGGCCAGGAGGTCGTCGTCGGGGACCCAGACCAGCTCCGCGTCGGAGCCGGTGACTTCGCGCATCGTCTCCAGCAGCTCGCCCATCGTGCAACGGCCGTGCACACACACGGTGTTGAAGACGCCGCCGACGCCGCGCTCCGCCGCGTCCAGCAGCCATGGCGCGTGGTCACGGACGTCGACGTACTGGAACGGGTCGTCCGCGCACCCCGGTGCCAGCACCCGCCCGCCGCGGTGGATGCGGCGCAGCCACCAGGTCAGCGAACCGACGTCCTCGTACGGGCCCAGCATCGGCCCGGGGCGGGTGATCAGTGAGCGGTCGGCGAAGGCACGCTGTACGGCGAGCTCACAGCCTCGCTTGGCGACCGGGTAGAAGTTGTCGGCCTCGTCGTCCGGATCGCCGTCGATCGTGGCCGCGCTCTCGTCGGCGCCGACCGGCACCGGCGGCCGGTACACCACCCAGCTGGAGACGTACGCGTAGTGCCCGGCCCGGTCGGCCAGTGGCGCGCAGGAGTCGCTCAGGACCCGGGGGGCGCCCGTCCAGGTGTCGATCACCACGTCCCATTTGCGGCCGTCGACCGCGTGGGCGACTGCCTTCGGATCGGTCCGGTCGGCGATCAGCGACCGGATGTCCGCGGTGGCCGGGCGGCTGCCCCGGTTGAGGCTGCTGACCTCGTCACCGCGCTCCAGCGCGGCGTCGACGATGCTGCGTCCCACGAAGTGCGTTCCACCCAGTACCAGAACTCTCATGACGCCCCTTCCAAGGAATCCGATACGTGCCCAGGTCCGCTACGTGCTCAGGTCCGCGGCGCGGTGCATGCGAGACGCGGCCACCCGACCGGATACCGGATGGGTGGCCGCGGGGTCCGGCTCCGCCGGCGACGCTCCTTCGGCCTCGGGCGTACCTGCCGGGGCGGGTTCAGGCACCGGTGCGTGCCGCGGTGACCGCCACCGTCGCGTAGTTCATCGTAAAGCTTCCTCCCAGGGCGTCGATCGCGGCCCCGGCGCCTTCGAGCACCTCCGCCATCTTGTCCGCCGGGAGCCGGGTGAAGGCGCCCAGCGTGGGCATCTGGTCCAGCCACGCGTCACGGCTGTAGGTCCACTCCCAGTCGAAGCGCCACTGATCCGGCTCGCCGAAGCCGCTCACCTCGCGGATCCCGTCGGAGGTCTTGGCGAAGAACGCCTGGTACCCGTCCATGGCGCCCGTGAGCATCGCCCGGAAGTCGAACGGCGCGTTGGGCATGACCCGCTGGCAGACGTCGGCGATCGTGTCCGCCATCTCGGAGGGGAACTGGAAGACGTTCCAGAAGGCCGCCAGACGGCCGCCGGGCCGCAGAATCCGCGCGGCCTTGCTCGCACCCGCGACCGGGTCGACCCAGTGCCAGGCCTGAGCGGCCACGACCGCGTCGAAGAGCCGGCCGTTCGGCTCCCAGTCCTCGAACGTCGCCACGTCGACCTCCAGGCCGAACTGGCGTGCCAGATCTGCCAGTCGCGTGTCGGGCTCGACCCCGAGCACGCCGCAACCCGCCTTCTGGAACTGGCGGGCGGCGATGCCGGTGCCGGTGCCGACGTCGAGGACCTCGCGGCCGGAGCTGCGGGCGACGATCTGCTCCACCATCGGCTCGGGGTAGCGGGGCCGAGCCCGGTCGTACCGTTCGGCGTCGGCGCCGAACGACTCCGCCACCTGGCGCTGCTGGTGCACTTCACTGTTTGAGTTAGTGGGCATGCGCCCACTCTAGGTGGGCACATGCCCACTCGTCAACTCGACATGGGCGCCCGGCCCGACCGGCCGTCAGCCTCGGCGCGCTCCGCCAAAGGCCCCTCGGGGGCGGCCGCGACCACGACGCCGTAGCCGAACCCGGCCTTCTCCAGGAGGGGAAGGACGGACTCGTACTGCGCCACGACCTGGCTCCCGTACTTGCGCACGAGTTCCTCGTGGTCGTCGGCGAGCTTCTGCCGCAGACAGTCGAGGGTGCGGGCCACCGTGTGCTCGGTGACGTCGGTCCGCTCGACCAGTACGAGACCGGCCTCCTCCAGGAGCGTGGAGTAGTCCTCCAAGGGGATGGGCTTGGCCACCAGCGAGGCGCGCCCGTACTCCCGCGAGCGCTCGGCCAGATCGCCCACCGCCTGCTCCATCGGGGCCGGCGCGGGGTCCCGGTCCAGGAGGTCGGTAAGGGCCACCCGCCCGCCGGGCGCGAGCACCCGAGCCACCTCGCGCAGCGCGCCGAGCCGGTCCGGCAGATGGAAGATCGACTCGATCATCAGAACGCCGTTGAACGAATCCGCCTCGAAATCCAGGACGGTCGCGTCCGCACACGTGAAGGACACCTGGTCGCCCAGCCCCGCCTCGCGGGCGCTGCGTACGGCGGCCTCGATCTGCACGGCGCTGTTGGTGATACCGACGACCCGCGCGCCCGTCGTTCGAGCGAGCCGGATGGACGGCGCGCCCGAGCCGCACCCGAGGTCGAGGACCCGGTCCCCCGGCTTCAGCTCGAGCTTCTCCGTGAGCAGATCGGTGAGTTGCCGGGAGGCCTCGGCCATCGTCGCCGGGTCGTCCGGGGACTTCCAGTAACCCTCGTGCAGGCTCCCGCCGAACAGCTCGGTCAGCAGACCGCTGAGATCGTTGTAGAAGCCGGCCACCTCCGTCGACGGCGGAGCCTCCCCAGCCTGTGCCGACGCGCCGGGAGCAGTTGTCTGATCAGTCATCAGGTCATCCTTTTCGCGATCGGGCAGAAGAGACGTGGGGCGAAGGTCACCAGGTGACGGGCAGCGCCTGCATCCCGCTGATCAACCGGCCCTGGGCGTTGGCCAGTCCCTCGGCGGGTACGGCCAGACGCAGTCCAGGGAAGGCGGCAAGCACACTTTTGAACGCCACCTCCAACTCCATCCGGGCCAGTTGGGCCCCCAGGCAGCGGTGGGCGCCGTACCCGAAGGTGACGTGGCCGTCGGCGTTCTCGCGGGTGATGTCGAACCGCTCGGGCCCGACGAACGCGTGCGGATCGAAGTTGGCGCCCGGCAGACTGGCGAACACCACACTCTGCCCGGGGATCACCACACCGCCGAGTTCGACGTCGCACGTGGTGGCGCGCACCTGTCCGGCGTTCTCCCGGGCGCTCAGCGGCGCGTACCGCAGCACCTCCTCCACGGCGGCGGGGACCAGCGTGGGGTCGGCACGCAGCGCTTCGAGCTGGTCGTGGTTGTCCAGCAGGGCCGCCAGCCCCTTGCCGAGCTCGGTCGCGGTGGATTCGTTGCCCGCCATGAGCAGGCCGCAGCCGAGGTGGACCAGCTCCTCCTCGCTCAGCCGGTCCTCCTCGTCGCGGGCCGTGATCAGCTCCTGGAGCAGGCTGTCGTCCGGGGCGCGGCGCTTGGTGGCGACCAGGTCGGACATGTAGGAGATCACCGCCTCAAGCGCCTTCAGCGACTCCCCGGGCGGATAGGCCGTGGTGGCCATCACGCGGTCGGCCCAGCCGCTGAAGCGCGCCCGGTCCTCCTGCGGAACCCCGAGGATCTCGAAGATCACGGTGAGCGGCAACGGACGGCACAGGCCCGCGACGAGGTCGGCCGGCGGGTCGGCGGCGACGAGCGGTGCGATCAGCTCGTCGGTGATCTGCTGAATGCGCGGCCGCAGGGCACGGATCCGGCGAGCGCTGAACGCTCCCGCCACCAGGCGGCGCATCCGGGCGTGCCCTGGTCCGTCGAGATCGTTGATACCGGGCTTCGCCAGAACTGCCGACGGAACGACTACCGCGCCGATCCGCCGGGCCTCGGCGCGGCTGAACCGCGGGTCGGACAGCACGGTCCGGACCTCCGCCATCCCCGTGACCAGCCAGCCCTTCTGGCCGGACTCGGTGGTGACCTCGCGTACCGGCACCTGCCGCCACGCCTTGAGAACTCCGGCCGGCACCGTGTAGGTGTCGCGCCCGGCAGCCGCCGTCTGAGGGCACCCCGAGGGCATACCCGTAGCTGGCTTTGGGGGTATAGTGGGCATGCGCCCACCCTAGGTGGGCGCATGCCCACTCGTCAAACATTCCGCCTTCGGCGCCGCAGAAAACTAGGCCGGCAAGGACGGAAGGGAGGCACGATGCCGACAGGAACAGCGATCCGCGACGTTTCCCGGCAGCTGTTCGACGCCGCCGAGCGAATCCTGCTGCAGGGCGGCCCGAACGCGCTCACCAGCCGTGCGGTCACCTCCGAGGCGGGCTGCGCCAAGGGCGTCCTGCACCGGCACTTCGCCGACTTCGACGCCTTCCTCGCCGCGCTCGTACTGGACCGCATCGGCCAGCTCCGCGACCAGGCCCGGACGCTGCGCGCCGCGGCCGGGACGAGCACCGTCGCCGACAACCTCACCAAGGCGCTGACGGACCTGTTCGGATCGGTCGCCGTGGCGATCGTCAGCCTCGTCACCGCCCGGGACGAGCTGCGCACCCGGCTGCACCAGGCCGGATCCTCGGGCGTACCGATCCTGACCGAGGCCACCGCCATGATCGCGTCGTACCTCACCGCCGAGCGCGAGCAGGGCCGGGTGGCGGCCGACACCGACGTCGACACGATCGCCCTCACCCTGATCGGGGCGGGCCACCTGCTGTTCGCCGGCCGGCAGGGCGCCGCGCCCGAGACCGGCGAGGTCCACAAGGTCGTGACCTCGATCATCACCGACACCGCGCGTTGACCGCGACCCCGTCGCCCGGCCGCGCGAACACGGCCGGGCGACGGGGATGTTGACGAGTGAGCAGGCGCCCACTAACGTGCGGCGTATTCACTTCCGCGCTGACGCTCTCGGCGTGCCGCAGGCGGCACCGCCCGACCGGACGGCCGCGGATCCCGGCCCGGCACAGTGGCTGCCCGAAATCCAGAATCCGGCCGAACGCGCGGACACGGCGCTCCGCGTGACGTGTCATCACTGAGCGCTGCGCGAACTGCCGCTTCGGCCGGGAGAGACCGCCGGACCCGGAACGGATCCATCAGCCGACGGGGGATCACGCCCGCTGTCCCACCGGCCGCCGGACCACCAGGCCAGTTCGGTTCAGCATGTCCTGTGTCCTCCCGTCAGACCGAATCGGGGGCCAGTGAAATCCCAGCACATCACGGAACTGCTCGCTGGACTCGCGGTCGTAGTGCTCCTGGCACGGCTGCTGGTGCGGCCGCTGCTGCCCCGCCTGCGGACGGGCTCCGGCACCCTCGCGCCGGCCGGATTCGCGTGCGTCCTCGCGGGGCTGCTGCTGTCCGCGGGCGCGATGGAGTGGGCGAGCCTGCACTTTATCTTCGGCGCCTTCCTGTTCGGCGCCATCATCCCGCGCGAGCAGACGACGCCGCTGCGCGCGCAGATGCACGAGCAGCTCGGGAACCTCGGCCAGACCCTGCTGCTGCCGGTCTTCTTCCTCACCGCCGGTCTCAGTGTCGACCTGCCCGGGATCGGCCTGGGCGGCCTGCGCGACGTAGGCCTGATCCTCCTGGTGGCCATCGGCGGCAAGTTCGCGGGGGCGTTCCTCGCGGCCCGCGGCCACGGGATGCCGGCCCACCAGTCCGCGGGGCTGGCACCCCTGATGAACACCGTGGCCTCACCGAACTCATCGCCCTGAACGTGGAATTGAGCCTGGGGATCATGCCCCGCTCTGCGGGAGTGAGCACGAGAGGGGCGGCGGCCCGGCCGATCGCACGACCGGGCCGCCGCCCCTCTCGGGAGTACGCCTCTTCGGGACGGGCCGTCAGAGCTGGACGATCCCGGACGCGACCGCCCAGCCGACCAGCCGGGACTTGGTGGCCGCCCCGACGCGCAGCCGGGCGTCCCGCAAATGCTCGTCGACAGTGTTCTTCGAGATGCCCAGGCGGCGAGCGGTTTCCTTCGCGGTCAGGCCGAGAACTGCGAGCCGGACCACTTCGGTCTGCCAGGGGGTGAGTAGTTGGGTTGCTCCTAGCATGTCGCTCAACACCTCGCATTCACGTGCACATGAGATCGGGCTGTCCGTCGGATCCGGCGCGGGAGGGGGCGTCAGTAGGACTCCTTCGCGTTGAACCGGGCCGGCGCGTAGCGCTCGCCAGGCTTGGGCTGGTACTGCTCCCAGCGGGCCTCGTTCCCGGCGGGCGTATCGCCGAGCACGACGACGCGCAGGCCGGTGCGGCGCTCCTGGTAGTCGTCGACGGCGTAGTGCTGCGTGACCCGGTTGTCCCAGATGGCGACGTCGCCCTGCCGCCACTGGTAACGACAGGTGAACTGCGGCGAGGTGGCGAACTCGGTGAGGTACTGCAGGAGCGCGTCGCTCTCGTTCCGGCTGAGCTGCGGGATGTGCGAGGTGTGGGCCCGATTGACGAACAGTGCCCGGCGGCCGGTCTCCGGGTGGACCCGGACGACGGGGTGCTCCGCCCGGCTCTCCAGCCCTGGAATACGGATGGCGTGGACCGCGGTGAGTCCGCCGAGCAGGTCCCGCAGCGGGGCGGACAGGGCCTCGTAGGCCAGGTACTGGTTCGACCACATGGTGTCGCCCCCCACACCGGGGCTGCGCACGATCTGCAGGATGGACCCGATCGGCGGGTTCGGCGAGTACGTCATGTCGGTGTGCCAGATCGGTATCTTGCCGTCCTGCTTCGAGTCGATGATCTGGATCTCGGGGTGGCCGTCCAGGTGGGGCAAGTACTGGTGGACCTCCAGCTCCCCGAAGCGGCGGCCGAAGGCGGTGCGCGACTCGGGCGACCACCCCTGCTGGTCCGGAATGAAGAGCACCAGGTGCTCCAGCAGTAGCCGACGCAGTTCGGCGAACTCGTCGTCGGTGATCTCCTCCAGGCGCAGGCCGTGGATCTCCGCGCCCAGCGCGGCGGTCAACGGACGGACGTCGAAGGCCGTCTTGAGTGTGTCCGACATCTTTTCAACCCTTCCAATGGTGTGGCTTTCCAGCCCCTGCGTGGATCCCTGCGCACCGCTGCGCGACCGCGGTTCATCTCGTGGCGACGAGCGGCCTCGCCACGCGGTCGGGCAGCACCCCGAGCTGGACGAGCCGGTCCAGCGCGCCGAGCGGGCGCATGCCGAGGCCGGACATGTTGTAGGTCGTCAGATAGCTCAGCCGGCCGCTCCTGGCCGTGCCGCGCAACAAGCACCGGCCGAGGACCCGCCCGCCGCGCGAGGTGCTGGTCATCATCCGGGCGGCGTTGTGGCTCATGCCGTGGATGTCCTTGATCCGCTCCAGGCGTTCCGTCTCGTAGGCGCGCAGCGCCCCGTCGACCGCCGTGCGGTCGGCGAGGTCCACCTCGGCGAGCCGGGGGGCGAGCGAGGCGGCGTCGCCGATGGCCGTGTTCATCCCCTGGGCCGCCAGCGGATGGACGCCGTGCGCCGCCTCGCCGATCAGTGCGATGCCGGGCCGCACCAGAGACGGTGCCCGGAACTGGAACACCGGCAGCAATTGCCTGCTGCCGAGGCCCTCCTTGAGCGCCGTCGCCAGCGGGCCGAGTGCGGGCACGTCCACGAGGAGCGCCTCGCACCACTGTTGCAGCCGCGCCCGGTCCGCCTTGCGGAGCTCGTCAGCCGCCACCTGGACGTAGACTCGTATCCGCTCGTCCGGCAGCGGATAGACCATCACCAGCCCGCGGTCCGTGACGTAGGAGGACACCTCTTCGGCCACCGGCAACGTTCCCGAGAGCTCGAACGACAGCAGCCGGTGACCGTACGCCACCGGGTCCGCCGTCATCCCGGACAGACGGCGCAGGCGGGACGACCTGCCGTCGGCGGCCAGCACCACCCGCGCACGGATGTCACGCCCGCTGCCGCCGCCGGTCCGCACGCCCGTGACGCGGCCGTCATCGCCCATGAGCAGGTCGTCGACCAGGACGCCGCGTTCCGAACGCACGGTGCCGCTCAGCGAATCGCCCAGGCACTCCAGGATCGTCGCGTAGTCGTGGGACAGCATCCAGGGGCGGTCGGTGTCGAGCCGGCCGAAGTCCATGGTGAGCAGCTCTGAGCCGTCGGCCCGCCGGGCGACCAGCCGCTTCAGCCGGACCGCCCGCCTGGCCTCCAGCGCCGGAAGCACACCCCAGCCGTGCAGGGTGTTCAGCGATCCCGGCTGAAGGACCTCGCCCTTGGCGACCGGGGGCTGGCGCCGCTGCTTCTCCAACAGCAGGACGTCGAGCCCGAAGCGGCCCAGTGCGCAGGCCGCCGCCAGGCCGGCGACCCCGGCGCCGCAGATCACGACGTCCGCGTCCACCGGGCCTGCTGTCTCGTCTCGCACGCTCATCGCGCCTCCCGTTCTTCACGGATGTCCGCCGCCAGCGCGGCCCGATAGCTTCCGAGCGCCTTCAGGGCGAGTCCGTTGACGATCAGGCCGTCCACGTAGTACGCGAAGTTCCTTATGTGCATGCAGATTTGGGCCGCCTGCCAGAGGCCGTCCGGCTGCTGCGCCGCCAGGATCCAGTCGGCCGCGCGCCGCACGCGCGGGTCGTCGGCCGGTACTCCCGAGGCGAGCAGCGCCCGCAGTGCCCAGGCGGTCTCCTCGACGGTCCCTGGGGTTGGTTCGTCGCCGAGCATTCCGGTCCGGCCCGGACCCCAGGAGCCGTCCGGAAGTTGGGCGCGCAACAGGGCCTCGCGGGCGCGCCGGGCCACCGCGTGGCCGGCGAGACCGGCACGGCCGAAAGCGACCAGTGCCATGGCGGTTCCCGGGGTGAGCCCTCGGTACCACAGCGCCTCGTACGTGCCGTCCGGCCGCTGCCGGTCGAGCAGCCAGTCCAGGGCCCGGCGCACGCCGGGGTCATCCGGACGGACCCCGCAGTCCAGCGCGACCTCGACGGACTGCGCGGTGACATAGGGGCAGGGGCCGTCGTTCGGCAGTGTGGTGTCCGGTACGAAGGTTCCCCAGGACCCGGCGCGATCCTGCCGGGACTGGAGCCAGCGCAGCCCGCGGCGCAGCCGGTCGCCGCCCTCCTCCTCGCCGGCGACGGCGAGCGCGGACAGTACGTTGGCGCTGTCCAGGAAGTTCGGCCAGCCACGGGGCCCTTCCCAGTCCCAGCCGCCGGGCGGCGCGTCGAAGACCGGGAATCCCTCCTCCTGTTGGCAGCCGCGCAGCCACTGCCGTGCCCGCACCAGGCGTTCGTCGTCGGTGTGGCCCGCGTCGGCCAGGCCGCGGGCCACGAAGGACCCGCCGATCAGGTCGAGGCCCTGCATGATGTGCCAGGAGCCGTCGGCCTGCGCGTTGGAGCGGAGGTAGTCGACGGCGTCGGCGATGGTCGCGGGCGGGGCCTCGGCGCAGCTGAGGCCGATGCAGACCACCGCGACCAGCCAGTTGTCCCCGCCGTAGCCACCGGGGTCGTTCTCGCCGCGCTCCACCTGTTCGAGCGCGTGCAGCCCTGCCTGCCGGGCCGCGCGGTGCAGGAGGCGGCCGAGTCCGGTCGGCGGGCTGTACCGGGCCTGGATGAACGCCATCGCGACGAACGGGGCGATGCGGAAGGACAGTCGGCCGCGCCAGAGCCGAGGGGGAAGCAGGAGCAGTTCGAGCGGGATGCGCCGGGAGCCTGTCAGCTCCCCGAGGCCCGCGAGGGCGAGGAAGTGCCTGGCCATGTGGGCCATGCCGGGGTCGGTGAGCGCCCGGACCCCGCCGTGCGAGCGCACCAGGTCCAGGGCGCGGCGTACGGGCTTGCGGTGTCCGTCCGGGTCCAGCAGGTGCAGGGTTGCGGCCGCGATCACGGTGGGGACGAGTTGGGTGGGGGCGCCGGCGACTCCGCCCCAGCCGCCGTCGGGGTTCTGGGCGGACAACAGCCACTGCCTCCCGCGATCGATCAGATCGCGGGAGCGCGCGGGGTCCGCGACGTGCAGGGCGCCCACCGCGCCGGCCGTCCCCAGGACGGCGGTGGGCCGCCGGTTGGGCCAGGAACCGTCGGGGCGCTGCAAGGCGAACAAGGTCTCGGCGGCATGCGTGATCGACGCCTCGACACGACTATCCACAGCTGAGCACACGGAAAACGTTTCTCCTTCTCTCACACCAGCGGTCGGTTCAGAAGGCGGGCTGCGCGCCGGTCCTCCGGTGCGAACTCGTGCTTGGAGCGCATCGCGCGCTGGACGCAGATGGTGAGGACGAGCAGCGGGGCGAGGATCCCGAGCGCCACGGCCGGCCCGAGGCCCGGCACGAGCAGGGCGCCCGCGAGGATGAGCCGTTCGGCGACCAGCACCTCGTGCGCGCGAAGGGCCGTGCGCGGGGTGAGCGTGTGTCCGGGTGCGAAGACCAGCCGGAAGGCGCCGCAGCCGACCACCGCGGCGAGCAGCACCACGAGGAGGTAGGCCGCACGGTCGCGCGGTACCGCCAGGAGCCCGGCCGCCGCGGTCGCGACCGCCAAGCCGTAGAGGGCGACGGCCGTACGCCCGGCCGTCCGCAGTCCGCGGCGTACGGCGAACGTGGCGTAGCCGCCTTCGCGGTCGCCGGCGACGTCGCGCAGGGTGCCGACGAGGTTGGATGCGGCGTCGTGCGACCAGAACACCACGACGAACACCATCAGTTCGGGCGGCGGGAACGGTACGGCCATCATCGTGCCGAAAGCGAAGGCCGCGCCGGTGAGGGCGCCGCGGAGGAGGTTGCCCCAGATGCCGCGCGCCTTGAAGAGGCCGTTGTAGGCCAGCGCCCCGCCGATGCCGACGGCCAGGAGCAGGACCGTCCGCCAGTTGACGGCCAGCGCGGCGGCGCACGCCGCGGCGGCCAGGAACGCGCCGCAGGCGAGCGCCGTCGTGGGCCGCATCCGGCCTGAGGGGATGGGCCGCTGCGGCTTGCTGATGGCGTCCAGCTCCCGGTCGAGATAGTCGCCGAGGTAGTGGGCGGCCGTCCAGATCGCCGTGGGGACGAACCAGGCGGCGAGCAGCCGCGCGGTCGGGTGCGGGTCGGCGGCCAGGGTCGCGCCCGCCAGCCCGACCAGGCCGGGGTACCAGATCGTGTACGGCCGCCAGGTGCGCAGGTGCGCGCCGAGCGCCCCGAGGACGCGGTTGTCCCCCATCTCAGAACGCGCGCCGGGAGGCGTAGCTTGCTATCTCGGCGAGGGTGTCGGTGCTCTCGCTCACCGGCAGGCGTGTGAGGCGTTCCTTGGCGTCGGTCACCAGTTGGGCGGCGAACTGCGCGGCCGCGTCCCGGCCACCGGTGGTCTCTACGATGGTGCGGAGCACGTCGAACGACTCCTCGGCGGGGAGCTCGCCGCGGAACACCTGCTCCAGTTGCTTGCGTTCACTGTCCGCGGCCCGCTGGTAGGACAGCAGGATCGGCAGGGTCGGCCGACGGTTCTCCAGGTCGCTCTCCTGCGGCTTGCCGATGAGCGCGGGGGTGTCGTCGGAGGCCAGGAGGTCGTCCCGGATCTGGAAGGCGGTGCCCAGCTTCATCCCGTACTCGCCGAGGGCGTCGACCCAGTCCTGCCGGTCGCCGCCCAGGATCGCCCCGATCCGGCAGGCCGACTCGAAGAGCGCCCCGGTCTTCAGCTGTGCCATCGTCAGGTACTGCTCCACGGTGCAGTCCAGATCGCCTACGAACTCGGACTCCAGCAGCTGCCCGCGGCACAGGCCCACCCCGGCCGTGGCCATGACCGAGGTCACGGCCACGATGTCGGCGTCCGAGACGCCGGCGGGCCGGGAGCCGGTCAGGGCGACGAAGGTCTCCAGGATCAGCCCGTCACCTGCCACGATGGCGGCGGGTACACCGAACTCCGCCTGGACGGAGGGGCGCCCGCGACGCATGTCGTCCTCGTCGATGATGTCGTCGTGCAGCAAGGTGGCAACGTGCAGGTACTCGATGGCGAGGGCCAGCTCGCTCAGCCCTTCCGCGGTGCCGCCGACACTTCGCGCCGATTCGAGGACCAGGAGTGGGCGCAGCAGCTTCCCGGCGGGGACCAGCGCGTACTCCGCGATTCTGCCGAGCTGGTCGAGGCGGCCGCCCCAGATGCCGAGCAGGTCGCGTTGCAGCGGGTCAGCGCCGGCCAGGAACGCGGTGAGGTGCGACCGGTCCGCTTCACGCGTCCCGCTATCACGCGTCACGTTTTCCGGCGTCACGTTGTTGACGATCGTCATCGCTCGTTCTTCCTTTCCCCAGGCATGCCGATGGTCGTGGTGAGGGTGCCGATGTCCGCGATCGCCACTTCGACCCTGCTGCCAACCAGCAGCGGGCCCGAGGCCGCGGGTGTTCCGGTGAGGATCACGTCCCCGGGCAGCAGTGTCATGTGCTCGCTGACCGCGGCGATCACTTCGGGCACCGGGGTGAGGAGGTCGCGGGTGCCGGCGCGCTGCACGGTCTCGCCGTCGACGGTGCAGATGATCTCGGCGTCCGCCGGGTCGAAGTCCGTGGCGAGCCAGGGGCCGAGCGGCGTGAAGCCGTCGAAGTGCTTCGCCCAGACGGCCGGGAATCCCGTCCGCCCCGCGTCTTCGGATCCGTCGGCGGACGGCTTCGCGTAGGCCGTGAGGTCGTTCGCGCAGGTGTAACCCGCCACGACCCGCGCGGCCCCGGACGGCGGGACCCGGGTGCAGCGCGTGCCGATCACGACGGCCAGCTCGGCCTCGTACTTCAGCTCCCATTCGGCTCCCGGGTGGCGCACGGTGTCCCCGGAACCGGTCAGTGAGGACGGGGGTTTGAGGACGACCGCGCAGGAGGCGGAGCCCGTGGGGCGCCGGTCACCGACCGGTGCGTGGCCGTCCGGTGCGCGGTTGAGCGCTAGGCAGGCGATCTTGCTCGGCTCGGCCGGTGGCAGGAGGGTGACCTCGGCGAGCGGACGCTCCCGTCCGGTGCCGTCCACCCAGCGGCCGGCTGCCCGGTCGTGCACCACGGGGACAACTGTGTCCCCGTCGATGCTCCGCTCCAGCCGTCCGTATCCGGGCCGGCCGCCCTCGGTATCGCTATCGATATATCGACAGATGAACATGCTAAGTTCCTTCCAGGCCGGTCGGCCGAGGCGGGACTTCATCAGGGGACCGGGCGGGGCCTCACCAGGCGACGGGCAGCTCCCGAAGCCCCAAGGTGACGTGGCCGCCGCGCCAGCGCAGGCTCTCGGCCGGCACCGCCAGGCGCAGGTCCGGGAAGCGCCGCAGGATCGTCGAGAACACCGTCTTCAGTTCGAGCCGCGCGAGGGCGGCGCCGAGGCAGTGGTGTGCGCCGTGCCCGAACGCGAGGTGCGGGTTGGGCTGCCGCGTGAGGTCGAACCGCGCGCTGTCGGAGAAGACGGTCTCATCCCGGTTGGCGGCGTTGAGGGAGACCTGGACCAGCTCGCCCACGCGCACGAGCTGCCCGCCCAGCCGGATGTCCTCGGTCGCCACCTGGACGCGGTTGAGGTCGATAACCGGCTGGTGACGGAGGATCTCCTCGATCGCCGGGTCCAGGAGCTCGGGATCCTTGCGTAGTCTGGCCAACCCGTCCCGGTCGCGGAGGAGTTCGAGCACTCCCGCGCTGATCGCGGTCTGCGTCGTCTCCAGGCCGCCCGCGAGGATGACGATGGCCAGGGAGACGAGTTCCTCGTAGCTGAGCCGGCCCTCCTCGTCGTGGGCGCGGACCAGGGTGCTCAGCACGTCGGCGTCCGGCCGACCGCCCTGCTTCAAGTCCGCGCGCTTGCGCTCGACCGTGCCGCCCACATATGTACTGAGCTCCTGCCAGGCCGACTGGTCGAGGCCGGCGACTCCCACCGTGGTGATCCGGTCGCACCAGCGGCTGAGCCTGTCGTGGTGGTCGGCCGGAAACCCCAGCAGCTCGCAGATGACGATGGCGGGCAGCGGCGCGGCGACATGGCGCACCAGATCGGCGGGCGGCCCTGCTTGCTCGAGGCCGTCGACCAGAGCGTCCGCCAACTCCTGCATACGAGGGCGCATGGCGTCGATCTGCCGGACGGTGAACGCCTTGGAGACCAGGCCGCGTAATTCGAGGTGCGGACGGCCATCCATGTTCACCGTGCGCATCCTGGCCCCGCCCGCGTCCGGATCGGCGGCCGGCGAGAGGTCCCGGGTGAAACCCGCACCGGAGAGCACCCTGCGCACGTCGTCGTGGCGGGTCACCAGCCAGGCGGTCCTGCCGTCCGGCAGGCGGACCCGGGAGACGGGGTCCTCGCGACGTAACCGGTCGAGTTCGGGCGGGAGTTGACCCCCGTGGTCGGCGGCACTGGGGTAATCGGCGACGTAATCCATGGGTGGAATTCCGATCTGCGCGCGTTCGCGGGGGAGCGCGCACCGAAGCAGCCCACGGCGTGGGACACCGCGAGGCACAGGCAGACAGGGATTATCGATGGATGCGTGTCAGAGAGAAATGAGCGAAGACCGAAGGCGGTTCAGCCCCGGACTGCCCAGGAGGGCAGAATTCTTTACCAAAGAAAAACCGGGGGACCCGGTAGCGGAATACCAGACGTCACTTCAAATACCCCCGCATCTCGTGTTCGCCGGTCGCGACACCGTGTCAAGTTGGCGCCGGAGAGCCGGTCGGCCAGATATCCTTGCACTCGGGTCGCTTGCATTTCAACAGTAACACCCACCCGCACCGGCCCTCAGCGCAATAACCGCAATTATGGGCGGTATTCGGCCACCGAGAAGGCGCCAACCTCGGCCTTTTCTGAGCACCCGTCAGACGACTGGTGATCCATTCCGTTTATTCGGAGCGGTGAATTCCGACAGATGGGCGGACGGGCCGTCCGGCCGACGTGACGGATGGGCGGCCGGTTCCACGGGGCCGGACCGACGAGCACCCGCCGGGCAGGCCCCGCACGGCCTTTCGACCGCTCGCACACGTCGCCGACCACGCCGGTCGAGGGTGGTCAGCGGCGATGTCGCCGCCCCCGCTCCCCCGCCCGCGGCAGCCCTGCGACGGGCTCCCCGGAGCCCGGGCGGCCGAGTCGGCGAACGCGGGAACCGGGCGCCGCCCGAAGGTCTCTTTCCGGTCACGGTGGCGGGCTCTTCTCGGAGTGCGAGATGTGCCGCGCACGGTTCGACGACTCGCCCTACCCCGCTTGGCCCGTACCGCCGGTACGCCCGTACCACCCGGGGGCCCGTACCACCCGGGAGCCCGTACCGCCCGGGAGCCCGTACCGCCCGGGAGCCCGTGTCGGCCGCGGCCCGCGTCCACCCGGGGCCCGCCCGCCCGCCAAAAAAGGGCCGCACTCTAGCAGAGGGTTCCCCGGGCGGGTACCCCAGCAAAGTGGGGGTTGTTGGCGCCACCACCGCCCCGGCAAGGTGCTCATTGCTGATCAGTCATGAGGAAGGCCGATACGGGGGGAGTCCGTGCATGTCCTGGATGACTCTGCTTCTGGAGCGGGGCCGGCAGCGATACGGCGAGCGGATCGCCATCCGCGACGGTGAACGGCACGTCACTTACGCGGAGTTGGACCGGCGGACCGACAGCCTGGCCACGGCCTTGCTGAAGCTGGGCGTCGAACGCGGCCACCGGGTCGCGGTGGTCTCGCACAACCGCCTCGAAGTGCTGGAGACCTACTTCGCCCTGGGCAAGGTCGGGGCGACCGCGGTGCCTCTGCATTACGGGGCCGTGGCCGAGGAAGTGGCCGCCGCCGTCCAGCGGTTCGAGGTCTCGGCGATCGTCGGCGAGGCGGGGCTCCCGGGCACCGCGGACCCCGGCGCGGGCCGTCCCGTACTGCTCTACGACAGCGATGAGTACCGGCGGGCCGTCACCTGCGACGCCGCCCTGCCGCCGGGTGACATACCCGACGACGAGCTGATGTTCATCCTGCAGACCTCCGCGACGACCGGGCGCCCCAAGGGCGTCTGCGTCGACCACCACTCGCTGCGGTCCGTGGCGCTGGGCTACCTGACCGACGTCCGGCCGGGCCCTGACCAGGTCTTCCTGCACTGTGGGCCGCTCTCCCACGGGGCGATGGTGATCCCGCTCATCTACCTGGCCGCCGGTGCGACGGTGGCGCTCATGCGCATGTTCAGCCCGCAGGAGTGCCTCGCCGCGATCCGCCGGGACCAGGTGACGCATCTGTTCCTGGTCCCGGACATGCTCCGGTTCCTGCTGAAGACCCGAGGACTTTCGTCGGCCGGGCCGACCACCCTTCAGGAGTTGATCTACGGAGCGGCGCCGATGCCGCGGCAACTCCTTCTCGACGCGCAGGTGTCGTTCGGCTGTGGCTTTCGCCAGCTGTACGGCCTGACGGAGGCGGGCGGCCCCGTGGTGACCCTTCCGCCCGCCGACCACGACTACACGCCGGGGGAAGCCCGGGGCCGGGCCGCGTCCATCGGCCGGGCGACCATGGGCACGGTGTTCCGCACCCTCGACGACCATGAACACCCCTCCCCCACCGGACGGACCGGCGAGCTTTGGGTGCGCAGCCCGGCCGTGATGCGCAGGTACTGGAAGGATCCCGAGGCGACGGCCGAGGTCCTGCGCGATGGCTGGATACGCACCGGTGATCTCGGCACGGTCGACGAGCAGGGATACATCCATCTCGCCGGGCGGGTGAAGGACGTCATCTTCCGCGGCGGCCAGAAGGTGTACCCGGCGGAGATCGAGCAGGTGCTCCTCGGCCATCCGGCCGTGCGCGAGGCGTGCGTGGTCGGAGTTCCGAGCGACGAGTGGGGCGAGCTCCCCGTCGCCTACGTGGTGGTGTCCCGGCAGGACACGGAGTTGACGGCAGCTTTACGGGACCTGGCGCGCCGGCACCTCGCCCGGTACAAGCGCCCGGAGGAGTTCCGGACCATTCCGGAACTGCCGCGAAATGCCGCCGGAAAGATCGACCGACGCTCGCTGCGAGAAACGGCGGCCGGGGAATCGGCCGGGGCCGCTCACCCGGAACTGAAGGAACGCATATGAGAAGTGCCAAGCTGGAACACGCTCTCGCCCGTCTCGAAACAATTCTCGTAGAAGTTTGGGACGAGTACCCCGGCGGAGGGCCTGTCGACCATGACGCCTCGCTCCTGAGTCTCGGGGTCGACTCGCTCACGCTGGTTATGTTGCTCGACAGGCTGGAGAGCGAGTTCCACGCCGAATGGGACCCGGACAGGCCTCCCTCCGCCTTCAGTTCGCTTCGGTCCCTTGCTGAATCCGTGACTTCGGAACAGCCGGATGGCGCGGCGCGAAAATGACTTACGGGCCGTCCGGCCCGAAAAATAACGACATGTAATTCCGGGTCGCCGTCCCGGCGGCCGACGCCTGCAGAAACCAGCAGAGGACTTCTCGTGGAACCCGTTCACACCGCTGTCGCCGGTCCAAGGCCGCTGCACGATGAGCGGCGCCACGTCGACAGAGACGACTTCCGATCGTTGATGAGCTCGTTCCCCACCGGTGTGACGGTCGTGACGAGCACCGGCCGGGACGACTCCCCCCGAGGCGTCACCTGTTCCTCCCTCAGCAGCGTCGCCGCCGCGCCGCCGACCCTGCTCGTCTGCCTGAAGACCCGCGGCAGCACCCTGGACGCGATCCGGGCGCGGGAGTGGTTCGCGGTGAACCTGCTGCACGCACGAGCGCGCACCACCGCGGAGGTCTTCTCGTCCCCCGTGGCGGACCGCTTCGCGCACGTCCCCTGGCGACCGGCGGGGACGGCGGGGCTGCCATGGCTGCACGAGGACGCCTTCGCCGTCGCGGAGTGCTCCGTCACCGGGCTGTACGCCGCCGGCGACCACACGGTCGTACTCGGTGAGGTGGCGGGTGTGGAGCTGCGGCCGGGCGTACCTCTGCTCTACGGGATGCGGGAGTTCTCGGCCTGGCCGGTCGGCCAGGCGGCCGGGACCGGGCCGACCCGGGCACCGGCCCGTAACGGGCCATCACCGCGCCGGGACCCGACCGGGGTCCGCGCCGCCCCACACTGATCGCGACCACCGACCACCGACCACCGATCACTGAGCACCGATCACTTGATCACTTGATCACCGACCCAGAGTGCTGCTGTCCGACCCGAGGGGATGCCGCGATGACCGCAACCGAGTCCGGCCCCGGACTGGCCGACCAGTCCGGCGACGCCGAGTCGACCCTGGCCTGGTTCCGGCGCATGAGGGCGGAGGACCCTGTCAGCCACGACGAGCGGGCCGGTGTCTGGCACGTCTTTCGGTACGCCGACGCGGAGCAGATCCTGGCCGACCCGACCACCTTCTCCTCCGACTTCAGCGACATCACCCCCGCGCAGGAGGACGTCGACCTCTTCACCCGGGGCAACCTCATCCGGAAGGATCCGCCCGACCACCGCAAGCTGCGCACCCTCGTCGGCAAGGCGTTCACTCCGCGTGTGGTGGCCCGGCTCGAACCCCGCATCATCGAGATCGCCGGTGAGCTGCTGGACGCGGTGAAGGGTTCGGACCGGATCGAGGTGGTCTCGGACCTGGCGTATCCGTTGCCGATCATCGTCATCACTGAGCTCCTGGGCATCCCGGCCGAGGACCGCGCGGTCTTCCGGCGCTGGGCCGAGGCCCTGGTGTCGCCGAGCGGCGGGGGCGGCGGACTGATCCCGAACGAGCAGCGCATTCGGTCCATGGCGGTGGTCATGCGAGAGATGAACCCGTACTGCCTGGACCACATCCGTTCCCGCCGGGCCAGGCCGAAGGACGACCTGATCAGCACGCTCGCGGCGGCGGAGGTGGACGGCCAGCGCCTGGCGGACGAGGAGATGGTCGGGTTCGTCAGCCTGCTGCTGCTCGCCGGCCACATCACCACGACTGTGCTGCTCGGGAACGTGCTCCTGTGTCTGAGCGAGCACCCCGAAGCCGCCGCGGCTCTGCGCTCCGATCCGAGTCAACTGCCCACCGCTGTCGAGGAGACGCTCCGCTACCGAGCGCCGCTGGCCCCGATGACGCGGCGGACCACGCGGGAGGTCGTGATCGACGGACGCGTCGTTCCGGCGGGCGAGATCATCGTCACCTGGCTGTCCTCGGCCAACCGGGACGAGCGGGTCTTCCCCGACCCGGACCGCTTCGACTTCCGCCGCGCTCCCAACCCCCATCTGAGTTTCGGGCACGGGATCCACTTCTGCGTGGGGGCTCCGCTGGCCCGGCTGGAGACCCGGATCGCCCTGGAACTGGCGCTCGACCGCTGGAGCGAGTTCTCGGCCGGTCCGGACGTCGAGTTCCACGACGCGCGGGGCATTTTCGGCCCCAAGCGCCTTCCGTTGCACCTGCGCTGGACCTGAGCCGGGCCCATCCGCCCCCGGCCTCCCGGGGCCCCGGCGGTGCGCACCACCTGGGCCGTGTGGACCAGAGAGAAAGGACGAACCGGACATGGCAACGACCGCCGACCCGACCGAACACACGCTGGACCTACCGGGCACGCGTCTGTGCTACGAGACCAGCGGAACGGGCCCTCTGCTCCTGCTGGTCGGCGCGCCCATGGGCAGTAGGGGATTCGCGACCATCACCCCGCTCCTCGCCCAGCATTTCACCGTCGTCACCTACGACCCCCGCGGCATCCTGCGCAGCACCGTGGAGGGTCCGGACGCGGAGGTGACGCTCGACCTGCTGACCGACGACGTCCACCACCTGTTGGCGGCGCTCGGCAGCGAGCCGGCGTACGTCTTCGGCAGCAGCGGCGGAGCCTCCATCGGGCTCGCGCTGCTCGCCCGGTACCCCGAGCAGGTCCGCGCACTGGTCGCCCACGAGGCGCCGCTGGTCGAACTACTGCCGGACAGCGAGCAGTTGAGTTCCTCGCTGGAAGAGGT
Organism: Streptomyces sp. ISL-100; assembly: GCF_018614615.1. Lineage (GTDB taxonomy): Bacteria > Actinomycetota > Actinomycetes > Streptomycetales > Streptomycetaceae > Streptomyces. The sequence continues at coordinate 10,514 of NZ_JAGGOK010000068.1, read as the reverse complement.
GTGTCAGACCTACGCCGACGACGGCCGCAACGAGGCGCTGAAGAAGTACGCCGCCTTGACCGGCGTCGAGCGTTTCTCCCGGCCGCCCGGCGGCGGGCGGCACGAGGTGACCGACCTGGAGTCGTTCACCCCGCCGGCCGACGTACGAGCCATCCTCGACCGGTTCTTCCTGCACATCCTGCGCCCCACCGCCCTCTACCGTCCCGACTTGTCCGCGCTGCGGGCCGTGTCCGCCCGCATCGTGGTGGCGGGCGGCACTACCTCCAAGGGGCAGCTCTCCCACCGATCCTCGACCGCCCTCGCCGGGGAACTCGGCACCGCGCTCGTCGACTTCCCCGGCGACCACACCGGCTTCCAGGGCGAGCCCGAGCCCTTCGTCTCCCTCCTGCGCCAGGTGCTCATGGAAACGGCCTGAGCCGACGCAGTGTCATCGACCGAGTACTGCACCTGGAGTGACTCATGACCGATGTGACCTACTCGGAATACCTGCGGGCGGACACCCTGCTCTCGCTCCAGCGGCCGCGCTCGTCGGACTCGGCCGACCGCGCGGTGGTACTGGCCGAGCACTTCTTCATCGTCGCGCACCAGTCCTGCGAGCTGTGGCTCAAGCAGCTGATCGCGGATCTCGAGGCCGTGGTGGACACGCTCGCGTCCGAGTCCGGTACGGCTGACGCCGAGCTGAGCGTGGAGCTGCTGCGCCGGTCGGACGGCCTGCTCCGGGTGCTGCACGAGCAGGTCCTGGTCCTCGAACGCCTCCCGCTTCGGCACTTCGTGCAGTTTCGTCCCTTCCTCGGCAACGCGAGCGGGGCCCAGTCCGAGCAGTTCGCCGTGCTCGCCCGGTTGATCGGCAACGACCGGCGGGCGGGCGCGCTGTACAAGGCGTTCGTGGCCGCAGCGGCACGCGCCGGCCTCTCGGTGGCGCAGGTGTGCCGCCTGGGGCCCGAAGCCGGCGAGTTGCACCGGGTCGCCGAGGCGCTGCTGGACGTCGGCGACGGCCTGTGGCGGTGGAAGGTCGCCCATCTCGGTCTGATGTCGAGGATGGTCGGCGGGGAGCAGGGCACGGGCGGCAGCAGCGGCATCGACTACCTGCTCCGCCGGATCACCCTGCCCTTCTCCGAACTCCGCTCCCATCGGGGGCGGTTGCACACGGCCGAGTTCGCCGGAAGCGCGGGCTGAGGCATTCCCATAGTCAATGGAAAACCGAGGAGAAGACCAATGATGTCCAGCGTGGTGATCGTCGGTGGCGGTACCGCGGGTTGGATGACCGCCACCTACCTCAAAGCGGCGCTCGGCGAGCAGATCGACGTGACGCTCGTCGAGTCGAAGAACGTCTCGACGATCGGCGTGGGCGAGGCCACGTTCAGCACCGTCCGGCACTTCTTCCAGTTCCTCGGCCTGGCCGAGCACGAGTGGATGCCGGAGTGCCACGCCTCGTACAAGCTCGGCATCCGTTTTGAGAACTGGCGGGAGGAAGGGCACTACTTCTACCACCCGTTCGAACGGCCGCGAACCGTGCGGGGTTACTCGCTCGCCGACTGGTGGCTGCACATGCGCCCAAGTGACCGTTTCGACCGCGACGCCTCCGTGCTGTCCGCGCTGTGCGACGCGAAGGCCTCCCCCAAGGACCTCGACGGAACCATGCTCGACCTGGACGCGGCGGTGGGCGACGCGGATCCCCACGGCGCGATGCCGTCCGGGCAGCCCACGCAGTTCCCCTACGCCTACCACTTCGACGCCACCTTGCTGGCGAAGTTCCTCACCAGGTACGGGACCAAGCGCGGTGTCCGGCACGTCCTCGACGACGTCCTCGACGTACGCCTCGACGACGACGGATCCATCAAGAACGTCCTCACCAAGGATCACGGAGAGCTCGACGGCGACCTGTTCGTCGACTGCACCGGATTCCGCGGTCTGCTGCTGAACCAGGCACTGGGCGTGCCGTTCGTCTCGTACCAGGACAGCCTGCCCAACGACAGCGCGGTGGCTCTGCGGGTGCCGGTGGACGTGGCGGCGCGGGGCATGCGCCCGTGCACCACGGCCACCGCCCAGGACGCCGGCTGGATCTGGACGATCCCGCTGCTCGACCGGCTGGGCACCGGCTACGTATACGCCAGTGACTACTGCTCGCCGGAGGAGGCCGAGCGGACCCTGCGGAAGTTCGTCGGCCCGGCGGCGGCGGACCTGTCGGCCAACCACATCCGGATGCGGATCGGGCGCAGCTCGCAGTCCTGGGCGAAGAACTGCGTGGCGATCGGCCTCTCCAGCGGATTCGTCGAGCCGCTCGAGTCGACCGGCATCTTCTTCATCCAGAACAGCATCGAGCAGCTGGTCCGGCACCTCCCCGGCAGCCGGGACGACGAGCAGCTGCGGGAGGCGTACAACCGGCAGGTCGGCCGCGTCATGGACGGCGTGCGCGAGTTCCTCGTCCTGCACTATTACGCCGCCGCCCGCAACGACAACCAGTACTGGCGGGACGCCAAGACCCGCGAGATCCCCGAGGGACTCGCCGAGCGCATCGAGCAGTGGCGTACCAAACTGCCCGACGAGGACTCGGTCTACCCCTACTTTCACGGCTTCGAGCCCTACTCGTACTCCGCGATGCTCCTCGGGCTCGGTGGAGTGCCGACCCGGTCGCTGCCGGTGCTCTCGAAGCTCGACGACACCGAGGCGGTCAAGGAGTTCGATCTGGTACGCCGGCAGGCGCAGACCCTGGTCGACCGGCTGCCCAGCCAGTACGCCTACCTGGCGCACCAGCAGGCCGCCGCCGAGGGCCGGACCTCGCCCTGATGGAGCGTCGTCGAGACCGCAAGCCGAACAGATTCGTGAGGTCGCTGATCAGATTCCTGAAGTCACTGCAGCCGGGGCTGGTCGCTCTCGGCGCGTTCTGGGGCCTCAACCCGCCGTTCAGGTGGGGTACGGAGGCGGAGCCGGACCCTCCGCGGCAGTCCTCCCTTCCCCGCCCCTCCTGCGAGCCGGGTCATCCGGAGCGCCTCGTCCCGCACCAGCCGCTCACTCCGGCCGAGTGGGCGCTGTGGAGCCAGCTCACCTTCGGCGCCCTCGGAGACCAGGAACCGGGCCACGCCGACCGGCCGCACTGACCGCCCTGTCCGCACGCGGTGCTCGATGACGAACACATTCCCTGTGGGAGAAGGACCTGATGGTAAGTCAGCACAGCTCGGCGGCCTCGTTGCCGGCCGGTACCGAAGGGCGGGTCATGCCGGCCCGGCCGAGAGGCTTCTGCGCGGGCGTGCGCCGCGCCATCGGCATCGTGGAGCGCGCTCTGGACCTGCACGGCGCGCCGGTCTACGTACGCAAGGAGATCGTCCACAACCACTACATCGTCTCCGAACTGGAGAAGCGGGGCGCGCTCTTCGTCGACAGCGAGGAGGAGGTGCCCGAGGGCGCTGTCTGCGTGTTCTCGGCGCACGGGGTCTCTCCCGCGGTCCGGTCCCAGGCCGACCGGCGGGGCCTGGGGGTGATCGACGCCACCTGCCCGCTGGTCGCAAAGGTGCACCAGGAGGCACTGCGGTTCGTCCGCGACGGCCGGATCATCCTGCTGGTCGGCCATGCGGGACACGAAGAGGTCGAAGGGGTCCTCGGCGAGGCTCCCAAGCGCACCCTCGTGGTCGAGACGGCCGAGGACGTACGAGGTCTCGACCTGGCCGACGACACGCCGGTGGCCTATCTCACCCAGACCACCCTGTCGTTCGACGAGACCGCGCGCGTGGTCCAGGAGCTGCACCGGCGGTTCACCGACATGGTCGGCCCGCACGACGGCGACATCTGTTACGCCAGCCAGAATCGCCAGAACGCGATCAAGGAGCTGGCCGGCCACAACGACCTGATCCTGGTCGTCGGTTCCCGCAACTCCAGCAACTCGCTGCGCATGGTGGAGGTGGCCAGGGAACACGGGTGCGCCGCGCACTTGGTCCCGGACGCCACGCACCTGGACGAGCGGTGGCTGGCGGGTGTGTCGAGCATCGGGATCAGCTCGGGGGCCAGCGCCCCGGAGATCCTGGTCAGCCAGCTGATCGACCGGCTGGCAGCGCTCGGCTACGGCAAGGCCGAGGTCCAGCAGGGCGCCGTCGAGGACGTCGTCTTCTCCCTGCCGGGGCAGCTGGCCGACCCGGTCACCGGCCGGGTACCGCGCACTCCCCTGGCCGACGAGGTGCGCTGATGTCGACCGTCGCGCACGACCACACGGCAGGCTCGCCGCACGCGGCGCAGGCGGAAAGCCACGCCGTGCCGCCCCTGGAGGAACTCGGCGGACCGGCCGGGCTGCGGGCCCTGTCCCCCGGCCAGTCCCGTGAACTCGCGGGGAACATCAGGGAGTTCATGGTGGACACGGTCACCCGCACCGGCGGGCACCTCGGGCCCAGCCTGGGGGTCGTCGAGCTGTCGATCGCGCTGCACCGGGTCTTCGACTCCCCCAAGGACCGGATCCTCTGGGACACCGGGCACCAGGCCTACGTCCACAAGATCCTCACCGACCGCGCCGGAGGCTTCGCCACCCTCCGGCAGGCGGGCGGCCTCTCCGGCTACCCGTCCCGCCAGGAGTCCGAGCACGACGTCATCGAGAACTCGCACGCCTCGACCGTACTGTCCTGGGCGGACGGGCTGGCCCGGGCGCACCGCCTCCGCGGCGTCACGGACCGCGTCGTGGCGGTGATCGGGGACGGCGCGCTGACCGGCGGCATGGCCTGGGAGGCCCTCAACAACATCGCGGCGGCACCGGACCGGCCGGTGATCGTCGTACTCAACGACAACACCCGGTCCTACGCCCCCACCGCCGGCGCGCTCGCCGACCACCTCGCGGCGCTGCGCGGTCCCGACGCGCCGCGGGCTCTGTTCGAGCAGCTCGGACTCGCCTACGTGGGGCCGGTCGACGGGCACGACATCGCCGTACTGGAGGAGGCGCTGCGCCGGGCGGCCGCGCTCGGCAGGCCCGTCGTCGTCCACTGCGTCACCGAGAAGGGCCGCGGCCACGCCCCGGCCGAGCAGGACGAGGCGGACCGGTTCCATGCCGTCCGCGCCCGGCCCGTGCCCGGCGCGGGCCGGGACCGCTCACCCTCGTGGACGTCGGTCTTCGGCGAGGTCCTGGCCGAACTCGGTGAGACCCGGCAGGACATCGTGGCGATCACCGCGGCGATGCTCGCCCCGACCGGTCTGAGCGAGTTCGCCCGACGGTACCCGGACCGCACCATCGACGTCGGCATCGCCGAGCAGCATGCGGTGACCGCGGCGGCGGGCCTGGCCTTCGGCGGGCTGCACCCGGTGGTGGCGGTGTACGCGACCTTCCTCAACCGGGCCTTCGACCAGCTCCTGCTCGACACCGCCCTGCACCACGCCCCAGTGACCTTCGTCCTGGACCGCGCGGGCGTGACCGGCGACGACGGCCCCTCCCACCACGGGATGTGGGACCTTTCGCTGCTCCAGCTCGTCCCGGGCCTACGGGCGGCCGCGCCGCGTGACGCCGCCACCTTGCGGCGAGCCCTGCGGGAAGCGGTCTGCCTGCACGACGGGCCCACCGCCGTGCGCTTCCCCAAGGGCGGCGCCGGCAAGGACATCCCAGCGATCGAGAGCATCGGCTGCGTGGACGTCCTGCGGCGCGGCACGGAGGCGGATGTCCTCCTCGTCTCCGTGGGCGCCATGGCCGGGGCGTGTCTGGACGCGGCCGACCGGCTGGCCGGACACGGCTTCGGGGTCACCGTCATCGACCCGCGCTGGGTCAAGCCCGTACCGCCCACCGTGGTCGAGCTCGGTCTGCGCCACGCACTGGTCGCCACCGTCGAGGACAGCGGCCGGGCCGGTGGCGCCGGGCAGGCGATCGCCCAGGCGCTGGCCGACGCCGGAGCAGCGACGCCTGTCCGCACCTTCGGCCTGCCGCAGGACTTCCTGGAGCACGGCTCGCGGGCCGACATCCTGGCGCGCTGCGGACTAACGGGGCAGGGCATCGCCCGTGCCGTGGCCGAGCTGCGGCGACCGGGCAAGTCGCCGGCTGCGCACCATTCCTGATCCACCGACGAAGCGAAAGGCCAAGATGTCATGCCGGTAGCGCTCGGAATCCCGTCCGTACCGACGAAGCTTGCCGACCGGAGGGTCAGTCGCAAGATCCAGGTCGGTTCGGTGACGGTAGGCGGGGACGCACCGGTGTCGGTGCAGTCGATGACGACGACGCGTACGTCCGATATCGGTGCCACGTTGCAGCAGATCGCGGAGCTGACGGCTTCGGGTTGCCAGATCGTGCGGGTGGCGTGCCCTACGCAGGATGATGCGGATGCGTTGCCGATCATTGCCCAGAAGTCGCCGATCCCGGTGATCGCGGACATTCATTTCCAGCCGAAGTATGTTTTCGCGGCGATCGACGCGGGCTGTGCGGCGGTGCGGGTGAACCCGGGCAATATCAAGCAGTTCGATGACAAGGTCAAGGAGATCGCGCGTGCCGCCAAGGATGCGGGGACGCCGATCCGGATCGGGGTCAACGCGGGTTCGCTGGACGCGCGGGTGTTGAAGAAGTACGGCAAGGCGACGCCCGAGGCGCTCGTCGAGTCGGCGCTGTGGGAGGCCTCGTTGTTCGAGGAGCATGATTTCCGGGACATCAAGATCTCGGTCAAGCACAACGATCCGGTGGTGATGGTCAATGCCTACCGCCGACTCGCCGCCGCCTGTGATTATCCGCTGCATCTTGGGGTAACGGAGGCGGGGCCTGCTTTCCAGGGCACGATCAAGTCGGCGGTCGCGTTCGGTGCGCTGCTTTCGGAGGGCATCGGCGACACGATCCGTGTCTCCCTGTCGGCCCCGCCGGCCGAGGAGATCAAGGTGGGCATCCAGATTCTGGAATCCCTCAACCTCCGTCAGCGTCGCCTGGAGATCGTCTCGTGCCCGTCCTGTGGTCGGGCCCAGGTAGATGTCTACAAGCTGGCGGAGGAGGTCACCGCGGGCCTCGACGGCATGGAGGCCCCGCTCCGCGTCGCGGTGATGGGCTGTGTGGTGAACGGCCCGGGCGAGGCCCGCGAGGCCGACCTCGGTGTCGCCTCCGGCAACGGCAAGGGACAGATCTTCGTCAAGGGCGAGGTCATCAAGACCGTCCCCGAGTCCAAGATCGTGGAGACCCTCATCGACGAGGCGATGAAGATCGCCGAACAGATGGAAAAGGACGGCGTAGCCTCCGGCGAGCCCACGATCGCGGTAGCGGTCTGACGGGCCGCCCGGCCGCTTGGCTCGCGTAGCGCGGAACCGAGGAAGGAACCCACCATGACGTACGTCATCGCCCAGCCCTGCGTGGATGTGAAGGACAAGGCCTGCGTCGAGGAATGCCCCGTGGACTGCGTCTACGAGGGCCAACGGTCGATGTACATCCACCCGGACGAATGCGTCGACTGCGAGCCGGTCTGCCCGGTAGAGGCGATCTACTACGAGGACGACACCCCGGCGGAGTGGACCGAGTACCGCACGGCGAACGCCGAGTTCTTCACCGACCTCGGCTCACCCGGCGGCGCCGCCAACCAGGGCCTGGTCGAACACGACCATCCCATCATCGCGGGGCTGCCCGTCCGGACCGAGTAGGCGGACTGACTGTTCGTCATGTCTGTGCCCCGCACTGCTGGGACGGGCCTGAGCGGGGAGACCTGCCACAGATGGCGGACGGCGCCTTCTTTCGCTACGGGCCGAAACCACCCAGTTCGCCCGGACCCCGTCAGGGTGCAGCCGCCGGGCGAGCAGAGCTGGCAGATTTCGTCAAGATTCCGCAAAGCCAGACCTCCGGAACCACGCCTTCCGCCTCATTGACCTGCGCGATCAGTCGACTGACGCCCCGTCAGAACGAGCGTCATTTGAGCGTCACGAGCGTCGTTTCAGCGTCAAGATACCGCCCGTAACGCCCACAGCGCACATCATGCACACCGCCTGAACCCGCAGGTCAGGCGCCCTTTGCCACCGGTTCAAGGATCGCCACACACTCCACATGGTGCGTCATTGGAAACACGTCGATCTGGTCGCAATGCGACGGCTCACTGGCCTTGGCCTGTCTGCACGCGTCAACGATGCCGCTCTTCGGCGGTCGGGTGCTCGCGGCCACAGAGGACGGCGACGGGAAAGTTGGTGATGCCGCCCTCGGAGGTGTATCAGCGCCACTGCTCGGGTGCGGCAGACGGTTCAGCGATCCGGAAGAGGTAGGTGCCCTGTCCGTCACACCCACCGGGAAGAGGGAACTGACCGGGGCACCTGACCACGCCCGCACCCGTTCCGAGGTCCCCCTGTGCATGTGATGCTGCTGGGGGGACGACGAGCTGGCGCCCGTCCCGCAGGAGGCAACCCAGCTGGCGGACCCCGGCGTCCTTATGCACAGGATGTCGGCCGACACGACACCCACGCCACAGGGAACAGGACATGCGATGAGCGACAAGGCCCGGACTCTCTTCGACGCGCTCGACCTCGACCAGGACGGCACCCTCACACGTGCTGAGGTCGTCGGTGCCCTCCGGGCCAAGGGCCCGACCCTCGCCGCACAAGGAGTGATCCCCTTCTGGGGCGTGGGGACCGCCGACGACGCCTCGGCCCTGTTCGACGAGGCCGACCAGAACGGCGACCGCGTCCTGACGTTCGAAGAGTTCGCCGCCTTGGTCAACCGCCGCTTCGGCTGGTGACGCCCCGCCCCGGATGGCACGCACGTTCTCCCCCAGGGACCGGAAGCGCGGACAAAGGACGTCGGGCGCGAGACGGACTCCGAGGGCACCCTATGGATGAGCCGCTAGTTCTGGGGCAAGTGGGTCTTGGCATCCTCGTAGGTCGCCTCGCCGGGTGCGGCGGCCAAGGCGTAGAAGAGGTTCAGTACACCGGTCCGGAAGATCTCGGCGGACACCAGGTCCAGCAGGATTAGCGTCGCGTCCTGCTCGAAGAGGCGCATGCCGTGGCGAACGGCGATCGGGTGCACCAGGAGGTTCAGTTCGCCTAGAGCCCGGCGGCCACCAACTGGCGTACGACGGAGGCCGAGCCGCTGATCCAGATCGGCGTGCCCGTCTCCGGCTCATTCTTCAGAGCGGTGACCGCTGCGGTGAGTTCAGCGACGAGCAGCTCGCCGCCCCCATTTCATCGTTGAAGTAGGGGAAGTGCCACCGGTCGGGCGCTTCGACGACACCGTCGAGCGAGATGAACAGCTGCGCCTGATCTTCCTCATGCCGGCCTCCGTGGCTGGTGGTCGGTCCGTCCTCGTACGTACCCATCCAAGGAGACACGGCGCTCTGGTGCTCTACGACTCCCCGGCGGCGGGCCGGTGGACTACCGTCCGGACCGCCATGGCAGCTATGGGCCGGCCCGGAGACCAGCTGCCGACCAACTCGTTGATGTCCGGGGTCGACGGGAAGCCTCCTGCGGCACGACCGCGATGGCTCTCCTCCAAGCGAGCGCGCAGCCGGAGGGCACCAAGATCCGGACCATTCCCGGACCGCCTCATCCACCAAGAGGATGAGTGTCTAGACGGCGAAAAGGCGCCTGACCAGGGCAGATGACCGCCAGGCGCCCGTCTCGGCGCACACCTAAGCGGCGAGTCGAAACATGTCCTCACTCCCGATATCTCCCAACGGTATCCCAGCTCGGATGCTCTGTCCGGCTTGGCGCGCGCACCCCGCGGGGTCAACGCCGGAGGCCAACCAGAACGAGATGCCGGCGTGGCGTAGCTCGAGCAACATGCGGACGAGCACGGAGGGATCGGCACCGGTCGCGTGGCCTTGGCTGCCCGCCGTTTCAGGGAGTGAATCTCGTGGACAGCGCCATCGTCCGTCCACTCCTTACCGGCAGTCACAACGCCGCCCTCAGGTCAGAGGGCCCCAGCCGCGCGTCGGCAGACAGCACTGGGATTTCTGCAGGTGGATGACCTCAGCTGAGCCCATGGTGGCGTAGTACGTGCAGCAGAAGACCGCGTACAGATGAGGGCTACGGCCGGGTAGGGCTTTGACTGAGGCGAGCAGTCTGGCGGCCTGGTCGTCGGCGGACCCGATGCATCGGACTCTGGCCGGCCGGGCACGGTCGACCGGGCTTGGCCCGCTTTTGGGCCCCGCCGAGCGGCCCTCACGTGGCTGGAGTCGATCACCGCCCGCGACGAGTCCAGTTGCTTCGCCCCCCGCCTTTGTGCCCGCTGCTTGCTCCGTTGGGTTCCCGCCCATGCAGTGAGTCGGGTGACGCCGATTCGCCTGCTCCCAAGTCGGCTTTCAACAGGCGTTGCTTCCTCGGCGGGGAGCCCGAGGAAGCGATGCGGGAGGGGGAAAGCGAGTTGGGCTGCCTAGTGCGTTGGCCACGAACGTTGACCGGGTCTGGTGACACACCGGTGACTGTTCGCGGTGTCGGGGTCTGACGGCCTCACTCTCGCTGGCAATGTGGTTGCCGATGAGAGTGAGGTCTTGAATGGCAGAGCCGGTCAGGGCACGGCGGTTGACTGATCAAGAGGGACAGCGACTGCAACAGATCGTCCGGCGGGGCCGCCACGAGTCGGTGCGGGTCCGTCGGGCACTGATCATCAT
>NZ_JAGGOK010000067.1 GCF_018614615.1 Streptomyces sp. ISL-100 | reverse complement strand
ATCTTCACGAGCCTTCTAGGGGAGCCTCTTTGGCACGGGCAAGGGCCACAACACCGCCCGCAGGCATCGATGCAGGGCTTTAGGGCCGCCCACCCCTGCCCGTGGTCGAATCGGGCACGTGACTGGTGACCGATCGGTGACAGCTGCGGGCAGCGCAGCGTTCCAGTGACGCCGCCGATCACGGCCTCGGTCGTCCAGATCGGCGGACCTGGAACCAGCCGCGGGCGCGCCTCGCCTAGGCAGTGTTCGATGGGGCAGTCGCCAAACCGGTCAGAACCCCCGGCCGGTTCTCGCAGGCCAATCTGCCGATGGCCGATGCCGGACTACGTGGCGCGGGGCCTGAAACCAGCACCGTTGGGGCGATGAACCGGCCCGCTTCGCCGAGGGTTATCGTCAGGGCCGTCGGACGAATGCCGTGCACTGCTGATCGAACGGAATGACGGAGCGCCGCATGATCAACGTCGCCAGTCTCCTCCTCGCCGCCGCGCTGTTCACGGTCGGCGTGCTCCACTTCCTCTGGGCCGTCGGCGTCTACTGGCCGGCCACTTCCCAGGAGGACTTGGCCCGGAAGGCCATACCCGACTCGGAAGAAATCCCGACCCTGCTGACCGCCCTGGTGGCGGCGTTGCTGGTCGGGGCCGCGTATGTGGCCCTGGCGGCGAACTGGGACGGACTGCGTTTCGTCCCCGACTGGCTGTACGCCATGGGCATTTGGGGCCTGGTCGCGGTCATGGCCCTGCGTGGGCTGGTCGAGCCATTCACCACCAGCAAGGGCAATGAGCTCTACAACCGGCTGAACCGACGGGTGTACGCACCGTTCTGCGTCGTGCTCGCCCTACTGGGCGTCGTGGTGGCGGTCGGCTAAGAACTGTCCGGCGGGTCACGTGCGAAGCCAGAGAACGATGGGCAGCGACGGTCACGATGCCGTGCGAGATCGGTGAACAGAGTCGTCGTCATTTGGTGGGTTGGTGCTGGCAGATGGGGACTGCGGCTGTGCCGACGAAGGCGCGGATCGGTCCTGTCAGATGCCTTTGCAGCCCGGACTCCGACGCAGTCGATCGCGCAACGCGACCAGTCCAGCTCCGGCGGCCTGCCGACCTTCAGCACGCCCAGCATTGACCACTGGTTGGAATGCTGCGAAGTCGTCATGGACATCCTGCGCAGCCCCCGCTTCACACGGACGAACAAACCCACAGAAGCATGCGACTGTGGCCGGCCCCGGGAGCGCACAGTCCGCCTTCTGCTGAACGACCACGACCGATGCTCCGGCGGACATATCGAGATCCTCGAGTCACTCGGCCGGCGCCTCGCTCCGTAGAGCCTGCACTCCTTCGCTCAAGCCCCACCTACAAATCCGGACAGCCTCCGGGCGTGACGACTGCCACGGTTGCCAGCATGCGGCAGCAAATCCTTCACGTCTTCCCTACCTTCTCCGCAAAATCTTCGGATCAATCTCAACGCAACGAGCAGCACAGGAAGATCGACTTGGTTCAAATCCGCACTATGTGTGGCCCCTTGTCCGTATAGCGACCAAAGACTGCACGGCGACTTCGCCCTGCCGGACATAAGGCTGTAGTCATATTCCCCGTCAGGCCCGCCGGGGCCCGGACGGCCTGACCAGCCGGATGTTCCCCGGTGAGGGGTCGTCACTTTGCTGCCCAGCGCCGCAACAGGGGTCCCGGGCGCATCAACTCGCATCGACTCGCAATAACCAGGGGGAACACCCATGTCTCAAATAAGCCGACGCCGCGCCCTGGGCGCCTCCGCCACGGCTCTGGCCGGCCTCGCCCTGACGGGCTTCGCGCGAACGGCCGAGCCCTCCGGCCCTCCGGCCGCCGGTCACCGTACCCGGGAAGCCCACTCCCCGGAAGGCTCCGGGCACACACCCACACAGCCGAAGCCGTTCGACGAGTCCTTCAAAGGACGTCGCATACAAGGCGCGCCGTCACATCACGGAGGACACCACGGCGCCGGTTACTCCGTGCACATCGACGGCGAGGAGCTGCACGTGATGCAGAACGCCGACGGCACGTGGATCAGCGTTGTCAATCACTACGAGACCTTCGCCGGCCCGCGGGCCGTGGCTCGCGCCGCCGTGGTCGAGCTTCAGGGATCGCAGCTCGAACCGCTGGTCTGACGTCACCGCCATCCAGCAACGCCGTCCAACCCTGAACCCGAAGGCATTCCCATGACCGTACGCAAGAACCAGGCGAACCTCACCCCCGCCGAGAAGCGCCGCTTCGTCGACGCGCTGCTCGAGCTCAAGCGCAGCGGGCGTTACGACACGTTTGTTACCACCCACAACGCGTTCATCATGAGCGACACCGACAACGGAGACCGTGTGGGCCACCGTTCGCCGTCCTTCCTGCCCTGGCACCGCAGGTTCCTCATACAGTTCGAGCAGGCTCTCCAGACAGTGAACCCGGACGTGGCACTGCCCTACTGGGACTGGACTGTGGACCGCTCCCCCACGTCCTCTCTGTGGGCGGCCGATTTCCTGGGCGGTACCGGCCGAAGCAGGGACGGGCAAGTGAGCGACGGCGCCTTCGCAGCCACCTCCGGCAAGTGGCCGGTGTCCGTACGGGTCGACGGGCGTGGTTTTCTCCGCCGAGCCCTCGGCTCCGGCGGACAGCAGTTGCCCACTCGTGCGGAGGTCGACTCCGTGCTCGCGATGCCCACGTACGACACGACGCCCTGGAACAGCGCGTCCGACGGATTCCGCAACCACCTGGAAGGCTGGCGCGGCGTCAACCTTCACAACCGCGTACATGTGTGGGTGGGCGGACAGATGGCCACCGGTGTCTCCCCCAACGACCCGGTCTTCTGGCTGCATCATGCGTTCATAGACCGGCTCTGGGCCCAGTGGCAGGCTCGGCACCCGGGATCGACGTACCTGCCTGCCGCCCGAACACCCAGCGTGGTGAGCCTCAATGACGTCATGCGTCCCTGGAACGACGTGACGCCCGCCGACATGCTGGATCACACCAGGCATTACACGTACGACACCGCGGCGTAGCCCGAGCCCCACCCCTCATCAATGAAAGCACTGCGCCTCCTCCGCTGCACCCAGCGCCGCTTTCGGAGAGGGCGTTCTACGAGGTTTTCGCGAGCCCTGGAGAGGGTCATTGGCGGCTGACCGTACGGGTCACGCCCGCGACGATCGTCGTCGCCAGGGTCCAGCCGGTGATGATCAGGGCGTACGACAGCCACTGGTGCCAGCCGTCAGGGGCGAACGCCGGCTCCTGGCCGAAGTTGACGACCGGCAGGAGCAGGTCGAGGGTGTAGAAAACGGAGTTGAAGTCAGGGGCCTCTCCTGTCTTGATGGGGCGTGGGTGGTCCAGGGCATACGCGATCGATCCGATGGTCATGAGGGACAGCAGCCAGACGGCTGCGCGCAACGGGCGGAAGCCGTAGCCGACGGTGGCGTCCTGGACATACCCCCACAGCCGCCCGTACCAGGTGAGCGTCGTGCGTCGGCGGCGCTGCTTGGCGAGTTGGACGAGCCGGGCCGCGTCGTCGTCACCGACATGGCGGTAGGCCGCCGTCAGCTGCTCGTAGCCGTGCGGCTCATACCGCTCGCCGTCCCGCTCCAGCATCGGAAGGCGGCGTTCGGCGGGCTCGTGCGGGGTGAGTACGGTGTATGTGAGATTGCTGAGATACACCTGGTCCGGCAGCATCTCCGGTTCAAGGGTCAGGATCTCTATTTGAGAACGCCGTAGATTCAGGGCGCCCTCGATGCGATCGCCCCTGCGCAGCCAGAGTTCACCGATGACACAACTGCTGGCCCGCAGTGCCGTGTCGCCCGGATGCGAGAGGTGGGCGTGGAGTAGGTCGAGACGGCCCGATATGCGCGAGCCTCGGAGCTCGACCCGGCCCTGGGCACGTACACACCGCGCCCGTACATGGGCTCCCACGTTGAGGTTCTGCGCGTCCAGCGCGGTGCCATCGGGCTTGTTGAACACGGCGTCCTGAACGTTGACCCGCCCGGCGACGGAGGCGCCAGTGAGCCGTACCTGTCCGTGCGCGCGCATTTCTGGCGCCCACAAGTCGTCCCCGATCGTGGCCTGGTTGAGCTGCAGCACCGGCTCGGAGTCGTCCGTCGCCGTGAACTCCGCGCGCTCCATGAACAGCGCCCCGGATATCTGCGCCCCGCCAAGCCGTACCGGCCCCCGCATACGGCAGTCCGTCATCCGCAGCACCCCCTCGACCCGCAAGGTCGCCGAGGTCAGGCCCGGCAGAACGGAATTGCTCAGATTGAGCTGGCGCAGCTGGGCGCCGTACAGGTCCGGAACGCCATCGAATTGGCAGCTGCTCAGCCGGATGGCGGCGTCGATCGTGGCGTACCTCAGGTCCAGTACGCCGGTGATCCGCGCCCCCGTGATCTTGAGCGCGGCGATCTCCCCCTCCTCCTGCGGAGCCTTGATCAGCAGCGCCCGCAGCACACTCGCCCGTACGGTCCGCTCGGCGCCCCAGGTGTTGCCGAGCGCCGGATCCTCGTTCTCGGCGGCGCGGAAGTCCACGGACTCACCTCGTGGAAAGGCCCGCCATATACGTACCTCGGCCGGCGTCAGATCGTTGGTCTCGCTCACGCCGGGACTCTGACGTGCTGCGTTCGGGCTGTCAACTTCCGTACGGGCACGCCATACTGTCCGACATCCTTCCACCCCCGCCCCCGCCCCCGCCCGTGCCTCGCCGGGTGCCCGGGGTCTGCTCGACCACCCATTGCTTGGGTTACGGCGCGAACCCTCTCGCGCCCACCTGGCGCTGCACGATCTCGACGTTGATGCCGAGCCGGGCGCCGTGCTCGACGACGGCGTTCTTGAACCCCGCATCCACCCACGCCTTGGTCACGGTGGGCGCGGAGGCGGGGCCGGAACCCGGTTACGAGCTCTTGACCCAGGCACGGCTGGTGCGTCGACCAGCTCCGCCTGCGCGCCGAACGCGGCGCTGATAGCCCCCCAGGGCAAGTGCCAATCGTGTACTGGGGAGATGGCCTGCTGGACTCGATCGACGGGCTGCGGTTTGTCGTCCCCGTCCGAACCACCAACGCCGCGCCTCGCCCAAACGCACGGGGGCGCCGGGGAGAGACACTGCGGCGGTCAGGTGCGTGTGCCTTGGGCAGCGCAGCATGAGAGCCCACATCAGCAGCAGCACGTCAATGACGTACCCGATGGTGCCGACGAAGGCGTAAGTCTCAACCCTCAACCCTGGCCCCCGCGTTCGGCGTCACTCACACCGCAGGGGCTCGACGGGCCCCTCGGTGACCTGGAGGCCCCATCTATGAAGCAGCGGGCACATACCGCCTTACTCGCCCTGTCACTGGCCGTAGCCGTGGGAGCGGCCACGCTCACCCCGTCCGCGCACGCGGCGCAACCAGAGCGCGGACACGAGGCGACCCGGACCGCACTGCATAATCTGGTCGAGAAGGGCGGACTTCCCGGAGTGGCCGCCAAGGCCCAGGACGGCAAGGGGAGGTGGTCCGGCGCGGCGGGTTACGCGGACACTGCCACGGGCCGCAAGCGTTCGGCCGGCGACCACTTCCGCGGGGCCAGCATCACCAAGACGTTCATCGCGACCGTCCTGCTCCAACTGGAGGCGGAAGGAAGACTGAGCCTGGACGACACCGTCGAGACATGGCTGCCCGGTCTGGTGCAGGGCAACGGGTACGACGGCGGCAAGATCACTTTGCGCCAACTCCTCAGCCACACCAGCGGCATCGCCAACTACACCGACGATCGCGCATTCCTGCACGACGCCGCAGGCCTCGGCTTTCCAGAGCACCGGTACGACACCCATACGCCCGATGAACTCGTGGCGATCGCGCTCAAGTACCCGCCCAGGCCCGATCCGGAAAAGGCGCCGTCGTACTCGAACACCAACTTTGTGATCGCCGGGATGGTCATAGAGAGGGCAACGGGCCATTCGTACAAGCAGGAGGTCACCCGCCGCATAATCCGGCCATTGAAGCTGCGCGGGACGTCGTTCCCCGGCACGGCGCCACAGATGCCGAACCCGCACCCCATCGGCTACTCCCGCCTCCACCAGGACGCTCCCGACGCCAAGATCCATGACGCCACCGAGCAGAACATGACCTGGCTGGGCGCGGCCGGCGACATCATCTCCACGAACGGTGACCTCAACCGCTTCCACCGTGCGTTGTTACGGGGCGAGTTGATGCCCGCTGCCCAAATGAAGGAGATGCTTGACGAGGTGTCGGCGGGCGAGGGGGTTGGGTACGGGCTCGGGCTCGAGTTCGCGAAACTGTCCTGCGGCGTGAAGGTAGTGGGCAAGAGCGGCCGTACGAACGGCTCCCTTTCCGCGATGGTCGGCACGGAAGACGGGAAACACCAGCTGACGTTCAACATCAACGGTGACTGGCTGCAGGATGCATCGCTCTACGTCAACGTGATCGAGGCGGAGTTCTGCGACAAGATCCCTGCCCCGCCCGACAAGTCGTCGTCTCCGACGGTACAGCTCACACACTCCCTCGCCGCCTTCCCTCACTAGACCACGCCCACGAGCTCTTGGCGCCTGTGGCAGACGTGTTTCCCCACCCCGCCCTTCTCGAGCCAGGGGGGCTGGGTGGGGAAAGGTCCGCCGAACAGGAACGAGGTCCCCCGCTACGCCGGCTCGTACCGGCACATCACCCTGGCCATGCTCGCCCACGCCTTCCTTGTCGCCCTCGCCCACCAGCCTCGCCCCACTCGCCGTGGCAGAAATCCGGGGACTCCTGGACGCTCGCCCGCCCCACCCACGAGCCGACCGTCACCACGCCATCCATGCCCTGAATGGTCGGCCTGCTCGCAGACGGCCGAGTCGGTCGTTTCAAGGTCGGTACCAACCGCACGTGCCACCGTTGTTCTCTGTCATGGGCCGCGTTGACTACGCGGTGAGGTTCTCGAGGACCGCTGCGCCCGGGGGCCAGGCAGAGTTACAGGGTTACCGAGGCATCCGCTTCGGATGCCGCCGCCTCCAGGTTCCTGCCTGGTACGGGGGTTGACCTACCAGAGCCTGCGAAGTGCTCGTCGGCGAGGCCGCCCGACGCCAGGCCGTCACCAATGCCGGTCGCACCATCTGCTCGGTCAAGCGGCGTATGGGCACCGACTGGACGATACGGATCGACGAGAAGACGTTCAGAGCGCAGCAGATCAGCGCCTTCGTGCTGCGCAAGCTCAAGCGGGACGCCGAGGCGTACCTCGGCGAGAAGGTGACCGCGGCGGTGATCACTGTTCCGGCGTCCTTCTGCCAAGGTCAGCGGCAGGCCACCCGGGAGGCCGGCGAGCTCGCCGGCCTCGACGTGCTGCGCGTCATCAGCGAGCCGTCCGCTGCGGGCCTGGGCTACGCACTGAGCAAGAGCGGAAGAACAGCGCTTGTCGTGCGCCTGGGCGGTGGCAGCTTCGACGTGTCGCTGGTGGACATCACCCGAGACGCGGACGGCGAACACGTCGTCCAGGTGAAGGCCACCAGCGGCGACGACCGCTTGGGCGGCGACGACTGGGACCAAGCCGTGGCGGACGATCTGGTCGCCAGGTTCGAGAACCTGCACGGCGTGGACCTGTGCGGGGACGAGACAGCTATGCAGCGGTTGCGGGAGGCGGCCGAGGCAGCGAAGATCGACCTTTCGTCGTCCGCGGAGACCACGATCGAGTTGCCCTATCTCGCCGCCTCCGCCGGAGGCCCGCTGCACTTGGACGAGCGCGTGACCCGGGCCCGGTTCCAGGAGCTGACCCGTGGCCTGCTGGAGCGCTGCAAGGCGCCGGTCCACCAAGTGCTGAACGATGCGGCCGTCCCCGTACGGGACATCCACCACGTCGTCTTGGTCGGCGGTGGTTCCCGGATGCCGGCGGTCGCGGACCTGATGTGCGAACTGACGGGCGGCAAGAAGCCGAGCAGTGCCACGTATGCGGACGAGGTCGTGGCGATCGGCGCCTCGCTGCAGGCCCGATGCCTCTGGGTGTCGAGACAGCGGGAGGCGTCATGACGCTGGTCATCGAGCGCAGTACCACGTTCCCGACCAAGCGCTCTGAGATCTTCACCACCGCCGAAGACATGGCCGACGGTGACGACCGGTCCATCGTGTTCCACGTCTACCAGGGCGGGCACCACCTCGCAGCCCACAACCACCGAGTGGGCACAGTCGTTTTGAGGGCTGCCGCCGGCCCGGCGTGGTGTCCCACGCATTGAGGTCACCCTCGAAATCGACGCCAACGGCAGCGTGAGCGTCCTTGCGAAGGACCTGAGCAGCCAGAGGGCGTGGCCGATGGTCGGCGTTGGCGGCGCCGCACCTCTGCGGGAGGGCGTCGCCGTGGCGACGGTTGCGGAGCCCGAGGCCGAGCAAGCCGAGAGCGCGAACGGCGAACCACCCTCCGAGCAGATATCGACGGCGGTAGAGCGTGAACGTCTCGGGGGTCACCAGGCCACGTATCACGCGAAAACCCGGGGGCTCATGGTCCCTGCTGTCCTCTCCGCCGGGTTCCTGGTGCTGACCGGTATCGGGATCGCCGCCCCGAACATGTACCAAGTGGCTGTCTGCGGGCTGTTGGCGCTGGTGTTCGGAGGCTTCTTCCTGGTGGGGCGGTACGCCACCCGGCGGTACACGCAGCTCCAGCTCTTCGAGTAGGGGCTTGTCGTCGTCGACTCGCAGGGGCGGCCCACCGCCTACCGCTGGGATGCGCTCTCGGTGCGCCAGAAGGTTGTCGATCACTACCATTACGGCGTCTCCCAAGGCAGATCCCACGTCTACACCCTGAACGGCCCGGACGGCGAGACTCTCCTGCTCCCAGAAGCCATCCCTCACCCCGAGCACTGGGGCCCCGTCATCCAGGATGCTGTGACCGAGGCGCAACTACCCATTGCCCTTGCTGCCGTCCGTAGGGGAGAAACAGTCTCGTTCGGGGACATCTCGGTAAGCCGGGACGCGGTGACGGCATACGGCAGATCCATCACATGGGACCAGATGGAGCAGGTCTCGGTAGAGGCCGGGACCCTCTCACTCAACGTGGCGGGCAAGTGGCTCCCCCCGGCGAGGACGAAAGTGAGCCATATCCCGAACTTCTTCGTTTTTCACGCGCTCGCGGAACACCTGCGCGCGTCCGCATGACCGACCGGACCAGGCCACAGCTAGGGGCTCCTCCCCCCCCTGCCCCCGGGCGTGGTGCAGCCGCGGCAGGTCCCCTGCCACCGTCCTCAACGCACAGAGCGGTCCTGGACCAGCCACATGCCGAAGACGTGCAGCGCGGGGTTGACGGGGAGCCGGATCGCTGTTGCCTCGGCCGGGCTGGGCAGCTCGACGAGCGAGTGCCACAGTTTCGGCCGCGGCCCCGTGACGTCGCTTGTACGGCTGCGGAGAAATGGCGGCCTTGAACTCCGGCACCCACCACACCCACCAGCGACTCCTACGACACCCCCGCGCCACCACCGCCTCGACCGCGGCAGCGCGCCATCACTGCCCGCTGGAGATCGGCTGGGACACCGAGCGGCAAGCCGTCGACACCGAGCTGGACGGCATCGCCCGTGCCGGCGGGCTGGGCACCGGCGGCTGAAACGAAGCCAGGCTGTATCCCTCGCGACCGGGAGCCGGTCGAAGAGACTGCCGCGGCCGTACAGGCACCGGTTGCCCGCTTGGCCGAGTCGGAGTGATCTCCGTACAACCCTCCGGTCTCGCCAGAGGTCTGGCTTCTCGCAACTGCTTCCCGGCAGACGCTCTTTGTTCGCCTACATGTCACACAGAGGGACCCGCATGAAAAACGCCCTTGTCGGCCGCCGCTCGCTGCGCGGTGGAGTCAGCGCGGCCGGTGCCGCTGCCCTGGTCGCGCTGGCGGCCGCCCCCGCCCTCGCGGACGAGGCCGGGCCGGACATGGCCGTAGCGAAGCTCGCTCCGATAACAGGGGTGAAGCCAGGCAGCACCCCGGAGATACCGCTCTCGTTGAAGAACAAGGGCACTGAGCGGGCCGAGCGCGTCTGGGTATACCTCCACGGCTCGGCGGGGCTGGACTTCGCCAAGCAGCACTCCAACTGCACGTACGCGGAGTCTGGCGGCTACGACGAGATGCCGGACGGGTACGACGCCATTTGCGCCGTGGAACAGGCACTGGAGCCTGGTGTGGTGTACGTGCCCGAGAAGGCGCCGCAGTACAACGTCCAGGACAGAGCGCTGTACGAGAGGTTGAGCGTGTCGGTCCACCTGCAGGATCCAGGCTGGTCGGACCCCGACGGGACCGGCGAAGAGGTGCAGGGCACCGGGCCGGCGCTCAAGCTGGTCGAGCGGAAGGCGGCCGAACCGAGCTCCGACGAGGACTACAGCAGTGCGTCGACGCACGCGCTCGTGACCGCCGACAACACGGCCGACTTCTCGCTGACCGGCGGCAAGCTGAAGGGCAAGGCGGGCGAGACGATCACCGCCTCCTTCCAGTTCACCAACAAGGGCCCGGCCTGGGTCGACATGAACCGGGTGGTGAGCACCGGGGCGCTGACGATCAAGGTTCGGATTCCGGCCGGTACGACCGTGACGGAGGCGCCGCGCCCGTGCGAGAAGGTGAAGACGGGCGAGTACACGTGCATGAACCAGATGGGCTGGGTGAGTGAGAAGAGCGACTGGCCCTACCGCTTCCGCCTGAAGATCGACAAGGTCGTCCCGGGCGCGACGGGCACGGCGTCGTTCGTCAAGGCCGAGACTCCCTTCGACAAATACCTGGCGAACAACACGGCGGAGATCGTGCTCAACGCCGCGTCGGGGACCACCAGCGGCGGTTCCGGATCCTCGTCCACCGGCGGCTCCTCGGCTACCGGCGGCTCCGGCTCCTCCTCCACCGGCGGCTCCACTTCCTCGTCCGGTGGCGGTTCGGACTCGTCGTCCGGCGGCAGCTCCGGCTCCGCGTCGTCGTCGGCCGGCGGTTCCTCCTCCTCGTCCACCGGTGGCTCGGGCGCCTCGACGGACGGCGGCGACCTGGCCGCCACCGGCTCGGACAGCGCCCTGCCCATCGCGGGCGTGGGAGCCGCGGCGCTGGTGGCGGGTGGCACCCTCTACTTCGCGGTGCGCCGCCGCCGCGCGTCGTAAGGCCCGGCACAGAAACCGGCGAAGAACGGGTCCCTCCCATGCCCTTGAGGCCATGGGAGGGGCCCGGGCCCACTCGCGTCCAGGGGCAAGCCGCCCCACGCGCCACCTTCTCCCCCGACCCCGACCCCCGGCAGCCGAAGTCGGCCTTACTGTCCACCGTGTCGTACGAACCGGTGTCGACGGTGCGCAGCTGACGCGTTGACCTGGATGACCGGCACGTGCGTCACCTGCGCTCGGTGATCACGGGACACGCCGCGCTACCCCCGGCGCCCCGGCTGCCCAGGCGCCGCGGTCCGCAGGCTCGGTTCTCCCCGACGCCGCGTTTCGTAGACGCATAGCGGGAGGTGGTGGGGTCCGCGGGAAACAACGAACGCGACGCAGACGCGCCACCGTATGGCCCATTAGGGCGCTAGATGCCCGATCTACTCCGGATATGATGCATTTTGTGATCATGCCCGGACGGCGTTGGCGCCGTCGTCCTCCCTACGGCGGCCGGTGGGAAGCTGCCTGGCTGTCACCGGTGATCCTTACCGCCCTCATCGCCGGCCTGGCGTTCTCCACACCGAGGGAGATCGCCTTCAGCCGCCTCCTGCCTGCCGCACCCGCCCTCGCCGCCGCGATGTGGCCCGTGCTCCCCACGATCCTGCTGGGGGCGTTCTGCCTGCTGGTCATGATTGGCCTCAGCTTCGCCTACACCGACCTGGGAACCCCGTATACGGCGGCGGCGATCATCACGGTCACCTTGGCAGCCGCATACGCAAGCCATGTCCGGCTCCAGCGGGAGGAGGCTCTCTTCCACATCCGCCTCGTCGCCGACGCGGCTCAGAAGGTGCTGCTGCGCCCCCTGCCAGGCCGCATCGGGGGCGTCGAGATCGAGTCGCTGTATCTGGCGGCCCAAGAGCAGGCCCGGATCGGCGGCGACTTCTATGAGGCGGCCGACACACCGTACGGAGTCCGGCTGCTCATCGGCGACGTACGCGGCAAGGGCCTGTCCGCGGTGGGGGCGTCCTCGGCGGTGATCAACTCCTTCAGGGAGACGGCGTACGACGAGCCCGACCTGAGGGGCATCATCCGTCGCCTGGAGATCAGCATCACCCGCTACAGCGCAGCCTTCCCTACCCAGGACCTGCCCGAGCGCTTTGCCACCGCTCTGCTCGCTGAGATCCCCCATGGCGGCGGCCACGTCAGGCTCCTCAACTGCGGGCACCCCCCGCCGCTGCTGATGCACCGCGGGGAGATCCGTGTCTTGGAGCCCACCACGACCTCGCCGCCCCTCAACCTCGCGACACTCCTCGGTAACCAATACTGCGTGGATACCGTCGCCTTCGCCCCGGGCGACCAGCTGCTGCTCTACACGGACGGTGTCACAGAGACCCGGGACCGCACCGGCGAGTTCTTCCCACTGGCGGACTGGATGCGGCAGCAAGGCCCGACTCCGCCCCGCGAGGTGCTCGACCGGCTTCACCGGGCCCTGCTCCACTACAGCGGCGGAAGGCTCGACGACGACATCGCGGCCCTCGCCGTGCAGTGCTCGAACACTCGGGCCGAGGAGCACCTCGCGTAGTGCGACGTACGGATGCCGAGTTGAGCCGTACAGAATCGCGAGCCCTTTATTCCGTCCTTCAGATTGCCAACTCGAGCGTCTGCGCCCCCGGCTGGACAGGGCCGGATAAGCCGAGGGAGTAGACGGCGCCCACCGGCCCGCAGTCGGCTTCGCTTCGGTGGGGGCCGGCTCGGCAGCGACCGGCTCGCTGCCGTCCGAGAGGAGGACCCCTGTGAACCATCTGGCAGGCGATGCAGTGCAGTCGACGGACTCGCCGCCGCCGGTGGTGGTGGAGGCGAGCAGCGTCGCCATCGCCTACCAGGCCGCACCCGACCTCGCGGCCATGCTCATCTGCTCCCGCAGCTGAGGAAAGCGACAGAACCCTAGAAGTGGTTGAAGTCGCTCCCGAGTCGGGCGTTTGCCCTTGTGGTCCCCAGGGCGCCGGGGCCGAAGGACCAGGAGCCGGAGGTAGTGATGCCGGTGGAGGTGCCGCGCAGGACCCATACGCCGCCCTCGCGGCTGTTCTCGCCCGGGGCGCCGACCAGGAGGTCGGCCTTGCCGTCCTTGTTGGCGTCGACGAGCTTCGTGGCGGTGCCGAAAGTGTCGGCCGATTCAGCGGTGCCGGGGATGCCGGACGTGTCCTGGTGGTAGACCTTGGCACCGCTGGTGGTCAGGCCGGACGCAGAACCGGACAGGGCGACCAGGGCACCGGCGTCGGTCTTGCCGTTGAAGTCCTCGCCGGGCACCCCGATGGTGGCGTCGGCGTAGCCGTCGCCGTTGATGTCGCCGACGCTGATGCCCCTGCCGAAGCTGTCGAAGGCCTCAGCGGCCCCGGGGATGCCGGAGCTGTCCTGGTTGTACTTCACCTGGCTGCCGACGTCGGGGCCGGAGGCGCTGCCGTAGACGACGGTGATCATGCCGCCCTTGCTCATCGGGTCCATGTCCATGTCGTATCCCGTGGACCAGTGTCCGGCGACCAGGTCGGCGTGCCCGTCGCGGTTGAGGTCACCCAGAGCCACGTCGTCGGCTTCGACTCCCAGTAGGACACGGTCGGCGAAGCCGGAAGCGGTGCCGCGCCAGTACACCGCGGTCGGAGGTCCGGCGCCGGCCTCGCTGTTCCAGGTGGCGGAGCCTATGACGTCGGTGAGGCCGTCGCCGTCGACGTCCGCGGCCGTCAGTCGGCCCACGCTCCGGGAGCCCTCCGTCGGCACCATGTCCGGAAACATCGACTTCTTGGCAGCCGATCCGTCGCGGTGGAACGGGCCGCTCAGCAGTTGCAGTCCGCTGTCGCCCTCGGTGACGACGTCTTTGTGGCCGTCGCCGTTGAAGTCGCCGGCGGCGACGCCCACGCCCAGGTACTGGCTCGCGTTGGTGTTGCTGAGCAGGGTGCTCCCGGAGGACAGCCCGCTCGCGCTGCCCCAGATGACGGCCAGCGCGCCGGCGCCCTGCACGGTGCCCACGTCCTCGCCCGATGCGCCGACGATCAGGTCGGCGTAGCCGTCGTTGTCCAGGTCAGCGCTGGAGACCGCGCTACCGAAGCTGTCACCGCTCTCGGCGACGCCGGGTATGCCCGTGCTGTCCTGGCTAATGACCTTCTTGCGGCTGGTGTTCAGCCCCGATGAGGACCCGTACAGCACGGCGACGTAGCCCGCCCCGGACTTGCCGCTGACTGTGGCCGTCGGCGCGGTGACCACCACGTCGTGGTAACCGTCGCCGTTGAAGTCGTCCTGCAGCCTCAAGGTGCTCGCAGCGAACGTCGCGGCGTGCGCGGTGGGCGACAGCAACGACGCGGACACCACCACCGCGGCCGTGACTGCCGTCCTGCGAAATGCGCGTCCTGACACACTCTCTCCTTGCATTGAAAAGCGGTGCAACAGCACAGACAGCGTGGTCAGCGCGCCCGCTGACGCTCAAGACATCCCAGGTGGGCGGAAGGTTGTACGCCCAGGAGTGTGATTTCGTGCGGCAGTCAAAGGCCCCTGGGGGCGGTACACCTGTCGGGCAGTGGTGCACTGGCGCCCCCGTAAGGCATGGGGCACACGGAGCAATGTCGTTGACGTTCAGCTGTGGGCGGGATCCGGGGGCGGAGCCGGCGACGACACGGTGGATAGGTGACCGGGTGTGTAGACAAGAGCGGTACCGCAGGGTGTACCGGCCGCTGAGACGCGCAGGCCTGGAGGTGATACCCGATGCCGTTCCGGAATCCACACCGCCGACAGTCCTTGGATACGGCTGGCTTCTGACTCGTGGGCCCCGGCTCCCGGCCCCTGCGATCACAGATGCTTGAACGCTTCATTACAGAGAATCACGTTGCGGTCACGTTAATCGGACGCGTCTTGACGCTTCCCCAACCACAGAGTTGGCTTTCGGCCATCTTGGCTGCAATTAATGCGGCCTGTCACGGAGGTTGGATTCAACCAATGAACGCACATCTGCGTCGTGCCGCCGTCGCAGCCGCCGCCCCCGCGATGGCCATGTCCCTCTTCGGTTGCGGGACGACCGAGGAACCGCCGCGTGTGAGGCTGAGTGACGACATCGTTGTTGGTCTGCTGCTCCCGGAGAACCAGGCCGCTCGCTACGAGCAGTTCGACAAGCCGGTCATCGAGGAGCGCATCGCGCTGCTCACCAACAGCAAGGGCACGGTCCGCTACGCCAACGCGACGAACGACGCCGATCTGCAGACGCAGCAGCTCGAATCCATGATCAAGGACAAGGTCGACGTACTGATCGTGGACGCGGTGGACTCCAAGGCCATAGCCGGCGCGATAGAGAAGGCTGACGACGCCGCCATCCCGGTCGTCGCCTTCGACCGCCTCGCCGAGGGCCCCATCGACGGATATGTCTCCTTCGACAACGAACAGGTCGGCCACATCCAGGGGAAGTCCCTGCTGAAAGCTCTCAAGGGCAAGGCCGGGTCCGGTTCGGGGCCCGGGTCCGCGTCGGGCAAGGTCGTGATGATGAACGGCGCCCTCACCGACCCGAACGCCGCCATGTTCAAGAAGGGCGCCCACACCGAGCTCGACGGCAAGGTCGAGGTCGGCCTCGAGTACGACACCAAGGACTGGAAGCCGGAGAACGCCAAGGCGAACATGGAGGCCGCGATCGCCTCCCTCGGCAAGGACGAAATCACCGGCGTTTACTCCGCCAACGACGGCATGGCGGGTGGCATCATCGCCGCGCTCAAGGCCGCCGGTGTCACCGACCTCCCGCCGGTCACCGGCCAGGACGCCGAACTGGCGGCCGTGCAGCGCATCGTTGCCGGTGATCAGTACATGACCGTCTACAAGCAATACGCACCGGAAGCAGAGGCCGCCGCGGAGATGGCCATCCTGCTGGCCAGGAACATGTCGCTCGGAGCCGCCGCGCACACGGACATCGACACCCCGACGGAGAAGTCCGTCCCGACTGTGCGCATCCCCGTCATCGCACTGACGAAGGACAACATCAAGGAGACCGTCATCACTGACGGCCTCTACACGGTGGAGCAGATCTGTGTCCCCGGGGTCCAGGCCGAGTGCGAGGAGCTCGGGCTCGAGTAGTCCCCCGGGCCGGCCCCGTACCCCGTACCCCATTACTCACCGGGGCCTTACGCCGGCCAACCGCCCCCCACGCCACCAGCCGGTACTTCAAGCTGAGTTCGGGCGTGCACGTCGTCATCGTCAGGTAGTGGCCCGCCGCGCGACAACCCGCGGCGGGCCGCGCCGCGCTGCGCGGCACCGGCTCGATCACACCGGTGTCACCTGGCAGGATCCGCGAGAGCGCCTTGCCCACGGCGTGCGGTGTCGGTGGCGGCGTGAACGCTCCGGCTAACGCCCCTGGCTACCAGCGTGCCCGGCCGCACCTTCACGGTGCGGCCGGGCGCGGTGTCGAGCGGCTGTGGTCAGTGGTCGGCGTGGACGACGGCGTGGCCTTTGCCGCGGCCGATCATCCACTTGTTGACCGGGGTCGTGATGAAGAAGGCGAAAACGAAGCCGCCCAGCAGCGCGGTCCAGAACAGCGCGTCCGACAGGTGGGCGTCCATCGCTCCGGGCGTCAGGGCGATGATGCCGTTGTCGACGAACTCCATCACCGCGATGGAGACGGTGTCCGCGGCAAGCGCCACCTTGATCGCGGACTTGAAGTCCAGACCGGCCCGGCGGACCGCGAAGAGCGTGAAGAAGTAGCCGAAGACGAACGCCAGCGCGATCGCCAAGACCATGGTGGGCACGTTGCCCCACAGCGTCTGCCCAACACCGAACCCAAGCTCCGGGAGTTATTCGCGAAACTCCAGGCCAAGCACGGTGCTGGTGGTGGTCGACCAGCCGGCCTCGATCGGGGATCTGCCGCTGGCCGTCGCGAGGGACATGGGCTGCCCGTTCGCCTACCTGCCTGGGCTCACGATGCGGCGGATCGCTGACCTCTATCGGGGTGAGGCCAAGACGGACGCGAAGGAACGCGTTCATCATCGCGGATGCAGCCCGCGCGATGCCTCACACGCTGCGGGCGATCGACGGCGAGGACGGGACGATCGTCGAGTTGGAGATGCTCGTGGGCTTCGACGACGACCTGGCCGGTGAGGCCACTAGGGTCGCGAACCGGCTGCACGGCCTGCTGACCCAGATCCATCCCTCGCTGGAGCGAGTGCAGGGGCCTCGGTTGCAGCACCCGGCTGTCCTGACCTTGCTGGAGCAGTTCGGGTCTCCGGCCCAGATCCGCAAGGCCGGCCGGCGGCGGCTGGTCACGCTGTTGCGGCCGAAGGCCCCGAGGATGGCCGACGGCTGGTCGAGGAGGTCTTCACCGCCCTGGACGAGCAGACCGTCCCGGGCACGGACGCGGCCGCACTGATCGTCCCGAGCCTGGCCGGACCCCTGGCCGCCGTCCTTGACCAGCGCAAACTACTGGCCGGGCGGATCGAGGAACTCCTTGAGGCCCACCCTCTTTCGAAGATCCTGACGTCCATGCCGGGAGTCGGCGCCAGGACCGGAGCACGGATCCTGATCGAGGTCGGCGACGGCAGCACGTTCCCGACCGCCGGCCACCTCGCTGCCTACGCGGGTCTCGCGCCGGCGACCCGCAGTTCAGGGTCGTCGATCCGCGGCGAACAGCCCTCCCGGAGGGGAAACAAGCAGCTCAATCGGGCCTTCTTCCTCGCCGCCTTCGCCGCCCTCGGGACCCGGGATCGCGGGCCTAGTACGACAGGAAGATCGCGCAGGGCAAACACCACACCCAAGCCCTCCCCCCCTCGCCAGACGACGAGCCGACGTCCTCTTCGCCATGCTCCGCGACGGCACCATTTGCGAACCCCAACCCGCGCGATCAGCTTGAACAGACACCACGCTGGAAGGGCTCACTGACCGGCGGACCTGGGAAACTCGCGGTACTCGTCCAGGAGCCGGAAGAAGTCGTCCAGCGGAGGCTCTCCAGGCAAGTGCTCCGCGATCGCGGCGTCCCACCCGGTCGCCATCGACCACCCACGGGTCCGGCTGAGCCAAGAGGCGAACCCTCCACACCCACGGTGGAACTCGAACGTCTCGTCGACATCGTGGACCTGAAGGGCGAGGTGATACCCGAACATCAGCACCGCCAGTTCTTCCAACGAGCCGTTACGCACCCATGCGTTCGGCCGCTGCCGAACAGCATCCAGCAGGTCATATACGTCCTGCCACTCCTCGACTGGCCGCATCTTCGACCCCTCGCCTGACGCCCCCACCGCATCCTCCTCCAGCCAGCTGGTCTCACCGGCAAGCTAATCTGCCACCTTGACGAACTACATAGGGGCCCCCACGACCGACACATCCCCTGACGGAACGTTCCCCGCACACGCCCACTGACCTGGGACTTCACGGAACATCCGTCGCCTCCGCCCGCAGGCGGCAAAGGGACGGCCCACATCGTCAGCACCCTGCGGCGCACCATAGGCACCCGGCGAGGACACCGGCGCCACCTACCGCTTCGCCGCAGCGAAGCAAGCACACACCCGCCCCGACAAAGCCTGCAGGCAGACTTAAGTATCAGTACTCATCACAGGGGTAAGGCAGACCTTGAAGATTGGCCGCATCACCGAGTGAAAGAGGCTTCGTGGCCATGTCGCAGCACCGCACACTTCCCCATGCCGCCCTTGCCGGCGTGGTCACAGCGCTTGTGCTGAGTGGGTGTGGTTACGCAGAAAGGGTCTGCCTGACCGACCACTACCCGGTCCTTGCGGTGAACAACTCCGGCGGCGACTGCGTCGCCAACGGTGAGGAGCCGCAAGAGGGGGGGCCCGCTATCCGGAAGGCATGGTCCCCGAGTACGTGAACGACAAATGGGACCGCTACTGGTCAACCAGGACCGTTGATGACGAGGGCCGGACCATTCAGCAACCGGACTGAACACGGCGGCAGTCAGCCAACCGCCTGCCGGCTTCCCTCGGTAGAAGAATCGCCCGAACGGGGGGTCGACTCCTCTGCGTGGCTGGGGCTGTACCGGCGAACCGTCGAGCGGACGCTGAGACGGCTGGGCGGATGCCGCCGCATGCACTGGCGCTACGAACGAAAGCCCGAGCGCCTCCTCGCCTTCGTCAGCCTCGCCGCAGCTCTCCTCCGACCACCTTTCGTGGACATCACAGCCCCGGATCTCGACCGTCGCTTGGCCATAGCGCAGGGCGTGGCACTGGACGCCCTCCAGTCCCGCTGACCGCCGGCCAGCCGCCATCGCGACCGATCACCCTCGCGACCTTTCGCCATCGCTGCGTGGCAGTGCCTGCAGCACTTCGCCGCCACGCCGCCCCTGCCCCGCCCGAGCCCAGTGCCCCCGCGCGCAGCGGCGATGACCGTCTGGTCTACCACTGCGCGGGCTGCCGTCGTGGCAGCTGTGCTGCTCGCCACCGTCGCGCCCGCAGTGACGGCCGACCTCTGCCCAGCACGTGGCGGGAGGGGGCCCGGGATTGCTCGAGAGCTGGGGAGAGACAGGTGATTCGTTGCGGGTGCGCGTCGGACGGTGCACGCATGGCACCGGGAAGCCCTCAACGAGCCCGGCAGGTTCGCCAGGTCGGGTGACTCTCGCTCCCGAGCCCGCGTCGGCCGTTCCACGGCGAGGTGCCGCCAGTGATCATGCACTGTGATGGAGAACAACCGTAATGCCGTTCGCCGCCCCCGGTCGCTGCTGGCCGTCGCTCTCGGTACGCTCGGCCTCTTGTCGCTGCTGCCGCCCGCTCAGGCTGCTCAGCCGTTGCCCACACCTCCTCAGGCCGGTTCGCTTTCCCGGCCGGTGACCGCGTCCGAGTCAGGCACCGCCTCGTACCTGAACAGTGTCCGGAACAATCCCCGCCTGCTACGCGATTTCTTCCTTCACCTGCCCAAGGGCGGGGACCTGCACAACCACCTGTCCGGCGCCGTCTCCACCGAGTACCTGATCGAGCTGGCCGCCGCCGACGGACTGTGTATCGACACGCGGACGATGACCGCTCTCGCACCGCCCTGCGGCACCGGGGCTCGCCCGGCCGTCGGCGCACGCACCGACCGCGCTTTCCATGACGCCATCGTGCGGGCATGGTCCATGCAGGATTTCCCACCGGAGGGCAACGGTCACGACCACTTCTTCGATGCCTTCGGCAAGTTCGGCGAGGTGACCTGGCGTCACCGGGGCAAGCTGCTCGCCGAGGTCGCCGACCAAGTGGCCGCCCAGAACCAGTTCTATCTGGAGACGATGGTCACTCCGGCTTCCGACGGAGCGAAGAAACTCGCCGCACAGGTCGGGTGGGACAAGGACTTCGCGAAGCTGCACGGCAAGCTGACGGCGGGCGGCCAACTGGACGCGTTGGTGGCCGGGGCTCGTAAGGAGGCCGATGATGCCGATACGGAGTTTCGAGCGGCCGCGCACTGCGGAACCAGCCGCGCCCGGCCCGGCTGTCGTCTGCCAGTGCGCTGGATCTCCCAGGTTTCCAGGAGCAGCACGCCGGAGCGTGTCTTCACCCAGATGGCCCTCGGCATGCGGTTGGCCGAACGCGATGACCGGTTCGTCGCCGTCAACCTCGTCCAGCCCGAGGACGGGGAGCGCGCCCTTGGCGACTACAGCCTGCACATGCGCATGCTCGCCTACCTCCGCGGTGTCTACCCGCGTGCCCACATCACACTGCACGCAGGTGAGCTGTGGCCTGGTCTGGTCAAGCCCAGGGACTTGAAGTTCCACATCAAGGAGGCGGTGTCCATCGCCGGTGCGGAACGGATCGGGCACGGCGTCGGCCTCGTCCATGAGGACGACTGGCAGCGCACCGCCCGTACCATGGCCGACCGGCAGATTGCCGTCGAGGTGCCCTTCACCAGTAACGCCCAGATTCTCGGCGTCAAGGGCGACGACCACCCCTTCGCCACCTACCGCGCCTACGGCGTGCCGGTGGTCCTGGCCACCGACGATCCCGGTATCAGCCGCATCGACGTAAGTCATGAGTACCAGTACGCCGCCGAGACGTACGGCCTGCCCTACCCGGAGTTGAAGGACCTGGCCCGGGCATCGTTGCAGTACGCTTTCCTGCCCGGCGCCAGCCTCTGGCAGGCCAACCCCACGACCAGGGGATACCGTGCCCAGCCGGCCTGCCAGGGTCAGATTCCCGACTCCGGTCACGCTGTCGGCCCGCAGTGCCGCCGCCTCCTCGCCGCCAGTGCGAGGGCCGCCGCACAGTGGCGGCAGGAAGCCGCCTTCCACCGCTTCGAACGTACCTTTGGCGCCCGCGACTGAGGCAGCACCCGCTGTCAGACCTCGACATGTCGGCCGGGCCGGGGCCGACATGTCGAGGCGCCCCGTACGGTCACCACCGTTGTCGATAAAGATCAGCCACACCCGTACGAGATGGAGCGTGCCCCATGCCGAGCGCCCGGACAGCAAACGCCTTTTTCAGCCTTCGTGTCCCTGCTGAGTTGGTGGACGCGCTGGTGGAGCTGCAAAGGGTCCACCAGGAGCACATCGAACCTCAGCAGCGTGATCACATGCACATTACGCTGGGCTTCCTCCATGACGCCGATGCGGTCACGCTCGCTGATGCGGCCGCACTGTTGAGTGAACGGACCTGGCCCACCCCCACGATCCGCATGAGCGGCGAAGTCCGTCACGGAAGCTGGCAGCTGGCAGCTGGCAGCTGCAGAAGGATCCGGCATACCGCTACGACGCCGATGTCATCCAGCGGCAGGAGCAGGTCCGGCTGGGAGTGGAGAACACATCCGAGCTGGCCGGCATCCAGGCGGAGATCACCGGCCGCCTCGGCATCGGCGAGGACCAGTTCTGGCCGCATGTGACGCTCGGCGTGGCGCGGGAAGACTTCCCCGCCTCCAAAGCCACGTCCATGTCCCTGCCTTCGTCGAGTGAAGCCGCGCCCAGTCTGGACATGCAGCAGGAGTTGTCGGCCACAAGTTTCAGGGTCCTTGTACGCAGAGAACTTGGCTAGAAGCCCGGCCAAGCTGCGGAGTCCAATCGGGCGGTGCTGCCTGGAGGCGGCGAAGGCGAAGTGGCGGCCGCGAACTGGCTCGGTTTCGCAGTGCTGTGGGGCTCGGT
Organism: Streptomyces sp. ISL-100; assembly: GCF_018614615.1. GTDB lineage: Bacteria > Actinomycetota > Actinomycetes > Streptomycetales > Streptomycetaceae > Streptomyces. Next base: position 36,223 of record NZ_JAGGOK010000067.1, on the reverse strand, counting down.
GCTGATGGCCCACCGCACACCGAGCCGGGCGACGAGACCGAGCGCGAGGGGATGCCGAAGGTCGTACCGAGGTGTCCGACATCCGCTCGAACCCGTACGCCCGCCTGTACAGGAGGCCGGGACGATGTCCACATCTTTGTGGCTTCTGCCAGTACGACGGCCTGCCGAGGTCCGTAGAGACTGCCAGACAGAGGCCGCGGCGTGCCCCGGGGACGGGGGCCGAGGCCCGGGACATGACGAAACGCACGGGGAGGACGGCACGATGAGCGTGCAGCAGTACGACGAGATCGGTGAGGCGTACGAGGGGTTCAAGGCCCTGCCACTGGAGCAGTATGCGGTGGTGCCCAGCTTCCTGGCCATGGTCGGGGATGTCCGCGGCAAGTCGGTCCTCGACCTGGCCTCCGGCACCGGCTTCTACAGCAGGGAGTTCAAACGACGCGGCGCCACGGACGTGCTCGGAATCGACATCTCCGGGGAAATGGTCGCCGTGGCACAGCAGTTGGAGGAGCACAATCCGCTGGGTGTGCGCTACGAGGTGGGCGATGCGTCCGAACTGCGGCCCCTCGAGCAGCGCTTCGACGTCGGCCTGGCCGTCCAGCTGCTCAACTACGCGGAGGACATCGCCACCACGGAGCGGATGTGCCGCAACGCGCACCGAAGCCTGAAGCCCGGCAGCGAGTTCTTCCTGCTTAACCAGTCGCCCGACTTCCGCTTCGACGGGCCGCCCCCGGACAAGTACGGCTTCCGCAGCGAGCTCACCGGCGAGGCGGCCGAGACCGGACCGCAAGTCCGGACCACGGCGCTGCTCGACCCGCCGATCTCGTTCGTCGCCAACCGCCCGCGCCGCGAGGTCTACGAGAAGTGCCTGCGGGCGGCCGGATTCAGCGAGGTGACCTGGGTCCCGCTGACCGTGTCGGAGGCCGGCGTGCGCGAGTTCGGTGCGGACTTCTGGGCGGACTTCCACGCCAACCCCCCGCTGGAGATGCTGCGCTGCCGCGCCTGACGACCACCGGGCATCCCGGCGGCCCGACCTTTGCCAGCGGTTGGGGTCCGGCAATAGCCTTCTGCGCCCGCTTGGCCCGCTCCGCGGCCACCAGCGGCTGCATGCCCTCCCACACAGAGATCACCGACCCGCCCAAATATCCCGATACCGGCTGGGTATCCACCACGCCGTGCGTGACCGGAGCACCCAAAATGTCGTAGAACCAGGCCAGGTCCGCACCAGGGTCCGCTCGTCCTGCGACAACCCGGCCAGCGGCCCACAGATCACGGCCGGTCAGTTGGTCGTGCACGAACTGCCGCGCCAAGGCCAGACGGTCACTGCCGGTGCTCTTGGAAAAGGTCCACGAGCACCGGCAGCGTGTTTGCATGCGCGCCAGCCTCAATTGACGTAACGACGCCACCGCTGAAAACACGAGGACCACAACCGAAACCACCAATGCCGCAATGCCCCGGAGCCCGCTGCCTTGTCCGACTCGCCACGGCCGAACGGAAAGCCGCCCGGCGGCTGCGGTTGAGCCCCCTGCACGAGTGGGGGTTGCTCAGGGCACTGCCTTCAGTGTGCCGGGCACACTGAACCAAACCCGCTGAACACATGGCCGAACCACACCCCCACCGACCGCACACCCCACCCCCCCAGCGTGCCCGCCGCGTTGAGGTCAGCTGGCGTCGATGGGCAACGGCTCGAGTGACGAGTACTCATCGTCTTCTCGCCCGCGGGGGCGTACATACGGAACTTTGACCACGAGTCGGTCACGAGCCCCTACGTTCGCGACGACGGGCTGGCGTGGCCTGGTGTGCTCGACGTGGTGCGGAGGTGGTCAGGCGGTATGAAACGGAGCTGGCGTTCTCGGACGAGGACGGGACAACGTCCGTGACCGTGTGTCTGTGGCGGACGGTGGACGACGACGCCGACCCGGACGGCCAAGACTCCCGCCACCAGCGCCGGCGGACAGTTGCAGCAGCGCAGGCTCACCCCGTCCATCGCCAGCAGCACGTCGGCAGCGCGATACAGGAGCCAGTCGCCAAGTGACGCGCCCGTGCCGGGCCCGCCCCGGTGCCGAGCAGTGTCATGTTCGCGTGAGCGCTGGCAGGCGACCGGAAGTAGGTCTGGCGCGGTGTGCGGCCTCCGATCAGGGCCGGCGGCCCGCAAGGACGCAGAATTCGTTCCCCTCTGGATCGACAAGTACGACCCAGCTCTCATCGTCTTGGCCGACGTCGGCATGTCGAGCACCTAGATCGAGCAGGCGACGGACCTCTTCGTCTTGCTCCCTGTCGGTTGGATTGACGTCGAGGTGGAGCCTGTTCTTGACGGTCTTGACCTCGGGCACGTGCGCGAATGTCAACACCGGTGGCACTGGGCCAAGGTGGTTCTTGCCTTCAGGCGCCATAGGGTAGCCAATTGTAACAATTCCGTCGCCTTCGTCTTGCACTACGTAGTCAAGGACCGAGCACCAGAACCGGGCGAGACCGTTCGGATCGGCACAGTCGATCGCAAGCTCGGTGAACTTACTGGTCATGTCAGGACTCCCAGTCAAGTAGCGGGTCCGCCAAAGGCCACACGCTAATCGCAGTGTTCGACGGCGAGGTAAGCCGCGCGTAATGTGCGTTCGTCGAGGGCCTGGTGGGGTCGCAGAGTGTTTGTAGGTGTGACGGAACAGGTTGACTTCGACGGCGAGGGCGTTGTCGTCGCCGATGATGGCGCGGTAGAGATGTTCGTACCTCAGCGTGCCGAAGAACCGCTCGACTACGCCATTGGTTTTGGGGCTCCTCACCCGTGTGCGGACATGACAGAACAGCGGGTCGTCGCCGGCGAACGCGTCAGCGAAGGTCACGCCACGAAAGCATGGCCCGTTGTCCGTCACGACGGCGATCGGAGCGGGTGCTTCACCGATCACGTAGTCGTCGGCGTCGACGACGTCCATCGCGCCGCCGTCGGCACGGAGGTCGTCGAGGTCGATGCCCCGCTCGGCCTCGACAACGAGGCAGTACTTGGCGGCGTAGTCGAGGACTGCGCAGACCCCCCAGATCCCGCCGCGGGGCGGTATCTCGAACTCGGAGAAGTCCATCTGCCAGACCCGGTTCCGTTGGCGTGGTGGGTCTCGGAACACCCGCTTCCGCAGCCGCGCCCACGATCTGCCGACTGCCCGGAACCCGGTCGGCAGCACCAGTCCGCGCCGGCGGAGGGCCCGTGTTCGGCGAACAGCCCGCCGTCCACGGAAGATCATGGCCGACGGCTGAAGGACCTGATAGGAACGTTCTTCCCCGTGGTCCCCCGGCTGGGACGTCGCCAGGATCGTCGAGCAAGTGGGTATCGACGCGCACGAGTTCGCGGTGGGCGACGAGGTCATCGCCTACGCGCGCAAGGACTGCGTGCACGGTCGCACCTTCGCCGAGTTCGTCACCGTCCCCGTGCGGGCCCTCGCCCGCCGGCCCGCGTCACTGACCTGGGACCAGGCCGCGGTCTGCCGCTGGCCGGTCTCACGGTTACCAGGTGCTGACGCCCCTGTGCACCGGTCCGGGTGACACCGTACTCATCCATGGCGCCGCCGGCGGTGTGGAATCGCTGGCGGTGCAGATCGCACGTGCCCTCGGCGCCCTGGTCATTGGTACCGCCTCCGCCGCCAATCACGACCGGCTCCCCGAACTCGGCGCGGAGCCCGCAGAGTACGGCGAGGGAGTTGTCGAACCCGTCCGGACACTCGCGCCGGGCGGAGTCGATGTCGTCCCGGACTGCGTCGGCGGGGTCCTGGACACGACGCTGGCCGTCCTGCGCGAAGGCGGCCGGCACGCGTCGATCGCGGACAACTCCGTCATCGCCGCCGGCGAGCATCCTCGCGAGGTGGTCGCCGCGGCGAAGGGGTCCTTGGCGGGTCGGCAGCGCTCAGCTGGATTGCACGAGTTCACGAGGCGTTTTGGTGCCGAGGGCGAGCAGCGCTGCGGCCAGGGAGAAGGCGGCGAGGAGGAGGAAGAGGGCTGGGTAGCCGCCAAGAGGGCCGGCCAAAGCAGCGCCGGCGAAGGGAGCGAGGGCGGCGGTGATGGAGGCGGGGGCGCTGAGGAGGCCGGAGAGGCGTCCGTAGTGGGTGGTGCCCCAGCGGTCGGTGACGGCGGTGGCCTGGAGGAGGGTGAGGTTGCCGCGTACCGTGCCCGCGATGACGGCCAGGAGGACCAGGAGTGGGAGTGGTCCTGGGATGAGTGCGAGGGCGGCGGTGGTGGCTCCGCCGGCTGCGACGAGGGCGGCGGTGCGGGCGGTGACGCTGGTGTGGCGGGCGACGGTGGCGTAGAGGGTGCGGCCGAGGGTCTGGCCTGCGCCTCCGAGCCCGAGCGCCCAGGCGGCTTCGGTGGTGGTGGCTCCGCGTTCGGTCAGGAGTGGTACGAGGCCCATGACGACGGCGTACATCGCGAATCCTGACAGGGTGAGCGCCGCGGCCAGGAGGAGGAAGGGGCGGCTGCGGGCCACGGGCGGCGCTGGGGTGAGGGATTGACCGGCGGCGGTGGGGGCTGATGGCCATGGCGAACGTAGCGCCAGTGCGTGTGCGGGGATGGTTATGACGCCGAGGACGACCGCCAGGACGGTGTAGGTGGTTCGCCAGCTGAAGTGTTCGGCGAGGGCTGCGGTCAGGGGCGCGAAGACCGTGGAGGCGAGGCCTCCGGCGAGGGTGACGACGGTGAGGGCACGGACGCGGTCGTCGCCCCACCAGCGGGTGAGGGCGGCGAAGGCGGGGTGGTAGAAGGTGGCGGCCATGGCAGTACCGGCCAGCAGCCATCCGGCCACGAAAGTCGCCAGGTTGGGTGCGTGGGCGATGGTGAGCAGGGACAGTACGGCGAGGACGGAACCGGTTGTCATCACGGCGCGCGGGCCGCGCCGGTCGAGGATCCGGCCGATGGGTATGCCCGCCAGGGCGGAGACGAGTAGGGCCCCGGAGAAGGCGGCCGTGGTGGTGGTCGGGGACCAGCCGGTGTCGGCGGTGATGCGGGAGTTGAGGACCGGGAAGGCGTAGTAGACGACGCCCCAGCTGGTGATCTGGGTGGCGCACAGAGCGGGCAGAACGGCGCGTGGGCGCGACCGGACCCCTGTCCCGGTCGCGGCCACGCCGGCCTTGGTCGTCGGCACGTCGGTCAGCAGCCGCCGGAGGAGGCGGCGGGGGCGCCGATGGTGAGCGTGGCCGGTGCGGCGCAGCATCCGCCGCTGGTGGCTTCTTCGGCTTCGGGCTGCTCGAAGAGGCCGGCGCCGCCGCACACTCCGGTCTCGGGGAGGGTGAGTTCGACGCGTTCGGCGGCTTCCTTGTCGCCGGCGAGGGAAGCGGCGATGGAGCGGACCTGCTCGTATCCGGTCATGGCGAGGAAGGCCGTGGAGCGGCCGTAGCTCTTCATACCGACGAGGTAGACGTCCTTCTCCGGGTGGGAGAGCTCGTTGACGCCGTGCGGGTAGACGGTGCCGCAGGAGTGCTGATTGGGGTCGATCAGCGGGGCGAGCTCGAGCGGTGCCTGGAGCCGCTCGTCGAGGCTGAAGCGCAACTCGGAGACGAAGGACAGGTCCGGGCGCAGGCCGGTGAGGACGATGACTTCGTCGACTGGGTCAAGGCGGCGGCCGTCGTCGGAGGTGAGGACCAGTTGGTTGCCGTTCTTCTCGACGGCGGCGGTGCGGAAGCCGGTGACCGCGTCGGCGTACCCGTCGTCGACTGCTGCCTTGGCGGCGAGGCCGAGGGCGCCGCGGGCGGGGAGCTGATCGGCGGTGCCGCCGCCGAAGGTGGAGCTGCTGAGGCCGCGGCGCAGGATCCACACGGAGTGGGTGGCGGGGGCTTCCTTGGCCAGGTCGGCGAGATATGCGAGGGCGGTGAACGCGGAGGCGCCGGAGCCGACGACGGCAGTGCGCTTGCCGGAGTAGCGGGCGCGGATGGCCGGGTCCTTGAGGTCGGGGACGCGGTAGGCGATCCGGTCGGCCGCCGCGTGTTCGCCGAGGGCCGGGAGTCCGTCGCCTCCGAGGGGGCCGGGGGTGGACCAGGTGCCGGAGGCGTCGATCACGGCGCGGGCGAGGATGCGCTCCTCGGTGCCGTCGGTGAGGGTGATGCGGATGGTGAAAGGCTGCTGCTCCCGGTCGGCGTCGACGACGCGGTCGCGGCCTAGGCGGGAGACGCCGGTGACCGTGGCGCCGTAGCGGACCTTGCCGTCGAGGGCGTCGGCGAGCGGCTGCAGGTACTTCTCCGCCCAGTCGCCGCCGCTCGGGTAGGCGTTCGCGTCGGGCTGCGTCCAGCCGGTCGGCGCGAGAAGCTTCTGGGCAGCCGGGTCAGTGACCTCGCCCCAAGGGGAGAAGAGCCGGACGTGCGCCCACTCGCGCACTGCCGCGCCGGCATGCGATCCGCGCTCCAGAACCAGGGGCTCCAGGCCCCGTTCGACGAGGTGGGCGGCGGCGGCCAGGCCGGTCGGGCCTGCCCCGATGACGACGACAGGCAACTGGGTCTGGTCGGTGGCGTTGGCGTTCACGGCGACTCCCTAAGCTATTTCGACATCCGTCGATCTCCTGCGCTGCCAACAGCATCGCACTTGTTTCGATGAGCGTCAACATAGACATTCGTCGATGCCGCGCCCTTGCGGAAGCACCTTCAGCCCGTGGTCCTGGAGACGTCAGGACCGGCGGCCAGGTCTTGGCCGCAGCACTACGACAGCCTCACCCTGTTCTCACCAGCGCGGCACAGCTCACCGCCTGGGCTGGCGTTCGGCGGCGATCCCGACCGTGGCCCACCTGCTGCGGTACGCCGAGCAGTTGGATGCCGGCATCCGCACGGAACAGCGGGTCTCCTCCGTACATACGGACGGCAGGGACTCCACACTCCAGCTCGTTGACGGGCGGGTTCTTGGGGTGCGGCCCGTCGTCACTGCCACCAGCGGCTTCCACCGACCGAAGCCGCCTCGCCCGCCCGGGCCCGACACGTTCGCCGGGACGCTGCTGCACGCCTCGGGGTGTCGAACGCCGGACCGTACGCCGGCCAGCGGGTCGTGGTCGTCGGCGGTCACGCGCGTGAGCCTCGATGGCCGACGACCGTCACTCTCGCGCCGCCGTCGCCGTGGAGTCGGCCGGGTCACCGCTCCCTTTCACGTCGATCGACGGCCCGGCTGTTACGTGGGCCGACGGCTCGAAGGAGGATGTGGACACGATGATCACCCGCGCCTCGCCCATGTCAGCCCGGAGTGGCAGCGGAGCCTGTCATCGGCGTCTTTGCGGGGAGTCGGACGTGACGCCAGGCGCGTGGCACGCCGTCCGGCTCGGGACCTGCGGCAGCCGTAGCCCTATCCACCTGGTTCGACATATGTCAAAATACGGGCATGTCCGAGGTATCCGAGGTAAAGGTGCTGCCGCTCCTGGAGGCCACCGTTGAACCGTGCTGCCCGCCGCTGAACGAGCGTCCATTGACGGCCGAGGAGGCCGAGCGGACCGCCGTGATGTTCAAGGCGCTTGGTGATCCGGTCCGGCTGCGGCTCTTCTCGGCCGTCGCCTCCCATGAGGCCGGTGAGGCGTGCGTTTGCGACATCTCCGACGTGGGCGTCTCCCAGCCGACCGTCTCCCACCACCTGAAGAAGCTCAAGGAAGCCGGGCTGCTCTCTTCCGAACGGCGCGGCACATGGGTCTACTACCGGGTCGAACCGTCCGTCCTCGCCGCCATGGGACAGGTCCTCACCAAGGCCGCCACAGCCTGACCTGAAAACCCCGGGATTCCACCACACGCCCACCCTCGCCATCGTGACGACTGGTGCGCGTACGCCGACATCGTCGTGCACCGCGCCTACATTCACCCCGGCACCCGAGGGCGGGGGTCGCCTCGACGCAGCTGAAAGCTCTCGTCGACTCCACGGAGGCGGCGGGATCCGGGCCATTCCGCCACAGCACCTGGCGCGACACCGTCCTGGTGGAACACCGGAGCCGGCACATCACCTGACCATCACCCGGGCAACCATCAGGCGCTCTGCGCCGTGAACACCTTCTCTTCAACGCGAGCGAGGCCGGTTTCGGTCAGGAAAGCGCCGAGAGCGGCGAGCGCCCCGGGGGCCAAGCGGTAATAAACCCAGGTGGCGCGACGCTCCGAAGTGAGCAGGCCCGCCTCGCGGAGCTTCTTGAGATGGTGGCTGACCGTGGGCTGGGAGACGCCCACATCCGCTATGTCGCATACACATGCCTCACCGGCTGGGTGCGACGCCACCCGCGAGAGAAGCCTCAGCCTCACCGGATCCGACAGTGCCTTGAACATCCTGGCCATGATCTCCGCCGCTTCTTCGGACAGCGCGGCGGTCGTGATGGGCGGGCAGCAGGTGGATGCGGGGGCGGATATGTGGGCGCTCTCGTCAGGCATGGGTCCGCTTCTCAGGCTGAGGCCGCAGGGCGGCCCATGACGGCATCGGCGGCGCTGGGAAAGCATGCGACGCAGGCGACGTTGATCGAGTAGAGCATGGACGTGCCCTGACGCTCACGCAGGACGAATCGCACGTCGGCAAGCAGCTTCAGGTGGTGTGACACCGTCGACTGTCCGACGCCCATCCGGTCCACGATCTCTCCGACGCTCATCGGCCCCGGAGCGAGGGCGAGGAGGTTGAGAATCTGTACGCGCGTGGGATCGGAGAGGGCCTTGAACCACGTCGCGTAGGACTCGGCTGTGGTTCGGTCGATCAGCTGGGCATTCATCGTACCGCTCATGATCCATCGATGTTATTCGATGACCGGGCGCGAGGGCAAGGCTCGTGGCGGTTTCGAGACGGGACGCCGCAGCCCTCGCGAGGGGTCACATCCACTGCCTGGACGGTCGAGCGCTCGGCATCGGCGTGCGGTGACCTGTCAAAAGGCGACCCGCTCACCACTTCCGGCCTGCATTGAAGGGGTACGAGCGCCAAGAGGCCGGATCACTGGGGCGCGCACCCCGCGCCCCGGCCCCGTAGCGCTCTGCAGGCATTGCAGCGCCGATTATTAATCGTCTATCATCGATATTCGATTAAAGGGGGGTGCTGACGAAGCCTCCTCGGTGTCACCGTCTCAGAGAGGTTCCCCCTGTGGACGAATTGCGGGCTCTCAGCCTCTTCGTGCTGTTCGAGGTACTGCACTACCTTCCGTGGTTTCTGGTCGCCATCGTCCTCGGAATCGCCGTCCAGCGACTATCCATCGACGTGGTGGCCCGCCGCAGCTTCACCCAGCGGCGCCGAGGGGTCCTTGGTATCGCCATCGTCACCGCCATCGGCGCGTTCAGCCCCTTCTGCTCCTTCACTGTCATTCCCCTGATCCGCCGCTTTCTGATAGCCGGCGTGCCTCTCTCCGCAGTCATGGCCTTCTGGATCGCCTCTCCCTCCATGGATCCGGAGATCTACGCACTGTCCGCCGCCCAGCTGGGTTTCCCCATCGCGACGGCGCGCCTCGTTGGCGCCCTCGTGCTGAGCTTCGGTGCGGGTCTCCTCGTGCTCCTACTGGAGCGGCGCGGCCGGTTCGCCAACCCTCTGCTCGACAGCACCGCAGCGGCGCCTGCCAAGTCGGGCTCGGAGACCGAAGTGCCCGTGCCTGAACCGGCGTGCTCGGCTGCGAAGTCCCCGGCGCCCGCGACGGTCACGGTCGGAGGCGGCGCTTCCGGCGGCGTTTCTGAAGGCGGCTGCGGAGGCACGGACTCCGCGCCCGCCCCGGCCGCCGGCTCCTGCTCCCCCGAAGCCGCATCCGGCGACGCGGGCAGCCCTTGCTCTTCGGCGGCCGCGCAGAACCCCGCGGACGACGACGGCACCCCCTGGCGGGTACTTGTCCGGCGCGACATCAAGAACCTTCGCGCCGGTGAGATCCTCAAGGAGATTTGGAGCGACTCGCTCATCCTGGGCAGGTGGCTCCTGCTGGCCATCGTCCTGGAAGCGCTCATCGTCCGCTACGTTCCCACCGACTTCGTGTCCACCCTGCTCGGCACGGACGGGTTCTTCTCGGTCGTGCTCGCCGCTCTCATCAGCGTCCCGCTCTACCTCAATGGAGTCGGCGCGATCCCCGTGGTCGAAGGCCTCCTGGACCAGGGCATGGTAGCCGCGGCGGGAGTCACCTTCCTTCTCGGAGGGGCCGTGACCACGATCCCCGCGATGGTCGCGGTGAAGAGTGTCGTGAAGACGAAGGTCTTCGCGTTCTACCTCGGGATCGGCCTGCTGGGCAGCACCGCCATCGGTCTCGTGGCACTGCCGCTCCTCTGAGTAACGTCCTGAGGAGAGAAGAACTGTCGGCCCCCTGCGGCGACCGGCTACGACGCCCGCCGCAGGGCACTGTCATTCCGGCACAACGGCCAGTGGCACAAGCCGCGTGCAGCACTCGCGGTGATGAAGGAGAAACCGTGGATACGCAAGCACCGTCTTCGGCAGAGCTCGTCCTGGTCCCCATGACCCAGGCGCACGCCGTGGACGTCCTGACGATCTACCAGAAGGGGATCGACGAGGGTGACGCCACGTTCGAGACACGCGCTCCGGTCTGGAGCGAATTCGACGCCTCCAAGCTGCCGGCCCACCGGCTGGTGGCACTGAACCGGACGGAGCGTCGGGTTGTCGGCTGGACGGCCGTTTCTCCCGTCTCGGCGCGTCCGGTGTACGCCGGAGTCGTCGAGCACTCGGTCTATGTAGACCCCGCTGCACGGAGCACAGGGGTGGGGCGCGCGCTGCTCGGAGCGCTGATCGAATCCACGGAGACGGCGGGGATCTGGACCATCCAGGCGGGGATCTTTCCCGAGAACGTCGCCAGTGTGGCACTGCACGAGACAGCCGGGTTCCGCGTCATCGGCAGGCGAGAACGGGTGGCTCGCCACCGTGGCGTATGGCGGGACGTGGTGCTGATGGAGCGTCGCAGTCCCAAAATCGGCTGACGCCGTCGGCGTGAGGTCACCGGCGGCGTCAGAAGATGCGGGGACAGGGACACGTAACTCGCCCTAGGGGAGATCGACGTGTAAAACAGGGCCAGTTCACGTGCCAGCACGGCTTCCGGGTGTCCGGTCATGTTGATCAGAGACCATCCGGCGGAAGCGAACCACTGTGACTCGGCACGCGTCGAAAACCGCGGCCCTTCGACGACCACCATGCCCCAGCGCAGTACGGGTCGGCGAACGACGCGTGAGCCGCTCCATGGTCCACGTAGATCTGGACGCGCCCCACTGTCCGGTCGACAAGCTGGTTCGGTACGACGATGCTCCCCGGGCCGAGTTCGCGGCGCGGAGATCCCACGGCACACGGCGCGAGTACCTCCCTCACGCCCAGCGAGCGCAGAGCCCACATGTTGGCGCGGTAGTTGATGCGGTGCGGCGGCAACTCGTGGTGGCTTCCGTGTCTTGGGAGGAAGGCCACACTTCCATCGGCGACCCTGCCGACGTGCACGGCGTCCGACGGCGCACGGTAGGGGGTGGTGACGTCGCTTCGCTGTGCCGCGTGCCTCGTGGTGCTGGTCACGCATGGCGCTGCTCCTCCTGGGCTTGTGCCGGTGAGCCGGACGCGTCCTCGGTGAGGCCGTTGTCCGACAGGAGGGGGTCGAGGGACGCGATGACTTCGTGCCCCGGTACGGGGCCGCGTTCGTCGCCTGGGCGGCGTACTGCCGCGGTCCGCCAGCCGGCCTCGGCCGCAGCGTCGAGTTCCTCACCGACGTCGCTCACAAAGAGGAGACGGGAGGCCGGCAGCCGAACCGCACCGGAGATGGCACGGTAGGAATCGGCGCTCGTCTTCGGGCCGGCCGACGTCAGGTCGAAGTAGCCGTCGAGCAGGTCGCGCAGATCTCCGTACGCGGTGTGCCCGAACCAGTCCCGTTGCGCGGCCTCGGAACCGGAGGAGTAGATGTAGCGGGCCATTCCTCGCGCCTTCCAGCCTTCCAGGGCTCGCGGCACCTCGGCGTACACATGCCCGTGCAGTTCACCCGAGGCGTAGCCTTCGGCCCAGATGAGTCCCTGCACCGTCTTCAGCGGTGGCGCTTTGGCATCCGCGTCGGCCCACTGATGAAGTAGAGCGAGGACATCCCTTTCGGTGACCTCTCCGGCTCCGATGTGGGCGCGGACAGCGTCGAGTACGCGTTGCCACGGGAGGCTGCCCCGGTGTGCGACTGCCCAGGAGTCGAGCCGTTCACGGGCGTAGGGAAACAGCACGTCGCGAACGTGCGAGAGGGAGCCGGTGGTTCCCTCAATATCGAGTACGACCGCCTCTACTGGGGCGTTGCCCGGACCGGCGGCGGGCATGTCAGCCCGCTCCCAGGAGCGAGTCGAGCCGGGGGAATCCAGCCGCGATGGGTTCGCCGGTGAAGTCCCCGACCCAGCCGTCTTCCTTCTCGAAGAATCGGATGGCGGCGAAGTCGGGCGTGGGTCCCATGTCGAACCAGTGACGCGTTTTCGCCGGTACGGACAGCAAGTCGCCCGCCTCGCACACGACGGCGTACACCCGGGCGTCCAGGTGCAGGTAGAAGCAGCCCGTGCCGTGGGCGAAGAAGCGGACCTCGTCCTCCGCGTGGCGGTGCTCCTCGAGGAACGTCGACCTCGCCTTGGCCGCGCGTTCCTGCCACTCGGCGCCTTGCTCGGGATGGAGGCGGGCGACGTCGACCAGGCGCAGCCCTTGGCGGGCGCAGAGCTCGTCGATCTCGTGGCGGTAGGCGGCGAGCAGGTCTTCGGACGTCGTACGGGGTGTCACCTCCGGGTGAAGAGGCCACCTGACGAAGTCGACCGACTGTTCGCGCAGAGCCTGTGCGATGAGGTCGTCGTCCCGGGTGCGCAGCAGGACACTGTCCGGTGCGTCGTCCGGCATGATCTGCAGAAGGGTCATGGCGTTCCTGTCCTCGATGGTCTAGGAGACACGGGTGACGTTCAGCTCGGTCTGGGAGAGCACGAGCAACTGGCAGAGTGCCTCCAGGCATTCGAGCCGGTTCCTGGCCTGTCCGAGGGTCTCTCCCCATGCGGTGATGCCGTGATCGGCGATGAGGAGGCCCGGTGGGCAGCTGGGGTCCGCCTGCACGTGCGCGGCGATGTCTTCGGCGATACGGTCGACTCGGGCCCAGTTGGGGAAGACCGGCAGCTGCGCGGTCGCCGGGTCATCAAGGCTCAGGCCCTTGAGCAGTTCGTAGCGTTCGATGTGAACGACGCTGGTGGCGGCGTCAAGCCCGGCGCGGTGGGCGACCACGGTGGCATGAGGTGAGTGCACGTGGATGACAGCCTTGGCATCGGTGGTGCGGTACAGCGCGGCGTGGATGGAGGTTTCGGCCGAAGCCCGGGCCTGCCCCGCGCGGGACGGCTCACCGGTCTCGGCGTCGATCTCCACCATGTCCTGGATGCACAGGTCGCCTTTGTCCCGACCGCTCGCTGTGATGAGCGCCCGCCTGGGGTCGTCCGGCGCACGCATGGACAGGTTGCCGGCCGTTCCAGGCATCCAGCCGCGTTCGTACAGGGTGCGCGAAAGCTGGGCGAGCTGCTGGGCCGTCTGCTTGCCGGCGACGGTGGGCGGGGCGTAGCTCATTAACTCACCTCTCGTGGCGGTGGACGCCGTGCTCGGAGACGACGGCGGTGATGAGATCCGCCGGTGTGACGTCGAATGCGGGGTTGTAGGCCCGCGTTCCGGGCGGGGCGGTCTTCACTCCCCCGAAGCCGGTGACCTCGTCGTCGTCGCGCTCTTCGATCACGATCGCGCTGCCGTCGGGGAGCGATCTGTCCCAGGAAGACTCGGGTGCCACCACGACGAAGGGGATGCGGTGGTGCGCAGCCGCTACGGCCAGGGAGTACGTACCAATCTTGTTGGCCACGTCCCCGTTGGCGGCGATGCGGTCGGCTCCAACCAGCACGCAGTCGACGAGGCCCTGCGACATGGCCGCTGCCGGCGCGGAGTCGATGCAGAGCCGGTGGGGAACTCCTGCTTCAGCCAGTTCCCAGGCCGTGAGGCGGGCTCCTTGCAGGAGAGGTCGCGTTTCGCCGACGAGGACCTCGGCGATGCGGCCCGCTTCAGCGAGGGCAATGATCGTGCCTAGGGCTGTTCCGACGGCGGCGGTCGCCAGTCGTCCGGTGTTGCAGTGGGTCAGGACACGAAGCGGCCTGTCAGGGGTGTGCGCGAGCACAGTGGCGACGGCGTGGCCGACCATCGTCCGGTTCGCCGTTATGTCTTCCTGGAGCATGGCTGTCGCCTCCTGCAGCACGGCGTGGGCGCCTTCCGGCACCCGTCCGAGTGCTCGGTGCACGGCCCACGCCAGGTTGACGGCCGTGGGGCGGGCCGCGATGAGGCGCTGCGCGTCCAGGCGTACCGCGTCCGCGCAGTGGCCCGCGGCGCCCGGCCGGCAATGCTTGAAGGCGGACAGAGCGACGCCCATGGCGCCCGCCAGCCCGATGGCAGGTGCGCCGCGGACCGCGAGGGTCGCGATGGCGGCGATGACGTCGTCCACGGTGGTCAGGCGCAGTATCCGTCGTTCGTGGGGCAGGGCTCGCTGGTCGAGTGTGACGATCGCGTCGCCGTCCCAGCGCAACGACGGCTCGGCGGGTGGCATGCTCACGGGCGGCTGCTCCTCGTTCGGCGCGATGGGGCGGCAGGGGCTCGTATCAGTCGGTCAGCGGTCGGCAGCGGAGCTCGATGAGGGCCTCCGGGGCGGCCAGATCCGCGGCCACCTGTTCGGCGTCGCCCACGGCCACGATGTAGCCGTAGCGGTTCATGTACGCCCGGGGCGGGAGGGCCAGCCGGGTTCCGGGGCCGGCCGTCGCGACCGCGCTGTGCACCGTGGGCCCGAAGCGGTCGGTGTGCACGCTCACCTCGACGGCCTCGCAGTCGGCCTGCGGGTACAGAAAGCGCACGGCGGCGGTCCGTTGTGCCTTCGGGGTGGTGTCGGGGGTGAGACCGGCGGCCACGTGCGCGGCTGCGACGGCCGGGTCAGTGCCAGTGGCGAGCATCCCGATGTACGGGATGAAGTCGCCGCCGAGGCGGGCGTTGATCTCGACGAGGCGCGGGCCGTTGGGGGTCAGTTTGAACTCGGTGTGGGTGGCGCCGTGATGGAAGCCGAGAGCCTTGTGGACGCGGTGCAGCTGGTCAAGGAGCTCGGGGTCCTCCAGCAGCGGGTCGGCGGCGTCGACCGTGTGGCCGGTCTCCTCGAAGTACGGGTCCATCCCGACCTGCTTGCGGGCCACGATCATGGGCGTGCACACGCCGTCGACGACAACCGCGTCCACGCTGATCTCCGGTCCGGTCAGGAACTCTTCGACCAGGACGTCAGCCTCGTAGCGGGGCACTCCGGGGTAGTGGGCGGAGCTGGCCGCCTCGAAGGCCACTTCGACAGCGTGGCCGTCGTCGGCCCGGACGACACCGAGGCTTCCGGCGAGGCCGCGGGCCTTGATCACCACCGGGTAGCCGATCGTGTCGGCCGCCTTGCGGGCCTCTTCGGCGCAGGAGACGGGCGTGCAGGCCGGCTGCGGAACCTGAGCTGCCGTCAGCACGGACCGTGTGGTCGCCTTGTCACGGCACGCGAGTACGGCGTCCGGGGTGCTGCCGGGAAGATGGAGAGTCTGGGCGAGCTGCGCCGCGGCGTGGACCAGGGACTCGTCGTACGTGAACACGCCCGCGACCGGGAACTGCTCCAGCACGGGGCGGGCAGCTGCCAGCAGTTCGTCGGGGTTCTTGGTGTCCAGCAGCGTGGTTCCCTCGACGTACGGCAACTGCCAGGTCGGCTCGTGGGCGTCGAGCAGCCACAGGCGGAAATGCTGGGAGACGGCCTCGACGATGTACTCGCGGTAGCGGCGGTCACCGCTGCCCATGAGGAGGAGTACGGGGCGCTCGGGATCGGCTGCGGACGGACGGGGCGTGGGTGCGGCGGCCATGGCAGGAACCTTCTCTTGACGTGTGGCGACAGGGACCGGGTCCGTCGGACGGCGGGCGTTGCCCTTGGGAGTTGGGCGTCAGTCGGGGCCGGCCCCCGGGTGGGATCGGGCCGGGGACCCGAGGAGGATCTCGGCGGCGCAGGGAAGCTGGGTGATGCAGCGGGAGTTCACGGCGTACAGGATGTTGGCTCCCGCTCTTCGCCGGGTGAGGAACCGCACGTTGTGGAGGATCTTGAGGTGGTGCGAGACGGTCGACTGGTTGAGATTCAGGTGGTCGACAATCACGCCCGCCGGGACAGGCTCCGGCCGGCCGCTGAGGAAACGCACGATGAGAATGCGCGTCGGGTCGGCCAGTGCCTGGAACCAGCGGGCGTACTCCTCAACGGTCTCCCGTTCGAGTGAGGTGTCGGACACGGTGATCCTTAACGCACCACCGGGAAGACAGCCGCTGCGACGGCTGCGGCAACGGGGGGCGTGACAAGCCAGGCGATCAGGAAGTGTCTGAGCGTCTTGCCGCTGAGCCGGCTGAGGTTGGGGCCGGCGGAGCCCGCGATCGCGCCGGTGGAGGTGTGGGTGGTGGACATGGGCAGGCCGTAGCCGGCGCCGAGGCCGACCAGGGTGGCGGTGGTGAGGTTGGCCAGGAAGCCTTCCTTGTGATTCATCTTGATGACGCCTTCGCCGAGTCGCTGGGCGATGCGCATGCCGCCGGTGATCGACCCCAGAGCCATGGCTCCGGCGACGAGAAGCATGATCTGCCACGTCGTCATACCGGCGGGGACGAGGGCGAAGGCGCCGATGGCCACGATTTTGGGGGTGTCGTTGAGCCCCCGGGCGAAACCGGTGGCTCCACTGGTCAGCCAGTGGGCGGCGGTGAGCACCCGGTTGCCGCCGGACGGGTTGGGGACGTCGGTCTGCTCGGCGGTGACACGCTCGGGGGCAAGCACGGCCCCGGACTCGCCGGCGGCGCCCGTCGCGGGCGACGACGGCTGCACCGTGGCGGCCGCGTTGCGCTCCGGGACACGGCGGCGCGTACGGCTGAAGATCAGCGCGAGCAGGAGCGAGATGCCGTAGGCGACTCCAACGCTGGTGAGAAGCGGAATGATGAGCTTCTGCGGGATCGCGGTCCAGGCGATGCTGTCCGAGGCAAGCAGCAGGCCGGCGCCGAGCAGCGCACCGATCAGGGCGTGGGTCGTCGAGACGGGCAGGCGCAGGAGGGTGGCAAGCGCCACCCAGCTCACGGCACCGGCCAGCACGGCTACGGCGAAGGCTTCCGTGGGCTCCGCGGTGACGATGCCCTTGGAGAACAGCTTGGTCATCTTGTCGGCCAGCGCGAGGGAGCAGAAGCACCCCATGAGAGTGGTGACGGTGCCCCAGATGATGGCGGTGCGGTACTTCGTCACCCCCGCGCCGGCCAGGGTGGCGACGCCCTTGGGAACGTCATTGCTGCCGTTGGCCGCGGCCAGTGCCGCGACCAGGATCAAGACGAGCACGACGGTGAAAGACATGGCGGTGTCTCCGGGAGTGGAGGGCCGCGGCGGCTCGCGCCGCGGCCGTCGACGAGATGCGGGCGGCTGTCAGCAGCAGGAGCCGCCGGGCGCGCATTCCTGCGCTTCGGCGTTGCCGTCCAGGGGCTTGCGGGCGCGGATGATCGCGGCGTGGAGACCGTCCGCGGCCTCCTGGGTGAAGACGACCTCGGCGTCCTTCAGTCCGACCGCGTCCAGGAGTTCCTCGTACTCCGAGACCGAGAGGGCGCCGGCGATGCACTGGCTGTGCCCGCCCCGTTCGGCCCGCTCCTCGGGGCTGAGACGGTCCTCGGCGACGACGTCGCTGATGCCGAGGCGGCCGCCGGGTGCCAGGACGCGCGCCATCTCGGCGAAGACGGCGGGCTTGTTCAGCGACAGGTTGATCACGCAGTTGGAGATGATCACGTCGACGGTGTCGGCGGGCAGGGGGACGGACTCGATCGTGCCCTTGAGGAGCACGACGTTGTCGATCTCGGCGTCGGCGACGTTGCGGGCGGCGAGAGCGAGCATCTCCTCCAGGAAGTCGAGGCCGAAGACGCGGCCGTCGGGGCCGACGCGGCGGGCACTGAGGATGACGTCCAGGCCGCCCCCGGAGCCCAGGTCCAGAACCGTTTCCCCTTCGCGGAGTTCGGCGACGGCGCTCGGGTTGCCGCACCCCAGGCTGGCGAGCAGTGCGGCGTCCGGCGCCGTGCCGGGACCGATCTCGTCGTAGGCGGCCGGGCCGAAGGTCTGCGGGTCCGGGGAGCAGCAGGCACCACTGGTCTCGGCCTCGGCGGCCTTGGCCCGGTAGTACTCGCGGACCTCTTCCTGCAGCGTCCCGGCGGTGGTGGTGTCGGTCATATCAGGTGGTCCTTCTGAGTCAGGCGCCGGCGGGGGCGAGACGGTGCACCGGGCGGGGGTAGGAGGGCTTGAACGACACCGGCGTGGTGGCCGAGGAGGTGACGCCGGCAGCGCGGTCGGCGGCCTCGACCGCCTCGGTCACGGCGCTGTCCAGCGCGTCGGGCTCGCAGGCGACACGGGCGTTGACGACGGCCCGGCCGCTCGTGGCCGCGGAGGCGGCGGCGCGGTCGAGCGTGGGCCCGGCGCCGGATTCCGTGAGGCTGAGCTTGGCGAAGTCGCCGTCGGCCAGTTCCACCGTGATCTTCGCGTGGCCGATCACCGCGTCGTTCTGCGCGGCCCAGGCGGACAGTTCCTCCAGGACCGTGCCGGCCCAGGTGGTCGCATCGAAGCCGCCGTCCGCCGCGGTCAGGTCCAGTTCCTGGTTCATCCAGGCGAGCTGTGCCTCGGCGGCGGCGTAGCGGTCGTAGTCGATGTCGAGCTGGACGTCCTGGTTCGTGGCGGGGGCCTGCCATGCCTCGAGCAGCGAGCCGAGGTGCTTCCCCGTGCCTGCGGAGTAGCCGACGACCCTGGCGTTCGGGTGCGTCTTGCGCAGGCTGTCGAGGAGGTCTTCGGCCCGGTCGGCGCTGATGGTGTCCAGCTTGTTCACGGCGATGACGTCCGCCTCGGTGAGCTGCTGGCGGAAGAGGTACGAGAGGTCCGACTCCGGCTCCCCTCGCTCAGCCGCACGGGCGAAGGCAAGGTGGCGCAGGGGGTCGACCACCGTGGTCAGCGGCGCGACGACCATGTCCTCGCCGTAGTACTGACGCAGGGGTCGCACCACGGTGGCCTGCAGGTCGGTACAGCTCCCGACGGCCTCGGCGATCACCGTGTCGACGTCGTCCGAGGCGACGAGGGCGACGATCGCCTCGACGAGGTCCTCGAACTTGCAACAGAAACAGCCGCCGGTGACCTCGGCGACGCTGTCGAGCTTGCTGCGCACCAGTTTCGTGTCGACCAGTTCCACGCCCTGGTCGTTGGTGATGACCGCGACCTTGCGGCCCTGCTCTTGCAGCGCCAAAGCCGTGGCCGTCATGGTCGTGGTCTTGCCCGCCCCGAGGAAACCGGTCAGGGGGATGAAGGTGATCATGTTTTCCTTCTCGTCCTTGTCGTTGTTCCGGGCGGATCAGCTGCAGCAGCCGCTGTCGGCGGAGTTGCCCAGCAGGGGAAGGCTTGCGGGCTGTGCGGGGGCGGTGACGGCGTCACCGAACGCGGCCCGCCGGCTCCGGCCGAAGGCCTCCAGCCACGCCGCGGCCTGGGGCCGCAGAGCCGGGTCGGACAGCAGCATCGAGGTGGTGACAGCGCGCGGGGTGCAGCCGCGAAGGGCCTTCGCCTGGTGGGCGCCCGCGCCGAACTCCACGGTGCGCAGCCCTTCGGCGTAGGCATCACGGACGGGTGCGTCGAGGACGAGGGCGAAGTAGATGCCGCTGCGCTCGCCGATCGCCGCGTAGTCGAAGCCCGCCCACTTGGGGAACAGCCGGTGGTTCTTGCGTACGGTGACGCAGGTGGCGACCAGGGCGCCGTCCTTGTAGCCGAGGTAGGCGCGGACGTCCGCGCCCTCGTCGATCAGGGCCGAGAGGATGCCGACGATGTGCTGGGGCTCCTCCCCTGCGCCGTTCTTCTCGCGGTTGAGGCAGGTCAGCTCCGCGATCCGGGTTGCGTACGGGCGGATTTCGGTGCCGTCGACGCGCTGGATGGTGACGCCAGCCGCCTCGGCGCGACGCACGTCGCCCTTGATCCGCTGGCGCTTCTTGAGCGGCAGGGCCGCGAGGTGCCCCTCCCAGTCCGGTGCGTCGAGGCTCATGAAGTCCTCGTAACCCCAGAAGGTGCTGTGCCCGCCGGCGGCGTCGAACGCCCTGACCAGAGCCTCGTTGCCCCGTCGCTCCGGTATCCACGGGGCAACGATGCAGCGGACGCCGGCTTCGAACGCGGCGGGCACCAGCTTCTCGACGATGGACCCCATCAGGGTGGGCGTCCAGAAGTTGTAGGCGATCTCCGTCCGGTAGCCCAGGGGAGAACCGAGCAGCAGCGTCGGGAAGAAGGGCTCGGTTCCCAGGGCGTCGACCTCGGCGCTGCGCGCGGCGTCGGTCTCGGCGCCGCAGCAGACCTCTTCCCCGGAGGGTGCCTGCCGGCCCAGGTAGGTGCGCGGCTCGTGGTCGACGACCGGCGGCGTGGTGAGGATGTAGCCGGGCAGGAGGGCGAGTTCGCCGCGGGCGCGGTGGGCGACGGTGTGCCAGGGCTGTGCCTCGGGGAGAACCTTCTCCGTCGCCCGTAGCCAGGTGGGGCCGAGATAGGGCGAGGAGTCGGTGAGTGCGGCGAGTTCGCCGGACCAGTCCATGTCCGGCAGGGTCTGTCCGGTCGAGATGACAACGCGGGGTGATCCACCCATGTCAGTGTCCTTGTCTTGTGGGCGGGCGGGTCAGCACTTCACGCAGCAGCGGACCTTGCCGGCGTCCTCGGCGTCCGTACGGCGTTCCTGCCACAGCTCCTCGACGCGCTTGTCGGGGTGGGTCCACTCGACCCAGAAGCCGCGGTCGACGGTGGCGATGTCTTCCATCCACGGCGAGGACAGCAGCGGGGAGCCCTTGAACAGCAGCAGCCGGGTCTGCAGCGCGGTGGGGTCGGTGACCCGGGCCAGGCCCGTGTCCACCAGCCAGTCTTCGAAGCCGAGGAGCTCCTCGTACTCGATCCACGGCGTGAACGGAATGAACGTCGGGTACAACTCGAACCCGATCCGCTCCGCTTCGGCGATCGCGTCGCGCATGTGGTCGACGTCTATGTGCTTGTCGAAGATCCGCAGGATCCGGTTCGAGGGGAACTCCAGCGCGCACGTGACGCGGCGCAGGCCCAGCGAGACGAGCTTCTCCAGCTCCTTGGTGTAATCCAGGACGTGGTCGACGCGCGTAGTGAACTCGAACGTGATCGGGCCGATGGCCTCGACGAGCCGCTCGACGACTCCGATGCCGATGGTGCGGGAGTTGAAGAACTCGGCGTCGATGAAGCAGAAGTGCCGTATGCCCTCCTCCGCGAGCTGCAGCGCGTCGGCCAGGACGGTGTCGGCGTCGAACGCCGCGACTCCCCCGTCGTACGCGCCGTAGACGGAGCAGTACGTGCACTTGTGGTGGCAGCCTCGCGAGACCTCGATGTTGCCCATCAGCCCGAACGGCGAGTGGTGCGCCGGGTAGTGGACGAGGGAGGGGAACAGCTCGCGGGCGGGCTTTGAGACGGAGATGCGTCGGCGCGGGGGCTTGGGCCGCATGCCGTGACGGGTCATCAGGGCGGGTACGGCGTCGAGGGCGAGGCTGCCGCCGGCGAGCTGGACCAGCTCCTCGCTGATGAGCTCGGGTTCCTCCATGACGATGCCGTCTACGACCTCGAGGAACTCGCGGTGGTTCATCTGCGCGTACTGGCCGAAGGTGACGACGGTGGTGCCGTAGGCCTGCGACACCCTGCGCGCGAGGCTGATGCCGCGTTCCAGGCCCTCGAACTGCTGGACGGATACCAAGGTGAGATCGAAGGGCCCTTCGGGAAGGGCGTCGGGCTGCAGGTGCGCGTCCCAGCCGACTACGTCGGCTCCGTGATGTTGCAGCGCGGCGGCCGCGCACGCGGATGTCAGAGGTTGGAGCTCGGCTTCGAAAGCAGAGGCAACGAGCACACGGGGATGGCTCACACTTCCCCCCCAGGGAGTGATCAAGGAATGCGACGGGTCGGGATCGGGCCGGGTCTGGACCCGATCGGTAACGACTCTGTCGACCGACGGCCGGAACCCTGCCAGCGTTAAGCGATGTATGTCAATAGATCGATGAATGACCGAAGGGCAAGGGGTGCCAATCGGACGCTTACCCGGGGCCCGACTGGCCTGTTCTGACCGAATTGGGGGGCGCTCGCGGTAGGCGAGCCCTGCGATTCATCGTCAGGGGGCGCTGCCGGCGTGTTCCAGGGTGGCTCACAGACGACGCGCCTGCACTACGAGCCCCTGCTTACGCACCGCGCCGCAGCGCCGGCCCAGTCGATGCCTAGCCGAAATCAATCGGTAACCATCGATAGTGCGAGTGGTGCCCGCTCTCGGCGATTTAATCAATGGGGGGCCGCTTATTGGCGCGATGACGCCCTTCGCAGGGGTCGCCGAGAAGGCGCACAAGCGGTACCGTTTGCGGCTGGATCGCAACACCCGCACCACCCTCAGGGTCAGATGTGCCGGACGTCAGGTGTGGGCCGCTCACCCGCACGAATCGGGGCCAGGGGGGTCCGTGGGGGACTAGCCGCAGGGGCGTTTGGCATTCGCGGCCTCTCGCGAGGTATCGGCCAGAGTGCCGAAGAACTCCGAGAGGTCATCGAGGATCTCCGGGCGAAGCCTGTAGTAGGTGAAGCGCCCACACGGCTCGGTGGCGACGACGGACGCTTCCCTGAGGACGCGTAGGTGGTTGGACAGATTTGTCGGCCGGGCGCCCGTCTCCTGGACGAGATGAGACGTGCACAGAGATTCACGGGCGAGCAGGCACACAATCCGGAGTCTGAGCGGATCCGCGAGGGCCCGGAGAAGTTCCATATTTACCGACGTCAGCATGACCTGATCGTGACACATCAATCACAACCGGTGTCAACCGCGTCGATCACCAACTCCCGTACGGCTGCGTGGATATGAGGAGAAATCAGATGTCTGGCAGGCCCTCCGTCCTGTTCGTGTGCGTGCACAACGCCGGCCGCTCCCAGATGGCTGCGGCATGGCTGCGTCACTTGGCCGAAGACCGCATCGAAGTCCGTTCGGCGGGCTCGGCACCGGCCGCGTCGGTGAATCCTGCCGCGGTGGAGGCGATGCGTGAGGCTGGCATCGACATGTCCGCCGAAGTCCCGAAGATTCTCACCGTGGAGGCGGTCAAGGAATCCGACGTGTGCATCACGATGGGCTGCGGCGACACCTGCCCCGTCTTCCCCGGCAAGCGCTACCTGGACTGGACGCTGGAAGACCCCGCCGGCCAGGGCGTCCAGGCGGTGCGCCCCATCCGCGACGAGATCAAAAAACTCGTGGAAGGCCTCATCGCCGACATCGAGTCGCCGAGGTGACGATCGCGGTGCGGAGCCGCGGAGACATCAGTCTGTAGCAGGGAACACCCGCTGTTGCAGCTCGCGCAGAGCCTCCGGCCGCAGCGAGAACCATGCCCACGTGCCTCGCTGCTGTCTCCGCAGCAGCCCCGCGTTCATGAGGATCTTCAGGTGGCGGCTCACACTCGACTGCGCCAGCTGCATGGAGTTGGTGAGGTCGCACACGCACAGCTCGCCGGCCGGAGCCTGGTGGATCAGATGGATCATCTGCAGCCGGGCGGGGTCGGCGAGCGCCTTCAGCTTGGAGGCCATCAGCTCGACCTCCTCACGGTCAATCAGCCGGCCCGGGGCGCAAGGGCTGCAACGCTCTTCGCTCAGATCCTCGATCGGTATGTCCGTCGCAGAGATAGCCATCCGCTCACCATACGAGGACGCAAGATCGGTTTACGGACAGTGGGCACTCTTGGGTGAGGCATTCACTGACCGTTCACTTCACTCAACCATCAACCTCTCCTACGGAGTTGGTCGGCCCGGACAATCCGCGATCTGACGGGCGGCTTCGCGGGCGGGACGGCCGACGCCGATGAGGGTGGCGGAGGCGGGGCCGGTCCAGTCGCCGTATCCAAGGAGGTGCAGGCGGGGCTCGCCCACGGACTGGGTACCGGTCGTCGGTATACGGCCGCGTGAGCCGCGCAGGCCCAGCGGAGCGAGGTGGGAGAGGACGGGGCGGAAGCCGGTGCACCATATGATCGCGTCGGCCTCGGCGGTCGTGCCGTCCGCCCACGCGACCCCGTTCGGGGTAAGGCGGCTGAACATCGGCCGGGCTTTGAGGAGTCCTGCGTCGCGGGCCTCTCGTACGGGCGGTACCGCGACGATGTCGCCGAGCGAGGCGACTCCCCCGGTGTCGGCGCGGCCCGCGTCCAGGGCGCGGCGGCGGGCGGTGGCGGCATCGAAGAGGGCGCGGCCGTCGATGTCGTCGGGGAGGTAGCGCGGCGGGCGGGCGGTGGCCCAGGTCAGGTCGGTCTTGTACGCGAGGTCGGCGGCGATCTGGGCGCCGGAGTTCCCGCCGCCGACCACGACGACACGCTGCCCGGCGAAGTCCTCGGCCGAACGGTAGTCGACGGTGTGCAACTGGGAGCGGGCGAAGTCGCCCGGTACGGCGGGGACGAAGGGACGCCCCCAGGTTCCGGTGGCGCTGATGACCGCGCGGGTCCGCCAGGTGCCGGAATCGGTCTCCACGCGCAGAAAGTCTCCGTCGCGGTGGACCCCTGTCACGCGCACGGGCCGGACGACCGGCAGCTCGTACCGCCGCTCGTAGTCGGTGAGATACGAGACGACGTGCCGCGCATCCGGGTAGGTCTCACCCTGCTGCGCAGGCATGATGCGCCCCGGCAGCGAGGAGTACGCGGCCGGGGAGAACAGGCGCAGGGATTCCCAGGTGTGCTGCCAGGCTCCGCCCGCGCAGGCCTGGGCGTCGAGGATGACGAACTCGACGCCCAGGCGGCGCAGGTGGTAGCCGGCGGCGAGCCCGGCCTGGCCGCCGCCGATCACCACTACCTCGGTAATGGAGCTCATGACCTCGGCGCGCGGGGCAGGGTGAACAACGACACGGCGCCGAACGCGGTCCCGCAGATCACGCTGACGGTGGCGTCACGCACGCAGAGGAACATCACGCCTGTCCAGATGACCCCGACCAGTACGGCGAATGCTGTCCTGTTCGCTGCGAGCCACATCCAGAACGCGGTCACACTCGTCTGCGCCGCCGCGCTCACCGTGTCACCTTCTCGCTGGTGAACTTCCTTCGCCAGGCCAGGGACACGTACACCAGCGCGACCAGGACCGGTACCTCGATGAGCGGGCCGACGACACCCGACAGCGCCTGGCCGCTGGTGACTCCGAAGGTGGCGATGGCGACCGCGATGGCCAGCTCGAAGTTGTTGCCGGCCGCTGTGAAGGCGAGGGTGGCGGTGCGGTCGTAGTTCAGGCCGATGGCCTTGCCCAGCAGGAAGGTTCCGAACCACATCACCGCGAAGTAGACGAGCAGCGGCAGCGCGATGCGGGCCACGTCCAGCGGCTGCGAGGTGATCGTCTTCCCCTGCAGGGCGAAGAGGATCACGATCGTGAACAGCAGGCCGTAGAGCGCCCAGGGGCTGATCTTCGGCAGGAACGTCGCCTCATAGCTCTCGCGGCCCATCTTCTGCTCTCCCAGGCGGCGGGTCAGGAAGCCGGCCAGCAGGGGGATGCCGAGGAAGATGACGACGTTCAGGGCGATCTTCCACATCGAGATGTCGAGGTGCTCGCCTTCGCCCAGGCCGAGCCAGCCGGGCAGCAGGTCGAGGTAGAACCAGCCGAGGACGCCGAAGGCGATGACCTGGAAGACGGAGTTGAGGGCCACCAGGACAGCTGCGGCTTCGCGGTCGCCGCAGGCCAGGTCGTTCCAGATGATGACCATGGCGATGCAGCGGGCGAGGCCGACGATGATCAGGCCGGTCCGGTACTCGGGCAGGTCGGCCAGGAAGATCCACGCGAGGGCGAACATGAGCGCGGGGCCCAGGACCCAGTTGATGACCAGGGACGAGATCATGAGCTTCTTGTCGCCGGTGACCGCGTCGAGCTTGTCGTAGCGGACCTTCGCCAGCACCGGGTACATCATGATCAGCAGGCCCACGGCGATAGGCAGCGAGATACCACCGATCTCGACCTTGGCGAGGGCGTCGTTCAGGCCGGGGATCACCCGCCCCAGGCCCAGCCCCAGGGCCATGGCGAGCAGGATCCATACGGCGAGGAAGCGGTCCAGGGTCGACAGCTTCTGGACGACCGACGAGTCTTCGGCGGTCGCGGGTGCTTGCGTGGGGGTCACGGACAGGCCCTCTTGTTTTCGGCAGCGGTACGAGCGGATGCGGCCAGCTCGGTGAACTGACCGGCGAGCTGGGCGATGACGTCCGGGCGCAGCTTGTAGTAGGTGAAACGGCCGCACGGCTCGGTCTCCACGACCCCGGCTTCGCGCAGCACTCTCAGGTGGTTGGAGAGGTTGGTCTGCTTGGCGCCGGTCTCCTCCACGAGGTGCGTGGTGCACAGCGTCTCGCGAGCGAGCAGGGTGACGATCCGGAGCCTTAGGGGGTCTGCCAGGACGCGGATCAGTTCAGTGTCGACTGACGTCATCATGCGCTGATACTCTCACATCAGTGGTGACTGACACCATCGGGTGCTGATGTGCGCCCGTCCTGCGCGAGAAAAGACCCCGCCGTGTCCGACAAGCCCTCCGTGCTGTTCGTCTGCGTCCACAACGCCGGCCGCTCCCAGATGGCCGCCGCCTGGCTCACCCACCTGGCCGGAGACCGCGTCGAGGTCCGCTCCGCCGGCTCCGCGCCCGCCGACGCGGTGAACCCGGCGGCCGTGGAAGCCATGCGCGAGGTCGGCATCGACATGTCCGCCGAGACCCCAAAGATCCTCACCGTCGACGCCGTCAAGGCATCGGACGTGTGCATCACGATGGGCTGCGGCGACACCTGCCCCGTCTTCCCCGGCAAGCGCTACCTCGACTGGCAGCTCGAAGACCCGGCGGGCCAGGGTGTGGAGTCCGTACGCCCCATCCGCGACGAGATCAAGACGCTCGTCGAGGGACTGATCGCCGAGATCGCCCCGGAGCGAACGGCGTGAGCGCGATACGCGCGGCCATCATCATCGGCCCCGGCCGGCTACTACGACGTGAATCCTGCGGCGTACGCACAGCGGTTCGCCGACTCCGACATGACCAGGGAGCAGCGGCTCTTCTCGGGTTTCCTTCCCCGCCGCGACCTGCCGGTCCTTAACGCGGGCTGTGGCACAGGCCGGGCCAGGACCTTCAGGGCTTCCGCCGCCTGGGCATCGAGGCCCTCGGTGTCGATCTGTCGCGCGGCCTACTGCCCGAGGCGAGGCGGTGCACCGATGCCCCGTTGTTCCGGGCCGACAGGGCATGGGCCTTGCTGCTGGTCGGGGTGCTGCTCGTACTGGCCGCGCGTGGCCCGCGCGCAAGGGACACCGAAGATCGTTGAAACAAGCCCACTGAGTTGTAGGCACTGGATATGGTCCGCACTGTGGTCCCTACGGTGTTGACGATTGTCCTCATCGCAATCGGCTTGTTGCACTTCATCTGGGCGTTCTCCCCCTGGCCGATGAAGGATGCAATGACGTTTACCAAGACGATAGGTGGCAGCGACGACGGCGAGATGCCGCCGGGAACGAGCACCGTTCTCGTGGGTCTGCCACTGATCGGTGGCGCTGTGCTCACCATTGCGTATAGCACTCGCCGCCTTGGGCGGCATTGTCGCGGTAGCTGCGAGCAGGCGTTAGTCACGATCTTGTACGAGGGCTCGTCAGTTAGCCGGCGGGTCCTTTTCGTTCGTTTGTGGCTTGGGTTTCGCCACGTCATGCGGGTCTACCACCCGGCCGCACCCCTCTCACGGGAGCAGACCGCGACCCCGACGATCAGAACTCAGAACAGGCCCTGGGCCGCGTCCGGCCGATCATGCCGGACCCCGCCACACTCAGGTGCGTACCCGAATGGCGGCCTTCGGCCGGCTCCGTAGGTGGGAACACATGGGGAGGTCCACCAAGGAGAGGAAGGTCCCATGGCGATTAACGCCCACGTGCGCCACAGCGGCGACGGGCAGGCGTTCTGGATGCTGAACGGTCTGTACGAGGTCAAGGCTTCCAGCGACGAGACCAACGGCGCGATGACTGTCATGGAGATGACCGTTCCGGTGGGTAGCGGCCCACCGCCCCACACCCACCCGGGGACCGAGAGCGTCTACGTCATCGAGGGGACGCTGCGCTATCACATCGGAGGCGAGACGTTCGAAGGCGTTCCCGGGTCCTTCTTCCATATCCCTGAAGGCACATTGGAGCGGTTCGAGCCCACCAGCACGGCGCGGATCCTGGTCACCTACACACCGGGCGGCATCGACAAGTTCTTCGCCGAGGCCGGCGAACCCGCCCTGCGCCGGGAGCTGCCGCCCCCGTCCGACACGCTGCCGGACGTTGATCGCATCATCGAGATCGGTAAGCGGCACGGAATTCAGATGCAGCCGATGCCTGACGCCTAGACTGGCGGGCCGACGAGGCTCTGCCACGGTGTTTCGCCCTGGCGTTCTGCCGCTTCGACCCCTTTTTGAAGCAGGCCCCGGCGGCGGATCGGTGCACTCAGATCACCCCACCCGCCATGCTCACATCAACGACGCAGATGCAAAGCAGTCACATGATCGACCGGCCCAGTCCCCGCTCCTCCTGCGGGGCCTGTGGTCCGCCGACTGCCCGGGGCGCTCCACCAGCCGCCTCTCGCTGTGGAGCCACTGCGAACCCCCGGCGCCTGGTAGCGCTCCACGACACGGTGGCGGACGCCGTCCCCAGTCAGTCGAGCCATGGTGCTCTGCGTCAGACGACCGGCTCGCCGATGCCCAGCAGGTTTCCCTCGCTGTCACGGAACCAGGCGCCGCGTTCCCCTCGTGCGCCCTTGCTCGGGTAGTTCCCGTCGATCTCGGCGATCCCGTCCTTCGTTCGGAACCCGGGCACGTCGACCTCTTCGAACATCACGCCGCGCTGCTTGAGTTCCGACACGACGGTCTCGACGTCGTCGACCTCCCACCCCATCTGAGTGAAGGTACCGGGCGAGGCTCCCGTCGACTTGAACAGCGCGAACTCCGCGCCTCCGCACCGATACAGCAACCCACCGGGCCGTTCATCGACGGGCTCCAGACCGAGCTGCTCGGCGTAGAAACGCCGCGCCCGGTCCAGGTCCTGGGCTGGAAGCCTGGTCGCCACGCGTCCCCTGGCCAGAATGTTCCTGTCGTCTGCGTTCATGCCTCCACTGTGCCGTGAACGTGGCCGAACGGACGGGCAACATGCGTGTGCCACGGTGTGGGATCCGGGGCTCTCGTCCAGGACGGGGCCTCGCGGCCCAGCCCGGTCCCGGCGCGTCGGCCGGAGTGGTTTGCACCTGGCCGGGCTGTGTGCCGCCGCGTCGGGGCGGCGGGGCGGGCCGGGTACGTACGCAGCTCGGCCAGAACGATCAATGGCCCCGCGGTCGCTAAGAGTCCTGCGCCCGCACCAGCACGTCGCCGGCGGCCGTGCGGTAGTAGAGCACGGACCGTCCCGCGCGGCGGCGGCCGACCAGCCCGGCGTCCAGGAGCACCTTGAGATGGCGGCCCACCGAGCCGAGACCCTGGCCCGTCACCGCCACCAGGTGCGTCGTGCTCATCGGGCTGTCCAGGAGCACCAGCACGCTCGCACGCCCGGCACCGAGCAGCCTGCCCAGCGCCTCAGGAGCGGCGGCCCGCTCCGGCTCCGCCAGCGCGCCCGAGCATCGGTACACCACGGCGTTCCGGTGCACCGCGCCGTGGGAGTCCGGCCGGTCCGTGGAGATCCATCCCATACGCGGCATGACCGGCACGAACAGTAGCTGCGATCCCATCAGTTGCCGGGGCGGGAAGGCGCGGGTGTTGATCTGCAGCCGGTTGCCGCCCAGCCACCGCATCTCCGGATGGATGTCGTCCAGTGCGGCTGCCCAGCCCGCCCGGCTCAACTGGCCCGTACGCGCGACCACATCGGCCTCGATGACGCGCCGCCGCCGCGGCCAGTCGGGCGCCACGGTCTCCCGCCACACCCACTCCAGCAGGTCGGCGACGCGCTCGGACAGATCGGGGCGCTGCAACGGGCCCGGCAACGGTCCGCGATGAGCGATCTCCAGGTCGGCGCGGGCGGTGTCGGCCGGCGTCTCGCGGATCCGCGCCAGCTCGTCGTAGAACTCCGCACCGCCCTGTGCCTCACCCTCGCGGGACGGCACCGGTGTCAGGAAGTCGGCGATCCACCGGTGTGATTTCGACAGGGTGAACGAGAGCAACTCGGGCAACGGAAACGGGAGCCACGTTGCTCCGTCCGTGGTGGGGATGTCCTGCGACACAGGTCCATGATCGGCACTGGGATTGGGAGCCACCCCTATCGGGTGACATGGGCGGTGCGGTGGGATGGTGTGGGAGTGTCCGGTGTGGTGGTGCGGGCGTGAACAGTTAGCTTGGTGGCTCCGGGCCCTGCTGGTCTGTGTCCCTGACAGGCGCGGTTCAGAAGGGCCCGGCCCTGCTGTTGGCAGGAGAGTCATCGGCGAGTGGCCGCATACCCTGTCTCTTGGACTGGTGAGCCTATGGAGCGGCCCCTGCCTGCAGCGTTGGAGCCGGCCACTCGCGCCCAGCGGCCAACGCATCCTGTTTTGGCGGTCATCGTCGCGTTGGCCGTGGCGCTGGTGCCCGTGATCGTTCTGGGTAAGCCGGTCGGTGACGCCTTGGGGCCTTTGGACTTCGATGATGTGTTTACCACGGAGAACGCGCCGCGCCACGCCGGATTCATGGCTGTCATTGTGGCCGCGATCATCGGGCTGCTGTGGTTGTGGCTGCGCCTGTATGAGCGGCGCCCGTTGTGGACCGTGGGCCTCTTCAGAGGACGTGTTGTCGGCAAGGTGGCGGCGGGGTTCGCACTCGGGGCGGTACTGAACCTCCTCCCCCTGGCCGTGGCCCGAGTCGGTGGCTGGGGCGCCACGACAGCCAAGGCCCTGCCGGCCTGGCCCTTGCTGGCCGGTGGGCTGGCGCTGATGGCACTTGCCTGGATGTTGCAGGCCGGCACCGAGGAGGTCGTCTTCCGGGGGTTCCTCACCCAGGCGATCGCCATGCGCTGGCCGCTCGCCTGGGCGGTCGTGATCCAAGCCCTCGCCTTCTCCGCCTCCCACGTTCTGGTCGACCATCAGCCGGTGGAGTTCGTCGCACTATTCCTGGTCGGGCTGTTCCTCGTCGGTTATGTGCTGCTCGAAGGAGACCTGTGGGGGGCATGCGCGTTTCACGGGGCGTGGAACTGGTCCGACTCGGTCGCCGTCATCTGGTTCACGGACGCACCCGGTGCCGTGGACACGGTCCGTGAATTCGTCATTCCGGTCCTTGCGACGATCGTCGTGGCCTGGCTGATCCGGCGCCGGGGCGTGCCCCACAGAACGTCGCAGCACGCAGTCTGAACTGAAGCGCCGGGCCGCTTCTATTTGGTGACGGTGAATTCTGTTCGGATCGGTGATTCTCCTCGCGGTGTGCAGGTGGCGGTGTAGGTGCCGCCATCGTTGAGCTGGCTTTGGACCGTCTCCTCGGATGCTCCCTGAGCGATGCCCTGTTCTTCGACAACCGTGTCACCGTCGGCGGCGACGAGGGCGAAGTCGACGGGCTTCGTGCCGGTGTTCTTGACGGTGAAGGTGACCCTGGTGCCGGCCGACGCCTTGTTCGGGGAGACGGTACATGCGGTATCGGTGGCTTCCACGCTGACCTGCTTCTCCTCGCCTGAGCCGCAAGCGGCGAGCACTGAGGCGGTCAGTGCTGCGGCGAAGAGTCGTGCGCCGGTCTTGAGGCTGTTTCGGATATCGAGCGGCACTGAACCGCTTCGGGGGGCACAGGTGTCCAAGGCGTGCTGGGGGTTCATGTCTGATTCCTTTGCTGCTGTTCGGTGGTGTGGAAGCGGTAGGACTCGGTGCCGGTCTGGATGAGGGTGCAGCGGAAGGTGATTCGGTCGGCGATGGCTGCGCAGAGCCTGGGGTCGGCGAAGATCTTGTCCCATTCGGCAAACGGCGAGTTGGTGGCGACCGCGGTGGCCTTGCGCTCCTCGCGTTCGGTGAAGATCTGGAACAGCAGCCGGGCGCCCTTCTTGTCCAGGTTCAGGTAGCCGAACTCGTCCAGGCAGAGCAGGTCGACCTTGCTGTATCGGGCGATCACCGAGGACAGCCTTCGGGCTGCGTCGGCTTCGGCGAGTTCGTTCACCAGGGCCGAGGTGGTGGTGTAGCGGACGCTCATGCCGGCCTCGGCGATCGCCGTACCCACTCCGATCAGCAAGTGCGTTTTGCCGGTGCCGGAGTCGCCGATCAGCACCAGCGGCCGGCCCTCGCGAACCCAGGACGTGGATTTGAGGTCACCGACCGTCTCGGGCAGCACGTTGGGGTTGCGCTCGTAGTCGAAGTCCTCCAGCCGCTTGGGGCGGGGGAACTTCGCCGCGCGGACCAGCCGCTGCTGGCGGCGGACATCGCGGTCGGCGACCTCGACTTGCAGCAGGTCCAGCAGGAACTGCTTGTAGGAGGACTGCTCGCGCCGGGCGGTGGCCGCCAGCTCCATGAACCGCTCGCGGAAGGCGGGCAGCCGCAGATCCCGGCAGGCTTCGTCAATCTGGGCATCCTCCGGGTCCCCTTCGGGAAACGGCATCCGCGTGGGCGGAACCTCGGCGCCGGTCTTGGTGGGGCTCATGCGCTGGTGCCCTTTCTGTTGTCCGATCGGTTGGCAACCGGCGTCAGCAGTCGGTCGTACTTGCTCATGTCGGGCAGCGCAGGGCGGGCGTCGGGCGGCAACCGCCGGGCGGGCAGGGAGATCACCTTCGCCCCCTCGCCCCCGGCGTCGACGGGCTCGTCGTCCAGGTCGCCGGTCTCGTCGGCGCAGGCTTCGGCCGTGTCGGATGCCTCCTCCAGGCCCTGGTTCTCCATCGCCTTGCGGGCCTCGATCGCCACCAGGTCGGTGCTGATGGCGCCGATCCGCAGCACCGTTTCCATGCCGGCGACGATCGCCGCGGCGGGCAGCTGGCGGTGCAGCAGCAGCACCTCGATCAGCATCCGGGTGCCCTCTTTGTCACCGGCCCTGGCCTTCGCCGCCGCCCAGAACGCCTCATGCACCTTGGTGAAGCCGCCCTCGGCGCGTGCCTGGGCGAGGGCTGCGGCCCCGGCAAACGCGCCGGGCTTGACCAGCAGGATCTCCAGGTAGTGGTCCAGGATGTCGTGGTAGGTGTAGCGGCGAGTCAACCTGGGGTGGCGGGCGATGACGTTGCGGCCCTCGAAGATCCAGATCTCGTTCGCCCGCAGCTTGACCCGCACCTTGGTACCGATGAACTTCGCCGGCACCGAGTAGTAGCACTGGCGGACGGTGACTCTGCCGTTGCGGTGGACGATGGGCGTCAGGTCCATCCCGGTGTCGTACTCGTCCGCCGGCAGCGGTGCCAGGCAGCCCCGTTCGTGCTCGAAATCGAAGCCGATCGATGTCGGGCGGCCGTGGACGTGCCGGGCGTCCTCGGCCGTATCGATCGCTTCCAGGCGCTCGTTCAGCTCCGCCAGCGACTCCACCTGCGGCGGCGGGACCAGATGCTTGCGCCGGAAGCGGCCGCCCTCGTGCTCGACCCCGCCCTTCTCATGGGCTCCGTCCTCACCGGGGACGCAGTAGAACGCCGAGAACCCATACCAGGACCGGAAGGCCGCCCAGCGTGTGCTCTCCGTGCGGGAGCGGCCGAACATGACCTGCTTGACCGCTGGTTTGAGGTTGTCGTAGCGGATATGGACGCTCGGCACCCCTCCCAGCACCCGAAATGCCTCCACGTGCCCGTCCAGGAACGCTTCCTGCGAGGCGGTGGCATAGACGCGGTGCACGGCCTTGCCGGAGTACGACATCCGCAGCGTGAACAGCACGCACTTGCGGCGCTGTCCCGCCAGGTCCAGCCAGACATCCGCAAAGTCGACCTCCGCCTCCTCGCCGGGCTTCTTCTCCTGCGGCACCATGCCTTCCAGGTGGCGGCGGCCTTCCTTGGCCTCCAGCTCCAATAGAGGACGGCGTTTGCGCATGTAGTCACGGACGGTGGAGTACGACGCCTGCTCGAAGTCATGCTCACCCGCAAGCCGCTCAAGAACGCGGTCGATGGTGTGCTTCTGCTTCCTCGGCGCCGCCAGGTCCTCGCGCAGCATCGCGTCGATGAAGCCCTTCACCGGCTCCAGCACGCTCTGGCGCGGCGGCGGCTTCTTCCGCTTCGCCGGCACCGGACACGACAACGCCTTCGCCACCGTGTTCCGCGACACCTTGTATCGCTGGGCGACCATCCGGCCCGAGACCGTCGGATCCAACCGACGGTCACGGCGGATCCGCTCGAAGATCCACTCACGCGACCTGTACACCCACGGGCTCCTGACACGACCGTGATGAAACGCCCAAAGCGTCACCCGGCCAACCAGACCACAGGCCCCATTACGCCATCAGCGGCATGTCACAGATGGTCAGACCGAGTGGCTCCCAATCTCGTTGTCGGAGCGCTGGCGCCCAATCGCGATGTCCCGCTGGCTCCACTTCACCCTGTCAAAGACAACCGGTGCCTGCCCAGTGCGACGCGCACCAGCAGGGCGGTGAGCGGATCGGCGATCAGCCGTTCCCGGTAGGCGGGCCCGTGACTGTGCAGCCAGCGGCGCTCGGCCGGATGCGCGGGCGAGTCCTTCTCCAGGGCCATCAGGCTCGCTGTCGTCTCACAGAGGGGCGACACGACGAACCGGCTGCTCGCGAGCGTATCCGCGTTGACTTCCCACCAGCCCAATGGTTTCGCCTCCCCGCGAAACATTAACTCCGCGCCAGAACGTCTGCCGACACTCCGTCCATGCGCACCTACCAAGAGCTCCTCAAAACCCCGGAGTTCGCCCCGCTACTCGTCTCCACCGCCGCACACGTGGCCGCCCTGACGGTAAGTGGGCTCGCCCTGGGGACGCTCGTCTACGACGCGACCGGCTCGCCGCTCCTCGCCGCCCTCAGCATGTTCGGCCCGAAGCTGGCGCAGATAATCGGCGCGAGTGTCCTGCTGTCGGCGGCCGACCGCCTGCCGCCGCGTGCCGCGACCGTCGGCCTGGCGCTCTTCTTCGCCGTGGCCACCACCGCCCTGGCCATGCCCGGCCTGTCCGTCGGGGCGATCTTCGCGATCCTGTCGGTGCAGGGCATGGTCGGCTCGGTCGGCGGCGGAGTGCGCTACGGACTGCTCACCGAGATCGTCCCCGCAGAGGGCTACCTGCTCGGCCGTTCGGTGCTCAACATGTGCGCGGGAAGCCTGCAGATCTGCGGTTACGCCCTCGGCGGCGTACTCGTCAACGTCCTGACACCTCGCGAGGCCCTGCTCACCGGCGCCGCCCTTTACGTCGTCGCCGCGGCCGTCGCCCGCATCGGTCTCGCGAGACGGCCGCCGCGCGCAAAAGGCCGTCCGTCCGCGAGCGAGACCTGGCGGACCAACGCGCGCCTGTGGGCGGCGAAACCCCAGCGCCGCGTCTACCTCGCCCTGTGGGTGCCCAACGGACTCGTCGTCGGCTGCGAATCCCTCTTCGTCTCCTACGCCCCACACGACGCGGGGCTCCTGTTCGCCTTCGCCGCTGTGGGCATGCTGGCAGGGGACACCCTGACCGGCCGCTTCCTGCCTGGGCACTGGCGCGCCAGATTCGGTGCGCCGCCAATGCTGCTGTTGCTCGCCGCCCCGTACCTGATCTTCGTCCTGCACCCGGCGCTGCCCGTGGCGCTCGCCGCCGTGACCGTGGGGTCGATCGGCTTCTCGGCCAACCTGCTGCTCCAGGAACGCCTGATGTCCCTGATCCCGAGCGAGCTGAGGGGCCACGCCTTCGGACTGCACTCCTCAGGGATGCTCACCGCGCAAGGCGTGGCCGCGGCGGTCGCAGGCGGCATCGCGCAGGTGACGTCACCCGCGACCGCCATGACAGTGATGGCCGCCGCCTCTGTTGCGGTCACCCTCGCCCTCACACCGGGCCTCCGGCGCCTGGGACCGGCGGCCGCGGGCGTGCTGATCGGACGTGACGCCGACCGCCGGCTCACCGACACGGGCAAGGACCTGCGGCCGACGGACACGGCCTGAGGTTCTGTTAGGCGTACTTGCTCAGGGCGCTGGCCTCCAGTGCGGCCTTTTCGTTGACCCCGATGACGTAGCCGTCGATGTCGCGGAAGTAGAACATGCGCTGACCGGTGTGATCAGAGCTGATGTCCTTGACGATTTCGGTGTGCTGGGCGATGCCGTCGCGGACTCCCTGCAAGTCGTCCACGCCCATGTAGAACATGCCGGCGAAGCCGACAGGGGTGTTTTTCAGGACGGGCAGGAAGGTCTGCAGGTCGGCCCATCGCGGACCGCTACACCGAGCAC